>CALGNZ010000105.1 GCA_937957915.1 uncultured Granulosicoccaceae bacterium | reverse complement strand
AAATTGCCGCGTCGGTGGCTTTTATAGCTTGCCAGGGTCCGACCTCTAATCCAGATAGTTCGCTGATCGGAGATCTGCTCCCACCGGAGTCCGGGGTGGCACGATAGTTAAGTGGCTACGGATGTATCGAGCACCTGTAGGAGAACAACTCCGTTGCGCGAACATGTCGCTTTGGGTCGGTGCTTTGTTCGAACTCAGTAAAAGAGCCAAACCTTGAAGTTCGCGGATCGGAGATCTGCTCCCACCGGACTCTGGGGCGGCACGATGGTGAAGTAGCTCCGGAAGTATCGAGCACCTGTGGGAGAACAACTCCGTTGCGCGAACCTGTCGCTTTGGGTCGGTGCTTATTCAGGCTCAGTAAAAAAGCCAAAACCCACAGTTCGCGGATCGGGGATCTGCTCCCACCAGGGTTCGGGGCGGCACGATGGTGAAGTAGCTCCGGAAGTATCGAGCGCCTGTGGGAGAACAACTCCGTTGCGCGAACCTGTCGCTTTGGGTCGGTGCTTATTCAAGCTCAGTAAAAAAGCCAAACCTTAAAGTTCGCGGGTCAGAGAACTGCTCCCACCGGGGTTCGGATCGGCACGATCGGGGATAGCAGATATTAGGTTTATCGCTGCATAACTGCGCCAATTTCCCTGACTCGATTTCCGCAACACTGCTACAGTAGACTCCACGATCGCTGCTTTTTGATCGCCGCCTCACCGCCGCTTACTGAGTACGCTGTGTAGATTTGCGTACCAATGGAACGTCTGCTTTGTCTTCCGACACTTTTGTCATCGCGCTGGCGCTGATCGCTGCGTTACTGTTTTCGCTGGGCAACCAGACATCTCGACGGGCACTGAACTACGCGCCTGCCTCGCAGGTCACGCTCTATCAAATCGGTGTGTCGGTGTCACTGTACTGGATGGCGGCACCGTTTTATATGAAGACGGCTTATTGGCTCTCGCCTGCTGTTTTTCTGCTTGCCGCCGCGGGACTGATACGCCCGTTGATATCTGCCAACCTCGGCACGATTGGCACTCGAATACTCGGCCCGACAATAGCTTCTACAATGGGGGCCTGCGGCCCGATTCTCAGTGTCACTCTGGGTGTGGTACTGTTATCAGAAACACTGCACTGGCAGACCGCTGTCGGCACCGCGGGTATCGTGACTTCGATTGTAGTGTTGTCGTGGCGCGGAAGCGGTAAAGCAAACTGGCCGGTCTGGGCTTTGGTTTTTCCGCTTGGTGCAGCATTCATCCGTGCCGCATCACATGCACTGGCAAAACTCGGGTTGGAATTCATACCCAGCCCTGTGTTTGTGGCGCTGGTTGCCTATTCAGTATCCTTTCCACTCGCCTATCTGTATCACCGCTACCGACAACAGCAATCACCAACAGAGTCGGTTGCCAGAACCGGTATCTTTTGGATGCTGGTATCGGGTTCGTTCTACGGCGTCGCGGTGCTGGTGTTAAATACCGCCCTGTTGTCTGGCGATCTGGTGGTGGTTAGTCCCATCGTTGCCTGCACGCCGTTTTTCACATTGATTCTTGGTGTCTGGGGATTCAGGGAAACACAGATTGATTCAAGAACCGTTATCGCGGTACTACTTGTTGTACCCAGCGTGATACTGATCGGCTTAAGACAGTATACCGGGTAACGACCGGGGTAAAGACGACCGCGGCGACTGCCTCCTGCCGTGCTGATAAGCCGTCAGCAGTTGCTTATCCAGGATCGGTGCGATCGCGTCACCAGCACCCCGCTTCTTCGGGTCTATTAGTAGCATACCCCTCCCCGGCGTCCACTCTACAGGCGTGGAATATCACTTCTAACTATCGTCGAGTCTGTGTAAGGTGTTCTCAACTACCTCAGAGAGCGCTCCACTGTGGATAAAGAAACTGTCGCTGTCTACGATAAACAAATCGACGACTACGTTGACCTGACTGCAACTGAAAAACCCGATGAATCCCTAACCCGGTTTATTGGCCGTCTGCCTGCAAAGGCCCATGTACTGGATCTGGGTTGCGGCCCCGGTGCATCTGCCGCCGCAATGAAAAACGCCGGCCTGACAATTGATGCGACGGACGCATCCGGTGAAATGGTACGAGTAGCCAACGAAAAGTTTGCGCTCGAAGCCAGGGTGGCGACATTTCAGTCTATTGACCAAGTTGATCACTATGATGGTATATGGGCCAACTTCAGTTTGCTGCATGCCACCGAAAGTGAATTTATAGAGATACTCCCAACGCTACACCGCGCGCTAAAACAGAACGGGGTGCTATTCCTTGGAATGAAAACGGGATCCGGAATAAAGCGCGATCGACTCGGCCGCCGCTACACCTATTACCCAGAAGAAACCCTGATCGCACTGCTCGCTAACGCCAGTTTTAAAGTGATTGCCACAGAGCGCGGCGAAGCCATAGGGTTGGCAGGTGACATGGAGCCATTTGTGTTACTGACATTCCAGGCCTCCAGCAGCTGAATAACAGCCTGGCTGACTTTACGGCCACCGACGCCCGCGCTGACACTAAGAGTCAATACCGCAAAACATGTGCAACGAATACCCGATGCAATTTGTTAGTTAACGAGTTGAATATGGTTGAATATGGTTGAATATGGTTGAAACGAGTTTGACTGACAGGTGATGTAACTGTGAGCGTACGTTCAGGAGATTCTGGCGCTGAGTGGACAGCTGCACCTCAGACGAGGAATCGGAAGGTCACTGATTCCTTTGAGATCAGACCAATTCAGAGGTGCTGGTTCGCAGATGAATAGACTGGCCTGGAAGCGTCCAGTATCGCCCAACCGGGTAATGGTGCAGGCAACGAGACTTTGCAATACTTCATAGCGTCTCTGATCGCCTGCGTTAAGCAGGCAGCCAGTGCACACTTTCAATAACTCAAAAGGAAAAATCGCATGGCTGACTTAGCAGGAGGCTGTCTCTGTGGGGCAATACGCTATCAAGTGAGTGGCGAACCGGCAATGGTTGCTGCATGCCACTGTAAGAGTTGCCAAAAGCAAACCGGCACCGCCTACTCTGTGTTGTTGGGGGTACCCGCCGATTCAGTAAAAATCCAGGGCACCCCGAAAACCTACACCGAAAGCGGTACCAGCGGTATGCCGGTCGACAGAAAGTTCTGCGGCGATTGCGGCTCACCAATTCTATCAGACGCCAAGGCGTTTGACGGCTTGTTGTTCATCAAAGGTGGCACACTGGACGACACATCAGGTATCAGCGTTGGTGCAGAAATCTGGTGTGACTCGAAAGCTGAATGGTCTGCTCTCGATAGTGAGGTACCAAAGTTTCCAGCTAACCCGCCAGCAGGTTGATAGGTAAACATTTGCACGCAGGGCAACTCAATGCAGTTGCCCTGCTGCACTGATTTACCAGCAAAGGTCAGTAAACTGCAGTGGCCCATCAATCTGCGGGACGATAATCTGTCGTATTCCTCTTTCTACTGAGCCCCTTGCGCTACCAAGCCTCTTGCGCCTGACCGAGACCACCCGAACGAATAAACTTGACGCGCCTGTCAGACAAGCAGGATTGATGCGGTTCGCTTCGCTCACCGGCAACCTACTGTTGGTAGATTTAAAATTCGAGTGCGGTTTTCATTAACGGTGAGTCTTTATCCATCAGCCCGTCAATCACATTAAAGTGATGGCGGTCTGGCTCAACGATACATTGGGTCCAGGCGCCGAGCCCGCGCCAGATGTTACTGAGCAGTTGCGACTGTCTGATGAACTCGTCGCGCTCACCACCGCCAACCCAGGCTGTAAAGCGACTGGGTACGACAGGAATCATCAGTGCGGGGCTGAGTACTGCCGCACTGTAGCTATCGAGTTGCAGCTTCTCGTTCATGCTGGTACGCAATAGAGGCCGCAGGTCGTGTACGCCTGACAGTGAAACCGTATGTGCAATTCTCGACTGAATCTCTTTGGGCAGCGATGTGTGCTGGTCGAGCATTGATGTCACCAAATGTCCGCCCGCAGAGTGGCCGCTGATCACAATCGGCCCCTCGACCTTGCTGGCTGAATGAGTAATCGCATCCACTACCATCTGCGTAATTTGACTGATGTCGACTTCAGGACACAACACGTATGACGGCATGGCGACAGCCCAGCCCGAGTCTACTGCCCCTTGCGCCAGATGTGACCAGTAGCTTTTATCCAGCGCCAGCCAATAGCCGCCGTGGATAAACACAAACAGACCTTTCGGGGTTGATGCCGGGTAGAACAGGTCATAGCAGTTGCGTTGGTGAGGACCGTAGCTGATATCAGTTTGCAAACTGCCCCGGGCCTCGGCGCTGGCACGATAGGCAGCAGCCGGCGTTACCCATGCATCCGGCCAGTGACTGCCATTGGGTATGTTGGGACCATTGCTGTAGGCGTCGTTCCAGTCGGTGATTCTAAATCCGGTCATCTTTTTCCAAAGTGAAAGTAAACAGCATTGTTAATGCTTCATCATGCACAGTTAAGATGCATAACGCATAGCTACCCTGTTAAAGCACAGTTCGTACACGCCAGAGTTCAGGAAACAATACGACTTCAAGCATTTTCTTTAGATAGGTAACACCGCCCGTGCCACCCGTTCCGCGTTTGAAGCCAATCACTCGTTCCACAGTGGTCACATGGTTAAAGCGCCAGCGCCGAAAGTAGTCTTCGAAGTCGACCAGTTTTTCGGCCAGTTCATACAGAGTCCAGTACTGTTCCGGCGATTCGTAGACCGATTTCCACGCCGCCTCCACACTGGCGTGATATCGGTGGCTCGACGACGGGTCACGTTCGAGCACGTCGGGAGAGATATCAAAATCGCGTCGGGCAAGTGCCAAAATAACCTCGTCATACAAGCTCGGAAGCTGCAACTCCGCTTGCAGCATTTGTATTATTTCCGGCCGGTGGGAGTGAGGCTTAAGCATGGCTTTGTTTCGGTTGCCGACAGTAAACTCGATCAATCGGTATTGGTAGGACTGGAAGCCGGAAGACTGCGCCAGATCATCGCGAAACGAGGTGTACTCGCTCGGTGTCATGGTTCGAAGTACATCCCAGGCATTGTTCAGCTGTTCGAATATTTTCGACACGCGCGCCAACATCTTAAACGCTGGTCTGAATCGATCCTCCGCAATGGCGATTCGAGCTGCGTTTATTTCGTGCAGCGCAAGTTTCATCCAGAGCTCTGATGTCTGGTGTTGAATGATAAACAGCAACTCATCATGGGTTTCGCCGAGCGGCTGCTGTGCATTCAGCAGTTTGTCGAGCCCCAGGTAATCAGCGTAACTCATTTTTTCGCTGAAGTTCATTTCAGCGCCATCTGGTCCTGCGTCTGTTACTTCACCGGCAGCATCACCGGCATCGAGATCGGGCTTGTCAGACATCAGGTCACCGCCGAGCGCTGTTTGTACGCGGGTTGATCCCAGCTTCGATTCGCCATAATTTTTTCGAGTATCGTGGCGGCTTTCAACACATCATCGTTATCGATATAGAGCGGCGTAAAACCAAAGCGCAGGACGTCAGGTGCCCGAAAGTCACCGATTACCCCCTCTGCAATCAGAGCCTGTATCACGGCATAGCCTTCATCGAAGGTAAACGATACCTGTGATCCGCGTTGTGCTGCATCGCGCGGGCTATGCAGCGTCAGTTCAGGGCAGCGCCTCTCCACTTCATCAATAAACAGCTCTGTGAGCTCAATTGACTTGCTGCGAACATCGACGATGGATACATCGTCCCAAACGTCCAGTGCGGCATCAAGAGCTGCCATTTGCAATACCGGTGGTGTGCCAATACGCATGCGTTCAATAGCCGGGGCTGCCTGGTAGTGACGGTCAAATGCGAACGGATTGCTATGACCCATCCAGCCAGACAGCGCTGGCTCCGCAGAATCTGCGATGTCTGGTCGAACATAGATAAAGGCCGGTGAGCCTGGCCCGGCGTTCAGATACTTGTAGGTACAGCCCACCGCAAACTCGGCCTTACACTCGGTCAGATGCACGGGCAACGCGCCTGCCGAGTGGGCAAGGTCCCACAGTGCGACGACACCTTTGTCATGCGCTTTGCGGGTAAGCTCTGCCATGTCGTGCATACGACCAGTGCGATAGTCTACATGGGTCAGCATCATCACTGCCACGGATTCGTCGAGATGGTCGGCGATAGACTCCGGCTCGACGACTTTCAATTCAAGGGTGGGGCTGTCGCCACGATCAAAGCTTTTAATCAAGCCTTCTGCCATGTAGAGGTCGGTTGGGAAGTTACCGGTGTCTGACAAAATAACGTGCCGCTTCGGACGCATCTGCAAACTCGCCGCCAGTGCCTGATAGACCTTGATAGAGAGAGTGTCTCCAATGACAACTGTACCTTCTGTCGCACCGATTAATGGCGCCAGACGATCGCCGAGAACACGGGGCTGGTGATACCAGCCAGCTTTATTCCAGCCGGTGATGAGCAGATTTTTCCATTCATCGTTGACAGTGTGCTGTACCCGCGATGCGGCGTTCACCGGCATTGGGCCCAGAGAATTTCCGTCGAGATAGATCATGCCCTGCGGCAGATAAAAAGCGTCTTTTTTCACTTGCAACCTCTCGTACCGTGGATGCCAATGTGTAGGGCATTCCTGACATTTGATGGTCGAGCGGATCGCACTTGTTAAATTGCTGCTCTCCCTTCCCCGGATTGACTCCGAAGGCGTGGAACAGTGGTTGAATCGCCCGGCCGTTTAGCTCGCGCCGCGAACAAGTGAGAATTCACTTTCGGTTGCACACTAGCTTTACAGTATAGACTGATGCGTTTTTTTTCTGAAGCGCTGTTCTGGCAATGCGGGCGGAATCCGGGTGTGAGGTTCACCGCGTGCAGTGCCTGGCGCGTGTGATCACAGCGCAGGAATTCACGCAAGTCGCTATGATGGTCGCGAGTACTGAGCGAGACCTTAAGCTTATGCATGAGCATTATTCAATCAATCCCGAGGCGTTCTGGAGTGACCCGTATCCGGATTTACGGAGCATTCAGCAGCAGGCGCCCGCCGTTGAGGTGCCGGAGCTCAACGCCATTCTGATCACCCGACGCGACGATATTTACACACAGGAAAAGCGCATCGACGTATTTTCATCTCGACAGCCGGGTGGCTTGATGACGGTGTTAATGGGGGAGAATATGATGCGCAAGGACGGCGCCGAGCATCTGGCAGAGCGCAAGGTTCTTATGCCTTCATTGAGTATTCAGACGGTGCGCAATATCTGGCGTCCCTTGTTCGAGCAACATACTGATCAAATTCTCGATAAACTCGAGCCCGCCGGGCAATGTGATCTGGTTACAGATTTTGCGATGCCAGTAAGCGGCGAGGCGCTAAAACTGATCACTGGCCTGACACAAATGAAGGCAACGGAGATGGACCGGGTCAGTCAGCATATGATTGATGGCTGCGCCAACTATGCCGGAGTGGCTGAGGTCGAGACACGCTGCCACGAGGCAACCCGCTTTATCGATGATCACATTGATCAAATGATGCCGCTCCTCGCAAAGACACCGGATAGTTCCGTGCTTGCCGCACAAATGGCTTCCGGCTTGAACATAGATTCGATAAGAGCCAACATAAAACTGGTCATCTCCGGCGGTCAGAATGAGCCACGCGACGCCATCGCAGGTGCTGCCTGGGCTTTGCTGGAGCATCCACAGCAGAGAGACAAGATTGTCGCCGGCGATGCAAGCTATCGTCAGGTGTTTGAAGAGTACGCGCGCTGGATGTCACCCATTGGCATGTCTCCGCGTCAGGTAGCACGCGACGAAAACGTACTTAACTACGCGTTTAAAACAGGGCAACGCGTGTTTTTTATGTTTGGCGCCGCCAATCGCGACCCACGCGTATTTGATCACCCCGATGAGTTTGACATTACCCGCGACAATCGCAAAACCGTATCGTTTGGAGCGGGCCCGCACTTTTGTGCGGGCGCTGCGGCATCACGGGCATTGATAGCTGATGTTGCGCTGCCAAAGTTGTTTGCACGGTTCCCTGGCTTGCGGATAAATGGTGATGTGACCTTTGGTGGCTGGGCGTTCAGGGGGCCATTGTCTGTGCCGGTTGCATGGGGGTGATTTCGTGCTGACGTATGGTGTCGGTGCCCGCGGCATGATGAATTTGATGGCTATTGCGGGGCCCGCAAGTAGAACATCCCTGCCAGGAGCCTTCATTTTTGAAAAACCAAAAACGAAGCTAAGAGTTTTTTGCGGCCGGACATAGGGTGTTGGTGAGCGACGCGAACTGCACCAATCCAAAGGGTGCTTGCGGGTGCTTGCAGGGTCCTACAGAATGTTGAGATTTATCGCGGGTAGATAAAGAACAGGCAAGAGAACCCAATTTATCGCGAATAATCCGTGCGGCTGTAATACGCTGTTGATTAGATCGCCTATGTGATCGATGATTAACTTATGCCCTGCTGCTTTCCAGAGTTTATCGCTGACGACTCAGGGCGACTAAAAGAGACTGTGATGACAAAACAAAAAACCGCGGTTGTTATCGGCGTCGGCCCGGTGGCCGGACTGGGTGGTGCGCTCTGTCAGCGTGCCGCTGCGGAAAACCTGCATGTAATAGTTGCTGGCCGGACGCAGGCAAAGCTTGAAACTGTTGTGGCATCAATCAACGCTGCAGGTGGCAATGCCAGCGTCGTCGTCACCGACACCACATCGGAAGAACAGGTGGCGCGGCTGTTTACCGAAGCCGAAAACATCGGACCGGTAGACCTTGCTATCTATAACGCTGGTAACAATATGCCGGGCGACATTCTCGATATGGACAGCAGCTACTTTGAGCAAGCCTGGCGAGTCGGCTGCTTTGGCGGGTTTTTATTTGCGCGTGAGGCGCTGAAAAAGATGCAGCCACGTGGCAACGGCACACTCCTGTTCACCGGCGCCAGTGCATCCTTGCGCGGGAAAGACGGCTTTGCCGCATTTACTTCGGCCAAAGCCGGTTTACGCACTATGGCTCAAAGCCTTGCCAAGGGCTACGGGCCAAAGGGTATTCACGTGGCTCAGGTAATCATCGACGGCGGTATAAACGGAGATCGCCTGCGCGAGCGCATGCCTGAGCGTTTGGAGAAAGCTGGCGAAGAACGATTTGTGGGGCTCGAAGGACTGGCGGAACTCTATTTGTTTTTGTATCGGCAACCAAAGAATGCCTGGACACATGAACTCGACGTGCGCACGCATCTCGAAAACTTCTAACCTTCACAACGTTGAGTCCCTATTCCGTGCTTGAATCAGAATCACCAGACAAACTTGGACTGTCGGCAGATCGCCTGCAGCGGGTAGACGACTGGCTACAGCATCAAGTCAGCTGCGGCCGCCTCGCTGGTGCCAGCGTTATGATTGGCAGGCGCGGCAAAGTCGGATTTTTCGAAGCGGCAGGCATGGCTGATCAGGAGCAGCAACGGCAATTTGATCGCAACTCGATTGTGCGAATTTTCTCCATGACCAAGCCGATCACCACTGTCGCGGCAATGATGTTGTACGAACGAGGTCATTTTCAGCTCGACGATCCAATTGCCAGATACCTGCCTGAGTTTGCAGATACGCCGGTCTGGTGCGGCGGTGACGCAGGCATTACTTCAACTGAACAACAGCAGAACCCGATCACTGTCAAACAATTGATGAATCACACCTCAGGCCTGACTTACGAATTTATGCGATCAAGCCCTGTCGATGCTCTGTACCGGGAACGCCGCATCAACTTTCAGGGCACAGAAGATAATCTCGCAGAGATGACTACAAAGCTCGCTCAGGCACCGCTCATGTGTCAACCGGGCTCACAGTGGAACTACAGCGTCTCGACAGATGTTCTTGGCCGATTGATTGAAGTGTGGTCGGGACAAAGCCTGCGTGATTTTTTTATCGAAGAAATACTGCAGCCATTGGGCATGCACGATACAGATTTTAGCGTGTCGACGGACAAGGCTCATCGATTCAGCGCCCTGTATGGACCGACCGGCGGGGGTGGCCTTGGCAACGTAGGCCGCACCGACACCGGGAATGATCTGGCTGCCAAAGCACCGATGCCACTGCAGTTACTTGAATCATCAGACCACAGCAGCCGTTACACACGCCCAACGCCGCTATATTCAGGAGGCGGTGGCCTTACCGGCAGCATTGATGACTACTCGCGCTTTTGTCAGATGATTCTGAACGGTGGTGAACTGAACGGGGTGCGTTTGCTCAGCCCTTTGACTGTTGAGTACATGTGCACCAATCACTTGCCTGATAACCGCGACATGGCAGCCATGGGGCAGCCTGTCTGGAGTGAGACTAATTACGATGGTATTGGATTTGGCCTCGGCTTTGCCGTAGTGCTTGATCCCGTGAAAGCACACACTTTAACATCAGCTGGCGAATGTCATTGGGGCGGCGCAGCCAGTACATTTTTCTGGACAGATAAAAAACACGAGCTCTTTACTGTGCTTTTTACACAGCTAATGCCTTCGTCAACCTATCCGTTGCGACGGGAACTTCGCACCCTGGTTTATCAATCTATCGTAAGCTGAAACAAGAGCGCTACCCTCGACTCAGCGTCCGCACTATGCAATTGTGCGAACACAGTTGATACGCTCTTACGAAAATAATGCTCTTACGAAAATAGCACCCTGATAGCTGATACCGCTCATCTAACCAGTAGCACTTTTATGAATAATAGAAAATAACTAACAGCCTGCCCCTGGCCAATAATTCGATGATAAATTGTGGGCGCTGATCCCCGATCAGCTAACTCTGTTACTTCTGCACCCGCCCTGTTGGTTAATCAGCTGCGATCATTTATCCATTGCCTTACAAATGGCCATACATCCACTGATGCATTGCGGGAACTGACAATACGCGCGTGCGTGTAGTCTTCCCGGTAACCTTGATGCTTACCAAACACTTTAAATGTCTTATCCTCTCCACCCAGCCAACTGTGAAGCCTCTCACATCCGCTTACCGGTGCGATATATCGATCGGCAAGCGCGGCTATAGATAAACTGGGCAAATGAACGGCTGACAGTTTCCGAGAGTAGTCAAAATTATCCGCACCGGACCAGTGCCCGGTTAAACTCCATCCCAACCATTGATCCATTGCACATGCAGACTCATTCTCTGGCCCTAACCGTAATAGCTTACCGGGTACCACGCCGGTAAACTTCAGCAACCACCTGGCCACACGCAAAGTAAGCCGCCGTTGCCGACTGCTACCTGCATCAGTAGCCTGGCTGGCCATAGTCACAATGCCAGACAACAGTCTCTGACGATCAGGATAACGCGCCAGGTACATGGCAATAGCCAGCCCACCACCACTGTGCCCGACCCACCACAAGGGAGAACCTTCCCTTCTTTTACACTCATCGGGATCTTTACAATCATCGGAACTTTTACACTCATCGGGACCTTGCCCTGCCTCTGGCAGTTGGCTGCCACGATCTGAATCGAAAAAATCCAGTACCGCGCCGGTGTCGTCCAGGCACATCGTCTCATAGTCCACCACAGTCGCTGCAGCATCACTGTGACCATGCCCTTGTGTGTCAGGCAGCCAGCAGTGGTAACCACAATCTGACAGATATTGCGCAAGCCCCCGACACGTTCGATAGTTTGAGAACATTCCGTGAGCCAAAATCACCGTTCCCACCGGTTTGCCTTTTGCCGGCAATTGATGCAGACACAGGCGCACACCCGACTGATTTAATACAAAGTGCTGTTTCAAAATATTGTGTACCTTGCGCATCACAACTATTGTTCTGCTATCTACAGGATGATTGCAATCAATCAACGTCAGGGTACCATCTGATCGACAGAATTCTACCCTACCACCAGCCGATCAGATTATTATGTGGTCTCCGGATATCAGCATCAGTCGGCTTCTATTAGTCACCGCAACCGGGTTGCTTATTGCCATTCCGATTAAACTTTTATCGCCGTGGTTAACAATAAGACATCAACAACAGGCTTGATCTTTCCGAACCGATCTGTGTGAATTGATCTGTCCGAATCGATCTGTCCGTATCGATCAATCATCACACTGATAAGACATGTCTGATAATACCGTCGCCACAGCCTTAAGAGCCCCCGGACAGCTTCCACGCTCTGACCTCCCCCGCTTTGGGCTGCCTCGTTATGCCAGCAGATTTCCGTCAGCACCCGATGAGCGCACGCTTGAGCTTATCGCACCCGATGGCGTAAACAACACAGTGATGCTGCCCTGCACAAGTGAGCCCGACAACACGGGAATTGAGCGCGTGACGTTGCAAGTGACTTTTCATTGCGTAACAACCTGGTCAACACCGGGCCTCACCTGGGGCGGTGTTCGCTTTGCAGATTTCTTCGACATGTACCTTCAACCACTATGCAGTGTGCCGAATCAAATAGAACAGATAGTGTTTGTCGCCCAGGATGGCTACAAAACCTCATTACCTGTTGCAGATTGCCTTGATGAAAGTGTGCTTATTGCAGACGAGCTTGACGGACACTCGCTGACTATTGAACACGGAGCCCCACTGAGGCTGATCGCGCCCAAACATTACGGATATAAAAACCTGAAACACCTGCGTCGAATAGAATTGCGCACCTGCGCCAGGCCGATCAAACGTGGCATCTACCACATGCTCGACCATCCCCGAGCCCGCGTCGAGTTTGAAGAACGCGGTCGATACCTGCCGGGCTGGTTACTCAGGCCGCTTTATCGTTTGTTCATTCCACGAACTGTAAAACTTTTCAGCCGACAGTTGGAACACTACAATAACGAGCGTAGCAATCGCCGCGACAAGTAAACTCACATCAGACACTCACGCCTTCAGCGGGCGATTGCGGAATACAAACATCATCGATAACACAGAAATCAACGACATCACCAGCAGCGCACCAGCGGCAATCGAAAACACCTGAGCACCACCCATCGCAACAATTACCGCACCGGCAATGCCACCGGTTGCCATCTGCCATGCACCGACGATACCGGTACCAGTGCCCGCGTTCTTCCCTGCGGCAGAGATCGCACCGATGGTAGAGTTGGCCACTACAATGCCATTACTAAAGCCAAACAGACAACACGGCAGCGCCAGTGACAGCGCATGTGTCATTCCCAGTGTCTGAGTGGAAAATAGCGCCACCACAGACAACAAGCTCAGCGAACAGCCAATCATTGCGGCACGCTCAATACCCCTTGCGACAAACCAGATGCGATTGCAACTGTTGCCAATCAGATAGCACAACGGTGTCAGCGCAAACCACAGACCGAACTCCGACAGAGAGTAACCGTGGCGTTGATACTGATAACCGAGCAACGCATTGAGTGAAAAGAAAATACCAATCTGCATACCACTGGACATTGCCCAACACACGAATAACCTGTTACGCAACACGGTGGCATAGGCTTTAAATACCGACGCCAGATTAATGGAATCCAGTCGATTCAGGTTAGTCTCATTGGCAAGAAACCAGGCTGAAATAAACATCACCACGCCACATACGGCCAATAGAAGCATAGTGCCTTTCCAGCCGGCGCTTTCAGCAAGCACACCGCCAAAGGCGATCGACAATGCAGGCGCCACGGCCAGAATAATACTGATCGTCGACATTTGTCGCGCAGCTTCACTACGCTCAAATGCATCGTTAACGATAGCTCGTCCCATCGACATGCAGGCGGCAGCACCCAGTCCCTGCACTGCTCGCAAAACAATCAGTTGTTGTATGCTCTCGGTTAGTACACAAGCTATACCCGCCAGTGTGTAAAGCACAGCGCCGGTAAGCATAATAGGGCGACGCCCAACACGATCAGAAGCGGGTCCGTATATAAGCTGGCCCGTAGCCAGAGCAATCATATAGACCGTCAACAACTGCTGTACCGCGGCACTTGACACACCCAGCTCACTTTTAACCAGTGGCAAGGCAGGCGTTAGGATAGTCAGGCCAACCACGGCACTGGCGGTACACAGTGCCAGAAACCAGATTGGCGGGGCACTCGGGCGTGATTTATTACCTGGCAGCATGACGTCACCGGTCGCTGCACTGATATCGGTAGCGGAAGAATTTTCGTTAATGATTGTCTTTCTATAGTGGAATGAAAATCAAGGTCAATCCATGACCCTGGAATCTGCCTGTACTACCGACACAGATTCAATTGTCATACGCCAGTGTATTTGGCTGCTATACAGCGTTAACCCATAACACCGCTACTACGCAATATTGGCTAATGACAACCGCAACCAGGCAGTATGAATGAAAACACTTAGCAACTGAAGTGAATAGAACAATTCGACTGCAACGATGATTCGATCAATTACACCTCTGCCTGCCGCTCAGAATCAGCGCGGCAGACAGTTACAATCAGCAGTCTACTTAATAGTCAACCGCGGTGTACTTGGTATCCAAGTAGTCGTCCAAACCCTGACTACCGCCCTCTTTACCAAGCCCGCTTTCCTTGACTCCACCAAACGGCGCCTCGACGGTTGTGATCAAGCCGGAGTTTATACCGATCATGCCGTACTCAAGCCCCTCATTCAGACGCATGATCTGGCCAATTTCACGGGTATAAGCATACGCACAAAGGCCAAACTCTGTGTCGTTTGCCATCGCTATTCCATCTTCTATACTGTCAAATCGAAATACCGGTGCCATCGGTCCAAAGATCTCCTCTTTAGCTACACGCATGTCCTGGGTGGCACCTGTCACAACAGTCGGCTCATAGAACGTTTGACCTAACGCATGTCGGTTTCCGCCGAGAGCAACGGTACCGCCCTTGCTTACTGCATCTGCCACCAACTCTTCTACTTTGGCGACACTTTCCTGATCGATCATGGGACCTTGCTCAACACCGTCGGCAAGACCATCACCGACTTTCATTTTTGCTGTTGCTTCTATTAGTTTCTCGACAAATGTGTCGTATACGCCAGCCTGCACATAGAAGCGATTAGCGCAAACACAGGTCTGCCCGGCGTTACGGAATTTTGCGACCATTGCGCCCTGTACCGCAGCATCAACATCGGCATCATCAAACACCAGAAACGGTGCGTTGCCTCCCAGTTCCATACTGACTTTTTTAACCGTATCTGCCGACTGACGTATCAGCTCTTTACCCACCTCTGTTGATCCGGTGAAAGTCAGCTTACGCACAGCGGGAGAATCCATGATAGCGCCACCGATAGCACGCGCAGAACCCGTCACTATGTTAACGACCCCTGCCGGAAAACCAACCTCCTCGCACAGTGCTGCCCAGGCCAATCCGGAATACGGTGTGGCAGTGGCAGGCTTGGCAACAACCGTACAACCGGCAGCCAGTGCAGGGCCTACTTTACGCGCCAGCATTGAAGACGGAAAGTTCCACGGTGTAATCATTCCAACCACACCGACAGGATGATGCGTTACCAGGATACGTCTGTTGTTTCCAGGGGCAGGCACAATCTCCCCCTTGGCACGGCGCACCTCTTCTGCAAACCAGCGTACATACGCTGCCCCAATGGCCATTTCACCCATCGCCTCGGCCAGCGGTTTGCCTTGCTCTACAGTGAGCAACTCGGCAAGTGATTTTTGGTTGTCGAGTATCGCGTCGTGTAATTTCCACAACAGGCCGACGCGCTCGAGTAATGGCATTGCTGCAAACGCCGGAAAAGCAGCCGTTGCAGCCTCTATCGCTCTTACTGTCTCTGCTTCACCACATGCCGGAACAGTACCGATCTTCTCACCGGTGGCCGGATTGGTAACGTCGATGGTCTTACCGCTGTCCGCCGCTATCCATTGACCGCTGACGTAGTTGCTCTCTTTTAAATACTTTTTGTAAGTCATGCTGTTGCTCTTTGGTTAATGTCGTATAACCGGACAGAATAGGACACCGGGAATAGCGTTAAGTTTGATGGTTTTGCTTTCGCTTTACAATCCATGCGCTGCCCTGGGCCGATGAAGACATGCCTGATTAAAGAAACTCGCTGCCGTTAGCAGGAAAAGAAATTCGACCAGGAGCTCAATCAACAGAATTATCGCTGGCGTCGGGTTGCAGAGCAATTATCTGTGGCCAGCGCAAGCACACTGCCCCCAGCGACACCAAACCCATTATAGAGGACAGAAACAGAGCGGGTCGTGGGCCCAGCCATCCGGCAAACAAGCCTATCTGTGAAAACCCGAGAAAGCCGGCGCCAATACTCAATGACAAAATACCGAACACCCGGCTGCGAAAACGGTGCTCGCAATTGAGTATCAACAAGGTAGTTTGCATCACTGCAAAGCATGCAGAACAAATACCTACCAGTAACAATGCCAACCCTATGGTGTAGGGACTTCCACTCAACGCCGCAAACAACCAAAACACAAAACCGCCGGCTACACCCGCAACATAGATTCTTCGAAACAAACTGACTCGGCCAAAGATCAAAAACAGGATTCCACCGAGCAGCGCACCCGCCCCTTCCATCGATGCGAGCACACCAATAACCGACGCGGACAGGTCCAGTTCGTCGCGCCCAAGCACAGGCACCAGTGAGAGCATCGGGAAGCCAAACAGGTTATAGATCACGGTGACCAGGAGTGTCGCCAGTAAGACGGGATTTCTTACCACCAGCGTGACACCCTCACGCATATTTTCTATCAGGCCAGCCTTGTTGTCTGCCTTGTTGCCTGCCTCGTCGTCAGCCACGGTGCCCAGTTTCAAATTAATCGCCACCAGCAGACAGATGACATAGAGCAGTAAATTAATGGCCAGCACACCTACAAGCCCGGTGTACTGCAACAACACGCCGCCCATCACCGGCCCCAGCATACGCGTACCATTGTTAGCCAGCGTATCCAGGCCAACAGCTTTGCTTAGAACTCTGGCTGCAACGGCATCGCCAATCATTTTTCTTCTGACCGGAAAATCGAGTACCCAGAACACGCCACCCAGAAACGAAATAAGCATGACCTGCCAGAGCAGCAGCCCGCCATGCCAGCATGCCAGCAGCCCCACCGCTGTCGTGGCTAATACGATTCCAATACCCGCAATGTACAGTGTACGAGCAGCAAAGCGCGCTGGCAGCGTGCCTGCCACCGGACCAAACAAGGCCAGCGGTGCGAGCTTGACCAGCGTTACCAGTGTCACCAACAAAGGCGATTTCGTCTGGTCGTAGACGTAGACGCCAAATGCCAGTAGCTCGAGCCATCGAGCCACGCTCTGCACCCCACCAATACACAGCAGGCTGAGAAAAGCCGGGTTCCCCCTTATTCCCGAATTAATGATGGTTATCCAATGTTCATGCTACGACGGTTGATTACTCTTTTCATACATTTATAACGAAACTCATGGCACCGACATTTCTAATCTCGAGATAGTGACGCCAGTCACATGGTGTCGCCGGGCTTCTCACTGTAACCGACGCAGCGAATTCTGTTGGCAGGAAAAACATACCGGAGAAACGATCTGCTCAAAACGACATTGCAGAAGACCGTGGCACGCCTGAATCAAACCGGCCGTAGCGGCTGCTAGCATTATCGCTGCACCGATCACACAAAGATATCAGCGACTCACAACGCTATAAAAACGTACCCGATCGAACTGTGCGCTTACACAAACGCTCAGCCTTGACCCACAGGCAACACACTGATCGGGATCTACTGCCGCGACCGACTCAACTTCTCGCCATTCAATGAATCGTGGTCGTCTCACAACTTGATCGATTTACATTGAAATTTCGTTCGTTTAACCTGCGGGTTCGGGTTCAGCCCGTAAATGGATTCACCACTCAACGTGTTCGAGAGAGGCAAAAGAATGTACAAAATCAAGAATCTTTTAGGCGCTGCGCTGCTGGGCGTTGTTGTCGCTGCACCCGCTTTGCAAGCTCAGGAGATGAAGTTTTTCCGTATTGGTACCGGCGGTGCTGGCGGCACCTACTTTCCGATTGGCGGAATCATCGCCAACGCAATATCCAACCCTCCCGGTTCAAGGCCCTGTGATGAAGGCGGCAACTGCGGCGTCCCCGGACTGGTTGCAATGGCACAATCCACCAATGCTTCGGCCCACAACGTCAACGCTATTCAGGCCGGGCAAATGGAAGCCGGACTGTCTGGAGCCGCAACACTGCACTTTGCGTACAACGGCATTGGCAAGTTCGAAGGTAACGCCAAACCTGATCTGCGTATCGTCGCCAACCTCTACCCGGAAGACCTGCACCTGGTTCTGCCTAAAGGCGGGTCACTCGACAGTCTGGCAGACTTAAAAGGCAAGCGGGTTGGTATCGCACAGGCAGGTTCAGGCACGCAAATCGCGGTTGAACTTATCATCGGTGATCATGGCGTTAACCGCGACAACATCGATGAAGCAGAACTGAATAACTCGCAAAGCGCCGAGCGACTAGCCGACGGCCAGCTCGATGCCTACTTCTATGCCGCGGGTACACCAGTGGCAGCGATGATTCAACTCGACAACACCAAAGGCATGGAGCTATACAACTTCTCTGATGAGGAAGTTAAAAAAGCCAATGAGACAGTACCGTATTATATCCCGTCTAAAATTCCGGCTGGCACCTACCCCGGCGTAGACTATGACGTTAACACCGTTGCCGTCAGTGGCATTCTTGTCACCAATGCCAATCAGGATGAAGAACTCATCTACGAAATCACCAAGGCAATGTGGTCTAAAACCGCGCGAAAACTCCTCGACAATGGCCATGCAAAAGGCAAAGTCATCACCGTCGAAACAGCACTTGACGGTGTTGCAGGTATTGGCGTGCCACTGCACCCGGGCGCTGAAAAGTTCTACAAGGAAATGGGTATGATGTAAGTGTTTTCGGCTGAAGTGTCGCCCTGAGCAGCGGGCTGCCATAGCGCTTCAAACAGGAACAGACAATCGGCTCGCAAGAGCCGATTGTCGTTTCAGGATTCAGTATATTACCTGGCCGCACACTACAAACGGCTCTTCAAATGTCGCCCGATGAATGCCGCTCTGAGACACTGCTGACTGAATCAAAGCCACACGTTGAAGAAAGCGGTTAATCGAGACAACGGTCTGTGAACACTCAGCCGCGTGTCTTGTTGATATGGCTGGCGATTACAGTGTCCGGTGGCGCATTGGCCATAAAATATTCAACCACCCCGTCAGCCAGCGCATTGGCTAACTTACGCTGATGCGATCGCGACCTGAGCTTTCGCTCTTCACGCGGGTTTGAAATAAACGCAGTCTCTACCAGTATCGATGGAACATCCGGCGCACGCAGAATGGCAAAACCCGCCTGCTCTACCGTGGACTTGTGCAACGGATTGATTTTCCCCAAATGTTTGAGCATCACACTGCCGCATTCGATGCTGGATTCAAGCACTGCATTTTGCGCCAGATCGATCAGCGTGCGCGACAGTGCCGCACTGCTGTCACTGACGGAGATTTCACCAAACAACTTGTCAGCCTGATTCTCCGTTTCGGCTAGCACCTCGGCAGCTTTGGAGCTGGCCCCTCTGGTGGACAACGCAAAGACGGACGACCCACGAGCCGTGCGATCGGGGAACGCATCAGCGTGAATAGATACGAGAAAGTCTGCGCGGCTGCTGCGAGCTCGCCTGACTCGCTCCTGTAGCGCGAGGTAGCGATCCGCATCGCGGATCAGCACAGGCTTGAAACCCTTTCGGCGGCGCAGCCTTTTGGCCAGTTCTCGCGCAACGCTCAGCGTTATTTCTTTTTCCTGGGTGCGCAAATGACCGATCGCCCCCGGGTCTTTTCCACCATGACCGGCGTCAATGGCGATAACGATATCGCGCAGATCGGCCGCATCAACCGGCTTGTCTGCTTCTTTTGCAGTCAGCGGCTTCATGCCCAAATCAACAACTAACCGCTTGCGCGAAGTGCCTTTGAACTCGTAGGTGCGGCCACTGACATCCGCCGGCTTGCCATTCACATCGAGCACAATCCGCAAATCGTCATGATTGCGTTTGCCATATCGGATGCGCCGGACAGTACCACGCGCCCTGAGTTCGCGCGAAAGCAAAGTGGAAATCCGGCTGGATTCAAGATCGATCACAACTCGATCCGGGTTCTCCAGCTTGAACACTTTGAACGAAGCCGGAATGGAGTCGATATCGAGGTGCATTTTCATGCGCCCGCGATCTTCATGGAAGTGCACACCCATCACTTGAGTCTGCGCCGCTGTGGCAGATTTTGGCAGAGCTAACAGCAAACCGGTGCTGGCGCACAACGTGTGTCCAGACAAGTTTAGAAACCGCCTGCGCTTGCTATCGAAGGGAGTAGACACTGATCGACCTGTAACAGAGTTTTATCTTACTGTAACATTTCTATTACACTATCGCGAGCGCATGTCCTACGCAGTCACTTACCCTTACGTTAGCAATCGTGGCGGATTAACTAAAGAACCAATATGGCACAAGGCTCTTGACTAACCAGTCGGTAATTTACGTTTCATATTATCGCCGGTTATCACGGGAAGCCTGGTACGCATTCGGCAAGGCTCCTATGTCCGACTCTTTACTGTCAGGCTGTCAGTACTGGCCGCGGTGCTTCAAGGTACTGGTATTTCCGGGAGGCTCTCCGACGACTGAATGCTCAGTTGCCGCGAAGACTGATCAATATGTGAGATATCCAGGCGTATCGTTGCCAGCGGGTCGATCTCGGCAACACGCTCCGGCCACTCGATTAGCAGGCACGCCTCCTCTTCAAGCAATTCGCGAAAGCCAACAAACTCCAGCTCCTCAGCATCTGCAATTCGATACAGATCCAGGTGACAGATACGAGCGTGGCTGGTCGGATATTGCTCAAGCAGTGTATACGTAGGGCTTTTGATGTGATCCGTGACCCCGCATTCTCGAATAAACCCACGGCAAAAAGTCGTTTTTCCGGCACCGAGGTCACCACTAAGAAAAATCACCGTGCCAGCCAGTTTGCCACCGGCTATCAACGTTCTCGCCAGTGCCCTGCCAGCCTCGTCCATCGCCGCTTCTCCGCAAACAACGGACGTGTTAACGATTTCACTGTTTGTGTGGGTTTTGCGTTCAGTCATTACTGAGGGAAGCAGCCTGTCAGGCATGCTGACCCGACCAGAGATTGCCGGGTAAAGTCATGCGTTCAAAGCCGCTAATTTTAACGCAGATATAAGCGCAACGACACATCGAGTTGCGAGGCCACCAGACGAGTGGCATGCCCGTCTACCGGCTTTACGGACGGTAAACGGGTATACGCTGGCGCTATTCGCCGACGCGTATCGTGCTCAATTCGGTCAGAAGGCGCTTTGCCACGCTAACACCAACTCCACCCGTTAGCTGCGTTAACAGATTTTCGGCAGGGGTAAAGTTAACCAGCTTTTCCGCCTCAAAGATGTCCCGTGCAACGGTCATCTCGCTGCCAAGCCCGTCCACCAGCCCGTTCTCTACCGCCTGCTCACCGGTCCAGATAAGACCACTGAAGATGGCCGGGTCGTCGCTCAGCGCTTCACCACGTCCCTCTCTGACAGCCGATTTGAATTGCTGATGGATATCTTCGAGCAATGTTTCCATGTGCGCAACCTCATCTGCCTTGACCGGGGAGAACGGGTCGAGAAAGGCTTTGTTATTACCCGACGTGATCAGTCTTCTTTCAACGCCGAGTTTATCCATCGTGCCAACAAACCCGAAACCGCCGCTTCTGACACCGATCGACCCGACCAGACTGCCTTTGTCGGCATAGATTTTCTCAGCAGATGCTGCGATGTAATAACCACCAGATGCGGACAGATCCTCGATGACGGCGTAGAGTGGCGTGTCAGGATGCTCTTCACGCAATCGCCTCACCTCATCGAACACCCGGCCCGATTGAACCGGACTACCACCAGGGCTGTTTATCCGCAGAATAATGCCCGCGGTTGATTCATCTTCAAACGCGGCCTTAACACCAGCCACAATTCGATCAGCACTGGCAGGCTCGCCACTGGCAATTGGCCCGCTGACGTCAACAATGGCTGTGTGCTTTTCGTCCATAGATCCAGGCCATTGAAACAGCCCTTTACCAAACGCCAGTAACATCACGGCCGCCAGATAGCCAAAGCCAAGTAACTTGAAGAAAATTCCCCAGCGACGAGCGCGTTTTTGTTCCTTCAGCGATTCGGTGGCCAGCTTCTCAATAATGCTGCGCTCCCATCCAGGCCTGCGTTCTGACGGTCGATCGTGCCGGACTCGCTCCCCTTGTGTCCATCGCTGGTCGTTATTCATCGGGTATTGCTCTGGCGGATAGTTTCTATTGTCTTGCACGAAGTGTCACCTGCGCGTTTAGGCGTTAGGAATCAGATGGTAGACATGTGGTGCAGGATGAAAATAGCAACCACAAGTGTGATCCGAAGGTGAATGCAACTGCCGTACCCCGCCGCCTCATCGATCCCTCTGGCAACTGCCGGTAAACCTCGATGGTCACGGACGGCACAGGGCGGACAGGCCTCAAATCCCTGACACTGCTTCTGAAAACAGGCGATTGCCAGGGAAACGCGCCATCCGGTAAGGCATTGCGATCAATTCATCGAAAAGGAGCCGCTTGATCAAGCCTGATTTATTGAAAAACGCGCGACCTGACAGGCATCACTTTCCTGTTCAGGACCACCTGCAGTACATCAAACCGGAGCCAATCAGGGCTTATCGGTAAATTCCAGCCAATCGCTGTCTTCTTCACAGAAAAACCTGTGTCGCCCTGCCTCGCCTGAAGCCGTGTCCGGCATTTGCGGGAACTCGATCGAGGCGGCATGCAGACACATGCGCTTCAGATCAAGTGACGACGCCCAACGGTTTACCTTGCGATCACCGTAGCGGTCATCACCGACAACCGAATGACCCAGAAATGCCGAGTGCACCCTGATCTGATGCGTTCGACCAGTCTTGATTTCGATATCAACCAGCGAGCAGTGCACGCCTGTACGTCGCGGACTAAACAGACTCAGCGCCGATTTACCTCCTTCACGATCAACCTGCACCATACGATCACCGCTGTCCGGCTCACCTGTCTTGCGTAACGGTGCGTCAACCTTACTGGGCTCAGAGATTGCTCCACCCAGCAACGCAACATATTGTTTTTGCACGTTATCGTCTTTCAGAGACTGCTGAAAGTGAACTGCCGCCAGTCGGTTTTTAGCCAACACAAGGCATCCGCTGGTTTCTCGATCCAGACGATGAACCAGGTTAATGCGGTCATCGTCGAAAACTCTTTGCAGCAGATCAACCACACCAAACTTAACCCCGCTACCACCGTGCACAGCCAGTCCGGGCGGCTTGTTGATTACTATCCAGTTGTCGCAGTTGTGCATGACACTTTTTTCAGCCTGCTCCAGCAGCGACACAGGTAAATGCAATACTTTGTCGTCTGCCAAGGTTACGGGTGGCACGCGAACGACGTCGCCATCGATCAGCTTACGCGACGGTTTCACCCTTCCTTTGTTTACTCTGACCTGCCCGGTGCGAAGCAGCCGATAGACCAGACTGCGCGGAACGGTTTTTAACAAACCCATCAAAAAGTTATCAATGCGCTGCCCATTCTGATCGGCGGTAACTGAGACATATCGCACCTTGTGAAATTGTTCCGGCGTCCCCGGCATGATAAATTCTTCCAAGTCAGTTTGAAGCAGCTTCGATTGACTGCTATATTACCGGTAAGGGCGAAGGAAAACTTCAGACTCCGGCCGCCCTGAAACACAGATCTACGTTACTCGATCCCGCCAGACCGCGCCTAGCACTTCTTTTTGTTGCATCGGCAATTCTGAGCGTAACCTCCGAATGTAACTGCTCGTGGATTGCTCAGAATCACTGTAGTGCGCCTGCCCCTGCTGCGTCAAAAATCGCCACGCAGGATATTTCACAGGTAAGCAGTATAAATTGAGCGCCCGCACTCTTTTACAGCAATAACCTTCGGAACCGGATCGGGTAACAAACATTGTCCAGCCCGGACAGGTTTGTTCAGGCCTACGCGGCATAACCGCCGGGGCCTCCCGACCTCCTGCGCACATTTGTCACTCGTAAAGTGATCAACAAGTTCGTTGACTAAAAGCAAGTGGGCAGGAGCGAGTGGATGAAGGAACAAACCGTTTCCGGACCGGAACCGATAACGCTATACGTTCGGCACAAAGAATAAAATGGACCGTCTGCCCGACTGGCAGAACCGTTAATTTACTAAAGGACCAAAATTATTAATCAGCGTGCGAATTCAGCACGACACAATAAGATTGCAGATAGTCCAATGAAGAGTGTGCCGTCCGACAACAGGACGAAAAAACTCAATGAAACGCATGTTGGTAAACGCCACTCAACCCGAAGAGTTACGGGTTGCAATAGTGGACGGACAAAAACTAGATAACCTGGACATAGAGAACAAGACACGAGAACAAAAAAAATCAAACATATACAAGGCGAAAATCACCCGAGTTGAGCCCAGTCTGGAAGCCGCTTTTGTTGATTACGGCGCCGACCGCCACGGATTTCTGCCATTTAAAGAAATAGCCAAGGAATTTCTTGGCGAAGCGGCCATGAAAGAAGGTGGCGGCAGACCTAACGTAAAAGCAGGAATCAAAGAAGGGCAGGAAATACTTGTCCAGATTGAAAAAGAAGAACGCGGTAACAAAGGCGCAGCGCTGACCACTTTTGTCAGTCTCGCAGGTCGATTTCTGGTACTGATGCCAAACAACCCTCGTGCCGGTGGTGTATCGCGCCGAATCGAAGGCGATGATCGCAGCGAACTCAAAGCGGCGATGAATGAACTTGATATCGCTGACGGCATGGGCATTATCGTGCGCACCGCCGGCGTCGGTCGTACTGCCGAAGAACTACAATGGGACCTCGACTACCAGGCAAAAACCTGGGAAGCAATACGGGAAGCCGGCAGTAAAGCCTCTGCCCCAACGCTTATCTATCAGGAAAGCAACGTCATTGTCCGTGCACTGCGCGACTACTTTCGAGGTGACATCGGCGAAATTCTGATCGATGAACCAGCGGTTTACGAACAGGCTCAGACCTTTATCTCGCAGTACATGCCTCAGCATTTACGCAAGCTGAAAATGTATCAGGAAGATGTGCCGTTGTTCAGCCGCTACCAGATCGAAGGTCAAATCGAATCAGCCTACCAGCGCGAGGTACGTTTACCTTCGGGCGGTGCAATCGTCATCGACCATACGGAAGCGCTGATTTCAATCGATATCAACTCTGCCCGCGCTACCAAGGGCAGCGATATCGAAGAAACTGCAACCAACACAAACCTCGAAGCCTGCGATGAAATTGGTCGACAGCTTCGCTTGCGCGATCTCGGTGGCCTGGTTGTCGTCGACTATATCGACATGATGGCGCCGAAGAACCAGAGACTGGTTGAGAACCGCCTGCGAGATGTGGCAAAACTCGACCGCGCGCGAGTTCAGATTGGCCGTATTTCACGATTCGGTTTAATGGAAATGTCACGTCAGCGACTGCGACCATCACTCGGTGAAACCACTGAAATTGTATGTCCGCGCTGCGTTGGTCAGGGTACTATCCGCACCGTTGAGTCACTTGCATTGCAACTGCTAAGGTTGCTTGAAGAAGAGACACTGAAAGAAAACACAGGCCGCGTACTGATAAAAATGCCGGTGGCAGTCGCAACTTACCTGCTCAACGAAAAACGCGATGCAGTCAGAGAAATAGAGGAGCGCAATAACGCTCAGGCGCTGTTGGTTCCAGATACGAATCTGGTCACCCCACACTACGAAATTGAACGAATCCGCAGCAGCGAAACAGACCATGAAGCGGTTCATCTGGGCAGCCATGAACTGGCGACCAAGAAGATCACCACTTACACGCCGACCGCTGACAAAGTGCAAATAGCCGAGTCAGAAACAGCAGCGGTACAGGCGGTGGCACCACCCTCGCCGCTGCCGCCGCCCGCTGTAAAAACTGAAAGCAACGCCGTGGCATCGAGCGGTGGATTTTTCTCGCGAATTTTCGGATTTTTCTCCGGGCAGGAAAAAACCGCTGAAAAAGACGAAAAACAGGCAACTCGCAATAACAACAATCGTCAGAAGCAAGATGGCGGCAGAAGAGATGGCAGACGTCAGGGTAACGACCAGAATCGTCGTAACGGTCGCAACCAAAAGGACAACCAGAATCGACGCAACACGCGCTCTGACAACAAACGAACCAATCAGTCGGATCAGGGCCAGAAGTCAGCTACCAACGATGGCCGTCAGCGCAATGGCAAACCGGATTCACGTCGCTCGACCAATCAACAGGGCAATAATCAACAGAGCGGCAATCAGCAAAGCAGCAACCAGCAGGCGCTGAACGGCGCCAACCCGTCATCAGCTGTTCAGCAAAACACCGGCGATCAAAAAGCAGCTGCCCCGACCCAAAACGGCGCGGACAATTCACAGGATAACAATCGCCAGACCCGCGGCAGACAAGGCAATGGCCAGGGTCGCTCACGCAACCCTCGAAATCGCAATCAGCGCAACCGCAAACCACAGGAATCCGACACTCAGGTTGCGTCGGCGAACGCCAATGGCGAGCCGGACAATGCAACCCGGTCCCAGCCACCACGGCCTGCAGACGATCATGGCAAGCCATCCAGCGTGAAGCCAGTCAGCCGTGATATCGCCAGCGCGGTAGAGACTGCTAACGATTTGCATGGCAGAAACAAACCCGGTCGCGAAAATGCAGCAAAAGTCGCTGCGGCGCCCTCCGCACAGCAAGAGGCGACGCAACAAGGTTCAAACGAGCAGAGCAACCGCCAGCAACCATCAGAGAATCCTGCCGCCAGCTCAGCCAGCGTACCGCCAAGCAGTGCTGCCAGCGCATTGCCCGGCAGTGCAGCAAGCGCAACACCAAATGTGGCTTCCAGCGCAGATAGCACCAGCCAGAATGCCGGTCAGACTGCTACTTCAACCGCTGGCAGCAATGGCGCGCATTCGGAAGAGTCGCGAACCTCAACCAGCCAGCAGTCGCAGCCGCGCAGCCCGCAACAAGACCGACATACCCGAAGCGGTCAGGCTCCAGGTACACAACCCGAAGGAAACAAGGGCAACACTGATCAAGCCAGTCGACCGACCTCTCAGCGTTCGAGTGGCACAAAGGCGCAAGGCTCGACAGCAAGCAACGGCGCAACTGCCGAGCGCGCTCCAAAATCAGCAGACAGCAACGCGGTGCAAACCGCAACGCAAGCCACTGCGAATGCCGGAGCCTCAGAGGCTGATACTCAACCGAGCGGCGGCAAGGAGCAAAACAAACAAGGCCGACGCGATGACAACAGAGGCAACAGAGGACCACGCGGTCGACACGGTCGACGTCGCCGTAAGCCAGGTGATGAAACTCAGACTGCTGAAGGCAACACCACACACAGCAACAACGGCCAGAGCAATAATGATAAAAGCAAGCGCGATGTAAACGCGAAAGCTGAAAGCGCGCCGGGCCAGAGCCCTCGCGACGAAAGTGTGAAAGCGCCTGCTACACCGGGCCAAGGTGCTCAAGGCTCCAGCTCTCAAAGTCAAGGCTCTCAGGATCGAGGCTCTCAAGGTCAAGGCTCTCAAGGTCAGGGCTCTCAAGGTCAGGACGCGCAGGGTCAGGACGCGCAGGGTCAACGCACTCAAGATCGGAGTGCCCGGCCACAGGCTGCTAAAGGTCGTGGCGGCAATAATGGTGAAAGCTCGCCTGCGCGCAACAGCCAGCAAACTACTGACAGCAGCTCGGCCAGCACACCGGCTCCAGCCACTGCCCGCAGTAGCCACGCTGCACAGTCCGGCAACAATAATGTTGATAGTAATGCTACCGCGAAGCCCACCAGTGGCGATGACACTAACAGCCTGGCATCACAGGGACAGGCAAGGCAGCGCAATAACCGCGGCGACACCGGCAATCGAACTGCTCAGGCAAGTACTGCGTCATCAGGTTCTGGCAGCAGCACATCGACAGGTACAGGAAACACAGGCAGCAGCGTCAAACGCGACATGCCCACCCACGTACCCGCGCAATCGGAATCGGCTGCGCGTGCAAAATCTACCCTGCAACAGGTAGAGACTTCTGCAAAGACTGAAGCTGCTAATGGTCAGCGCAACCGAGTGTCTGCAAAGCAACCAAGCCAGCTGAAGAGTTCAGTCAGATCACTTGCGAGCAAAGCCACTGACAACGCACAGGATAGTAAAGCCGCAACAAAACCTGTCAGGCCAGAGCCAGCCAGTTCAGAAAAACCGGTTACCGAATCGGTGAAAATGCAGAAGATAGAAACCAAGGGCTCGGAACTGTCTAACTAAAAGACTGGGTATGCCGAAGACCGCTCAAGCGTATTAAATTACACATACCTTGAGTGGTCACCCAGAGAGTCTGTTCGCAGAACATCACTCAGTAAATTGACACAACAGGGGCGAACATCGCCGTGTCACTCTGAACCGTAATGCATGCCACTGGCCTTTCGAAGCCAGCATTTAAATTATCAGCGCTGAATCCAGCGCTTGATTAAGGTGTCGCGCCGATATTCACGTGCGGACCGACGTGCCCCAGAATACAAAGCACCCGCCTCGACAGATCAATAATCTAGTCAGCAGGCTTGTTATTCAACTCACGATCGTAGACTTTATGCCCCATTAGATGGGTTGCACGCACACAGCGATCATCTCCAAGAACCAGCAAGGCAAACAGCTTTTCTTCCAGCGTCTGCGCCGAGTCCATGCGCAGTTGCATCAGGGGTGTCGCTGCCAGATCGATTGCAACAATATCCGCTTCCTTGCCCGTGGCGAAGTTACCTATGCGAGACTCCAGTGACAAGGCTTTCGCACTGCCCAGAGTCATTGCGTACAACAATTGTGCAGCGTTGATTGACTGACCATTCAGCTGACATATCTTGTAAGCCTCGTCTGCTGTACGCAGCATGCTGAAGCTGGTTCCACCGCCTACATCAGTTGCGAGAGCAACATTGATGTTGCGCTCGCGTACGGCGTTAAAATCAAACAGCCCGCTACCGAGAAACAGATTTGACGTAGGACAGAACGCCATCGCCGTGCGGGTATCTGCCATACGCGCTAAATCGGATTCATTCAAATGGATACAGTGTGCGTAGATCGCTTTGTCACCCAGCAAACCGAAGTGATCATAGACATCGAGGTAACTGCGCGAATCCGGAAACAGCTCGGCAACCCACTGTACTTCGGCACGGTTTTCAGCGACGTGACTTTGCAGGTAAACACCGTCGTTCTCCGCAAACAGCTTTCCCGCAAAGCCAAGCTGCTCTGCTGTTGATGTGGGAGCAAAACGCGGGGTGACGGCATACTGCAGGCGCTGAACTCCGTGCCATTTTTCGATCAACGCCTGACTGTCCTCATAGGACCGGGCGGCAGTATCCTGCAGCGCTTGCGGACAGTTACGATCCATCATCACCTTGCCCGTCATCAACCTGACATTGTCACGACGAGCCACCTCAAACAACGCATCGACAGAATGCACATGACTGGTTGCAAACACCATGGCTGTGGTAGTGCCATTCATATACAACTGCTGAGCGAAAAACTCTGCCATGCGCCGGGCATGGTCCAGATCAGAAAATCGCATCTCGGCCGGAAACGTATATTTGTTCAGCCACTCCAGCAGTTGCGAGCCATAGCTTGCTATCATTCCGGTCTGCGGATAATGCAAATGTGCATCTACAAATCCGGGTAACAGCAGATAATCGCTGTAGTCTACACAGTGAATACCGGCAAACTCCGGCTGCGCCAGTACTTCGTCAGCTGACCCGACCTGGTGTACCAATCCGTCTGCAACAACAATCACACCGTCGTCGACACTACTAAGCGCATCATCAGACTGCCATGGATCGCCGGTCAGGTGCACAACGTTGCCACGAAACAACTGAATATTATCCAATGCCATTACTTGTTGTTCTATCCGGAGGGGTGTTCTGAGCAGGCAACCGCTTAGACAGAGGTGTCCTGCCATTGATGGGCAAGGTCTGTTGCCACGCCAAGCGCAATTAATTGCGGCAGGCGCGATTTAAGTGTAGTCAGGCCAATGGGACTTACCAGACGATCAATTTGTGTTGATGCAAAACCACGATGCGCAAGTCTTTTTACAAACGTTGCTCGCTTGGTGTGTGAGCCTATCAAACCAAGATAGGCAAAATCATTTCGCTTCAGAATGGCGCAGCAAAGATCAAAGTCGATAGCGTGACTGTGCGTCATTACGATAAACCACGCCCCTACCGGCGCAGACTCGACTTCAGCAACACAGCAATCCGTTGCGATGACACGCACTGACGACGGCAGACGTTGTAACACATCATCGCGACTATCGATAGCGACAGCATTACAGGGCAACAGCTGCAACTGCTCGTGCAAGGCTTGACCCACATGACCGGCACCAAAGATCCAGACCTCCGGTAGCTGAGGACTCAGCTGCTCACGCCACCAGCCGGCAGACAACGCTTGTGTGGCAGCATTCGCGACCGCATCTGCATGGTCAATACCCGCGAGCGCACTAGATGCAGATGCCGGAGATGCAGAATCAGGATACAGCACGCCGGGCCCATGACCCGTCATGTGTGGCGACAATGGAAGCTGGTTGATATCAGATTGACCGTGCTTGCTACCATGTTTGCGCCCGGTATTGCCGCTGTCCTTGCCACCATCCTTTTGGTCTTCGCCATCGCCACAGGTGTCATACTGCTCATACCGATCGACGGCCTCCTGATCATCGGCGATAAGTCTATAATCGGCCGGGTTAATCATCGATCGACAGATCCACAGGCGCTTGCCTTCACTGCCTTTTGTTATTTCCACTGCGTGCTGAAACCAGGCGGTGTCACAAACGACGCGTTCATACATCAACGCTACCTGACCGCCACAGCACTGCCCCAGCGACGGGCCCAGCGCATAGGTATGAATGACCGGCGCAGTCATCGATTCTGTTTCCGCTGATCGTCGAATCAACTCTCTGGCCTGAGCAATCGCTTTATATTCGAGATTTCCTCCGCCGACGGTGCCCTGGCACTGCGTTTCGGTGATCAGGATTTTGGCGCCAATTTCCCGAGGTGCCGACCCACGTACGGTAATCACTGTCACTAATATGACTGTGCCAGCGCTCTCGACCAGACAACGCAAGTTTTCAAACCAGTTAATCATGTCGGGAAGCATAAACAAAAAGCGGCCCTGGCGGTGCATCAGCGACGCATTTATTAAAGCCAAACCCCTGGCTGTTTGCCGCGCTTTTACCAATTAACGCCATCGGTCCCTCTATGGAACGTTTCCTGCTCCCATAACGGCCGGTTTATGTGACGCAGCAAACATGTTTTAACGACCTGCATCACACAATCGTGCCTGTCTGCGAAAAGCGTCAGCCAGAACTGTATGAACCGTCTACTTTTTTATAACTGGTATCGAATCGGAAATTGAACATGCGCCTGAAATCTATTGTGAGTGTGCTGGTTGTGATCAGCTCGCTTTTGTTAACCGCATGCGAAACCATGATGTCATCCAATCGGGTGGTGGTCAGTGCAGCTGAACGATGGGCACTTTTGCCAATCGAGAATCTTTCCAGTACACCGTTGGCTGGCAATCAGGCCCGTTCACTGGTGGAGACTCATCTGCGCGCTCGCGGTATAAAGAATCTGGAGATCTTCGAGGTTGGCAGCGAACAAACCCTGATGGCCTTGCTGGATGAAGCCGGTCAGATTGCCTCGGCCAAGCAATGGGCAGTCGACAACGGATTTCGATTCGCTATCACTGGTAACGTGCAGGAGTGGCAATACAAAAACGGTCTCGACAACGAGCCGTCTGTCGGGCTGACACTTAAATTTCTGGACCTGCAGTCAGATCAGGTGTTGTGGGTTGCCTCTGCCTCACGCACTGGCTGGGGATATCAAAACCTTTCCAGTGTTGCAAGCAAGACTATCGGAGATCTCCTCGCTGAAGTCCGCTTCAAACAGAATGCAAACCAAAATTCGCGACTCGCCACATTAGTACCAAAACGCCTGCCCACCTTACCGTCGACTGAAGCTGCAACTGCACCGGCCATTGGTGCAGCACTGCCTGCCCCCGACACTCGGTTAGAACCTCAGAAAACAAGGAAGCCGAAACCAGCTACGAGTTCAGAATTTAAGAAATCTCTACTGGAACCCTAAACGATGATTAGTTTTAAACTGCCTTCTTCAGCGGTAAAAAAACACAAGAAAGGATTCTCGTGGCTCGAAACAGGACATAACAAACGCTGGCATCACAAAGCCATTGAACTACTGGTATTTGCGTTCGCTGTGCCGGCTGTCGGTTTCTTCTTCTTTCAGAATGACCCGGTGGGTATGAACAACGGCTTCGCCTGGTTCATTATTCCCCCTGTTGTATTCGCCGCCCGCTATGGCGCTATCTGGGGAATATCCTGCGCAGCACTTAGCGCCGCAACCCTGGCCTGGCCATGGGCCGCCTATGCCGGTCAGATGCAACACCTGATTACACTTGCTGTCGGCACAGCCATCCTGTCAATTGTGGTAGGCGACTACGCCACGGCTGGCAAGAAGCAAAGCGCACAGGAATTCGCAGAAAATCAGTATCTACGTCATCGACTGAAAGAATTTTCCAAGGACTACCACGTTCTTAAAGTATCACACGGGCAGCTCGAAGAGTTTATGGCGGGGCAACGCCTCAGTGTACGGCAGGCTCTGCAGCAATTAAAACCAGTGCTTGCCACCAACAGCAATGAAGAGTTGCAGGCAGGCAGCGAATTGATGGCCGTGTTTGCACAGTTTGGCGCTGTGCAGGTTGCCGGCCTTTACGGCGTCAAGGACAAAGATCGTATCAACCCTAACCCTGTCGCCGTCCACGGCAACATGCCGCAACTGCAGCTGTTTGACCCGTTGTTAAGGCTTTGTCTGGAAACACATCAACTGGTCAGCGTGAAACTAGGTGCTCAGGCCAGCGACGAATTCGATGGGCAGTTACTGGCAGTAGTGCCAATCGTTGATTCGCACGATCAGCTCCACGGAGTACTGGCGATAAAAGACATGCACTTCATGGCCTTCCAGCAGGAGAACCTGAATGTACTTGCTCTGCTGGGCAGTTACATCGGTGACATGATAAGCCGCTCAAGAAGTGTCGGTGAATCCAATAGCGGATGGTTTCTGGCGGAGCTCGATAATGCCATCAGGTTCGCGCAGGGCAATAGCGTGCAGTCAACGCTGATGGCAATCCGTCTGAAGAACACAGATCAGACTCAATACGTCTCGGATTTTCTTGGTTCCAACATCCGTAGCCTCGACAGTTCGTGGCAACCCCGCTCAGCCTCTGGCGGAAGCACTGTCGTCATACTGCTTCCACTGATCAACAAGGCTCAGTGTGAAGCGTACATTCAGCGTATTGCGAAAAAGCTGTTCGATGAATCGAAGATTGATCTCAATCATGTCGTGTCGGAGCTCAGGATCAAGCAGATAAAGCGTCGTGACAATCGCGATACTTGCCTGAAATTTATTAACCAGGTAGCGGGCCATACTGCAGTGTCCAAACCTGAAAAAGGCAAGAGGAAACGTAAACGTGCTGCGTAGTCTTACCGGTTTACCGACCCTTCTCATTGCACTGACAGTTGAATTCATACTGACAGCGACACTGGTTTACAGCGAACTGGCTGTGGTACCGGATGCAATATGGCTGGGCGCACATACGCTGGCTTCCATGCTGGCCGCTATCGCACTGGCATCGATGCTATTTAAACTGATACCTGGAAAGCGCATACCGCTAATAGCGCTTTTCTTTTTAATCGGCTTTTTTATCCCGTTTATCGGCGCAGCAGGTACCTGGCTATCTCTGACCTTCGGCGCTCTGATTGCGCGCAACAAGCACCAGGTAAACGAATACTGGCAATTCACCGACAATGCCGACTTGCCCTTTGCTGCACCCATCGATCGCCCGTTACCGAAACTCGACAGCCGTGGCTTCATTGAACAACTCGCGTTCGACACTGAAACAGACAAACTCTACAACAAGGTGGCCGCCTCGAAGAATATTCGCAACACGGAGTCAGGCCCGGTACTAAAAAGTGCGGTTGGCCACTCGAACGAAAGGATTCGACTGGTTGCCTATCAAATGCTCGATAAAAAAGTCAATCAGCTCAATCGCGAAATACAGCGACTCGAAGGCGAAGCTGAACGTGCCAGTGGCACTGGTAAAGCCGGGTTGCATCTGCAAATTGCCAATAATTACTGGGAGCTGTTAACCCTGGAAGACGATGAACCAGTTGCCCGCGAAGAGTTGTTGGCAAAGGCATCGACTCACGTTCAGACAGCGCTGGAGTTTGAGCCCTCCAATGCCAATGCGCACTTCATCACCGGACAACTTTGTATAAAGCAAAGCAATCCGGAGCAGGCGATAGAGTCGTTTGAAACCTCAATGCAACTGGGCATGCCCGGTGAAAAGGCTCTGCCGTATATTGCCGAGGCCGCTTTTCTGCAAAGAAACTTCAAAAAACTGCGCGCGGTTGTCAACGAAATTAGCCCCGCTTTTCGGGCCTACCCTCCGATGTCAAAAGTGGTGGAGTACTGGGCATGAGCAAATCGCCAAAATACAGCCCTGACAATCATGCAAATATTTGTCTGCTTCTCGAAGGTACCTACCCTTATGTTCGTGGCGGCGTTTCGAGCTGGGTCAGGCAACTTATTGAAGGTATGCCGGAGTTAAACTTTTCTATCGTGTTTCTGGGTGGTAGTGCATCTGAGTATGATAAGCCCGCTTATGACATACCTGCCAACGTTGTACATATCGAAAACCACTATTTGATCGGCAACGACAAAGAGGCGCCTGCAAAGAAGAAATTCTGGGCTCGAAAATCCGATAAGACGGCGATGTTTAATCGCAGCACTGAACTTCACAATATGCTTGCCGAGACCGATGGAATAATCGGCAACGAGGCCGTCAGAGATTTCACCAACCTGCTGTGTGGTGAAAACTCAATCACCAGAACAGACCTAAATCATAGCGATGAAGCCTGGGAGGCTATTCGAGAAAAATATATTGACGCCCCTCCCGGCCTCGATTTTAATCATTTTTTCTGGACCGTGCGAACGATGCACAGTCCGCTGTTTACTCTGGCCAACATCGCTAAGAATGCACCACCGGCAGATGTTTACCATTCCGTGTCCACTGGCTATGCAGGCTACCTGGGCGCCATGCTGAAAGCACAAACCGGCGCCCCGTATATTATTTCAGAACACGGCATCTACACCAAGGAACGAGAAATTGATCTGGCCCATGTTGACTGGATACCTGATGACATAGATCCCTTCAGAGTCGGGCTCGATGACAGTATGAGTTACCTGCGACAAACCTGGATCAGATTCTTCCAGTCCCTCGGACGCATGTCTTACAGCTCAGCCGATCATGTTTATACCCTGTTCAACGGCAACCGACTTCGACAAATCGATGATGGAGCGAACGAAGAACGGCTAACAATTATCCCTAACGGAGTTGATGTTGAGCGATTGAGTAAAGGCCGTCGAGCAGATGGTGCTCCCGTGCCACCGGTCGTTGCCCTGATTGGCAGAATTGTACCGATCAAGGACATCAAAACCTTCATAAGAGCCATGCGGATTGTTGTCGCCAAAGTACCCGGCGCAGAGGGCTGGCTGGTCGGCCCTGAAGACGAAGATCCTGAATATGTGCTGGAGTGCAAGGCACTACTGAAGAGCTTTGGTCTGGAGAACTCAGTGCGCTTTTTGGGCTTCCAGAAAGTAGACGAGCTGCTGCCGCAGGTCGGACTAACTGTGCTGACTTCAGTTTCAGAGGGACAACCGTTGGTTACGCTTGAAGGCTTTGCAGCCGGAATCCCGACTGTCACTACCGATGTCGGCAGCTGCAGCGAACTTATTCACGGCGTGAGCGATGAAGACCGTGCTATCGGCAGCGCCGGCAGCGTTGTGCCGATTGCCAATCCGGCCCTGATGGCAGAAGAGATCATCCCGTTGCTGACTGATAGCAACAAGTGGCAGCTAGCGAGTCGTGCAGCTGTCGCAAGGGTTGAAAAATACTACGACGAAAAAGACATGTTAGTTCGCTACCGCGATATTTATGAACATAATATCGACCAGTCGCGCGACGCTGACATGCCCAAAGCAGAAGGCTTCTGACATGGCAGGCATTGGATTCGAGCTCAGAAAGTACCTGAATGAAGACTCATTTACCGGAACTTTAAAAGCCTATGGTTTTGCCGGCCTCATCAGTGCCGGCCCGTGGGTTCTTTCCATATTGGGAGTGATGCTGATCGGCATCGTTGCGATCTCCCAAAAGGTTGGCGGAAGAGAGGTTGAACAATTCACAACCTCTGTGACGTGGATGATGGGAACGTCCCTGATACTGTCGGGCGTGCTGCAACTGGTATTTACTCGTTATATCGCCGATCGGCTGTTCGAGGGTCGAGATAATCTTATCAATCCAAACCTCTTTGGTGCCTTGCTGTTAACCACACTGGCCAGTGGCGCACTTGGCGCTGCGTTGATGGTTACCATTTTTCATGAAAGTTTTGCTTATGAAGTACTGATGGTGGCCAATTTTGTAACTCTGTCCAATGTCTGGATTGTTGTGATTTTTGTAGCCGGTTTGAAAAAATTCAAAGTCATCCTGTACGCATTTTTCTTCGGCTACGCCACTACCGTACTGCTATCTATTTTGTTAATGCCCTATGGTATCAGCGGTCTGCTGACTGGCCTGTTGGCCGGACACGCCTTGTTACTGTTTTTGATGCTCGCTGTCATTATCCCCGAGTATCCCGTGCAGGAAACAGTGCGCATGGACTTTCTCAAACGCAAAGAGATATTCCCGGTACTGATTTTTGTCGGCTTGTTTTACAACCTTGGCATCTGGATTGACAAGTTTATTTTCTGGACCTACCCCGGAACATCTGAAGCGGTAATCGGTCCGCTGCGCGCCTCCTTGATCTACGACTTGCCGATTTTTCTTGCGTACCTGTCTATCATCCCCGGCATGGCTGTATTTCTTCTGCGAATTGAAACAGACTTTGCCGAAGCGTACGAAGGATTCTTCAACGCGGTACGTGGCAACGCCAGCTTGCAGGAAATTGAAACACTCGGCAATGAGATGATTCTTGCGGTACGCGAGGGTATTTTCCAAATCATTAAAGTACAGGGTATAACCGTACTGGTGCTGTATATGTTGGGCCCGAAGATCGTCGCCTGGCTGGGTATATCAGATAAGTTCATTCACCTTTACTACATCGATCTTGTCGGTGTAGCCGCTCAGGTACTGATGCTTGCTGTACTCAATGTGCTGTTCTATCTGGATAGATTGCGTGATGCTTTTTGGCTGACCTTAACCCTGCTGATCAGCAACGCCGCGTTTACCTGGATCACTCTGCAACTCGGTCCAATGTTCTATGGCTACGGATTCGGCCTGTCTATGACACTGACTGCATTTATCGGAATTTTCCTGTTATCCAGCGAACTGGAGAACATTGAATTCAGAACGTTTATGCGTCCACGCGATGCGACGACCGGTTATTGAGCCGTTTATCATTTCCCGGGCACTCTC
>CALGNZ010000104.1 GCA_937957915.1 uncultured Granulosicoccaceae bacterium | reverse complement strand
GCATTCATTTGTGTACCTTCGGTGTTTTGAAGTATAGATGGTACGTGCGCCTGGCGGCTTACGGCCCCTACGAAAGCGCGTTGTGGCTGGGTGGCCGCATGTCTCTCCATCACCAAACCGTAGGGGCCATAAGCGCCAGGCGCATGTACCATTTTCAATACAAGACTGGGAGACCACACATCAGAGAGTGGCACGTTGTCGCACACCTAATCTGCCACACCCTTTGTGCATTCATTTGTGTACCTTCGGTGTTTTGAAGTATAGATGGTACGTGCGCCTGGCGGCTTACGGCCCCTACGAAAGCGCGTTGTGGCTGGGTGGGTCGCACGTCTCTCCATCATCAAACCGTAGGGGCCATAAGCGCCAGGCGCATGTACCATTCCAATACAAGACTGAGAGACCACACATCAGAGAGTGGCGCGTTGTCGCACTGCCAACCAGGCGCACCTTTTGTTCATTTATTTGTGTTTTAGCAAAAACACTAAGACGAAAAAACAGTCACTTACAGATTGTTGGATATAAGCCCGCCCGAGCAAAGATGATCTGTCGAGAATTATCCGAACAAAGGCAAAGTACCTATGACGCCAACTCAATTAATTCAGGGTTGATATGCTGTGCACCAAGCCTGAGTGTTCGCAGCGCACCAGGGGTGGCATTCCACCCCTTTCGTCGCTTTGAATTTTCCAGACAATCAGCTTGCTCCTCTTCCTGCACGCCTTCGTGGCTGTGCAGGTCAGCCGAAAGATTGTCCTTGTACTCACCAGCCACACAGGCATCTTCATACCAGTTATCTATTTCATCGACGAGCTTACGCTTGCCCTGATGACGATGACCTGATGCACTTTGCCTGTGCACTCCGCCTTTTCGCAATAATGCCCCGGCACGAACGACCGGGTTTCTTCTGGTTGGCATTGGCCACTCCTTTCCCCAGACAGACTACAACTGCAGGTGAAACCACTGGGGTGCTGGCTTCCCTCTGACAGAACGACGAAAGCTTTTGTCGCGCTGTAAAAACTCCGGTGGCTGTCGCGTTGCTGTATAGCAAAATTTGCGAGGCAAACTTGTGTACAGCGACTTCGGTGGTCGAGCACCCTTGATACGCTTTAGCTCACAGCCGGATTCATAGGTGTGAAACCAGATGTTACGTACACCCAATTCCTCACGAACGAACCACAGCGCGGCTGCCATCAGTAACTCTGACCAGATCTTACCGAGCCGACCCAGCATTAATTCACAGAAAATGCGCACTGCAACATCGCCATCACGCTCTGGGCTATGCCAACGCAACAAGGTGCGCAAATCACGTAACCAGTCGCTTTGCACCTCTTCCAGTAATGCTTCACCGGTTCCAAGGTCCAGATCGATGCGCACCCAGCCAAGCGTTGGTCTGTAAAAACCATTGTCGCGTTGCCGAAGAACAGGATGCCCGTAGTTATTAAACAGCCACTTCTGATCATCCGGCACAACACGCTCGAACCATTGGCGATAACCTTCGTGCAAGTTAATCTGCAATACCAGGTTATGACCCGCCCGACTGGTCTGTTGCCAGGCACGCTCTTCTCCGCCCCAACTATCGAGGGTCAGCAGAAACTGCTCATGCGGCTCATCCCAGATCATCGACAATAGCTGACTGTCAATGATGCCATCGCCACGACTTGCTATCGCTTCACTGACAGCTGACTTAGACAACAAGCCGGCATAGCGACTGCGTTTAACCTGCGCGACAGTAACCGCTTCCTCGAATACCCAGGACAACAGCAAAGCGGCGTACCTGTCTCGATAATACGGAAAGAGGGTTCTGCCCCCTGGCAGGCAGGCAACAATCTCTCTGATTTCCTGTTGTTTCATAACACCGGTCTCTGGTGGAGCATCCACCAATAAAAAAAGCCCTGACAGCGAACCGTACAGGGCTTTTTCTAGTCATGTGGATCATCACAATGACCGACTGGATTGCCGGGTACGCTGCAGCAGCACCCGGCTTATCACCACAGCGCTACATGAGAATAGTTATCGTTTTTTGAGTTATACAAACATGCATTAAGAATGTCGCTGAGTTGAGTTACGCTGTATTGAAATATCAAGCCTCGTTGGCGGGCTGATACGTCACTTAGGACGGCGCAGTTTATAGAAACAAATCGCTATGTCAAGTGATTAACGGTAGTCCGATTCAATTGTTAGCGGTAGTCGAATAATCAGATGCACAATCAAATCGGTCTTATCGTCTAAAACAATTGGAGATCGCTTCTAAGGTAAGATGTACGTCGCCACAAAATATATCGCAATTTTCATGACGAATTCCAGCTCGCGGGCGTCACGGGTATAACCCTGTTTTCTTCGCCGCATTGGCAATCAGCATTACGTGCAAATCGAACAGATTATCTATGCAACTCACCAGGAAATCCAAAACCACCGCGCTGGCCATTTTTGGCCTTGCAAGCGTGGTAGCACTTGCAGGTTTAGCGTGGTTTATTGAGTTATGGCGGGCACAGGACTACCTGCAATCCCATGTCGAACTCCAGGCAAAAGAACTTGATCGCGAGTTGGCACAACTTTCTATCCTTCCGCGTCTGTTGAGCCTGGACCCAAGGATAGCGCAAGCACTGACTGCCAATGACCGAACCACTATCAGGATCGCCAATGAAACTCTTGCGACTACAAAAACACAAAGCGGTGTCTCGTTCGCTTTTCTGATGAATACCGTCGGAGATACCATTGCATCGAGTAACTGGCGCGACCCGGTCAGCTTTGTCGGCAGAAACTACAAGTTCAGACCTTACTTTTCCGAAGCGCTGCAGGGGCGAAGCTCCACCTTTTTTGCGGTAGGGGCGACGACGGGAGTACCAGGTTATTTTGTTGCCGAAGCAGTACGCAAAGATGAAACTGTGATTGGCGTCATTGTTGTGAAGATAGAGCTTGATCAACTACTTGAAAGCTGGAGTGAAAACAGCTTTACATCGCTGATTGTTGACGAACTCGGAGTGGTTATACTTTCCACTGAATCCAGGTTGCTATACGCGCCAACAAAAATACTCGGTACCGAGGTACTTCAAAAGATTACTGCCGACAGACGCTATATACTCAACACGGATTCTGAACTAAAACCGGTCAGGCGCTCCTTGTTGGGAGAGCATTTCTGGCAGATCTACCACCACGATCAGGCGACGTTCTATACCAGCATCGACAGTAAGCTAAGCTCTGAAAACTGGACACTGCTCAATTTTCTATCTCTTGCTGTGGTTGCAAAAGGCGCTATCCTCTACTTTTCGATTCTTGCTGCATTGCTGGCAATTGCATGGCTGGTTGTTCGCAGCTACCACCAAAGAAAGCTTATAGCACGGACACGTGACCGCCACGCGGCCCTGCTTGAGTCAAAGGTTAAACAGCGTACCGACGAACTGCAATCTGCGCAGCAGGCGCTAATTGCTCAATCGAACTTTGCCATGTTAGGCAGAATGTCAGCCGCAATAAATCATGAGATCAACCAGCCTCTCGCCAGCCTGCGATTTAACCTGGCGACTCTGCGACAGCTCATGGACCAGCCTGACCCGGCATCCAGCGATTTGCGTGAAACCATCATTGCCAGCGACAGAACAACCAAGCGTATCGGTCGCGTGGTAGAGACACTGCGAAGTGTGGCAAGACAGGGCAACAACGATCTACACCAAATTAACGTCAGCCAACTGGTAGTCGACGTGGCCAACATTGTTCAACGCGAACGTAAGATCGCAGCAACCGCACTACAGATCAGCAATATCACAGCTACTGGCGGACCCACCATTCGCGGCAATGAAATACTATTACAGCAGGCTCTGCTAAATTTACTGTATAACGCGATGGATGCGGTACTGGATGTAAACAACCCAAGAGTGCAGATTTACGCCGCTCTGCCAGACTCAGGAATCAGCGCGGATGAAACAGAGAACACAGCCAACCCGGAAACCGGGCTGGTGCAGGCCAGTAACAGGGTAATCATTGGCATTGAAGATAACGGCGGTGGTATCAACCCGTCTTTGGTAGAGCACTTGTTTCACCCGTTTAAGTCGGAGCTATCACATCGCAAAGGGCTGGGGTTAGGGCTGACTCTCGCCAAACAGATTATAGAAGATCATAATGGCACATTGAATTACGCACCGGTATCTACTGGCGGCAGCCATTTTAGTGTTCACTTACCCATTCATGTTGAATAGACGAGAAACTTTGTGTCTAACCATTCCGACGCGGCAAATAAAAAAGTATGTGTATTACTTGTCGATGACGATCACGATGTACTGGGTGCAAATGCACGTTACCTGAGGCTCAACGACTTAACAGTCGTGGTGGCAGACCAGGCAGGCACTGCTATTGAACGCCTTAGAGCCGACCCCGTTGATATCGTGGTAACTGATTTGCGAATGCCCGACTGCGACGGTATTGAGTTTGCTCGACAGGTTCGGGAAATTACCCCCCTGCTGCCCATTGTTTTCTTCTCTGGTTTTGCCACGGTGCCAGAGATCGTTGAGGCGATGAAACTCGGCGCTGTTGATTTTCTGGAAAAGCCCGTAGAACCCGATCACCTGTTAGGCAAAATAAGGTCTGTGTCTGCGAGCTTTCGAAGCGCAATTGCCCTGCAAAGGCAGGCACTTGATATATCCGACACCACTGTCCCACTGCGCAAACGTGTGCGCGCCTATGAAAAATATGTCATTGAAAGCTGCCTGCTTCAACACAACGGTCGTATTAGTTGTGTACTGGAAACTCTCGATATTAACCGGCGCACATTAAACGAAAAAATGAATCGACTGGGTATAGTTCGCAATCCGGTCTAGCGCGCCACCGTGCCTTTCATTCTACCGGACAATTCGGTATCAACTGCCCGCTTATTCGCGGACAACTGCACCGTAGCGCATCCGACATCAATAGACAAAAAGCACGATTATAGGCAATAAATTGCCTACATCGCCGATCAGGCAGCATACACTCGACCAAAGAACCAGTTTTATCCACGCTAATTCAAACACTTACACTGCCTTGTAACGAACTGCTGTTTTCGCTCAAAATTCCGCCCCACCAGACAAACACCAATGAGATTTTCTGTATTGGTGTCGTCTGCGTCTGTGCAAATTCACCTTCAATTGCAGCGAGGAATACATGTTAAAGCGATTCTCAAAATTGATTCTGGCAGGGGCTCTCACGTCACTGGCCGGCTTATCCACCGCCACAGCAGATACCGATTACATTCTCAATACAGCCTCTACCGGCGGCACTTACCACCCCGTTGGCACAGCGATAGCAACGCTATCCAAAATCAAACTGTTGCCTAAACAGAAATTCAGTCTGACAGCCGTAAACTCAGCCGGCTCCGGGGCCAACGTTCAGGCACTTGCCGCCAACACTGCACAATTTGCTATTTTGCAGGGCCTTTACGGATCGTACGCTGCAACGGGTACCGGGCCGATCAGTGAGCCGCAAAAGAATCTTCGGTCAGTCACTATGCTGTGGCAGAACGTGGAGCAGTTCATTCTCGCTTCCGACAAGGTTAAAACCGGTACAGTCAGTGATCTGCTCAGCGTTAAAGGTGACACCCTCGCCATGGGCAAAGAGAACTCCGGCACACTGGGTTCAAACACTTTGTTGATGCAGGGTCTGGGTGCTGACATTGCAACAGACTACACCCTGATATACGCAGGTTATGGCCCATCTACTGATGCGTTGGCAAACGGACAAGCGGTTGGTGGCGGCTTTCCATCAGGCCCGCCTACCGGTGCGCTAACCAAGCTACTTGCCTCCAACGCAGATAAATTTACGCTACTTAATGTCTCTGCCGACGAAGCGGCAAAGATGGATGCAGGCCGTGGGCTGTGGGTGCCATACACCATTGCAGCTGGTACCTATCCGGAACAGGATAAAGATATTGAGACTATCGCCCAGCCTAATTTTCTTGCCGTTAATGCAGACGTAGACGAAAACCACGTATACGAGCTGACTAAATCGCTATACGAGAACCTGCCATTCCTGAATGGTATTCACAAAGCCACCAAGGCAATGGCAATAGACAAAGCTCTGGCCGGACTTCCGGTTCCATTACACCCCGGAGCTGCCCGCTATTACGCTGAAGTCGGGATAACCATTCCTGATGCGCTGATGGCAAAGTAACAACAACGTCGACAACGGTGCGTCTTGTGAAAACGAGACGCATCGATTAACCAGACATTGAGCACCCGATCATGAATGCAAGCACCGCTGATACTAAAACAGCCGAGGTCACAGAAAGTGATGCGGTGGTCGTCAAGAGTAACAATGTATTCGATGTCGATTTTGATGTTGACCGAGCATTACACAATCGCCAATACGCAGACCTGATACCTCTATTTTTTATCTGCGGCTTTGCACTGTGGCACCTTGCCACCAACATCTGGCTGGTCGAACCAGGTATTTGGCAAAACTGTATTCACTTTGCAGGTTTTGCACTACTGGCGGCCATAACAACCTCCGCACACCGCATTTCAACAACAACCACCGCCACATCGAACAGCGAGAACATCACAGGCAGTCGGTCGCTATTCAGCTTGTACGGAAATGTGATATTTGGTCTGGCTATAGCAGCCAGCTCTTTATGGCTCGCACATGCCGAGAACGGAATTTACGCAAGAACACTGGCAAAAACCGGGCAGGCGTGGCAGTTCGGATGGCTTGACTGGATAGCCGCTGGCCTCGTGATTGTGGGTGCACTCGAGTTAACTCGCCGACTGACTGGATGGATCATACCGATACTGGTGGTGCTGTCGATGTCGTACATTCTGTTTCTGGGGGAAATGCTGCCCGGTGCTTTTCGTGCCGCCAGCCTGCCACTGGACGATGTTGTCTTTCGCTCTCTGTATAACGATGAAGGCATGTTCGGCATCATCACCACCATATCATCATCGAACATCACACTGTTTATGATATTCGGCGCCTTTCTGGTTGTCAGTGGCGCGTCCGATTTTGTAATTGAGCTGGCAAAAATAGTCGCCAGCCGGTTCCGTGGCGGCGCGGCATTTGTTGCCGTTATTTCATCTGCCCTGACAGGTACTATTTCAGGTTCGGCAATTGCCAATACTGCATCGACCGGTGTGATAACCATTCCGCTGATGAAATCAAACGGGTTTCGACCACAGTTTGCTGCAGGTATTGAGGCCGCTGCATCTACCGGTGGCCAGTTAATGCCACCTATCATGGGCGCAGGTGCATTTATTATGGCAAGTTACACCGGCATTCCCTACAGCACGATCGTCATGGTGTCGATCGTACCGGCCCTGCTCTACTTTTTGTCTGTCGCTTTTGTGGTTCGAATAGAAGCGATTAAATACGGCATAGACACTGACTCCGTGCAACCGGTTGACCGCAAAAAGTTATTTGCCGGATTGCTGAACTTTGTGCTGCCCCTGTCAATAATGACCGGTCTGTTGATTAGCGGTTACACACCCAGTTACGCTGCAACCTTCGCCATAGGTACCTTAATTGTGGTGAGCTGGTTTACCCCGAATCGCATGGGGCCAAAGAATATTGCATCGGCACTGTCGATGGGAATTAAAACCTCGGTCATGACTGCTATTTTGCTGGTCGCTGTGGGCTTAATCAACAATGCAGTTACCACCAGCGGACTTGCGAACACCTTTGCACTGATGGTGGCTCAGTGGTCTCAAGGCTCACTGCTGCTTGCACTTGCACTGATTGCAGCGGCCTCTCTGGTACTGGGCATGGGATTGCCGGTTACCGCCGCCTATATTGTACTGTCGATTCTGTCAGCACCTGCGCTGGCCGGAATGCTCGCAGACACAATCATCGTACAGCAGCTGGTCGCCGGTGTAAGTGACCCTTCTGTCGCCGCGTCGTTTCTATTGGTAGATTCTCCGTTAGTCGCCAGTATAAGCTCCGGGATGACCGTTGCCGAAGCACAGACACTGATGTCATCTATACCCTTTGAGCTGGCTGTAGTGCTGCGACCCATGCTGGTTGACGAACAGACCATGACTACCTTTCTGTTAACCGCACATATGATTGTATTTTGGCTCAGTCAGGACAGCAACGTCACCCCACCAGTTTGCCTTGCCGCATTTACCGCAGCAGGTATCGCAGGTTCGCGTCCGATGGCAACCGGCGTCGAGGCGTGGAAAATTGCTAAGGGGCTGTATATCGTACCACTGCTTTTTGCGTACACCCCGCTGATCGGTGGTGACCTGCTAACCGTCGCCAAAATTGGCTTGTTTTCACTTTTCGGTATCTATGCAGTTAACGCATTACTGCAACGCTACGCCGAGGGAAAACTGCATGTGCTCGGGTACCCCGCGTTGCTGGTTGGCGGTGGGGCGGCATTTCTGCCGAACAATCTTGTTGCAAACGTCGCAGGCGCAGTAGTGGTTACCGCAGTGATTGTTTTATCGCGAACCGCCTCTCGAAGGACAGCCGTTGCAAGCTAGAAGTTTACACCCTGGCAAACGCTCCTCGATTTTTACCGGCAACAAAAAACAATCGTTGCAATCGCCGGGGCTGCATAAGCGCCAGGCGCATCTGCCTTAATCACAGCAGTTCTGCTCCGCAGACAACTAATACACCGTAAACGCACTGTCGAACTCGCGTTCACCTCTGGCACTGAACTTTACAACACGACTTCCATCGACGCGCTTTAACCAACGCAAGCGCTCAAACCGCTCAAAAAAGGCTCTGCCGAGGCTGCCAGCCAGATGTGTGCGGCGTTCGCTCCAATCAAGACAAGAGCGGCACAGTGGAGACCTTGAAGCACGCAACGTGTCGAGATCTATACCAAACTCATTCACAAAGTGCTCGCCTTTTGCAGTGATTAGCAATGAACCACCTTCGTCGACTAATTTGCCACTGCCTGTCAGGTGGTCGTACAACTGTATGCCACGATTACCCGCGAGGTGGTTGTAGCAGACACGAGCCTGGCGCATCTGCTCATCACGTGGCCCGGTTTGCGTTCTCAGAGGCTCATGACTGGTGGTTAAACCCATCAACGATTCGAGCAATGTTGCGACCTCTTCTCCAGCCAGTGCAAAGTACTTATGACGGCCCTGCCTGCGCATTTGCAACAGGCCACCCGCCTCGAGTTTGGCCAGATGTGTAGTTGCTGTCTGTGCGGTTATACCCGCTTCGGTAGCAAGTTCGGATGCAGTCAGCGCCTTGCCGTGCATAAGCGAAGACAACATCCGCGCGCGGGCGTTATCACCCAGCAGGGCACCAATTTTTGCAATGTTCGGCGTGCTATCCATAGTTCGATCGTAACCGAAGCATTCACAGCAGACAACACTCCATACTCTCTACTGACCTCAGGCCCTATGGAGATTTATCATGCTGACATGCGTAATTCGCTACCACATTGATCCAACAAAGAAAGTCCAGTTCGAACAATACGCTCGCAACTGGGGTGAAGCGATACCCCGGTGTGGTGCAGACCTCATCGGCTATTACGCTCCCTGTGAGGGATCAACCACGCTGGCATACGGCATCTACAACATCGAAAGCCTGGCCGACTACGAAGCGTATCGGCGCAGACTGGCAAACGATCCACTGGGAAAGGAGAACTATGAATTTGCCCAACGTGAGAAATTTTTGCTACGAGAAGACCGAACCTTCCTGACACTGGCATCTGCCCCGCACGCAGAAAAAACATGATAGCCGTGATATTCGAGGTGCAGCTGGCGGATGGCCAAAGCGACGAGTATCTTTCTATCGCTGAGCGCATAAGGCCGCTGCTGGAGGAAATCGACGGGTTTCATTCAGTCGAACGCTTTCAGAGTCTGAGCAATCCCAAAAAGCTGTTGTCACTGTCTTACTTTCGCGACGAACAAGCGGTTTTGCAGTGGAGAAAAGTAGTGGCTCACAGAGACGCACAGCAACGTGGCGGTATATTTAAAGACTATCGATTGCGTGTTGCCGCGGTGTTACGTGACTACAGTATGCACGACAGAGAACAGGCGCCATCACCCGTAACATCCACCATGTAGGACACTGTTAGTGGTAAGAAGTGCACCAGTTCTTTGTGATTTGAAGAATGGGAAAAACAAACCCATAAAAGGATGGTGTGGTTCGTTTCCCTCACCACACCCTACTTCACGAAGCACGCGAGTTCGGAGCGGAAACTCTTACTCGAACATCTGCTACCAGATAGTTCGCTAGCCTCGCGTTTGCCAGTACTCCATCATCATTGCCTGATCTTCCGCACCGTACCCAGCGGTGGTCATGTAGCGATGTAGTTCCGCACACAATGCTGTCAACGGCATTGCTGTGCCGGTGGATCGGGCCAGCGCCTGCGCGGCGTCAAGATCTTTAACCATGTTGTCGATTCGGCCTGTCGGCACGTAGTCTTTGTTTGCGTAGCGCGGCATGTACTCCTGCAATAAAGCACTGTCGGCTCGACCACCTTTGAGCGCAGCGGGAATTTTAGCCGCATCCACACCCGCATCCTGCGCCAGCTTTGTTGCTTCGGCAATGGCAACAAACCCGAGTCCACACAACACTTGATTGATCAGCTTGGTTGTCTGACCTGCCCCACTCGGCCCCATATGGGTACAGTTTTCAGACAACGCCATCAGGAATTTTTGAGCTCGTGTGGCGGCCACGTGACTGCCGCCCAGCATCAGTGTCAATGAGCCTGTCAGTGCTTTTGGTGCACCACCAGATAATGGACTATCAACCCAGTGCAATGCCTTGTCCGCTGCACGGCTGGCAAATTCACGAGTGGCCTCCGGTGTAATTGAAGACATATCAATAATCAGTGTGTCCGATGCTGCCGCTTCAGCCACACCACCAACACCAAACACCGCTTCATCTACGATAGATGCATTGTTCAAACTTAGTATGACAACCTCGGCATCGCTTACAGCGTCAGCGGCCGACGTTGCAGCACCGGCACCAGGCTTAACCAGCGCCTGAACTTTTTCGCTATCGAGATCAAACACTGCAAGCTCGTGATCAGTAGCAAGCAACCGGGTGCCGATTGCATGACCCATAACGCCTGCACCTATAAGTGCGACTTTTTTACTCATCTAAAATATTGCTCCACAATCTTGCCTGCGTCGTTAATGGACTGTTCAAGCGGTTGGGTGATATCGATGACTGCCCCCGGTTCATCACCATCCAGAGGCTCAAGCGTTTGAAACTGGCTGGTCAGCAGTGCTGGTGGCATAAAGTGATTTGTGCGTTGCTGCAGACGATCAGCAATAACGGATTGCGGTGCAGACAAATGTAAAAACAGCACCTGCCTGCCAGCACTCAGGCGAATAACATCTCGATATGCGCGCTTTAGCGCGGAACAGCTTACGATCACCGGATCGGCACAGCCTGAAATTTGTTCACCAACACGTTGCAACCACGGCTCCCGATCCGCATCAGTCAGGCTGTGACCGCTCGACATTTTGTCGATACTGGATTGATCGTGATGGTCATCACCCTCTATGAACAGGTAACCAAAACGTTCGGCCAACTGTGCACCAACACTGCTCTTGCCACAACCCGCCACCCCCATAATAACAATGCCAGTCATCGTAAAATTGCCAGCCTCTTGTGCATGCTCAGGGCCGGGTTCGAGTCTGGAGCAGTGTCTCCGGATTAGAATCCGGATTCAGGCTGTGGACTAAGTGTAAAGGGTGTGTGCAGAACTCCATTAAAGCGATGCTGTAATACCACCGTCTACATACAACGTGTGGCCATTAACAAAACTCGATGCAGCAGAAGACAGGAACACGGCGGCTCCAACCAACTCTTCTACCTTACCCCAGCGCCCGGCCGGTGTACGCTTCTCGAGCCATGCGGAAAAATCAGGGTCGGCAACCAGCGCTGCATTTAACGGTGTATCAAAGTAGCCCGGCGCAATAGCATTGCACTGCAATCCATATTTTGCCCAGTCTGTTGCCATGCCTTTGGTTAAATTACCAACTGCACCCTTGGTTGCGGTGTACGGCGCGATGCCTGGCCTGGCCAGTGCTGTTTGCACACTGGCGATATTGATCATTTTGCCGGCACCGCGTTGAATCATGTGTCGCGCTACCGCTTGTGACACATGGAACACGCTGGCCACATTGGTTTGTAACAGTCGCTCAAAAGCGTCGGGATCAAAATCTTCGAGGGCTGTGCGGTGTTGTATGCCGGCATTGTTAATCAGAATATCTATCTGGTTTCCGTCTGCCTCCAGAGCATCGACTGCGGTACGAACTGCCTGATGATCAGTAACATCAAATACCGACGTTATAACCTGATAACCCTTTCCCTGCAGTTGCTCTGCCGCCTGCTTGAGTTTTACCCTGTCTCTGCCATTGAGAACAATTTGCGCCCCGGCCTCAGCCAGCCCCTGCGCAAGCGCCAACCCTATCCCCTGCGAAGAACCGGTAACAAGCGCAGTTTTAGCAGACAGACTAAATAGATTCATACGAGCCCTTTAACGTTAACACCCATCGTAGTTTCGACAACTTGTTTGGCCGACTTGTCAGGCCAGTTAACCAGAGTCGGCAACGCAATTCTCACTTGAACACCACACTATGTTACCGGTAACATATCTATTTTTCCAGTATATTGAGCAATTCATGAAACCAGTCGTCCTGCAGCTTGGTTCGCTCCCCGAATGGGACGAAGGTCCATTGCACAGCAAATACACAGTGTTGCCCTACTACAACACTGACAATAAACAGGCATTGCTTGACGAGCATGGCGCCACGGTAAAAGCCATCGTCACCCGTGGAGAGATAGGAGCAGACAAACCATTGCTCGATGCCTGCCCGGCTCTGGAACTGATTACTGTCTATGGCGTAGGCTACGATGCTGTTGCAGTTAACGATTGTGCAAAACGTGGTATCAGCGTTACCAATACACCGGATGTGTTAACGGGAGATGTCGCTGACCTGGGAGTAGCTATGCTGCTTTGTGCGCGCCGGAATATGCTGAGCGCGTCCGACTGGGTCAGAAGCAATCAATGGAAATCTAAAGGCAATCACGCATTGAGTACACGCGTGTTCGGGCAGCGAACGGGTATTCTTGGTCTGGGTCGAATCGGCTATGAAATAGCCACACGCCTGGCCGGTTTCAATATGACTATTTATTATCATGACATCAGCCCGCAGCCCCGCGCCCCAGACTGGCACTATGTCGACAGCCCGGAACAACTGGCAAAGCAGGTTGACAATCTATTTGTAACGCTGGCCGCTTCTGCAAATACACGTCATATCGTCGACCGCCAGGTTATTGATGCGCTGGGCGCCGATGGCCTGTTGCTGAATGTGTCACGAGCCTCCAATATCGATGAAAATGCGCTGCTTAATGCTCTGGAAAGCGGTACGCTAGGTGCAGCAGCACTGGATGTGTTTGAAAACGAGCCAGATATCGATCCACGCTGGCTGGCACTGGATAATGTATTGCTCCAGCCTCATCACGCCTCGGCAACAACGCAAACCAGACAGGCAATGGGTAAACTGGTGCTCGACAACCTGGCTGCACACTTTGCAGGCAAACCCTTACTAACCCCGGTAACACTCGCCGCTGCTACAGAAGCGGGAACAGAGGCTAACTAATGCGCGCAATTGTCGCCCATGCAGCAAAAGATTTACGCATAGAAGAACGTGATACAGACACTCCTGGCAGTGCCCAGGTGAAAGTGAAGATTGAACGCGGCGGTATCTGCGGATCAGATCTGCACTACTTCAATCACGGGGGCTTCGGCACAGTACGGCTTCGTGAGCCGATGATACTGGGCCATGAAGTTGCAGGCTCCATCGTAGAAACCGCACCGGATGTTACGCATCTTCAGGTCGGACAACGAGTGGCTGTTTCACCGTCGCGACCGTGCGGTGCCTGCGACTACTGTTTAAAAGGCCAGCCAAACCATTGCCTCAATATGCGTTTCTATGGCTCTGCGATGCCCTTTCCGCACATACAGGGCGCCTTTCGCGACACATTGATTGCAGATGCCAGCCAGTGTGCTGTCACCGAGGGGCTGTCTATTGCAGAAGCCGCAATGGCAGAGCCATTGGCTGTTGCGGTCCACGCCACCAGACAGGCTGGCAGTCTTGTCGGCAAGCGGGTACTGGTAACCGGTTGCGGGCCCATTGGTTTACTTTGTATTCTGGCTGCTCGCAGTGCCGGCGCGGTGAGCGTTGTAGCTACAGATCTGGCCGACTTCCCTTTGCAAACAGCACGGAAAATAGGGGCAAATAAAGGCATAAACGCAAAGGAAGCCACCGCACTTGACGACTTCGGTGACAACAAAGGTTACTTTGATGTGTTATTCGAATGCACCGGTGCTGCAGCCGCGCTGGCGAGTGCGATTCCTGTGGTAAAGCCGCGCGGCGTTATAGTACAGCTCGGACTGGGTGGCGACATGACACTACCGGTACAGGCAATGACGGCAAAGGAAATACAGCTACGCGGATCGTTTCGTTTTCACGACGAGTTTTTTACCGGCGTTGAATGGATGCGTAATGGTCAGATAGATGTTAAACCGCTGGTAACGCATACAATGCCAATGCACGATGCAACGGAAGCCTTTGAACTGGCTTGCGATCGGACACAGGCATTGAAGGTACAGCTCGATTTTACCGTGTGATTGCTGAGTTTACAGGCGAGTGTTTAAAGCGCCTGCGTATACCGTTCCCGGATCGGAGATCTGGTCCCACGGGTTAAGTGCCAGGCGGACGGGAGTCTGGTGACTGGCTTGATGATTGTCGACTGCGTTGTCTGCTTGTGGGAGAACAACTCCGTTGCGCGAACATGTCATACTTGATGTTGTGTGCTTGCGTGTTGAGTAAAAAGCCTATGTATACAGTTCCCGGATCGGAGATCTGGTCCCACAGGTTAAGTGCCCGTCTAACGGAAGCCCGTGGCTGGTTTGATGATTGTCGACTGCGTTGTCTGCTTGTGGGAGAACAACTCCGTTGCGCGAACATGTCGTACTTGATGTTGTGTGCTTGCGGTGTTGATTAAAAAGCCTATGTATACAGTTCCCGGATCGGAGATCTGGTCCCACAAGTTTAGTGCCAGACTGACGGGAGCCCGTGGCTGGCTTGATGATTGTGCACTACATGGTCTGCTTGTGGGAGTACAACTCCGCTGCGCGAACATGTCGCACTTGGTGATTGTGTGCTTGCGGTGTTGAGTAAAAAGCCTATGTATACAGTTCCAAGATCGGAGATCTGGTCCCACAAGTTAAGCGCCCGACGAACGGAAGCCTGTGGCTGGTTTGAAGATTGGCTTCTGTGTGCTCTGTCTATAGAAGTGCTAAAGTCGACTGGCATCTTTGCGATTAACCTGCTCTCTAAACAACGTCTCTATAAAACGCCATTAACATTCAAATACACTGAATATAGCGAAGTTGTGCCGCAAATAAACAGTCGATTAAGTTTGGGGCCGCCAAAACACACATTGGCTACGAATTCGGGGATTAGTATTTTGCCAAGGAGTTCGCCGCTGGCAGATAAACAGTGAACACCATCTGCTGCCGATGTCCAGATTCGATCATCACGATCAACGCGAAACCCGTCAAAGAAGCCGTTGCTGCACTCGGCAATCACAGCACCACCGCCCAGTGTGCCGTCTTCGTTTACGCTGTGTTTACGAATATGCGCTGGTCCGTCTGCCTGATGGGTACCACCGGTATCTGCGATGTACAGGGCTGACTCGTCAGTGGAAAATGCCAGTCCGTTGGGCTTCACGTAGTCATCTGCCACGCGTGTTACCGAGCCACTGCCCGGGTCTATTCGATACACATGGCAGGCACCGATGTCGCTCTCTGCTCTGGCGCCTTCGTAATCCATCATGATGCCGTACGACGGATCGGTAAACCAGATAGAGCCATCTGATTTTATTACTACATCATTCGGTGAATTAAGCTGTTTTCCATCGACTCGATCCGCCAGCACTGTAATCGAACCATCGTGCTCGGTGCGGGTCACGCGTCGGGTTAAATGCTCACAACTGACAAGGCGGCCCTGACGATCAACGGTATTACCATTGGCATTGTTGGACGGATCACGGAAGACAGACACGCTGCCGTCTGTTTCGTCCCAGCGCAGTAAACGATTGTTGGGTATATCTGACCAGACCAGATAGCGCCCGGCAGCAAACCATGCAGGGCCTTCCGCCCAGCGTGAACCTGACCACAGGCGCTCTACTCTGGCGTGTCCAATTAAGCATTCAGCAAAGTCAGGCTCTATAACCTCAAAGCCTGTGCCTTCAATTACACCAAACATACCGGGCCTCATTCGTCATGGGAGAATTGTATTGCAACGCCGTCTGCCGCTGATGTTGGCAGACCTGCGCATTATACAGTCAAGGGCGATTGATTAATGCCCGGATTTACCAGCGGACTGCTTGTTACGATTGATTCTGCGCATGCCCCACCCTGCCGGATGCATTTTGTTACCCGGGTGCTGAGGGTCGGGCCCCCAAATCGCCTGATAGGTATCAATCGCATAGCCTTTTCTTTGCAACACTACAAAAAGAATAACAAGCAATGCCCACCAAACAACGATACACAAAAACATCCAGCGCGGTGCATTTACAACCCACATGCCCATTACAATGGTAGTAATAGCAAGCAGCAACAAGCCGTAACCGAGTGACTTGTGCAATGCTTCAAAAACACGGCGCCGCAGGTTCATGTCGTAGTGATCGCCTGCGATATCACCATTTGACTGTGGTGCAGTCGGCCCGCCTTTGCTGCCACGAAAATAACCCAGTGCTATCTGAAAAAACACCAGCAGTAAAACCACGTAGCCCAGTTGCGAGTGCAGTGTCAATTCAAACCAGCGCAGGCTATAGACCAGACTGATGGCAATCAGTGTGCAAACCAGCACCAGACTCTGCCCTATCCAGTGGACTCGCCACCAAAACTGACTGTCCAGTTTTTCGGGCCACGGCTGTCGTGGCAATACTTTAAAGTAGCGGGCAATAATCACCGCCAGTGGCGCAATTACACCCCAGCCTAAGAACATCAATCTGCCGTGCCACTGCTGCACGTCGGTTAACTCATGCGGTCGACCGGAGTCCAACGGCGCTGCGAGCCACTCCCACATGACTATCAGCCCTTTACTGCACCGGCTGTCATACCAGTGATAATCTGGCGAGAGGCAAACAGGGTAAAGATAATTGGTGGAATGGCCAACAACATACCGGTTGCCATAATGACGCCCCACTCAACGTTAAATTCCGACATGTTATTAACGATCAGAATGGGCACCGTTTTGGTGTCTCTGTCAGACAACGCGGACGCTAGTAGATATTCATTCCATGCAATACGGAAGGTAAATATTGCCGCGGCTGCCAGACCAGGCTTGATCAACGGCAGCACCACTTTGAAAAAAACCTGAAACGGACCGGCACCATCCATACGCGCTGCCTCTTCAAGCTGCCTTGGCACCTGCACAATAAAGCTTTGCAGAATCCAGATAACGAAGGGCAAATTCATTGCGATATAGATCAGGATAATACCCGAGTGGGTACCGGCCAGACACACATCCCCGCGGCCACCAAAATTGTCTCTGATTAGCGATCCCAGCCAGCTGGCTTTATCAATACAGAACTCGTTATTCCACAATCCAAATACCGGCACTAACAAAACCGCGGGGGGCACCATTCGCACCATCAGGGTGGACCCGGATACGGTATCTCTGCCCATGAAGCGAAAGCGCACCAGCGCATAGGCCGCCATACAGCCAATCACCAGAGTCAGTACCGTGGAGACCAACGCGATGATCAGGGAATTGATAAACGCACCACCGAATTTCAGTGCGCAAAAATCGAGATGATCCAGCTCATACGGCAGCACGTCGCACAGCGCTGTTTCGTAGTTCTGAATGGTCGGCAAAAATAGTAAGCCGGAGGTACCGGATATAATGTCAACGTCAAGCTTGAACGAGTTGATAAACATCAACGCAATTGGCCCGACCGACATCATGATCAGCAAAACCAGTAACGCATAGAATGCCGGATGCTGTTTTTCAGTCTGTGCGGACATTACACTGCCTCCTCGGCAATTCTCCGCGCTCGGTCAGCACGCATTTCCTGAAACTTGTTGTACGCAAGCATTGCCACTGTCAACAACAACAATAACATCAACAGATAATTGGACATCGCAGCTGCCACACCCAGCTCTCTGAACTCGGTGGCTGTGCGTGAAATTCTGAGCGCCAGTATCTCGGTAGACAGACCCGGGCCACCCTCGGTCATCACCAGAATAACTTCCAGCACCTTGAATGCATCTATTAGTCGCAATAAACAGGTAACGATAAGAACCGGCATCATTAGCGGCAGCTTTATATGTATTATCTGCTGCCAGCCAGTAGCACCATCTATGCGTGCCGCCTCAAGTGCCGAACGCGGTAACGACTGCAACGCGGCCAAAGACAAAATAAATATGAACGGGGTCCATTGCCAGATGTCGGCAATAATGACTGATAGCAGTGCATGCTTGCCCAGCCAGTCAACAGAGCCCAGCCCGGCTGACTCAAGGGTTCTGTTAAAGATACCAACACTGGGGTGATACATATAACGCCACATCAAACCCACCACCACCGGTGCGATCATCATTGGCAGTATAAAGAGTGTTCTCAACACCGACATGCCACGCAGGCTTCGGTCGAGCAGCAGCGCCAGCCCGACACCAATCACCATTTCAACCGACACCACTGATATCGCAAATTTCAGAGTGACAGCCAGGCTTTCACGAAAACTTGCGTCCTGCCATAGATAGAAATAGTTCGATAACCCGACAAACTCCGTTTCGCCCAGCGTCTGACTTGGGTCCCAGTCGCGAAAACTGCCGTAAATCATATACCCGAGAGGGTATAGCAGCGCCAGCGCCATAATCACAACGGCTGGAGCCAGGAATATGTACGGCGTTAATCGATTAAGTGTGGCGGTTCTCATGCGATGACCGGTCCGATAGCGTAGATTTGCTTTTTTTCACGGGTGAGCAGGTGTAGTTATGAGCGGAACCCGGCATCGGGCTCATACACTTGCTGACAGTGCGTGCAGCAGTCAGGGCTGATGCCCTGACTGCTATACAGCTCACTGCTGGCACTACTTCCAGGTGTAGTAACCTGCTTCTTCCATAATGCCCTTGGTGCGTTCTGCAACACCGTCGAGGGCCTCTTGTATATCGAGGTCTTCGGTCAGTACTTTTGACAACGTTGTACCCAGGTCAGCGTTGATTTTTCCCCAGACCGGAATGATAGGACGCCAGTCCGGATCAGCGTGCTTCAGCGCTTCACCAAAGGTTTTCATGTGCGGAAACTTTGCATTCACATCTGCATCTTCGTGCGTCGAAAATCTGGACGGGTTACCACCAGCCAGCGCGACCAGCTTGTCGCCTTTTTGCGAGGTTAGCCACTGCATCAGCAGAAAAGCTGCTTCCTTGTTTTCAGCATTTTTTGGAATACCAATACCAAAGCCACCGGTCTGACTGCCGCGCCGCTCACCCATCGGATGCATAGCCCAGCCCACCTTGCCGACTACCTTTGATTTTGAAGGATCATCAATTTGACCTGCAACCACAGTGGTATCGAGAAACATCGCGGTGTCACCATTGAGGAATGACCCGAGTGCTTCACCAAAACCAAAGCTGCTGGCACCCTTGGGACCACAGTCAACAATCGTCTTTAGCGCATTGGCTGCCTTAACACCGGCTTCGTTGTTGACGATTGGGTTCCACTCATCATCAAAGATGCGACCACCCAGTGGCGCCAGATGCAGCAGGAATGCATGACTCGCATGATGACCCGACGCAGCACGGGAACTCAGGCCACCCATACCGGGCTCAAGCTCGGGGATTTTACAAGCGATGTCGAGCATTTCGTCATAGCTTTCAGGCACCTTGAGACCATGCTTTTCAAAGATGTCTTTGCGATAACCAAGAATCGATGTCTCTGAACCGTAGGGTATACCGTATAGAGAACCCGTTTTGCCTTGCAGGTAGCCTTTGGCTCCGCCGGCAAAACCAATGTTGTAGACATAACCGTCGATCAGATCATCGGCGTTGTACGCAGGGTCTGAAAGTTTCGGGTTCATAAAATACCGTGCAAGGTTTTCCAGTTGATCGGCGTAGACATAATCCGCTTTGGAAAAAACCACATAGGCAATCAGATCATAGTCGCCTTCATCCTGACCCAGTTCGAGTGTTTGGCGCTCTCGCATCTTCAGGTACGGGAGCTGGTCGACTTCTACCTCGATACCGGTTTCCTTGGTAAATTCCGGTAGAATTTTCATCACTGCGTTGTAGTGCGGATGTGCGGGAAAGTTTACAACCAATGTGGTTCCGGCAAATTCATCATAGGGGCCGGCCAGCGCATTGGCACCGATTGATGTTGCTGCGAGCACTGCTGCTGCCAGTGTTAGTCGCAGCGATTTAAAAGGTTTCAGCATGTCTCCCTCCAGGGTAGGTATTGGTAGTGGTACAGACGAGTCAGAAAATAGCTCGTTCGGTTTCCGGGTCGAACAGATGCATTGATTCCATATCAACCCTGAAATTTAGTTTTTCACCCAGCGCAATCGGGGTGTCGGATTTAAGCTCTACCATCACTTTTGCGCCATGACAGTCACAAATCAAAACGGACTGCGCGCCAATGTATTCAGAAATGGCAACGTTGAGTTCTATGGATTCTTCTGCCAACGGGTCAAAAGTTAAATCAGACGGCCGAATGCCAAGGACAATGCCGGAGCCCGTGTGGCCCGACAGGCGTCTCTTTGTTGCTTCGTCGCAGCGCAGCGAAAACCCCTTACCTCGAAAAAAGGTATGACCGCCATCGTGCTGTATATCTGCTTCGAGAAAATTCATCGGCGGGGTTCCAAGAAACCCGGCTACGAATCGATTGGCCGGCTTTTTAAACAACTCTTCAGGTGACCCCTGTTGTTGAATGTAACCGCCGTCCATCACCACAATTCGATCAGCCAGCGTCATAGCTTCTATTTGATCGTGGGTGACATAAATCATGTTTTTACGCACACGCTGGCGCATCAGCGCCAACTCTGCCCGCATTTGCGTACGCAGCTTGGCATCCAGATTGGACAGCGGCTCATCAAACAGAAAAGTAGAACTGTCTCTGGTCAGTGCGCGTCCCATCGCTACGCGTTGCCGCTGACCACCGGATAGCTCAGCGGGTTTGCGATGCAGATAATCAGTCAGCCCGAGCATCTCAGCCACTTCCGCGATTTTTTGGTTGATTTCCTTTTTTGGGCGCTTTTGCAGACGCAGCGCAAACGACATGTTTTTTGCCACATTCATGTGTGGATACAGCGCATAGTCCTGAAACACCATCGCCAGATCGCGCTCTTTTGGTTCCAGATGGCTGATGGGATTGCCGTCGATATAAATCTCGCCACCCGACACGTTCTCAAGCCCGGCAATCATACGCAGCGTTGTCGACTTGCCACAGCCTGAGGGACCAACCAGCACGGTGAACTCGGCATCTGCCATCTCCAGGTCGATACCGTGGAGCACCTCAACCTTGCCGTAGCGCTTGGTTAGTTGCTGCAGTTGTATTGCAGGCATTGCGAAGTCCCAGGTTGTTAAAACACTATAATCGCAGTAATGTTACCGGTAACATTGCTTTGGACTATATACCTGCTATTGAGACCATGCAAGAATTTTTCTACTCTTTGCGGTGAGGTGTTCGAGGTGAGGTGTTCAAGGCGAGGTGTTCAGTAACCGGCACAAACCTGTCGCAACCGTGCCTCAGCTCGATAACTACCTGACTACACTTAGCGGGCGGCCGAACAACGCCCTGGCCAGTTACATCGAACTGGTGCTTTCCCTGAAACTCAGTCGCACATCAATTTCAATATGGCGCGGGACACTGGCGATATCAGTACCGTCTACCAGCAAGCGTCTTATTAACTCGCCTGTTTGCCGACCGAGACCCCGTGCATCAACTTCAACAGTGGATATGGTGGGAGAGGAAAAACGCGATACCTCAAAGTTGCCAAAGCCAACCACTGCTATGTCTTCAGGCACTCTTATTTGCTGTGATTTCAGCGCTGACAACACGCCAAACGCGGGGGCATCTGATACACAGAAGATGCAGTCTGCATCGGCGAAGTGCTCTTTGTACCCGGAGCCAATATGATAGCCATCTTCTATCGAAATCGGTGGCTTTCCATAGCGCACCATGCGATGGGCGGACAGACCGGCGGATTGCATGGCGTCTTCAAAGCCCGCTCGTCTGGCTGCCCCCCGAGTCCAGGCATCCTCGCTTTCGCTGACAAACGCAATATTCCGATACCCCCGCTCGATTAACGCGCTGGTCATTTTTCGTGCTGCCTGCCAGTTGGAAAACCCAATGCTGTAGCCAACCGGTTTTGATGGCACCTCCCATTGTTCGATGACGGGAACATTGGCCTGCTTTAAGAGCTTTATTGTGCGTGGTGTATGACCGTCAAACGGCAGTACGATAACTTCCGGTCTGCGCTTTAACATACTTTCGATCAGTCGCTCTTCGCGCTCGGCTGAATAGCCGGTGTGGCCCAGTAACATCTGCAAACCGATCTGCTCCAGTTGCTCATTGAGAGCCTGAACCGACTCTGCAAAGTGGAGGTTGTTAAGCGATGGAACAAGCGTAGCTGCAAAGCCGGAGCGACGGGTCGACAAGGTGCCGGCAGACTGGTCTGGCACATAATTGAGCTTGCGCACAATTTTCAGAATGCGCGCGCGTGTCTCCGGCGACACAGGGCTATCGCTTTTCAGCGCACGCGACACTGTCATACGCGATACACCCGCCGCACGCGCAACATCTTCCATGGTTATTTGCGCAGCAGGCTTGTTGTCTGGCTTGTTATTACGGGACACGGGCGACCAGCTTAGATCAGGTATTGTGTATTATGACATTTATAGTTTGGCATCGCCCGGCTTTAACCGGACACCGAAGTTGACGGTACCGCTCGGTAGCCGCCACAGCAGACCGATGTAGACGCTGACCGAAGGCCGCTCGATCAACGATACTGGCACTCGAGCTCTATCAATTTCTGCTTGCGCCACAGGCCCCCACCGTAGCCGGTCAATGATCCATCAGCGCCAATAACCCGGTGACATGGAATGACAATGGCAATCTGGTTTGCACCATTAGCACGTGCTACGGCGCGTACCGCGGCAGGTCGACCAACCGCTCGTGCCACATCACTGTAGCTTCGCGTATGGCCGGCAGGTATGGTTTGCAGCTCTCGCCACACGCTTTGTGTAAACGCGGTGCCGTGCATGGCGAGCGGTACCTTGAACACATCACTACGCAAATTGTAAAAGTCGTTGAGCTCTGCTTCAACCTGTTGCACTGGTGGTGGCTTGCCAAAACCAACGGCAAAAGCCGTGTCGGCATTTGTCTGTGACAGCGAGCGACACAATCGCTTTAGTTCAGCTGGCAGTGCCTTGCGATCGCTGAACTCAAGAAGATGCAATTGACGCTGATCGCTGACCGCAATCATGGCGCCCAGTGGCGTATCAAACCAACTCGCCTGCAAGCCGGCATCGCTAGAAAAGCCAGCGGGTGTGGTGCCAAGCAATTTTGCAAAAGCCGATCGAAATGCACTGGCAGATTCAAAGCCCGCACCGACCTGTGCATCTATTACACGACTACCTTCTGACAGCAACTCGAAACCTTCCTTAATACGGGATTGCCGTGTCATCTCGAGAAAAGTGACTCCATATTGCCGCTTGAAGCTTCGTCGCACGGAAGAGGGGTCAAGCCCCAATTTAACAACATCGGACTCCCGCCAGCGTTTACCCGGGCAGCGTTCCATCTCACGCAACAGTACTGTAATGTTTTCATCAGCCAGTGCAGATGGTGCGAGCGGCTTGCACCGTTTACAGGGCCGATAGCCTGCGTTTAGACACTCCGCAACCGTTTCGAAAAACTGGCAATTCTCGAATTTTGGATCACGCGCCGAACACGTCAGACGACAGAATATTCCAGTAGTCTTCACACAAACATAGGCACGACCGTCATACACTTCGTTGCGATCAAGAAGTGCCTGATACAACTCTTCAGGATTTGGGAGTTCAAATAACATGCAGACAATATATACCGCCTGCAATCAGGAATCAGTCTGAAATCGGGCAGGTAATCCATTACAGACACCAACTCGTCGGCGTCGATCATGTATTTCTTGCAGTGTGGCAGTCAACCCGCGACAACTACCACCGCGAGTCTGAGCGATGCCGGTAACAAGATGGGAATAGACAGAGCCACGCCAGGCACAGCCGCGGTGATACTGGATAGCAGTCGCAGGCAGGTAGTGCTGCATCTGCGGGATGATCAACCGATGTGGAGCCTGCCCGGCGGGCCGCCTGAATTCGGCGAATCTTTTACCGCAACAACCATTCGAGAGGTAAAAAATGAAACCGGCCTCAATGTTAAAATAGTACAACTCATTGGTGTCTATTCTGAACCTGAATTCTGGATTTTCGAATACCCTGACGGCAACAGAGCTCACGCATTCGCAGCGGCATTTGAATACCGAAAGCCGCAGCGGCTGTAGAAAACTTCAATTAAAGATAAACGCTCAGTACCACTCGCCAGGTAAATATTTGACCTCTGCGAAAAAGCGTTATAATTTCAGGCATAGCAGTCTCGCCACGCCACTTACTTAGAATTTGTGGAAAAAAAACAGGAGTAAACTCTAATTGATAGCACGGAAAACAAACGACTAGAAGCGCTGTATCGCTACGGAATTCTGGACACGCCCCCCGAAGCTGTATTTGACAGCATTACAGCTACAGCGTCGACTATCTGCGAAACGCCTATTGCACTAATTAGCCTGCTCGATCCGGATCGACAGTGGTTTATGTCAAAGATTGGTTTGGAAATTTCGGAAACCCCAAGAGACGTGGCATTTTGTTCTCACGCGATCACCAAGCCCGACGAGCTAACCGAAGTTGTCGACGCTTCGATCGACGATCGATTTAAAAACAATCCACTGGTCATAGAAGATCCAAAGATAAGATTCTATGCAGGCAAGCCGCTGCGTACACCTGACGGGTACGCACTTGGCACCCTGTGTGTCATTGGCACCGAACCAAAAACACTGACACAGACACAAAAAAAGGCCCTGGATCATTTGGCTGATCTGGCCATGCGACTCATAGACGAACGAATCAACTCACCGGTGGCTGTTATTGGAAGAGCTGTCGAGTCACAGTTTCCATTAGGTATTCTACTGACTGATGCCAGCAAGACTGACAACCCGATAATCTATTGTAACCGTGGGTTTGAAAAAATGACGGGGTACACACAGGCAGAAATCATTGATCGTAACTGTCGATTTTTACAAGGCAAAGACACACAGACCGATACTGTAGAATTAATGCGAACTGCGATTGCAGAAAATCGCGCAATCGTTGTTATTGTAAAAAACTATCGCAAAGATGGGTCCGAATTCTGGTGTGAACTTACTCTGTCGCCCGTATATGATGGCAATGGCAAGGTGATTCGTTACCTGGGCATTCAGGATGATGTAACACAGAGGGTAACCGCACAACAGGCACTCGAAGACAGCCACAATGAATTGAAAAGGGAAGCAAAACAACGGGAAGAAACAGAGCTCAAATCACAACATCTTCAAGATGAACTGGTGCACCTGGGGCGAGTGTCCACCATGGCTCAAATGGCTACAGGACTCGCGCATGAAATAAACCAGCCACTAATGGCAATATCGCAGTCTGCGTATTCAGCACAACGAATTGCGCAAGGCGCTGAAACAATAGATTCCATAATGATTGAATGCCTCGAGGACATTCAATCTGAAACCCAGCGCGCAGGAGATATCATAAGAACCCTGCGCAGACTTATTCGCCGCGACAACCCGCAAAAAAGTAAGGTGAATATCAATAACATCGCCGAGCAAGCCATACGATTACTCAAACGTGATCCACGAGCGCATAATATTGATATCGCTGTCAACAGCGGCAACATTCCGCCAGTATGGGCAGACAGAGTTCAGATAGCGCAAGTGTTACTGAATTTACTACGCAACAGTATTGATTCTATGAGTACTGTTACCAACACCGATAGCAAAGGTGATGAAATAACAGTCACAACGCTGCAACAGAACGACATGGTACACGTCATCGTGCATGACAACGGCCCGGGCATCTCACCTGATGTATCGTTGTTTAAGTCATTCGAAACCACTAAAGATGACGGACTCGGCATAGGGCTGTCGATTAGCCGGTCGATAATTGAATTACATCACGGGAAAATCTGGCACGATGAATCAACGGAGTCAGGATGTTCAATGGTCTTCACACTTCCCGTAGACAGCCCGACTGCCTAACCCTGTTGCTTTGTTGCTTTGTTGCGAAACCAACTCCAGCATGCAAATAGACGCCATCGACACTTGTCGCCTCCTGCCAGGCGACAAGCGCTTGTCAGGTTGAGTTGGTAGCTTGGTGTGGTGCATATTTCTAACAGTATCGTGCTTCAGCAATCAATCGCGAAGTGCCAAACACACATAGGGTTTGTGCGGTTCGCGTCGCTCACCAACACCCTACGAGAGCAATGCAACCGCTAACGTCCTAGTAGCTCATACATGGCACTTTGCTTCGTTATTGGTCTTTTCAATAATGAAGGCCCCGGCAGAGAAGCCCCTCTACAAAACCTACTGCCCGACCCACTGTATAGTAATGTTCTGCAGAACCTGGCCACTGGCGCTACTTTTGCGATTTAGTGAAACATCGGTAACCCCAATCATCGTTCTCACCAGCTGCACATCAAATTCACACTGAAGCGTTGCAATCGACGCGGCTGTCAGATCAGGCACTTGCAGCAAGTTCTCGGTAACCGGTATCTCCAGCAATACTATGCCATCCTGTTGCGCGGTCTGGCCTTCAGTTATCGCAAGGCTGATTGACTCGTCTTCCAGTTGACATGTTGCGATAGCGTTAAACGTGTCTTCGCTGCGTTCAGCAGTAAAGCCATTGATCGATTGCAACGCATTGTCGGCTTGTGCCCAGCTTAGGTTAATCACAGATCCAAATTGCAGAGGCTCTGCCTGCACCGATTGAATGGGGTCAGGAAGATATACATAATTTTCGTTCACCTCACGGGTGAATAGCTCCCTGTCTTCAGATTGCCTTTTCAGGTTAAATGAATACCACCCGGCTGCAGTAGTGGCCAAAACGGCGGAATACTCACCATCTGCACGCTTACGCAGTTCATTACTCACATCATTGTTCTGGTACCAGATTGACTCACCCGCCACCAGGTCGACTGTGTTATCCCCGGCCGGATCACTGGATGTAAACGTAGCAGTGGCACTCGCCTGGCCGTTATCGTTTTGAACCAGAAACGTGGCAATAAGGTTTGTATCAGTTACGGATGTAGAACTCACATCGCACGCCGTTATTACAGCAATCGCAGTTAGCGAAAATAAACATTTCATCCACTGCCCTTTACTGATGGCCACTATAGATTTTGACTTGTTATATTTCATTGTTACTCCTGCTGATACACGGCTTCACGTATAAGACTTTATAGTTAAAAAGGATATGGGGCCGGCAATTGCCTTTCATTGTTAAACATCATCACAATGTTAAGCAAAGCTATGTAGAGCAGAGTAATTTTCGTATCAGACGTTCAATACAATGTGCAACTGTGCATACCTCGGAAGCCACGCGCCAGATCCATACTGCTCACTCTAAATCACGGCCTGCTGCCCGGAAGCGTCAGAACAAGCCGCCCCTGAAGACACTTTCGCCGCCACTGATCGGCCAGCTTTAGGTGTCAATCTGTCCACGAACGACCACTATACTTCCTTTGTGTTTCTTATTCATCCCGTGTTCTTAATTTGAAGCTTTTTGCTATTTGGATATGGCACAAACGTAGCCCTGTGCGGTCTCACTATTTTCTACGGAGAATTCTCATATGAGACTTCCAGTACTATTGCTTCTTGCGCTTCCCACTGTTTCGATGGCAGCACCTGTATGTGACTTTGCCAGTTCAGATACTGATGGCGATGGCTGGGGATGGGAAAACGACCAAACCTGCATGATTGCAGTTTCATCGCCAGCAGATACCACCGGTGGCTGTGACTACTCTTTTGCGGAGCAAAACGGTGGGTGGGGCTGGAATATCGCTACAGAAAGCAGCTGCCCACCGGTAGCGGACAAAATCGGCACTGCCGCCGATGCCCCCGACACGAGCGCAAGCTGCGACTATTCCGATGCAACGAACCACGGTGGCTGGGGCTGGAATGGTGCAACGGGAAGCAGCTGCCCCCCGTTAGACGCACCCGCTATTATCGCTTCTGACGCTCCCGCCGTAAGCACAGGCTGCGACTACTCGGGAGCCCATCAACAGGGAGGCTGGGGCTGGAACGCGGTGACCAACACCAGTTGCCCACCGCTTAATCATTCAACGACTGACAGCATCGATACCAGCCCGGCCACAGGTTGCGACTACTCGACTGCTGATCAGCATGGCGGATGGGGCTGGAATGCCGGCACGGGAAGTAGTTGCGCTCCACTCGCGGCACAAGCCGTTGAAGCGGCGATAGAACCACAGGCCAGCGGTAGCTGCGACTATTCGGATGCAGCGGCCCACGGTGGCTGGGGCTGGAACGCCGCAACCGCCAGCAGTTGCGCACCACTATCGGCCAGCGTGGATCCGGACTTCAAAGAAACCGCACCGGAGCCAGCACAACAACCTGCTGTTGGACCTGAGGAACCTGCTGTTGTACCCGAGGAAGAGGTGGAACCTGTTACCGAGCCTGAGCCACAGCCAGAACCCGTAATTGAAACCGAACCAGAGCCGCAAGTTGAACCTGAAACACCATCATCCGTTACAACAGACAACGTACTTATCGCGCTGCATTTCGATATCGCCCCTGATCTGGACGACCTGCATGCCATGGCCGCCGGCTGTAATATCACCCGTCGATTCAATCGAAATCCGGCAGTTGTGATTGGCGCTTATGGTCATGCCAACATCGGTGATGACCTCACGGCAGCGTATCTCACCGAAACCAATACACGAGGCCAGGGCACTAATGATCATAGAACTCGCCAGCACAGAGCAATCGAAGTGGCCTCGCTGGCGTTCAACACCTATCTTGATACAGGAACCGGCTGGACAAATGCGGTGAATACCCAGGCCGCAAAGTGGTGGTCAGTACTGAGTGCAGGGGGCAGTGTCCGTGTTGCAGATGGCGGACCGATGGATTTTACTGCAGATGTATTAAACCGATTGAAGGATGCACACGCGGCAACTGCAACGCAACTAAAACGTGTGCAGGTAATTCAACACTCAGCGGGTTTTAATACACAGCAAACCACTGCCGAAAACTTCAGAATTGTGCAGCTGTTAGCTGATTTTCAGGCGATTCCAAACGGCAATGTCGTGGGCAACGGCACAGCCGGATTCATGCCACCAAATCTGGGTGGAACAACCAGCGGATCATTCGCCAACTGGGCCCGAAACGGCAATGAATGTTCGGCCGCATGGATAGCTGCGTTAAACAGCTTCAGTGCAAGAATCGATTTCTCCGATGCGGTTGAATACCTGTGGATCATCGGACCGGAAACCCGATCTATTACCGACATCAACAGCTTTGCGGATTTCTTTTAAAGGCAGCAGAGGCCGGTTTTTTTATAATCAGGAACAAAAAAAACCCTTTCGGTTGCGAGAGGGTTTATATTTGCTGAACTACTGCAACAGACACAATGCGACCTTCGGTCTGTCACCACCAGCTTGCGCCCGATCAGCCATTTACTTCAGTGAATCATTAACGGCATCAAGTACGAGCTGGTAGCCTATTGACTCGCAACTGCCAAACAGTGTTTCTTTCTGCAATTTAGCTTTGCTAATCGCGGGAGACGAAAGACCGCATAGCACACGTGCCAACTCCACTGACGTTGGTAATTCCGCAGGGTGTGCCGCTTGTAAAGCAAGCACACGGTTAATTACATCGCTGCCAGGGCTTTGCGTGCCACGCTGATCCAGCGAGACCGCTGTTCTATTTTCACACCACGAACAATGACCGCAATCTGCAGGTAACGCACTATCGAATCGTTCGGTCAATGCGGACGTTTGACACTGGCTCAGACATATCCAGTCAACGGTTTCCTGTAAGCGCTGCAACTCGCGAAGTTCGCGCTGATAACCTGCGTCTGAAAGTTCCTGCGCCAGTGCACTGGTTGACTCTGGCCGCTTGACTATGGTGTAGCGATTACGTACACCAGCCACTTTTACTTCGAGCATTTTGTTTTCGGCCAGATAATCAAGCGCCCTGATCAGCCGCTCGCGTGGTGTATTCAGAATACCAGCGGTTTGCTCAAGGTCTATTTGAAACCAGGTCCGGGCTTTAGTTGCCTGTTTAAATATATTGCCAATAAACTGTTTTCGCTCTTCATCAAAATTGGCCAGTATCTCTTTTGACGACATCAGCGGCTTAAACTGATAATTAGCGTAAAAAGGTGTACCGCCCTTTATGAAACCCTGTAGCTCCAACTGGGTAAGCAGTGTGCGCAGCACCAGTGGCCTGATATCACACTGTCGTGAAAGCTCGTACAGAGAGATATCAAATTCTGACTCCTGTGAAAATATACTGTCTACAAACCTGGTGACCGCCGCTGCCGTAGGGGTATCTCCGTATATAAAGTTCTCGAGTGGAATTAAATCATCAGGGCACGCCAGCAGATGACACACTGCCAGTTGACCATCTCGCCCGGCCCGGCCAATTTCCTGCGAGTAATTCTCCAGACTTTTGGGCAGGTTATAGTGGTATACATTGCGAATATTACTTTTATCTATACCCATACCAAACGCAATGGTGGCGACAACGATGCCAGCGTCAGACTGAATAAACCAATCCTGCACTTCAGCACGCTGCTCGTCTTTCATACCAGCGTGATAGTGACGAGCGTTAAACCCTCCCTTCATTAACAGCGCAGCCACAGCCTCTGCAGTTTTCTGCAGAGTGACATAAACAATTGAAGGCCCCTCTTGCTCTCGCTGCCGGAACAGTGTGAGCAGCGTATCATCGCGGTTTGACGAATTGACCGCGGTTGCGCGCAGGGTCAGGTTAGATCGATAAAAGCCCGTGTTAACAGCGCATTCAGGGGTGATCTCAAATTGCCTGCAGATATCCTGTAACACGTCTTTGGTTGCAGTTGCGGTTAATGCCAGTAATCGTTTTGCACCACAGGCACGGGCAAACTCGACGAGCTTTAAATAATCTGGCCGGAAGTTATGCCCCCACTCGGAAATACAATGCGCTTCATCAACCGCAAACAAGGAGATTTCTATGCTGTCGAGGGATGCACGAAAGCGCTCATTATTAAAACGCTCGGGTGCCACGTACAGCAACTGCAGGGTACCGTCGCGTATGTCATCCATAACCTGACGGTATTCTTCGAGCGAAAGCGACGAATCGAGCCGCGCGGCTTTTATACCTCGCTTTTCCAACGCATCTATCTGGTCTTTCATCAGCGCGATGAGCGGTGACACCACCAGCGTGAGTCCGCTAAATACCAGCGCCGGCAATTGGTAACACAGTGACTTGCCACCACCGGTCGGGAACACTGCAGCGGCAGATTTACCCTCGATGAGATGCTGAATTACCGACTCCTGCCCATCGCGGAAGGTATCGTAACCGAAGAATTTCTTTAACGTGGCGTGGATATCGGGCATTTGCCTGAACGATTGCCTGGCGGCAGCGGGGGAGTTTCTGGACATAATTTTACTTCCTACAGCTAATACTTCCGGACTTCAACTACCGGGCGACACCATTGAAGCTCGCCCTGTTCACCACACTTTACTAGACTACCCGAGCGGATGCACGGGCAAATTATACAAAGCACACCTGCCCGGATTCAGAACGGCGCTGCTCACGGTAACGATGATAAGAAAAAGACAGCACACCCGGGCGATGTGCTGTCAGTCGGTTTTCTACAGTCTGCTATCAACTGCCGCTTGCGATTTCCTATTCAGGCGGTAATAACACGGCGGAAATCACGTGCACAACGCCAACAGAGGTATCAGCATCGTAGTTGGAATCACCGATGAGTATATCTGCACCACCAATTGATAGCCCTGTTCCCGCGGTATCCGACAACCCGAGCGCTACTGTTGCGCCATTGACGGTGGTAAGGTCCGCAGGGGCAGCAGCTGTTGCTGTCGCAGCGTCGGTCGTACCGCTCACCACATGATAGGTAAGGATTGACGACAGTGTGGTCGGATCAGCTATCAACGCTGCAATTGCATCGTCGTTGGGATCAGCATCTTCAAGCGCCTGAAAAGCAGCATTGCTGGGTGCGAATACAGTGAAGTCCGTTGCTTCGTTGTCCAGCGTATCCGCGAGCCCGGCCGCGTCAATAGCAGCAAGCAGCGTAGACAGATTGGCGTCGTTCACAATGTTGTCGTAGACGCTGTTACCAACGCCGGGGGTAGCTGTTGGAACCGTAGCAGCAGGGGCGTCGTCATCATCGCTGGAGCAACCGCTTAACACTACACCAGTTGCCAACACACTTATTGCCAGTACTTTCTTGATCATTTTTCGGAACTCCTTTGAGGAATCTCCACGATATCGCCGGCTGCGTGAAGTTTTTGTGAACCTGAAACGACCTAAGCACTGACCCGAGCACAGCTTACTCTTTTGCAACCATAACAATAATGAATTAGCTCATTTTAAAGTCAGGTAGTGGGTTATCCATCGTAATCAAAGTAGCGGCGTGTAAGCCCGCTGCGATTTAGGATCAGCGGTCTTCGCAACAGACGCCGCAACCATCCTCAAACTCGTACGCTGTTGCAGCTCGTTTATACCGCAATGCGACCTCTGCGCCGATCAACTTTGTCGAGTGCAATCAGGCAGCCACAATCCGTTGCTTTTATACCAGGCCTCATTCAAGCAGCAGCGGAGAATTTTCACTGTCCAAAAACTCGACTGTAGTAAAGACTAAATCAGTGGTGCCAATATTCTCCAGACTGTGAGACATCTGTTCTCCCTTTGCAAACGTGAAGTGTTTGGTTTCACCCGGTGAGTAGTCTACGTCGACATACGTACCATCTGACAAGTGGTTTCTGGCTCGTCCCCGGGTATGCACCGTCCAGAAATAGTCAAGCACGTGAGTGTGAGCTTTTAGACGGTCACCCGGTTTTGCATGAATATGCCAAACACGCACACGGTCTGATTCGGATACTAAACGGTCACCGACTTCACCATTGTCAGACCGGTCGATAAACTCCTGAGTCAGGTCCAGAGCCATCATTCAACCTCCGCCCAGAACACCAGCAACGTAGCGCAGTCAATCGGCATTGACGGGTTCGAGTAAATCATTCGTGAGTGCTGGCCTTTTTCGGCAAAAACCGTATTGATCAGGTGCGATGCGCCATTCAGTGCGAGGGGCATATCCGAAAAATCAGGCGTCGACCCGCCAGTCCCCTCTAACCTGTGGATACGCTTGATCAGTGACAGATCTCCAGTGATGGAACGTAACAGTGAAAGGCCGTTTAACGCCGACAGCTGAAAGGCCTCGTACCCCTGTTCGACGGTGAGATCTGCTCCCATCTTTCCCTTGTACTTCAGCTCACCACCGATCCAGGGCAGCATGCCGGATGTATAGATCACCGATCCGATTTGAGTGTGTGTGACATAGTCGGCGACAGCCTCCGGTACAGGGGGCAGATCGAAACCGAGTTCGGCAAGTCGCGCCTCCGGTGTACCACCACTCACCTGTTTTAACTGCATGGCAGTCTTTGACATCGTTATTCTCCGATTATTTTCGGTTCAATTATCAATCATACGTTGCGTTAAAAGTTTTCTACTACCACCTTGCCAATTGATTGGCCTGTCTCAACGCGGCGATGAGCCTCTCGAAGATTGGCCGCATTAATCGGGGAGAGCGTTTCTGAAAGGGTGGATTTAACGTTACCTTCATCAATTTCCTGCGCCACCCAGTTCAGCAATTTGTGCTGCTTAATCATATCGTCAGTGTTATACATGGCGCGGGCAAACATAAACTCCCAGTGCAGGCTGGCGGCTTTGCTTTTTAATTTTTCCATAGGCATTGGCAGATCGGTATCATCTATAGTTACGATGCCACCCTGTGGACGAATAAGTTCGGCAGCTGCCTCCCAGTGACGCATATCATTAAAGATGGCAATATGATCAACGTACTCCATCCCAAGCGCCCGAACCTGAGCTACCATGTCTTTATGGTGATTAACGACATGCTGAGCACCAAGCTCTCGCACCCAACTGATAGAACTCTCTCTTGAGGCGGTGGCAATTACGTTGAGCCCAGCGAGCCTGGCAAGTTGAACACCAATTGAGCCCACACCACCGCCTGCACCGATTATCAGAATAGACTCCCCTTTGTTAGCGCCGAATTGATCGATCCTCAGTCGGTCGAATAACGCCTCAAATGCGGTTATCGTCGTCAGCGGCAATGCGGCTGCCTCCGCATGCTGAAGTGACACTGGTTTTAATCCGGTAATACGCTCGTCAACCAACTGATATTGCGCATAGCTTCCCGAACGAGTGATATCGCCTGCATAAAAAACCTGGTCACCGGGCTTAAACAGAGTTACGTCAGACCCGACCGATTCAACAACTCCACTGGCGTCCCAACCGATGACTCGCGGCGGGTCCTCCCTTATGCCCTTATCCTTCCCTCGACCTGATCGCACCTTCACATCTACCGGATTAATGGCAATGGCCTGAACCGCGACTAATAAATCGCGACCAGATGGCGATGGAACCGGCGCCTCAAAGTCTACAAACGAATTCGGATTTTCAATAGGCAGGTATTCAACTATCCCAACAGCTTTCACGTTTTTTAGTCCTTACGGTCATTGTGTTTCAAACAGAGATAACACCGAAAACCACCTACCGGGAGCCTGTTCGATGAGTGAAAGATCTTTTGCGCACGCGGCGCTTCGCCAGCATCTGCAATCATAGTCATCGAGTATGAACGACTATGCACCTCGATCGATCATAAAATGTTATTTGATGTGCGTCATTTCATTGAGTACAAACTCTGCGACCGCACCATCCGTGGCCTTCATGTAAGCAGCCAGATGCGGAGCGTTCATGTGAGTTTGCCACAACTCACGTGATTCCCAGTTTTCGTAGAATAGAAAATGCGCTGGATTTTCATTGTCCTGATGCAGGTCGTAATTGATACAGCCTTTTTCAGCGCGAGTAACAGACACCAGCTTTTCCAGCTCTGCTTTAACCAGATCAATCTTGTCAGCGTTGGCGTGGATGTTGGCGACGATGGTTAGTTTGCTCATACGTTTTTTCCCTGGTTCACGGTGTGCTCACGCTGTGTGCGCGAGCCCTGAACACAGTATTGATGTTTCTTTCATATTAATAAATACTAACAATTTTGTTACACTATCAACAATATTTTGATAATTAAACCTCATGAAACTTGTCAGCGACCGCGTTGTATTCATTGCTACTGTCGATGAAGGCAGCCTCACCCGCGCTGCGGAACGATTAGGACTGTCGCTGGCTGTGTGCAGCAAACGCCTGTCGACACTGGAAAAACGCCTGGGAGTTCGGTTGCTAAATCGTACAACCCGGCAACAGCACCTGACGGATGAGGGCTCCCTGTATTACGAGCACTGCCTGCGCATTCAGGAAGACATAGATGCCATGGAATCCAGTCTGGCGGGTATGCGCGATACCGTGCAGGGCACATTGCGAGTCACAACATCAGCTTCGTTTGGTCGCAAGCATGTGTCACCGGTCATTCCGGAGTTCCTGAAGCTGCATCCGGGTATCAAACTACAGTTGATCATGACCGACAGTATCGTGGATATGGTAGCCGAGGGGATTGACGTCGGGATTCGCATCGGCGCACTGGCAGATTCATCTCTGATTGCAGTAAAGCTGGCACCCAACAAGCGTGTGGTGTGTGCTGCACCGGACTATCTTGCTAAAGCCGGTACACCTGTCACACCGTATGAGCTCACGGAACATCAGTGTTTAATACTTTCGTCAAAGGGCGCATCCAGCGACGTGTGGCAATTCGATGTAAAAGAAAAGCTACTTAGAGTCCCGGTTACTTCATCAGTAACTTCCAACAGCGGCGAAGTAGTTCGCGACGCTGCCGTCGGAGGTCTGGGTATCGCTATCAAATCAATCTGGGATATCACAGATGAACTGCGCAACGGTGATCTGGTCACTGTGCTGGATGACTACCCGCTGACACAGATGGACATCTATGCGATTTATCACAATCGTCGTTTTGTATCACCCAAGGTTCGCGCATGGATTGAGTTTTTTAAGGAACGATTTCGCTCACCACCTTACTGGGAAGCAGGCATATCATGCTGTACATAAAAGTGACCTCGACTCAGGGCACCTGTTGCAAATGACCCCTCAGATTCAAACATGAATTTAAACAGCAGGCATCTACGTGGCTAGCGTCTTCTCACGATAACCAATGTATAAACCGCATCCGATGATGATAGAGGTACCCACCCAGGTCCAGCCATCCGGCAGCTCGCCAAACAAAACAAACCCCAGCAACGTAGCACCAACAATCTGACCATAAGCCACCGGTGCCAGGAACGAGGCCTGGGCAAACTGAAAGGCCTTAACCACAAAATAATGGCCAAGCCCGCCAACCATACCCGCAGCAGTAAGCAGAAAAATCTGTTTTGCTGTTTGCGGAGTCTGCCAAAAAAACGGAACAACAGCGCTGCTCGCCAGCGCGCCAACCAGTGCAGTCCAGGTAATCGTTGTAGCGGCTTTATCACTCGCCGAGATCTTGCGCGTGAAAATTTGATAAAGCCCGTAACAAATTGCCGTAACAACGACCAGACTTGCCATTGGGTGCAGCGCAGCGGTTCCCGGGCGTATAACGATAAGCGCCCCAATAAAGCCCATCAATACAGCACCCCACCGGCGCCAGCCCACCTGCTCACCCAGCAACGGAATTGACAGCGCGGTAACAATGAAAGGCGATGTAAAGCCAATGATGGCAGCGGTCGCCAACGGCACATAGCCAAGTGCCGTGAAGTAACACACTGTTGCGCCCAGCAACAGTATAGAGCGACCGGTTTGCAGTATCGGCTGCGAACTCTTAAACAGAGTCCAGCCATGCCATGGCAAAAACAACAGCAGCATTAATACAAAGTGCGACAGGTATCTGGCCCAGATAATCATTGCCGGGTCAAAGTCGACTCTCAGCATCTTGACCATGGCATTCATAAACGGAAACAGTGCCACCGCCAATAGCATATACAACAGCGCTTTTTTAGGATTGTCACCTGGCCGCTCGGCGCTGGTTGCTTCAGTCTTGATACCCTGTACCCTGCTGGTTAAAGACGTCTGCACATTTTTAGAAAACAGATTCTGAAATGGCGAGCGTCACACACTCGTTTAAGAACAATATGCAGGCTAACAGATTTACGCAGCTGCCTTATAAGGTATCTTCAACAAATAACTGCCACACTAATAAAATAGTTCCATACCCTGCGCACCAGTACTGCGGAGCCAGACTGCGGAGGCAGACCGCGCAAGCGAAACACGCAGTTAAAAAACAGTCAGTCAGGTTGTTTAACCAACCAATGAGACTGGCCACTACAATCAGTTTCCGTCAACGCAGGCAGATTAAACTGCTTTGCATAACTCCGTTCTGCAGTTAGCCACACACCACTCAACTCACTGAGCACATTAGGTTAAACCCGCAGGTTACGGTGAAAGTAGTCTTGCAGATGATCAATGAAGGTTCTGACCTTTGCAGGCGCATTGCGCCCTGCAGGGTACACGGCAAACGCGGCTGCGTCTCCTGCATAGGGTGCGGCGATATAATCTGTTAGCAATGGCTGCAGACGGCCAGCGTCGACGTGCTCACTGATTAACCAGTCAAGCATCATGACCAGCCCTTTACCGGCAAGCGCGGCTTGAATAATAACTTCGCTCATGTTTGTTTTGAGCGGGCCTTCAACGGCTACCTCGGTAAGTTTACCGTCCTTCTCAAATCGCCAGACATCACTGCTCTCTCGCCACAGGGGTGACAAGCCATGTGGATGAAAGGTCAGGCAGTCGTGCGCTTTCAGATCGTCAGGTGTTTGCGGTGCACCCTTGCGATCAAGATACGCCTGGCTACCGTAAACATACCGTCTGACACCACCGAGACGCCGCGCCACCATGTTGGAGTCATCAAGCATACCGATGCGTATCGCGACGTCGATGTCCCTGGCTACCAAATCAACCACCAGGTCACTGAGGTCAATTTCAACCTTCACCTCTGGCCAGATCGCCATGTACTCGAGCACGGCCTGCACAATATGCAATCGGCCCAGTGTGCGCGGTGCGGTAATACGCAGCGTGCCTTTAGGGTTTTGATCAAGGTCACTAACAGCAAGGCGCGCCTCATCGATATCCAGCAGTATCGACCTGACACGCTCTTCAAAAATATGCCCCGCTTCGGTCAGGGCCAGTTTGCGGGTTGTCCTGACAAATAGCTTCGTTTGCAGATCATCCTCAAGTTGTGTCACCTGCCGTGAGACCGACGAGGGCGCCAGTTTGAGTTCGCGCGCAGTCGCAGAAAAACTCCCCGACCGAACCACCGACAGAAACAGCTGAAAGGTATTAATATCCACTTATTTGTGCATTTTATGCAAAGGTGATTGGCGTAAAGCTCTATTTTTAATCGTCGTTAGCAAAGGTATCTTCTCATCACCCCGAAAGCAATTCAAAATAATCCAGGAGCAACACATGACGACTGCCAGCAACCCGGCTTCCTATTTATCCAACACCCACGACGCTGACATGCGCGCAATGGCCAGCAAAACACGCGCGGTCGAGATGAAAAGACTGTGGGGCGGCATCTGCAATGCCATCGCAGGGTCGTTTCGCAAAGAGGCGCAACAACCGGCTATCACCACCCTTGATTGCCAGACTCCTGTGGCACAGACCCCTATGGCAAATGACGAGCGCTTTCAGAAAGCCGCGTAACACCTGCCGCTTGCGTAATTGCGCTCTGCGACAACGGCAACAACCTGCCCGCGCATAACGGTTGTAGCGAGACTGCAGGTCTTTGTGCCACGGATGGCGCGGTGAGTCATTTCCTATGCGCGGCTGCTGCTCAACAGCTGCCAGATCTTGTGTGTTGTTGCCGGCATATCGATATGATTTAAGCCGGTGCGCTCTTGCAGCGCATTGACCACGGCATTGATGGCCGCCGGCGGCGCTCCTATCGCCCCCGCCTCACCAGCGCCTTTGATACCGAGCAGGTTGTTCTTGCAGGGTATGTTTTGCGTGGCAAACTCAATCGCAGGTACGGTATCGGCTCGGGGCATTGTGTAGTCCATAAACGAACCGCTGAGTAACTGGCCGTTGTCGTCGTATACCGTATGCTCCAGCAATGCCTGGCCAAGCCCCTGCGCAATACCACCGTGTACCTGCCCTTCCAGTAGCCTGGGGTTAACCAGATTGCCAAAGTCGTCGACTACCTGATACTGAGCAATGTCCAGCTGCCCGGTTTCCGGATCAATTTCGACCTCACAAATATGGCAGCCGTTCGGATAAGTCGCTTCCTCGGAAGTAAACCCTTCTTCAGTATCGAGCCCTGGCTCAATGCCTTGCGGCAGCCTGGCTTCATCGCGCGCAGCCCGTGCCACGGCAAAGAGATCCATCGTCATGTCTGTACCAGCCACGGTGAAAGTACCGTCGGCATACTCTACGTCGCCCTCGTCAGCTTCCATCATATGCGAAGCAATACGCCGGGCTTTATCGATAATGGTATTAGCTGCAACCAGTGCAGAGCTGCCACCAATAGGTATGGTTCGAGAACCACCGGTAAACCCGGACGGGGTTCGATCAGTGTCGCCCTGTACAAACCGAATCTTGTCAATCGGGATACCGAAGCGATCCGACAAAATTTGCGTAAAAGCGGTTTCGTGCCCCTGCCCGTTTGTCTGACTGCCACTGAGCAGAGTCAGCGTGTCATCTTCGTTGAACTCTATTCTGGCAGGCATATCACCACCGCCCCCGCAACGTTCAATGTAAACCGACATGCCAATACCGCGCAGCTTGCCTTGTTGCGCTGAAGCCTCTCTACGTTGCTGGTAACCAGCCCAGTCAGCGCTTTGCATGGCGCTTTCCATCACCGCTTTAAAATCACCACTATCGTAGATGTTGCCAAGTGCGGTGGTATAAGGCATTTGCTCTGGGCGAATAAAATTGCGACGTCTGATTTCATCAGGCGCGAGCTGGTGGTCGTCGGCAATCACATCCATTAAACGCTCTATTAAATAACTCGCTTCGGGTCGGCCTGCACCACGATAGGCGTCGACCGGAACCGTGTTAGTCATCACACCAATCACCCGGTTGTAAACTGCTGGAATGTTGTAACAGCCAGGTATCATGTGACCACCGGAGCCGGTTTGTATGTAGGGGCCAAAGTTGGACAGATAGGCCCCCATGTTGGAATAGGTTTTAACCCGCAGTGCCTCAATAACACCATTAGCGTCAGTCGCCGCTTCCACGTGGCTAACCAGATCGCGACCGTGTACATCACTGATAAATGCATCGGTGCGTGTCGGCAAATAGCTAATATTGATACCAAGCCTGCGTGATGCCCAGGTCACCAGCACATGCTCGGCGTACAGAAATACCTTCATGCCAAATCCACCGCCGACATCACCGGTAACACAGCGGATTTTGTCAGCGTCGATTTTCAATACCTGGGTCGCCAATGGACCACGTATAAAGCTGGGCCCCTGGGTAGAACTGTGCAGTATGGTTCGATCAGTGGCCTTGTCATACTCGGCGTAGATTGGCCGGGGCTCCATCGAATTAACCACCACCCGGTTGTTCTCCAGTCGCAGTTGAGTAACATGCGAAGCCTTATCGAAAACACGATTAACCGCGTCTTCGTCACCAAGGTGCCAGTCGAAAGCAATGTTGTTTGCCATGTCAGGCCATATCCGGGGCGCGCCATCATCAGTGGTGGCCTCGGTATCAAGCGATACCGGCAGATCGTGAAAGTCAATTTCGATCAACTCTGCCGCATTGCGGGCCTGTGCCACTGTGTCGGCAATAACCAGCGCTACCGGCTGACCGACAAACCGCACCCGGTCACGGGCCAGTGCGGGCCATTCGGTATACGATTGTTTACTGCCATCACGATTATCGAGATCAGTCAGACAAGGCAGGTTACCGATATTGTCTGCTGCCAGGTCCTTTTCAGTCAGAACGGCGAGCACACCGGGAGCACGGCTGGCAGCCTCCGTACTGGTTATCGACAGAGTCGCGTGCGCACGATCTGATCGCAAAATAAAGGCTCGAGGCGCTGCCGGATCGACGCTGTCATCGGTGTAGCAGCCAGTGCCAGTCAATAATCGCTGATCTTCGATGCGGGCGGCACTCTGGCCAATGCTGAATTTGATCAATGCAACAATCCTCCGGGAGAAGCCTGCATACTAACAAACACAGGGCCCCGAGACGCAACTCAACAGGCAGGTTGATTACCTGCAACTGTTTTGCGACACCCGGTAATACCTTCCCGATCACCGCCAGGCCAGAACAGCAGGCAAAAATAACGGAGCAGGAAAGCAGGCCTTGTCTGCTTATGATCGCCCCACGGCTCCGCTACCGTGTCAGTTGACCCGTGTCCAGGTTTGCGAGCGGCAGATAAAAGCCACACAGCCTTTGACGATCAGCTTGCCATTGTCAGCAAGGTTCAGCTTCGCCTTATAGGTTTTGTCTTTGTCGGGTGCCCAGATTGTGCCTTTGGCGTAACTGCCGGGACCGCTTTCAACCATACCGGCGATCATTTCCTTGCCCGTGTGCTCGTAGTCTTCGATGACAGCGCCATCGCTATTGATTGCAGCTGCTATGGTTCCACATATTTTATTGCCACAAGGTTCTATTTGTACGCGCAACCAACCACCGGAATCACCTGCCTCGGTTTTCCATAAACCAGTCACCGACGCATCAGCGCTCGACGCGACAGGGGCAAGCATCATCATGAATACGCAAAAACCGAAAGCTCTATTTTTCTTCACTGGATTCCTGTGTGGCAGACCTGCCAATTCAACACACTTTATAATGCAACACACCGGATACTTTCATTATGACCGGGCTGCATTGTTTACACCGCGCGCCGGCAACATTGGCCTGTTTTTCTACAGTTATCAATATTGCATAATAGTCATATACGCAAAATACAGCCAGACTCTTAAACGCCAGAGCACACTTGTTTAATTGATGACTGGCGCATCAGTTCTCTGCATCGACAGCCCTGTTCGACACCTGCCCAGCCCACGTCTTTTGGGCAATAGACTGATCTGCGATGTCGATTTTGGCGCTACGCGTCGAATTCTAACGACTTTCCAGGCTAGCCAGTTGAGCCGTCAATTGGCTCCGCTTACTGATAATACCGCCGCTGGCACTCACCCAAAAAAACCATATCAATCTTCCCCGGGGCTACTAGACTAGCTTTAAGCCAGGCTGTTCTACCGGCAATTGTTGGACTTGCTCAATGCCAACTCCTGATCTAGCCAGGACTATTCATGAAGATTCGACATCCAGAGGAAATCTGGCGTCGAATAGACACACTGCTATTTTGTAAAAGGTGCCCAAAAAGCGATTTGGGGCTATACACATAGTATTTCGCAAATATTTACTTGTCGCCTTATGAATAATCCAGTCTAGATGCAATGCAGTTCAGAAACGGAAAAGTAACACCGATATGGAATCAAACAACTTCATCAGCCCCGATCAGTTTTCCAGCGCAGGTAACTGGCTGACCCGCCTGCTACTGCCAATCAAGCGATTTACCACCACTAACCTGTTTTTAATTCTTGCTGTTATTACAGCAGTTTTCGTGCTGTTTTTCGTGCCGCAAGTCAAGCACGTATGGGCGCCTCAACGGATCAACTCCCCGCTCGGCGCAATGTATGTTTGCCTGCTGCTGGCACTGGCATTCATCTACGCCACAACCATGCTGCGTTTCGTTTTGCCGAAGTACAACTTTGGCCCGTTGTTTAAACCGGCTGGCTTTATCAATGGCTGGTTGCGTTACATCGCTCGGTATTTGTACCAACTGGGAGGGAACGTCGCATGGAACATCTGCGCTGCACTGCTCGTAACTATAGGTGCGGTGTCGCTGTTATTTGCAGACATTACCCAACACCAGCCCTATCTGATGTTCGGCTCGTTTGTGCAAACCGCCGGGCTTTGGCTAGTCGCTGCCGGCGCCTGGTTTTTTGTAGGCACTCGTCTGACCGGTGACTCCGTCTTTGACAGCTCGGTGATCAATCGAAGTACCCTGGTTAACCAGAATATCACCGGTGTTGATGACCGGGGAGAAGGTGTCATCAGTGCCTGGCTTGCTACCGGCGAGACACTGGCATGGATCGGCTTCCTGGGCACGATGGTCGAGATATTCTGGCTAACTGCCAGCTTTGATTTACCAGGGGCTTCGTATCGGCTGTATACCGTAAGCTCATTGATCCACTTTTGCGTGTTCATCGTTGTACTCGCCGCACTCATTGACTACATCCAGAATGTCAGCCCGCTGCCCGCTCGAACAATAACAGTAGTAGCTGGCATCATGATGCTGGCAACTACATCGAGCAACCTGGTCAAAGACCCATTGACCCTGAGGCAGGCGCTCTTTGCCGCTAACAGCGCCGAGGAAATACAGCAGGCAATTGCAAGTTCGCACGGAGTACAGCCCGCTCAGCAGACGCCAGGTGAGCAAACACAAATACTACAGGCTGCTACAAACTCACAGGAACCGGCGTTGCAAATCGCCGCCATGCATGCTGCCGATTCTGAATGGCTTACTGCGTTTGAAGCTCGCATCGATAACATTCCACCAGGGCCCATCGTGTTTATGGCACTCAGTGGTGGCGGTTCTCGCGCTGCACTGTTCAGTGCACATGTGCTGCAGTTACTGGCGCAGGAAAAACTACCGGCGATACCGGAAGCGGGCGATCCTGAACGACGCGCGACAGGTCAGTCCACCTGGGCAGACCATATCGCATTAATCAGCAGTGTTTCTGGCGGTAGCCTGGCTGCGGCACGGTATGTCTATAACGATGACCACGATATATCTGAACGGGTGAGCACTCCGCGATACACCATCGGCAATGAACTCATCGAAGAGGCGATACTGGCACTCAGGGAAATTAAAGCCAATGCGCAGGCCAACAATGCCGTTACTGAAAAAATACACAATGACATCGACAGACTGATAGAGGAACTGCAAGCAAAGAACACTGAACAGTCAGACCTTACTGACCTTAAAGACAGCGCTATCTATTCACGATTCTCTGATGATATGTCTATGGACTTCATGGCCTCGGTTCTGCGCGGTCTTACCGCACCGCGCACCAGTCGCGGCGAAGGACTGTATCACTTCTGGGAACAACAATTCGGGTGGGACGGCATCTCACAACGCAGTGGTCACCACTCACCGGAAAAACCCCTTATTTTCTTTAACACAACAGATGCCGACAGCGGCCGGCGTGTCATTGTAGGACAGCCAGCGCTGCCTCACGGATTGATAGCCCGACATGCCGATGTCGCCATTGATTCGATTGAAAGCACCAGAGCGCGACATTACCTGCCGAAGTCACTGAGTGATCTGGTCTGGACACAGACTGATTTTTCACTGAGTCGTGCAGTGCGCTTATCGTCCAATTTTCCATTCGGTTTTTCCACCAGCGTATTCTCGGAACAATCCACTCCTGCAGTGAGACTGCAAACAGAGTTCAACAAAACTCAGGAGCCTGAGGCACCAGTCGACAGCCACTCATTGAGGTTATTAGACGGTGGCATCGTTGACAACACTGGCATCGATTCTCTGCACGCACTGATCGCCTCACTCGCCCACCAGGCCAGACAAGACCCGCTGGGAGATTACGCGGCACTGCTGCATAAAGTAAGATCGAGAGGCGTTGTAATTGTAGAGGTAGACTCTGGCGCCAAGCCGGCAATGAACACACGACCCGGTATATTGGGATCAATCACAGCGCCACTCGAAACACTGGGCAACGCCAACTTCGTAAACGCGATGCAAAGCACTGACCGCCTGCTGGTAGAGCTCGCCAACAACCTTGAATTGCAACCACAATCGCGCGTTGCTAACGCACTAAGGGAAGACAATACCGCCAATGCCACCCGGGTATACACCGGGCCACTGGGAACCAGCCTGACCTCCGCACAACTTGCTGCCGCCCTGCCCGCTGTCATTCCGGCATCTCACAGACTTGACATGCCGGACAGCGTTCCACACTTTCGCTTCGAGAGCAGTCAGATCGATGATGACAAATCGGCTGTCATGACGGCGTTTGCACTCGGCCCGGGCGACAAAGGTACAGTGATGAGCCTGTATCTGCTGGAAGCACTTAAATGGCGCGAACAATACCCGGACATCCTGGACGACTATCGATTCGCTATAGCAGAAGCCTCTTCAAAACAACATCAGATGCGACACAACGAAGATCTGCGCGGCGACCTGTCGAGAGATCTGCTGGCGGTGGCCAGACAGGAAATACAACACATTGAAGCCAGAATGGACTATCTGGTAAACAACGCGGAGCCAACAGATTTATCACGAATGGAACAGGCACAACGATTGGTAACCCGTGCACTGGTACCACTGATGCTGGTAAGAGAAATTGCACCAGACTCAGAGATAAACGCTAAAAACCAGACCTACACCAGCCTGCGAAATATCGTGGACAATATACTTCGCAGCCCTTACTTTGCCGCGCTGGCCAGGCAATTGGCACAATCGCAAAGCGACACCGACACCGACACGGGGTTGGCCGCAGACTCTGGGCAATCAGTACAACAAAGTGAAGCCATGCAGGAGCAACAAACGCAGTCAGATCAGATTGTGCAGATGGAACCGAGGGCCCAGCAAAAGCAGCAACAATCCTCTGCCAGGCGCGATGCACCAGCGCAAACCCCCTACGCACCTGGCGATCAGATACTCAACGAGTTGCAACAGGCACAGCAAACACTGGAACGATCCTACGGTACAGATTCACGCAGCTTACAAAGTTCGGACAGGTTTCAGGGACAGCAGTCAACTCGCAAACTGCAGCGACAACAGGCCGATGTCCAGCGCACTGAGTACTTTGACAATATCAAGTCGGATGACTGAGGCTTACAGCAAAACCCATTTTTAAAAAGACCAAAAAATACGAAAAAAAAAGCTTTTTGCGGCCGGACGCAGGGTATCGGTAAGCGACGCGAACCACACCAATCCCACGGGTGCCTGCGGCATTTACTGATTAAACGCGTTTAGAGCGAGGGCAAGGGCAAGGGCAAACGCTTTGTGCGTTCAAATTCGGTTGCAACCGTAGTGTGGCGTAAGCGCCAGGCGCATCTACGTTCATTGCACACACACTACCGACGCCATGCGCACTACGCCGATTCACTAATCAAATTTTTCGTTAAACCGCTACGAATATTGTCAAACCTTCTCAGCCACAGGCATCTATCAACCAACTCGGCTTGACGGATGTCCAGTGGCTCAACTCAAGTTGATCCACTATTAATCTGGACACTAACCGCCTTACATTGTCTTCGAATATATCGCTGTGCCCGGTAATAACCGCTTTATCAGTTTTAATAAACCTGAGTGGGTAGCCATCAGGAATGGGACTGACGCTCTTGTGCGATGCGGTTTTTGCCCAGCCTTTTGCCTTGCACAACCCTGGAACGATGTCGCACCGCGTAACCTTGAACTGGCTACAGCCTTCTGGCAATTCTTCTGAATGCGCGGACATTTGCAGCCGGTGTGTTAAAAAAGGGGCGAAGTTTCCCACCGTTATAACATCAAGGTTCTCCTCGCGAAGTGGAATACTGGTGCCGTACTCACGATGCCTGTACCAGGCTCGATTTATATCAACCTGATTCCAACTGGCTATAGTGCCAAAAGCCTGACCGGCCGGGAATGCTCTATGGGTGGCATTGTCCGCGTCGGAACTGATCACCGTAAGCAGCGGCGGCTGAGCAGGCGTATACTCACGCCCGACCGCGGTATCGACAATGGACAGCGCTTGTGAAACCTCGATGGCGGGGTTCAGTAAAAACAGCTCGTCGCCTATACCGGACACCTCTGTTACTTCATCGCTGTCGGCTACCGGATCAATCAGTCGGTCAACCAACACATCTTTTATCGCGGTAAGCAAGATGGCCCCACCGAAACTGTGCCCAACGGTTACCATGACATTTTGCTTGCTTGCGGTTCTGTCCTCACCAATACGATGGATCGCATCAAGCCTTAATAATAATTGTGTGATGGCGCCACTGCCAAGATTCTCAGCAACAGACTTACGGTTCCAGAATGATAAATACTTTAAACCAGGCACCATCAGGGACTTGCCACGCCACCCTACAAAGAGCCCCACGACTCGACGTTTCTTGTTGTATTTTTCCGCCGAGTAGCGTGCCACTGATTCCAGCACGGCTTTGAAATCTCTTAAATTGGAATTCGATTCTGCGGCATTGTTCAGCCAGCCATGGATAAAGACTATCGTAACAACACCGTCATCCAAAACCGCTTTCTGTTTTACCCGATCCAGCACCACATCGAGTTTGTCGGTATCGAACGCATGCCCACGCTCGGTAAATTCGGCAAAGGCTAAATCGTAGTTCTCGTACTCCCGGTAGTAGCGACCTCTACAGTCGAAGCGCTCATCACAGATCTGACTGGCAGGCTCCTTAGTTTGCAAAGCGCTGTTATTGGCGCAGGCCAGTAGCAAACCTGAAAGAATTACTACGCCTAACAATTTTGCGACATATCTGAACATCAGGTACGTTACTGACACAACCCCTCCCCGGTGAAATCCCTTTGGGTAATCATCTTTTCCATTGACGGGTTCTATACTGCGCTGCACGCATACAGCCACGCAACAAATCTAACCGGAACCTCATGCAGCGCAGAGCACTTAAAAAAACCAGCTGATCGGGCCAGTCGAACAAACCCGCTGATCTTTAAGCAACGCGACAGCGTAATAACAAGTTTGAACAACGCTATCTGGAGTAGTTTGCTGGTGAAAGCCCTGACTCAACAACTTACCAAGGCAACTCGCAAAGCAGTACACATTGCATTGGCAACGCTGGCGATGCTGTTCACAACAGCCTGCTCCATTTTCGGTGTCGAATCTGTCGAAGAGGCACCGTATCAGGTTGTACAGCAAGACGGACAGTTCGAGATTCGCGATTACGCACCAATGGTTGTGGTAGAAACTCGTGTAGATGCTAACTTCAAAAAAGCCGGAAACAGCGCGTTCCGAAAGTTGTTTGCCTACATCTCCGGAAAAAACACGGCCAGCGAAAAAATCGCCATGACCTCGCCGGTCGTGGCCGAACAGAAAGCCCCGGACTCGGGAGAGAAAATCGCCATGACCGCTCCGGTCACCGCTCGCAAAGACGGAGATACCTGGCTCTACCGATTTGTGCTGCCGCGAACATATACAATAGATAATGCCCCCGTCCCTCTTGATCCACAGGTCAGTCTGGCTGAAGTACCACAAAAACGTGTTGCGACCGTCAGATTCTCGGGGCGGTCGACCGAGAGCGAACGCGAAAGACACACTAAAGCCCTGACGCGCTGGATGGAATCACAAAAGCTACCTGCAACATCAAAACCACGCTGGGCCGGGTACAACGCCCCCTGGGCGCTGCCACCATTCCGACGCAACGAAGTGCTGATCGATATCTCCGATGAATAACAAACAGAAAACGCGGAAGCGTATGCGACAATCAACACCAACCCGCCAACTATTGATAGTTGTAATGGCCATTCCCATCGCACTGACCACTCAGGTTGCCAGCGCCAGCGAACAACCACTGGACTTGCAACTCTCTTTGGGCAGTAGTTGGCAACAAAGCAATGACGTGCAAATTCCGAACAACGACACTTCAACTCGCTTCTCACTGCGCGACGCAGTCGGGGAAGGTCCGTTGCCACTGCTGCGGCTCGAAGCAAAATGGTCGTTTAAAGACAGACACGGTATTCGAGTATTACTGGCCCCGCTGGAGTACACCGAGTCTGCCACCTTTAACGAGACAGTTAGGTTTGCCGGAGCAAGCTTTGACAGCACTGAGCGTGTTGATGCTACTTACCGTTTTAACTCATGGCGATTGGGCTACTACTACACACTAAAAAATACAGACACTACCACTATCAGAATCGGCGGCACACTGAAAGTACGCGACGCAGAAATCAGACTCGCCCAGGGCAACACGACAAGTTTCGATGATGATGTCGGTGTGGTGCCATTGTTATATCTTGCAGGAGAACATCGACTAACCGATCGGTGGACACTCGGCGCAGACCTCGATGGCCTTGCCGGTGGACCAGGGCGTGCTATCGATGCCGGTGCCGCTCTCAGTTATAAACTGACCAGTCAGTGGCATGTTGGAGTGGAAGCCAGAATACTCGACGGCGGTGCAGACACTGATGATGTTTATAACTTTGCCCGATTCACCTCCGCTGCATTTACCATCCGTGCGAGGCTATAGACGGGTAGTAGCAACCATCTATAGTTGACCATGGGTTTTGGCACTCGGTGGATGCGCAAGCTTATCCATATATGGACGCTCCCGTTGTCGCAAGCCCTAAATGAAAAAAGATTGGTCTGCTTCCATATATCCGGCGTCATAGTGAAACGTAGTTGTTTCGCGCCTTGATGATTTTCGCGCCTCACAC
>CALGNZ010000103.1 GCA_937957915.1 uncultured Granulosicoccaceae bacterium | reverse complement strand
CCAGACGACACCTTTCGTGCACCACTCACACGAAGTGGCTCCATACCATCCTGCAGCGCTTGCTGACGAAGTACACTGATATCTACTTCCGGGGTGATCTTCTGCTTCATTGCCGCCGTCATCTCCATCACTTCATAGATGCCGATTCGTCCTTTGTAACCCGTATCTCTGCACTCCTCACACCCGACCTTTATCATGCTGGCGGTAGGTACTTCGACATGACAGGGATGCACCAGTCCATTCCATTCATCTACTTCCACCGGTGACGGTGCCGCACAAGCCGGACAAAGGCTGCGGATCAGTCGCTGTGCAATAACACCAACGATTGTATTGCGCAGTAAATAGTATGGAATACCCAGTTCGAGCAATCGATTAATTGCAGCCGGCGCATCATTTGTATGCAGCGTGCTGATAACGAGATGCCCTGTCAGTGCTGCCTGAATTGCCATTTGTGCGGTTTCATAATCACGAATCTCACCGATCATAATGATATCCGGATCTTGCCTCAGCAAGGTTCGCACGCCGCTGGCAAAGTCGAGATCAATATTGGATTGCACCTGCATTTGATTAAACGCCGGAACAATTAACTCGATCGGGTCCTCAATCGTGCACACATTCACTTCAGGCGTGGCAAGTTGCTGCAGGCTGGTGTAGAGCGTAGTGGTCTTTCCCGAGCCAGTGGGCCCGGTAACCAAAATAATGCCGTGCGGTGCTTTTAGCATTCCGTTCCATAGTGCACTGTCTCGCTCCGTAAAGCCCAAATCAGAAGATTGCTTCAGCAGCACATCAGGATCGAATACCCGCATCACCATCTTTTCGCCAAACGCAATTGGCATGGTTGATAGTCGTAATTCTACTTCGCGCCCGTCTTCATTACGGGTTTTTAGACGACCATCCTGCGGACGTCTTTTTTCGGCGACATCCATACGACCCAGTATTTTTATACGACTGGTTATCGCCGCCATCACCGTCGACGGTACATCGTATACGCGGTGTAAAACACCATCAATACGGAAGCGAACAGCGCTTTGCTCTCGGCCTGGCTCAAGATGAATATCACTGGCCCTTTGCTCAAACGCATACTGCAACAACCAATCGACAATATTTACTACATGCTGATCATTAACATCAAGCTTGCCTTTGCGACCAAGCTCCATCATTTGTTCAAGGTTTTGAACTTTGCTTATCTGATCTCCAGACTGTTCCTTGCGTGCTCCAAGAACCGATTTCGATACATTATAAAACTCCTGCAAATATCGCGATATATCCTCGGGGCTCACCAACACGCAGCTTATGCTTTTTCGCAGAACACCGGACAGCTCGTTCTGCCAGCTTTGCTCAAACGGCTCGGCGGTTCCAACGACAACGCTGGTATCGGTGACCTCCAGCGCAATAATATTGAAACGCTTTGCATAGGCGAGAGACATTACTGCGGTAATTGCTGCAACATCCGTATTCAGCGGATCAATCTTTTGCACTGGCACGTTGATCCTTCGTGACAGCCAGTCAATCAGTACGTCCGCGGTTAACAGCGTGCCTGGGTTCAACTGGTTTTCCCATTGGCACTCAGCGATCACCTGCAGAACATTCCTGGTATCACTGAAATCAGCGCGTACCACCGTCAGAATCTTCTTGTTTTCGTCCGATATCAAGCCATCAGCGTGCAACTGATCCAGAATCGGCACGAGCTCGAGTTTGCCTGTCGCCGGGTGGGAAAAATCCGGCGATGTATCGTTCATAAAGTGTGCATTGCTTGCACTCATAACGGCTCGCATCTGTTTTGGAATTTGATGTAAAGGCTCACAATCCGATGCTGTCGACAAAATGAGATCGATTTGGCGGATTGCCGTGTTCAATACCATGTTCAATACTAAGAGATCGGCTGACAAATCATTTCCTTGTCCACTTCCCTTATACGCCCCGGGAAATTAGACGGTGTCAGTCGACAGATGTCTCAATCCTTTGCAAACAAGTGCAAATAGCCGCAAACTGGACAGACAAGTACGTCGGTAAAAAAACCATGCCAAATAAAGTCACGCTGTATCACAATCCACGATGTTCAAAAAGTCGAGCGGCATTGCAGTTGCTACAGCAGCACAACAGCGCAGAACTGAGTGTCATTGATTACCAAAAATCACCGCCTGACGCGGCGACACTGACATCGATACTGAAACTTCTAAATCTTAATGCCAGTGAATTACTACGGCGTGGCGAAGCACAATACAAAAGCCTGCAACCAGATATAGATAACTGCAGCGAAACTGAGTTGATCGATTTGATGGCGAAATATCCGATTCTGATTGAACGGCCAATTGTGGTGACAGAAAACGATGCGGCGATCGGCCGACCAATCGACAATGTTATAGACCTGCTTGACCGAGCCAGTTCGTGATGACTAAAACCCTCATTCTCTATTACAGCCGCGACGGACATACACGCAGAATGGCAAACCAGATCGCACGCGGCGCTGCTGCAATCAGTGGCTGCGAAGCACTGGTCAGAACCGTGCCTGAACTGACAACTGTGGATGCACGTGAAAATGCAACGAGTACGCGCCAACCACCAGCAGGTACCAATAGAGAAGACGCTCTTTACGTCACTAAAGAAGAGATCGCAACCACAGATGCACTCATCGTTGGCAGCCCTACCCGCTTTGGCAATATGGCCGCACCGTTAAAGTATTTTTTTGACAGCACCTCGGACCTGTGGATCAGTGGTGCTCTGTGTAACAAACCCGCAGCGGTTTTTACCTCGTCATCTTCGATGCACGGCGGTCAGGAAAGCACTTTGTTTACAATGATGCTGCCATTGATGCACCACGGCATGTTGATGGTTGGTATTCCCTACACTGAAGCCGCACTCGAAAAAACGCAGAGTGGCGGCACACCCTACGGAGCCAGCCATGTTTCAGGACATGGCGACAGTCCATCTATGACCGCTGAGGAAAAGGCACTTTGCCTGTCGCTCGGAAAGCGAGTCGCTACCATTGCGTCTCAACTTAAGTAGTTCCACAGCCGGCAAGCAGCTACCTGTTCTGGATATAACAACTCAATGAATTTAAAAAACCCTATGTTGTGGCGAGCCACCGCACTTTGTGGCTACTTCGGCACACTGTTTTTCGTCATGGTATGGATTGTCTGGCTGGCACCGGCTACCACACCACGAAGCATTGTACTGGCCATCGCCTTGCTGCCAATGCTGCTGCCACTACGCGGCTTACTGCATGGGAAAAGGTACACTCATGCATGGGCGAGTTTTCTCGCATTACCTTACTTTGCGTTTGGTATAGACGCGATGGTTCACCGCACGGAAATGAAATGGCTTGGTGTCATTCTGGTGCTACTGAGCACTGTCTGGTTTTGCGGATGTATGTTTTACTCTCGCTATCACCCTGAGCATCAGCAGCCAGCCGACGACAGCCAACCGTAAAATGGCTGTAGCGAGGGTTGGACACTAAACAGGTCTGCTGATAAAAAAACATCTGCGATGTGCCGAATCCTCCTGACAACAAAAGCCAGGTATCGGCGCGTTAAGTTAAAATGAAAAACAACGCTTGAGAAAGGGAATGGTGATCCTTGCTCGCCCGGCAGCCAGCGACTCGCTATCAAGGATCGCTATCGCTTCGAGCAAACTGTTAACTTCTCTGCTGTAGCGCCTGAGCAAAAAATCTATAGCGTCGGTATCGAGCTGTAAGCCGCGGGCACTGGCTGAACTTAGCATTGCGCGGCGCACGTCCGCCTCACTGAGGGCTTGCAGCTTCACCACCGGCCCCCAACTCAACCTTGAGCGCAGATCTGCCAGTGTCCAGCCTGCTGTATCAGGTGCTCTGTCTGCACTTAGCAACAGCTTGCAGCCCCGCTCACGGCAATAATTGATAAGGTTAAACAGGCCGAGCTCCCAGTCAGATTGCTTCGCAACTTTGTGGATATTGTCAAGCACAACCAGGTCGTAGCCATCCAAACCATCGAGCAGCGTCGCAGTGTACTGCGACGAGTCCAGCGAGATATAAAAGGACTTGCTTCCGGACACAAGCCAGTGCTTGTGGGTAGCCATTAACAAATGCGTTTTACCCGACTGCCTGCCGCCCCACAGGTAGACCTGCCGGATCTGCGCATCGGCTTGTAATCCGGATAACAATTCAAACGCCAGCTCATTTTCGCCAACCTGGAAATTATCAAAACCCGGAGCCACATCAAACGCAAATGGCAGAGTTTGCTGTGGGTGGCTCACTGCAGATTATCGCCCGACAAACTGCGCAACCAGGTCAGCCCCGGCCACAGCCCCCGTCGACAACAGGGTAAGCTCTGACAGTCGGGCAATTGACTGCTGAAAATTCGACAACGTCGCCTGTGGCGCTCTGAACACAATAGCCCCTGGTTCAAGCGCTTCGGTCACCAGCGATGGTTCAATTTTTTTCAACGCTGCAAGTACTCGTTGATACTCATCAATCGAGTTGACGTTCTCAACACGCAAGCCAACACCGCTGCGCGTAAAAGCAGAACTCTGACCGAGATAATTGTCTGCACGATAACCAGTGCCACTGCCACCCAGTTCTGCGAGAGCAGTGACCAGCGCCTCGTCTAGTGTGCTGGTGTTCAAGTTCAGTGTCTGTACCGTCTGACCTGCGACAACGTAGCGCCACTCGCTTTGCCAAACCTGCTCCGACAACCTGAATAGCGCAGCGGTGAGGCGGCGATCAGTCTGGTACCTGGACATTATTGCGTCCAGTTTGTCAGTCTGGTCAAACAACACATCCGCAGCTGAAACCAGCTGCTTATCAGCACGGTCCAGCGCCGGAAACTGAAATACAAGCGAATTGGTTGCACCCAGTTGTGCCATTCGAGATTGAAACTTCCTACCGCGCTTACCCCCTATCAAAAACTGAGTGGCCTCCTGATCTACCGCAATCAACGCCAGAATATCGGGGGCTGGCTGACTGACTTGCTGCGTGGCGTCGGCGACAGATGCAGGCGCCAGTTGCTGTCGCAAAATGTTCTCCAGATCAGCGGGAAACGTCACTATAATGACGCTTTCAGGTGCAGCACCATCCCTCACCTTGCGCGTGGCCAGCCGGCCAGTATCCGTCGTTGTATCAAAGCGCCGATAGCGGAAGCTTTGCACATAGCGAGATGCCTGGCGCAACACCGTCGCACGCTGATCAGAATCGGATATTGCATCTGGCATGTTGCGCCTCAGCACCCGATCAAGGGCCAGCCAATACGCACTGCTGCGCTGCTCCTGCGCCTGGTCTGCTACCAGCACCTCGATTTTGAAATCTGCGGCGCCCTGTGCCAGCACCGCTGACGACAATCCGATCAGACAAATCACCACCGCGAGCATACGAGCTGCGAGAAAAGCTGAAAAACGTGCCCAATTTGCGACCAATGCAGCAACCCCAGATCTGTCACTCGGCACTACGCTATAGAGATTAGCCATAGAGAATTTCTTTGTTAGATACGGAATTGTAACTCACTCATTCGCAACAGGGTAAACTCCCCTTCTTTTCTAATAATCACATGTATCCTGATGACTGATAAAAAGGGATTGCGGTACCGCGATGCAGGCGTCGATATTGAGGCCGGCAATCAACTGGTTGAGCAAATAAAGCCAGATATTGCCCGCACAACCCGACCCGGCGTGCTGGGGTCAATCGGTGGCTTTGGCGGACTGTTTGAGCTGCCAGTGGACCGTTTCAGGCAGCCGGTACTCGTCTCTGGAACCGATGGAGTCGGCACCAAGCTGATGCTGGCAAATCGCTTTAACGACCATCAATCCATCGGTATTGACCTGGTTGCGATGTGCGTCAATGACATTGTTGTGTGCGGCGCCGAGCCACTGTTTTTTCTAGACTACTACGCTACCGGCAGACTGGAAATGGAAAAATCCCGACAGATAATCGGCGGTATCGCAGAAGGTTGCGTCCAGGCAGGTGCGGCACTGATCGGTGGCGAAACTGCAGAAATGCCGGGTCTTTATGACACTGACGAGTATGACCTGGCTGGCTTCTCTGTCGGCATTGTTGAGAAGAACCAGATTCTCGATCGCGATCAGGTCAAACCCGGCGATGCTATCATCGGTATTAAATCATCGGGCTGCCACTCGAACGGGTACTCGCTCGTGCGCAAGGTGCTCGAGGTGAGCGGCGATGATCAATCCATGACACTGAAAGACGGTCGGACACTACAGGAAAGCCTGATGGCACCGACCAGAATTTATGTAAAACCATTGCTCGAACTACTTAAAAAAGTGCCGGTTGCTGCCCTGGCCCATATTACCGGCGGCGGCATAACAGAGAATCTGCCGCGCTCTTTGCCGGATGGTGTCGTTGCCAGAGTAGACGTCAACAGTTGGTCACGACCCGCCATATTTGACTGGTTGCAGCAACATGGCGAAATTGAAGACAGCGAAATGCTGCGCACATTTAATTGCGGGGTTGGAATGGTCGCGATAGTGCCCGAAGCACATGCCGCTGCCACGATTGAACACCTTAGCGCCTGCGGCGAGTCTGCACTTCAGATCGGTATCATCGAAAAAGCTGCCGGACAGCAACCACTGGTCAGTTACAACTAGCATACAACCCAGGCATCCAGCCAAGTAATAGCAATCCGATGAAAGATGGTAAGCGCAATAGCAAATGCATTTCCGTTCTGATTTCCGGTCGCGGCTCGAATATGCAAGCGATCCATCAACGCTGCCTCGACGGTGCAATTGACGCTACGGTCAGTCATGTTATCTCGAACAACCCGCAAGCCGCCGGTCTTAGATATGCAGAGCAGCACGGCATCACGACCACGGTTGTTGATCACAGGAAATACGACGATAAAACAGCGTTTGATCGAGCACTCGCTGACAGCATCGATGAACATCAGCCTTCACTTGTAGCACTTGCCGGTTTTATGCGTGTACTTTCAGCAGAATTTACTGATCGCTACCCGGGACGCCTGATTAACATCCACCCTTCGCTGCTGCCCCGGCACAGAGGTTTGAACACCCATCGAAAGGTGTTGGCAGGTGGCGATCGATGGCACGGCTGTAGCGTACACTTCGTCTCTCCCGCTTTGGATGGCGGGCCACTGATTGCCAGAAGTATTGTGCCGGTACTACCTGATGACACTCCCGATAGCCTGTCAGACAGAGTGTTGCAAAAAGAGCATATGCTTTACTCAAAAATAATTTCGGGCTGCCTGGATGGCGATTATAGTTGTCGCGGGCACTCTGTTTTTTACCGCGATATGCCTCTACGGTACCCGCATACGTTTTAACTGCTTGAAAAACAAAGGCATAGCAATATATTTACTTCTATGACCATAGAAATAGCAAGGTTCACACGGTGAAAGCTGCACTCGGCAGCGCTGCAGCGCTGTCACTACTACTGATCGGGAGCTACACATGGTGGTTTCAGACTAGCTGGCCGATATCACTCGCCTACGCAACGTTTGCGATTGTTACGCTGGCAACGATACCGCTGTGTTATCGTTTTTTTGGATTTCAGGACATCGATGTCGTACGAGGCTTGTTGCAACAAGAGCAGACAGAGCACGACGATATGATCGCGCGACTTGAGAAACTGCAGGTGGATTTAAAGCAGCTCGATATAGAGGAAGGCTCGCAACAGGCGGGTACGCTCCTGCACCTGTTAAACGATTTCCACGAAGTGGTTACCAATCGATTTCATGGCAAGCAGCTTAGCTCGACTACCTACCTTAACGCCGCACGGGGGGTACAAAATCAGACCCTGCAAAATCTGTCAGACATGGCAGGTGTCGGCCACAGCATTGTCAGTCTGCAGCGCAACACCAGTTCAGACACAGATACACAAAATCAGCTTCAGTCTCAAAAAAAACGACTTGACGGATTGATAGCCGATAACCGAAGACTGTTTAAAGCGCTGTCCGATACCTCAGTGGAAGTCGCCAACATTGAAGAGATCGGTGCATTCGAGCGAACTGAAACACTGGCAAAACTACGCGACCTGGCAGAAATCGCCAGACAACAAAGTAACTGAGTTCTGTTAAGGACGTTAGCCACACCGAAAGTAGATACGGTACGGCAATTCCACGCCCGAACATTGATTAAGCACTCCCCGGGAGGCGTCTAGCATGTTGCATAGGTCATACAAAAAATTTCGTCCGCAAACGTTGCTGGCTATGCTGGTAACGCTTGCGGGAGCAGCACTACTCAGCGCATGCGGACCAGGTGAGATCGATAATCGTGATCAGGCCCTCGAGCAACTTGAAGATCTGGTTGCCGGGTCGGTCAAACCGAGCCGTCGGGAAAACACCCGCCGTGCCAATATAAAGCTGAGCCAAACCAATCTTCTGTCAATGCTGCCGGGTATCAACGAGTACCCGCTGACCCTCGATGCCCGAGACAGCAATCGCAGCGAAGCAGTTGAAATATTCACCTCATCCGAAAAAGCCGGCAAGGGCAGAGATGGCTTTTATCTGGAAATGGCCAGACAGTTCAACGAGCAGGGCTATCAAATCGCAAACGGCAAACGCGCGCAGATAGCGATTAGAAAAATCGCCTCTGGCCTGGGCGCACAATTCATGCTGGCTAAACGCTATACACCAGATGCCTTTTCCCCAAGTAATCATTTATGGGGCGATATGCTGCAGGCGCAAGGCATACCGCTAACAACCATGGCTGAAGTAACCGCACCCAACACGGCAGGTGTTATCGTTAGATCATCAAAGAAATCAATGATCACAACCGATAACAAACTGGATGTGCAAAAACTGTTAACCGCCGTAACCGGTGGTTCGTTCGCCATGGGTTATACCAACCCCTATCAGTCAAGTACCGGCCTTAACTTTCTGCTGACGGTACTTGATGAGTTTTCACAACAGGACGAGACACAATTCCTTGCCCCAGATGTTTCAAGTGCATTTGAAGCGTTTCAGGCAGGCATACCGTTTGTCGCCCAGAACACTTTGCAAATGCGCGATGCCGCTGTCGACAGCGGCGTGCTCGATGCTCTGGTAATGGAAAATCAATCATGGGTAAACGTTACTGGTATGGGTGATTATGAGTTCGTTCCGTTTGGGGTCAGGCATGACAGTCCTCTCTACGCGACCGCAGAGGCTGACGCGGACGAGCGCGAAGTGTTAGCGCTGTTCGTCAAGTTTATTGAGAAAAACCAAAGGGTGGTGCGTGAATATGGCTTTGGCGCCCTGCCTGACTACCAAAGCGGCTACCGTATTAACAACGGTGCAACGATTCTGGGGGCGCAGAAAATCTGGAAGGAAAAGAAATCCGGTGGCAAACCGATCGCTGCCGTATTTGTTGCAGATGTCTCTGGTTCCATGGATGGTACACGGATTAAAAATTTGAAAAAGGCGTTGATTGAATCTTCTGATCTTATCAGTTCGACAAATGCTATCGGCCTGGTATCTTTTAATGAAAGCGTAAACGTTGACTTGAATATCCGACCATTCAACATTCAGCAAAAGGCACTTTTTATAGGTGCTGTTGAAGACCTGAGTACCGGCGGCAATACCGCCACAAACAATGCTGTTCTGGCTGCGGCAAATGAGCTTGTCGCCTATAGTCGAGATCACAGCGACCATAAGCTGGTGATTTTCGTACTCTCTGATGGCGAGACAAACAAAGGACTGAGCTATGAAAGTATTGCCACGGTGATGGAATGGACCGGTATACCCATACATGCAATAGCGTACGAACTTTCCTCCGATCACCTGAAAGCAATGGCGAGCCTGGCCGAAGGCGCGTACATTGAATCCAGCGCCGAATCCGCCTCGTACCGCATCGGCAATCTACTTAATTCGGAAATGTAGACGTAATGAAGTGGCTTAAAATACTGGCACCTATGCTCGCCCTGCATTTATTTGTCTGGATCGCCAGCCACATCTATTTCGCTAATAACAAAGAGGAAGTTTTATTGGTGGTAGACACTTCCTACTCAATGAAAGAAAAGTCTGTACGAGTTCTCGAGTGGATTGATCAATACGAAGCGAGTGACCGCTACAAGGAAATTACCATAGGCACTGATAAAGCATTACTGGGGGGGCTATCGGATCTGAGCTCAAAGGATGTCATCTTCCGAACATCCTTCGGCAAGTTGACTAACGACAACCTGTTGAGGCTCTATAGCAACGCAAACGCAGATGTGCGCATATTATTAAGCGATGGTTCCCTGCATCCACAAGGATGGGATCTGATCACTTTCTAATGCCGACGCATAGATTATCCGCCAACTTTACCCAGATCCTTACTTCACAACAACACGGCAGATAATTATCAGAAACGTTTTTGGATCTTGGCGCGAATCCGGTAATCGGTTTCTTCTTCGGTTTCGCCACTGTTCATAAATGGCATCAGCAAGTCTGCACTCAGCTCGAAGCTTTCATGTTGCCAATACAAGCCCGGTGACAGAAACCACAGATGATCGTCGAGTCTAACCTTGTCATTGCGATCTTCGATAAGACTGAATTGTCCGCGAAGTGACACTGTCCATAGTGGATCATTTTCTTCCAGCCCGGTTAAGGCAAAACGTTTACCGGTGGTGACACCGAGCGACCAAAGGTCCTTATCGCTTGACTCGTAGGACTGCTCACTGTCATTGAATTGCCTGAAGCCGAGATCAACGCCACTATAGTTGACGGAACCGAGCCTGCCATAATGCACGCCCAATTGCCGACTACTCACGATCTGCGATTCATCGACCACATCGGTGGACGTTTCGATATCCAGACTGGCCGAATAGGCAAACCCCTGACTGATATCCTGCATCTTGATTTCGTCGGCGGACATAAAGTCAATCCGCTCCATCGAAATACCACCACTCCAAGCAGATTCACCATCGGTGCCCGCCAAATCAGCGTGCGGGTAAAAAGACAGCTTGAACAGCATTTCAGAGCGTGTTTCCGACACCGCGGCCACTGAGTCTTCATCGGCGGTTACCTGCCAATTGAAAGCAGGGACAGCGCCTGGCATTGTGATTTTATAGCTTGTATCGTTCAACGCACTGTATGAACCAAATATATCCTGAGCCAGTAGTTGCGGGCTACAGAGTAACAGCGGCGCAGAAACCAGAGCTGCAGATACTACGCGCTGTGTATTCGGGGAAGCAGACAGATCGGATGCGCAAACAAACCGCTTTGCTCTGAAAGATGGCATACAAAGCGTGCGCGCTACGGCAATTTTTTTTATAATTTTCATTACTGCTTCGTCCATTTCTATGGTCCTGCAACGCACTCCTTCGCGCAATTAGGGCAATGGCTGTGCACATTCACTCGCCAGATGTTGCAATTATACAAAAGAATCTAATTTTTTGTTGTTTTAATCCTACTTATGTTTCGAATTTCCACAATTGTAGTGGACTTCTCTCAACATTAACGTTCAGTCAACGATAGTGTCAACCTCTTACGTTACAGATCAGATACTTTATGCAACCAGTGTTTCAAATTTGAAATGATAAAACAGTCGGACAGGTTAGATGATTCATCTGATTCAGAGGATACGTCAGACAACGAGCCCAGCAAGTCCCAGCGAAAGCGGGATGCGCTGAAGGCAGTTGAGCTCGCCAAAGCGCTATTGCAACTTTCACCCGGCAAACGCGATCGCTTCGGGCTAACCAGTGAGATCACTGACGCACTGAAGCTGGCTGACGAGATTCGCAGCAATGGCGCGAAAAAACGGCAGCTACACTATATTGGCAAATTGCTGCGCGGCAGTGCGGACTACGATGCTTATTGGGAAAAGCATGAACATCCGCAGAATTTACCGGCGCCACGCAGTGAAACACCGGATGTTTCGGAACACCTGCAAATGCGCGATCGCTTGCTTGAGGATTTGGCGGGAACGATGACCGATTTACGCAGTCAATATCCCACTGCAAATACGCAGCTGATTCGTCAACTGGTCAACCGCATCCATAAATCTACTACCAACAATGCCAGCGAAACTGACAGCAATCACGCCAAACTGCTGCAGGCTCTTACCACGGCGTTGGTCGATGGAAAACCGTAACCCGCGCTCTTACTGAGCGAGTTCAGTGCGCAAATCAACAGGCTGCCAGGTCGGCTCATCCCACGGGCCGACAAACGTAAATCGGCGTCGGCCGATTTCGTCCACATTCACACCCAACCCTTTGAGAATACTGTCCGCAACAATTGCTGTAACACCCACAGCCGGCCCGCCAGACAACACACCAAGCAGCGGCAGCGCGCCACTGACACGAGGCAGAACATCGATTGTTTGATCGTAGTGCTGCTCGACGAAATCGGTTTCACCTTGAATCAGTACTTCTGCTACCGGCCCGGTTAACACCAGCCCGCGAGTAGACGCTCGTCCGTTTGCAATCGAAAAACTACCGCTCAGGCTTGTGTACTCCAGGCCTGTCTTTACGATGTCACGAAAGTCCAGTGTCAGACGCCTCGGCAGCGACTGTAATGCAAACAGGCCAAGGATTCTGCCGGCGCCCGGCTCCACGGTCAGAATGCGACCATTGCGCCAGGTCATTAGCAGTTCACCGGTTAACAATTCGAGGTCGGGCTGATAGGCCGGCGCCTGCCACTCCAGATCAACAGCTACTTCACCATTACCCTCGCCAAAGGATCGACCTCCCCCCAAAGCGTCGATTGCCTGACCGATATCATCAAAGCTGGCAGTCAGGTCGAGCGTAGTAGATTGCAGCGAAGGATTCGACGGATCGTTGACCCGCCAGTGGCCATTGCCGCTCATGCGCATGGATTTTTGCCGAGCGGTAAGCGCTTTTATTACCAAACCATCTTCAGCCGGTTCAGTGCGCAAGCCCACCCTCGATAATCGCCAGTCATCCCACTTTAGCTGCTTGATTGAAATATCAAAAGGCGGCAGTTCGCGCGGGTCAAGGGGCAGTGATTCACCCGCCTCCGCCGACGCATCGTTGGCCGATCCGATTGCCGAGAGCATGGTTCGGTCCAGACTATCGAGCCTGAATACCAGTGTTTCATCAGATACTGAATCATCCCCAATGACCAGCTCACCGTTGGCATACCGACTTTCCAGGCGGTGAATCTGTTGATTGCCGTCTCGGTAAGCAATGTACACAGCCTGCCCAAGATCCTTACTGCCTACCAGCAAATCACGCACGCCGAGCTTGGCGAACAATGGAAAAGAGCCAGTACCCTTTTTGTCCGACTGCGATTTTTGGATGTCGAGTGCGAACTCCACCCAGCCCATTGCATCCAGCCGACCCGCTTCACCATGTAATGCAATCCCCTGCCACGGTAAAACGGTATTCCCGGAGTTACCTAGCGAGATCGCCATACTTTCCAGTTTTTCGTCTTTCCCGGTGCGGATACGACTTTCTATCAAACCCGGTATCGTCAGCCACCAATCGTTCTCGCGGGACGAGAAATCCCTGGTCACTTTTGCCTGCAACAGCGTGTCAGACGGTTTTCGCAGGGGTGTTGGCAGATTAATGGCGGTACCGGACAGGTCACTGACCGCTGTCAGCATAACCTGTGGATTCGCATTCGGGCTGCTTTTAAAAATATCGAGATCAACTTTCCAGTCAGACAATCCTTCAAAGGATTCTGCCAGTGGAATACCGTAGGATCGCATTACACTGGACACTGCAACAGGACCTCGCGCCGTTAGCCTGGTAAGTACGCCGTTTCTTTTTTTCTTTCGCACCGCTTTAACACGCACCGGCACACCCAGATAGCGCACCCATAAATCGTCGATTTTTACGCCCGCTGTGTCGAATTTAACCTGGCCACTAACCGATTCGAAATCGAGACCGAGACGGCTGGATTTGATCTGTGCATTTTTCATATGGACAGTGCCATCCACTCGCAGCGGCTTTGACACCACCGGACTCAACGGGACATCAAGATCCAGTGACAGTCTGGACACACCCTCGCCACTCGAACCGTCAACAACACTGCCCAGTCGCTTCGCCAACGGACCGGTTTGCAGAAAATCGAGCATATCGTCGAGCGGGCCAATTGCATTCGTTGTGATTTGCGCCAGCGGTTCCTGCACGTTGGCGATTAACAGCCTTGCATCGCTAAATTGAGCCTCGCGCATTGATCCTTTGTAAACACGTCCGCGCAAGCTGGTGCCATCGAAAGTAATGTTGCCATCCATTGCGGTGGCTACAGGCCAGTCCGTGCGAAATTCCACCGTACTGTTAACCACATCCGCTTCGGCAAAAAAACGCCCCTTACCGGCGCGCGGTGCAAAGTCCTGCAGGTCTCCATCGATCGCCACGCTTCCCCTGACAACATCGCCATCGACGATTGCCCGCTTAAGCCAGCTGTATAACTTTGGCTTAATAACTCTCTCGGGGTAATAATTCGCCAGTTTGGCCATATTTGCATGATCGATACTGCTGTTCAGCAACGTCGGCATCGAACCATTATCAAGCAACTGGAATTGAAACGTATTGTTGGTTGCCAGGTCGAGCGTACCGACTTTCAGACTCTGGCTTGTCAACGCGATCCGATCCTGCTTTTTTTCCAGCTGCACTATTCCTTCAAGTTCCAGCGGTGGCAGCGGGGTATTGAACAACAATGGCAGGTCAGCGCTAATAATCTGTCTGCCAAAATTAATACTTCCCTTGCCGTCGCGAAAATAAATATCGGCGGACAGATCTTTAAAGCCCGGTATACGACCACTGGCTTTGTTAACCAGTTTATCTACATTCGCCTTTAGCGCATACAACCTGGGTTGCCTGTTACTACTGCGTTCTACTGCAACCACCCAGTTTTTTATCAAACCAGATTCAAGTGATTCGACATTGATATCGACCGGGTGTAGTGCTTCGATCAACGGGAACAGTGAGCGCAACTGTCCAATAGATATATCGGGGCCTGCGGCGCGCCATTCACGCTGCCCTGTTTCGCGCCGCCCGGAATGCAAGCCGAGACCGGACAAATCCACGGTTGCAAACTCGGCGTTGGTTTCTAAAACACCGGTATTTTCGGATTTAGATTCGTTTGCGCTGGCTTGCTGTAGCGGCTCTGCCTCGGATGCGGAACGATTCGCCGCAATTCGATTTAATGAAAGTTGATTAAATACCGAATCCCAACCGTCTGTCGTTCGACTCCAGTCAAGGTCAATATTCAATGCATCAACAGTGGTGATCACCTGGGCCTGTTCACCATCGGCGGCCGTTACCCGAACCCCATCGCCTGCCAGTAGTAACCGGACCTGATTAACTCGTGTGCCCTGCCAGCTACCCCACAGCTGCAGTTTTGCCAATCCATCGAGTTTGTTCACTGACCAGGGCGATGCATCCGTAATTCTCGATAATTCAAAACTGTCAGTATCTATAGAGAACTGACCTTTCCACCCATTGATGTCATTTGCTACACCAGTGAAATCGAACGACGCGACATTTTTCTCCACGCCTGATCCATCGGCTTTGCGGCTTATTCGAATTTGATGCAGGTCGCCTTCGTTGAAAGCTCTGATGTTTACATCGTCAACTTTGTAGACCTCGCCGGCAATATCCTTGCGCCGACGATCTGTCACAGTGATCGCACTATCCAGAATTGCTATGCGGTCTGCATTAAAGAGCCAGTTGAGTGCACTGGCACCACGACCTCGCACCAGATTTGCCTGCGAGGAATCAGATGATTGTGTTGTTACATCGTTGTCGCTGTCTTCGTTTAGACTGCCGCCTGCGCCCTCTATTAAAGCTGCAGAGGTACTTTCGTTCGGCCCGGAGCGGCGCGTCGAGGAACTCGAAATTTCATAACCCTGAATACTCAGCTGGCCCTGCCCCTCATAGGAAGCCACCAGTGACAACCCACGCAACTTGACGCTTCTGACAGACAGATTTCTTTGCATCAACATATCGCGTACGTTTAACTGAACCTCCAGCGACGGCAATACCAATACAGTCTCACTGCGATCCTCGGTCAGGATCCTCACATCACTCAGACTGGCACTGGCATCAAATCGGTTCCACAGAAGATCGATCTCGCTGATCTCAACAGGGCTGCCTATATAGCCACCGACCATTGAAGCCAGTTGATGGCGATATTCATCTCCATACAGCACAGCGATTCTGACAAACGCTGCAAGCATTGCCGCGATAATCAATAACGCAGCACACATATAAAGCAGAAACCTTCCGGTTTTTGTTAGAGCACGTCCAATCATTTAAAGCAGAGTCATTACCATTGCGGAGGGTATCGGTTTGTAGTCAGGCTCAAAAACAGCCGCCCATTGTACTGCTATTATCCGCCGGGAGGCAGCAACAGAAACTGATTGCACCGGAGCAGCATATCGCGAAGAAAAACGGCTCATCGCGCGCTTTCAGTGTTGTGGCGGTTGTGCGACGTAACTGCCTAAACTATAACTACATCATATTGATCACGGATGTACATTGATTCAGCCTGCAACCGAATCGGTACCTCCACGAAGGTTTCCAATTCAGCAAAGTAGTCCGGTTGCTCATCAAACAATTCGATGACTTCCGGTGCCGCTACAACGGTTAACGACTTCACATCAAATTGCCTGACCTGGCGGATGATTTCTCTTGAAATCTCGTAACCCACTGTCTCCGCCGTGCGTAAAAACCCCCTGCCGGAACAGGTTGGACATTCAGAACACAAAGTTTGTTCAAGGCTCTCGCGTGTGCGTTTTCGTGTCATCTCGACAAGACCCAACGAGGAAACTTCGCAAACCTGGGTTTTGGCGTGATCGCGATCCAGCGCCTTTTCCATTGCTCGCATCACCTGACGTTTGTGTTCATCAACGCTCATGTCGATGTAGTCGATGATGATAATGCCACCGAGGTTGCGCAATCTAAGTTGCCGACATATTGCCTGTGCCGCCTCCAGATTTGTTTTAAAAATTGTCTCTTCGAGGTTACGGTGACCGACGAATGCCCCGGTATTCACATCAACGGTGGTCATCGACTCTGTCTGATCGAATACCAAATGGCCGCCAGACTTCAGCTGAACACGTCGACCCAGCGCTTTTTGTATTTCGTCCTCAATGCCGTAAATATCGAAAATCGGGCGCTCGCCCGGGTAGTGCTCGATTCTGGGTTTTATTTCCGGCAAATACTTTTCGGTAAATTGACAGGCACTCTGAAAACACTCTCGCGAATCAATGCGCACGCGTTCTACGGACAGTCCAACCAGATCACGCAGAGTTCTGTTTACCAGCGGCAAATCGGCGAACACCAGATCGCCTGGTTTGGCGTCGACTATCGCCTGTTCAATCGCACGCCAGAGTTTTTTTAGAAATTTTACATCTCCACGAATAGCTTCTGCATCTACGCCCTCTGCAGCCGTTCTAATGATATAGCCATTTTCACCATCCTCGTGCTCACTCTGAATTTCCCGAACAATTTCCTTGAGTCTTTCACGCTCCTGTTCGTCTTCAATTTTTGCCGACACCCCGATGGTCGGATCACCCGGCATGTAGACGAGGAAACGAGAGGGTGCAGTCAAATTGGAGGTCAATCTGGCACCTTTGCTGCCCAGCGGATTCTTGACCACTTGCACCAGCACGTTTTGATCTTCACGCAGTAACTCGCGAATGTGCTTCTGGGTTCGCTCGCCGGTTTCCGATAGTTGTATCGCACCCGCAATATCAGAGGCATGCAGAAATGCAGCGCGCTCCAGGCCAATGTCGACAAATGCCGCCTCCATGCCCGGCAACACCCGCACTACTTTGCCCATAAATATGTTGCCGACCAGAGTGGTTTTGGTTCGACGCTCAACGCAGACTTCCGTCAGCATACCGTTTTCAACGGTCGCGACGCGTGTCTCCTGCGGGGTTACATTGATTAGTATTTCTTCTGACATCTGGATATATTTGCTCTGTTCACACGCGTCCACTGTCCACTAAACACTACACCAGTTAAGAGAGGATTGTCCGCTACTTTCTGCTCCGTAGCTCCCTCACCCCTGATACCGCCTTACAGCACTCGCAATACCCAGGCCTGCCAGATACCAGCCCCGGCCAGTGTCCGAGCCATCGCCCTCAGGCTCCATGGGTCAGGACGGTTCCGGCCTGTCAAAGTGGACCCCGAACTGAGCCAGAGCAGCCGCGGTTTCAAAAAGCGGCAAACCCACCACATTGCTGTAGGAGCCGCTAATTGTCTCTATAAATCTGGCACCGCGGCCCTGAATGGCGTAGCTTCCTGCTTTGCCTTTGGGCTCCTCTGTTAGCCAGTATGCGCGCATTTCTTTTTCTGATATTTCGCGCATGGTGACGTTCGTCTCAACGACAAACGACTCAGCCATTCCACTGCCGATCACAGTGACACCGGTTACCACCTGATGGGTTCGCGCAGACAGCTGGCTCAGCATATCGATACTTTGTTGAAGACTGCCCGGCTTGCCCATGATGTGCCCCTGACAATCAATAACCGTATCTGCACCGAGCACCACGTCAGACGAGCTTAACTGATCAGCCACTTTTCTGGCCTTACCCGAAGACAATCTGAGCACATAGTCACGTGTGCCCTCGCCGGTCTGCAGTGTCTCGTCAATATCCGCTGCCAGCACGCGCGGTATGAGGCCCAGCTGCTCAATGAGCTCGCGTCGGCGCGGCGAGGCCGATGCCAAAATCAGGGTGGGTTGCTTATTGTAATTCACAGCACCAACTTCTCCGTTCACGTAAACACGCGCTCAACACGAGTCAGGCACTACCCCAAGCTATATTCACAAGCTCAGGGCGGGGCCGTCAATCAAGCACCAGGCGCCGGCACCGATGCTACGCTAGGCTCGATGATAAGGGTGGTTTTTAAGCATGGAATAAGCGCGGTAAAACTGTTCAGCCGCAATCACTCGCACCAGCGCATGCGGAAAAGTTAACTTCGACAACGACCATTGCTCGCGACTGGTCGCCAGACAATCTGCTGACAAGCCGTCTGCCCCGCCAATCATGAAAGAGACTATTCGATGGTGCTGAAACCAGTCGTCCAGCTTTTTCGACACCGCTTCGGTCGTGTGCTGCGTGCCTTGCGGGTCCAGTGCAATTAGGTGCGAATTGGCAGGTACCGCTGCCAGTAACTGCTGCCCCTCCAGCTGCATGACCTGCTGGGCGTCCTGTGATCGGCTTTTGCGTGGCGACGGAATCTCTCGCACGGTCAGCTTGCAATCACCACCAAAGCGCTTAGCGTAGTCGTTAAAGCCATCGTTCACCCAGCCGGGCATACGAGTACCGATTGCAAGCAGGCGTATTTCCATCGTGCAGATCTAACTAAACAAAGGTCGGCGAAGCGATTTACGGCAGTGCACTGAGTAGCAGAGCCGTTTACTGAAGATCAGGAAGCTGCTCGGCCATCGTGTTACTGCGCGTGTTGCTGATCTGCCGGTGAATCGGGAATGGTGGCGTTTTCGGCATCGCCGCGTTCGGATGCGACCATACCCCACAGTTTCTCGAGTGCATAAAAGTCGCGAGATTCGCGGGTCATTACGTGCACCACAACATCACCAAGATCGACGAGTATCCAGTTGCCATCGGTTTCGCCCTCCGTGCCGATGGGACGAACCCCTGCCTCTTTCGATTTTTCAATCACCTCGTTGGCTAATGACTTTACATGGCGTGCCGAGGTGCCGGTGACCACGATCATCCAGTCTGTTACCGAGGTTCGTTCAGCCACGTCAAGCACAACGATGTCTGCACCTTTCATTTCATCAACTGCGGTGTACGCCAGCTGCTGTAAATCAGAAGAGTTCATAACTGTTGTCCTGGAGTGTCATTTGCCAAAAAGCCCTGTGTATTCAGAGCTGATGCCTTGTAAGCAGAGAGATGTAGGTGACAAGTTCTTTTAAACGTACCACAAGTTACATCAGCCAATCTGGCTTGAATATAGATCTTGAGACAAAATATATTTTCTAACAGTATCGGGAACTAAAAACCGTACATCCTGCCCTTCCTGCAAATCTTTTCTGATACGGCTGGATGATATATCCATTTGCGTAACAGATATTATGGAGATGCGCTTTTTCAGGGAACTGTCCATCAGCTGGCGCGCGCTACCCGACATGGGCTCACCCGGTCGTTCCATTACCACCAGTTCCACACGCTGTAGCAACTCCTGCCAGCGATGCCAGGTGTCGAACGCACTGAACTGATCCATACCAATAACCAGCGTCAACGCCGACAGCGGGTTTTCGGCCTGAATAGTCTCAAGTGTATCAATTGTGTAGCTGGTGCTTTTACGGTCTAGTTCACGATCATCGATACTTACACCTTGCACTTCTTTTACCGCGAGTTGCAGCATTTTAAGGCGATGTTCGTTAGCCACCTGCGCTCGCGCACGATGCGGTGGGTTGCCCGATGGCAGAAATCTCAATTCATCCAGTTCCTGCGCCTGAAAAACTTCTAGTGCGCTGCGCAGGTGCCCGAGATGCACCGGATCAAACGAGCCACCATACACGCCGATACGGGCACCTTGCAAGGGCTTACTCGCGGCTATGCTTACCACCTTGCTCAACGCGTGGTCCCATCACCTATCACAATATACTTTTGCGTAGTCAGCCCTTCGACCCCTACCGGGCCACGAACATGCAGTCGATCGGTGCTAATGCCTATCTCTGCACCCAGGCCGTATTCGAAGCCATCAGCAAAACAAGTGGCTGCATTGACCATAACCGAACTCGAATCCACCTCGCGCATGAAACGTCGAGCATGGGTAAGGTTTTCAGTAACGATTGCATCAGTGTGTCTTGACCCATACCGCTCGATGTGGTCCATGGCAGCATCAATGTCATCGACGATCCGCACCGACAGCACCGGAGCAAGATATTCGGTCGACCAGTCTTCATCTGTCGCTTCGATCGCGTTCGAAACAAGCGCCCGTGTCTGGCCACAGCCCCTTATCTCTACCTGTTTTTCCGCCAGTTGTT
>CALGNZ010000102.1 GCA_937957915.1 uncultured Granulosicoccaceae bacterium | reverse complement strand
TCGGCCCACTGTTCGACACACTTGACTGGCTCGATGATCGCTTGTCGACCCATCGTTATCTGACGGGTGCCACCATTACCGAGGCAGACTGGCGACTGTTCACCACATTGGTGCGCTTTGATCCGGTCTATGTCGGTCACTTCAAATGCAATATCAGACGTATAGTGGATTATCCAAATCTGTCAGGCTATTTGCGTGATTTATATCAGCAGCCTGGTATTGCAGACACAGTAAACATGGAACATATCAAGAACCACTATTACGCCAGTCATGAATCCGTTAATCCGTCGCGGGTGATTCCTGTCGGGCCTGATATAGATTTTATGCAGGCACATGATCGTGGTCGCCTGGGTTGAGTTGCAAGCGTTATAAATCGAGTTTTACTGGTGGTGGATGCGCAAGCTTATCCACCCTGCAAAAGCAAGCTCACTGGAAACCCGACGCGTCAGCGAGACCCATCTGCATGCAGCCTTGCAGATGCTGCGGGTTTCCATATACGTCGGAGATCTATGCCCACGAACACTCGCAACCTTCTCTATGTAACTGCCTGCACGTCGTGGGACCAGATCTCCGATCCGGGAACTCCCCGCTTTGGGCTCTTCCATCGATATAACGCACTCGGTGCGCAAGTACCCGACGCGTCAGCGAGACCCATTTGCAAGTAGCCTTGCTGACGCTGCGGGTTTCCATATACTCCGGAGATCTAAGCGCTCGATAACCCGCAGCCTTCTCTATGTAACCACCCGCACGCCGTGGGACCAGATCTCCGATCCGGGAACTCCTCGCTTTGAGCTCTTCTATCGATATAGAGCACTCGGTGCGCAAGTACGACTTGTTCGCGCAACGGAGTTGTTCTCCCACTGCTGTGCAAGTGGCAGGTGCAAATGTAACATCATGGTGGATGCGCTCCGCTTATCAACCCTACTGTCGCACGTATTAAAAATTCCAGGTACTAAACGCCTTGATCTTGCTCCTGCTCTTCCCGCACTTAATCAGTTTTGAGAGCGTATCAATCCTAATATAATTCAAGTACACGCAGGATCGACTGGATGCAACTTCTAGATCGGCTTATTACGCGTCCAGTCGAATGTACCCTCATCACGCTCCTGCACTGCCTGCTTCCAGCCAACATTTTCTGAACGCGATTTAAAATTCACTCCCTCTGGTGAATGGCGGGTAATGCCATCGAATACGGTTGCCAGTCTTTGTGTCTGCGTGATAGTTGCCTCCATTGCCTGATTGACAACCATCTTCTGCATTGCCAACTGATTGATCGGGACTGATGCCATTCGTTCTGCCAATGACTCCACTTCTGCATCGAGCTGATCGTCAGGCACTGATTTCAATACCAGGCCCATCTCTGCCGCCTCGATACCGTTTATCTTGTCGCCGGTAAACATCATGCGTTTTGCCTTTTCCGGGCCCAGCCGGTATACCCACATTGCCGTGGTCGGGCAGCCCCAGACGCGAGTTGGCATGTAGCCGATCTGCGCTGTGTCACCCATGATGGTTAGGTCAGCGCACAGTGCTATGTCTGACCCGCCTGCAACGGCATAGCCATGCACTTTGCAGATAACCGGCTTCATCGCCCGAAACAAGGACATGAATGCCTGCGTATTGGCCCACATAAACTGGTAGTCCTGCATAGGGTCCCAGGGCATTTCCTGCATGACGGTATTATCCGATGAACCTTCGGCGTAGTAGGCAAGGTCATACCCTGCACAAAAAGCCTTACCGGCACCAGATAACACCATAACGTGTATGTCGCGATCGGCATCGGCTCGGGCAACGGCGCTGGCGAGCTCGTGCGGCAGGTCATCTTCTATTGCATTCATCACCTCTGGTCGATTCAACGTGATACGACCAATGCGTCCGTCTTTTTCAAACAACACTTTGGACATAGGGTTTGCTCCACTTGTTTACTAACGCGTAGTTGGCCAGGTAGTTTAACTCTTGTGTTGCAGATAGCTGGCACTGGTTGAGATTGCGGGTGAATTGAAGAAAGGAAAGTGTTTTGCGTTGTTGGTGGATGCGCAAGCTTATCCACCCTGCGGTTATTCAGAGTGTTCGCTGAATGTAGGGTGGATAAGCCTGCGCATCCACCGCTTGCCATTTATGTACGCAGTTCAGGGCTGCGAAAATTGGCCTATCAATTCAATACCAGAGTTAGCAATCTGCCTTCATGAGCTGGCTATCCCGTTCGTTTATACTTTGCATTACACTGCTTTGTACAACTATTACCCGGTAACAAAGCAATCCACCGGGCACGCAACAACCACTGGAGCGAAACTGTTGTGGCAGTCAGAATAGAAAAAAACGAAAGCGTCTGGACGATCATTCATTCACGGCCGGAAGCACGCGGTGCGATGGACCCGGAGAGCGCGCAAGCCCTTTACGATGCCTTTTTGCAGTTTGACGCAGATGACAGCGCCAGTGTTGCCGTTTTCTGGGGCGAAGGGGGTTCATTCTGCGCGGGCTGGGATCTGAAACACGCGGCAAGCCTTGCCGATGCCGGCGCACTGGAGCCCTATGAATTCCCTCCGGAGCCTGCAGAAGCCGCTCCAATAGCCGCAATGGGACCAAGCCGCCTGAACCTGTCAAAACCCGTGATTGCCGCCATTGCCGGACCAGCTGTAGCAGGAGGCCTGGAGCTCGCGCTATGGGCAGACATCAGAGTGATGGAGGAGTCGGCGTTTATGGGTGTGTACTGCAGGCGCTGGGGCATACCACTTATCGATGGCGGCACTGTACGACTACCCAGGTTAATTGGTGAAGGCCGAGCGATGGATTTAATTCTCACTGGCAGACGGGTAAACGCTGATGAAGCATTACGCATTGGCCTTTGCGAATACACCGTGCCAACCGGTGATGCCCGACAAAAAGCAGAAACACTGGCAGCGCAAATAGCGGGCTTTCCACAGAGTTGCATGCTTGCCGACCGAAAGTCTGCAAGGCAACAGGCTGGATTGTCAGAATACGCGGCGCTGCAACAGGAGTGGCACTCCAGTAAGAACGAGGTAACCATTGGCATACAGGGCGCCATCAGATTTGCGAGCGGAGAGGGTCGCAGCGGTGAAGGCGTGTAGGCCCTCGACTGCATCGACATAAACCATAGCAGCGACTAGGGCAACACGCATGAGCAGCGCCAGACAGTTTAAACATGCTTTTGGGACGATACTTCACTGAGCAAGTTGAATCGCTTTTAAAGACATATCCGAATCTTGCAAACACTCGAGTAGCCTGAGGCTTCCTGGCTCCCAAACGAATTGCTGCCGCCATGAAAAACTCTGTAGTCCGTTGTCGGCCGACTTACTTGCGCTGGCAACCAGCAGCCCTGCCGCACCCCTTGCCACCGCCCGGTTAAGCAATGCAATGTTGAGCGTCGCCACGGCATTGATGTAAACAGCCGGAGACCAACAGAGCGAAAGCAACAAACAGCAACAAACAGCAACAAACAGGGCAGTGAAGACAGAACAGCAAAGACAGGTCAAAGACAAACAGGACAAAGTGCCCGTACTATGTTGAAATATTCATTTGCACACCAGTCACCGAGAACCAACCCATGACAAAGTCCGTTTCGCTGGAGATGCGCGGTAGTATTGCTATCGTCTGGATCGACAATCCACCCGTTAATGCGCTGTCTCACCATGTGCGCTCCGGTATTGTGGACACTCTCCGCGAAGCAGCAGCCGCGAACGCAAGCGCCGCAGTGCTGGCTGGCCGTGGCGGCACATTCATCGCCGGTGCGGATATCCGCGAGTTTGGCAAACCCCCTATCGAGCCCATGCTCGGTGAGGTTTGCGACACAATTGAAGCTACCGAATTTCCGGTGATCGCTGTGGTCGAGGGCAATACGCTCGGCGGCGGGCTCGAAACCGCACTCGGCTGTCACTACCGGGTTGCCCACAGCAAGGCAAAAGTCGGATTTCCCGAAGTCAATCTCGGGCTTCTGCCAGGTGCAGCTGGCACCCAGCGTGGACCGCGCGCCATTAACGATGTTGCCACCGCGGTGCAGTTTATTGCCTCTGGCAAACCGGTAACTGGCAAGCAGGCACTCGCCATGGGTCTGGTCGATCAACTGGACGACAATCCCCTCGACGCCGCGATTGCAATGGCTGCAGAAGTAGGCACTGAAGCTAACCGCGGGGCCGGGCTCGACGAGCGCCGTCTGTCTAAAGTTCAACTGCAGTGGAACGCCGACACAGAAAGCGCATTTGACAGCGCGCTGAAGCAAGTCGCCGCTCAGGCCAGAGGTGCAAATGCCCCACTCAGAGCCGCCGAGTGCGTAATGGATGCCTACAAAATACCCTTCGCTGAAGGCGTTAAAAAGGAACGCGATACGTTTATGGAGCTGGTCAAATCAGACCAGTCCAACGCTCTTCGCCACATCTTCTTCGCCGAGCGCGCTGCAGCCAAGGCACCCGCTGATATCAGCGGCACACCTCGCGAGATCAAAAAGGTCGGCGTTATTGGTGCCGGCACCATGGGCGGCGGTATTTCGATGACGTACATCGAGGCGGGCTACCCGGTAGTGTTACTCGAAATGTCCGATGAAGCGCTCGACCGTGGCCTGGCCACTATCGAGAAAAACTGGATGCGTGGCGTTAAAAGCGGCCGCACCACAGAGGCGCAGGTAAAAGAGCGCATGAACCTGTATACACGCACCACCTCCTACGACGATCTGGCGGACTGTGACCTCATCATTGAAGCGGTGTTTGAAACCATGCAGGTTAAACGCGATGTATTTGGCAAGCTCGACAAGATCGCCAAGCCCACCGCCATACTCGCATCGAACACCTCGTACCTGAATGTCGACGACATTGCCGCGGTCACCTCGCGACCTGAAAACGTATTGGGCATGCACTACTTTTCGCCCGCCAATATTATGAAGCTGCTCGAGATTGTGCACGCCGAGAAAACCGCCGACGACGTGCTGCTGACGATTCTGGACATCGCCAAAAAGACTCGCAAACAAGCGGCTATCAGTGGCGTTGGCCACGGCTTTATTGGCAATCGAATGCTCACCCCGTATATAAGACAGGCCAACTTGCTGGTACTTGAAGGCGCAAGCCCGGAGCAGGTCGACAAAGCACTGACCGATTTTGGCTGGGCAATGGGTGTGTTCGCCGTCAGCGACCTGGCCGGTCTGGATATCGGTTATAAGTCGCGCGCCGATCAGGACCTCAGCGAGGCAGAAGCACAAATCTACACCGCCGCTGACCGACTGGTAGAAGCCGGACACCTCGGTCAAAAATCAGGCTCCGGTTTTTACACCTACGACCCGGAAACACGCGCACGCAAGCCCAACCCTGAAGCCTTGCGCATCCTCGATGAAGTGCGGGCCGAGCGCGGCATTAATACGCGAGAAATCAGTGACGAAGAAATTATCGAGCGCACTCAGTATGCACTGGCTAACGAAGGCGCGCTGGTTCTTGGTGAAGGCGTCGCCCGCAGTGCCGGAGATATCGACGTGGTTTACAACTACGGCTATGGCTACCCACGCTGGCGCGGCGGCCCGATGAAATACGCGGAAACCATAGGCCTTAAAAAGGTAGCGGAAAAGATAAAGGAATTTAAAGACGGCCCGTCCGGTGTGCACTGGCATCCTTCGGAATACCTGATTAAGGTTGCCTCCAGTAACAAAGGCTTTGCGGCACACGAGAAAGATTAGGGGCATACGCGCCTATGCTCGGTACGCAGTTGCACAGCAAGCAACAGCACAGCTGCTTTGCCGGAAACAACCTTGATATCAAGGTGCGATGAACGCACCTTTGTTTGACCGATTCATAAACAACGACAGGCAACATGACAATGAAACCCGAAAGAGATCTGGAAAAGAGTTATAGCAACAAAGAATTTGTGGAAAAGTTGCGACGGCTGGCGGACAGCATTGAAACTGGTGAGCAATTCGAAATTCAGATAGCGGGCGAACGCATTTACGTTCCCGTACGCGCCACCTTTACCATCGAACACGAAAGAGCAGACGGTGAAGAGGAAATCGAATTTCAGGTCAAGTGGTCAATTTAGACAGGAATCCAGACTGAATAACCCCATTCAACACCAGGCCTGCGCCTGACATTCAGCGCGGCGAGTCAGTGCAGCAACCTGTAACACCGGTTTTTCGGTACTACACAGCACGCTGAATAAGTACAATAGCAGCAGATGTTCGGTGACAACTCGCAGAGTTGCCCTCCCCACTCACGTAACAGGATTCAGGATATTTCGATGGCTGAAAAATCGAAAACCGTCGTTTTTGACAACAACCCGGGCCGCAACGCGCAGACTTACGGCATTGCCCGGGAACTGAACACGGACATGGACTTAATCCATGAACCATCGGTCGGGGTTATCGGGACCAAAGGCGACAGCCAGTGTTATATGGGTGTGCAGCGCAAGGTTGAAACCATTCACGAACACCTGCGTCAACGGCTCGGCCGCGGCGATGGCCAAATGCCGATGCGCCTGGTGCAACCTGAATACACGGTCGCCACTTCAGACGGGATGCGCAACGGTACCCGTGAAATGCGCTACTCATTGATTGGCCGCGAAGTCACCCACGACACGGTTTGTGAACACCTCAGTGCCAGCGGCCTTGAGGGTACCATTGCCGTAGTTGCGTGCGATAAGCCACCGGTTGGAACACTGGCAGGCATCCTCGAGCATAACCGCCCCGCCATCATCATGTCTGACGGCCCGATCCGGCCCGGCAAAGACTCTGTCACCGAAGAGCCAATCGATATTGTTACCGGCTTTCAGGTTGCCGGGCATCCGGATGCCGAATACAAAAAGCGAATCGCCTGTGAAGCGTGCCCTGGCTATGGCAGTTGCGGCGGCATGTTTACCTACAACACCATGCAAACCTTTATCGGTGTAGTGGGTATGCAGCCACTGCACATGGTGGCACCACCGTCTGATGATCCGCGTCGCCTCAACGAGTTTCCTGAGCAGCTTGTCGGTTACCTTAAAGGCATGATTGAACGCGGTCATACACCAAGAGATATCGTCAGCCGCGATGCCATCCGCAACGCTGTTATTGTTGCCATGGCTGTGGGCGGGTCGACCAACGTGTTGCTGCACGCACCGGAAATAGCACGAGCCGCAGGCTTCAAGAGCTTTGCTGACGACATTATGTCTCCGGACGAATTCAACCATCTGTCACAAAACGTGGTGCCGGTACTCACCGATGCCCGACCTTACGGCCTGTACTCTATGGTCGATATCGACGAGAAAGGTGGTGTGCAGGTGATTGTCAAAGCACTGATGGACGCCGGTCTGCTGTATGGAGATACATTAACCTGTACTGGTGAAACACTGGCAGAACAAATCGCCAGACTGGACACCGCCGATCCGGACGGCACCGTCATCTACCCCGTTGCCAAACCCTATAAACCTACCGGCGGTCTGCGCGTACTGGGTGGCAACCTGTCTCCGGAATATAGTGCCGTACTGAAACTGGCTGGTGTCGAAGGCGGCCTTGAAGATAACCGCTTTGTTGGCCGCGCTCGAATATTCAATGGTGAGCAAAGCCTGCTTGATGCTCTTGAAAGCGCGCCAGACAGCTTTCAAAACCACGACATGGTCATCGTTCGCTACGAAGGCCCGAGTGGCGCCCCCGGCATGCCGGAAATGCTCGACTCAACATCACGTATAACCACGCTTTGTCGTGAAAAAGAAATCGTTGTTGGCTTAATGACCGATGCGCGGTTCTCCGGTGGATCTGTAGGTCTGGTGATTGGCCACGTTGGACCTGAAGCCGCACTTGGCGGGCCTATTGCGTTTCTTGAAGACGGTGACGAAATCGTTGTTGACCTCAACACCAATGAACTCAACAGTGCCGCCCTTGACGACGCCGCGACGCTGAAAGCACGCAAGGCAAAGTGGGAAAAAGAAGTTGCAGACAACGGCGGTATTCACCCGCTTTGCGGCGAGGTTGATACGCGCCTGCTTAATCGTATGCGGCGCTCTGCGGTGTCTGCGGTTTATGGTGCCGGTATGCACCCGGACAGAGAACTATGGGTGCCGCAACAGCGTGAACCTGAGATGACCGGGTTTGTTCCGCAGAATAAATTTCGCACCGCGTAGCTGACACTACTCAGTACTACCGGAGGCCAGCGCAGTCTGGCCTCCGGGCGCTTTTACGCCAGCGCTTAACTCCCTGCCCGATTACCGAACTTGCACCACACACCTTCCCGGCCACGCCGCTCAGGCAACTACGGCTCATATCGTAAGCAATAAAAACCAATAGCTGTTGTCTTTGTGGCAGCGCTTCTGTCGATGCAAGTTTTGGCTGATACGGTAGTTAACCAGTTAGCTACACGGCAGTAACTTTGATCGAATGCGACACACATACTTATTGACTTGTTGTAGCGCTCCACAGCGCGACGCCGCTGATGCGATGTCTCCATCGCGATACCGGCTGTATAACTCATGCACTTTTTCTCACACCCCACTCAGCCATATCATCATCGATAAGGTGAAAACACAGCGGCCAGATTACCTAAATTAGCAATGCAACAACTCAGTCGCAAAAATGTCGACTCTATCGATACAAGACTGTGCACCTATAGCAAAATTGAAGGTTAACCTTGGGTAAGAATGCACATTATAATCAGCCATAACTGGTATGTTGTTTCATCAGCGGGTACCCAGAGCAAATCAATCACGCGCCGTGCGTGATACTGCTCCGGATTGCTCATGGAAGACGCAAGTTGTGACCGTACAAACGAAACACACTTGCCACATAAGATTTAAGTTTAAAAGCGAGGAATTAAATATGGTTTACTTCGGCACTCTCACGAGGTGTGTTTTTGTACTCTTGTCAGCCGCATTATTCAGTGCGTGCACAACTGCTCCGGATAGCATTGCCGATTTTATTCCCACGCCGAAGAAGGTCGAGGTATTACCGCCAGTCCCTAAGTCTGAACCACTGACAACAACAAATACGCAGGCTGAAATTTCACATGACGATGGCGTGGTTGTCGCGATACCGGCAACTCTATTAAGCGCCCCGCCAAAAAGCACCGCGAAGAAAGCCATCAAAAAGAAAAAAGCAACTGCTGCCGCGGCGGCAGCCGCTGCTACAACAGCCAAGGCAGAAACTGAAGCAGCAAAAACTGAAACAGCAAAAGATTCAGACGTTGGACTGGGCTTTCGTGCCCTTGAAAGCGCTGATGGTTGCTGCGGCACCGGCTGCTCAACCGCGTGTCTGACAGACACCGCGAGCGAGGGCACTGTTGTTAAGGTTCCGGAGTCAGCATCTGCCACGGGAGACGTTCATCGCGCACTGGAAGGCTCTGACGAATGTTGCGGTACAGGCTGTTCAAAAGCCTGCGTTGTCGAGTAACGGGTTGCGAAAAGTCGGGAGCAACAACGCTTCAATTTAACAGAGCTTCTATTTTGCAGAGCCTCTATTCAACAGAGCCTCTATTCAAAAAGAGCCTCAACGCTTCCACATAAAGCCGGCGTGCCGTGACGCGAGACTCCTGTCTCGCGGCTGGTATTCCGTAACAGCTCCATCAGTAAGGACTGTAAGTGCGCACAACTACATGCACCAAACAACCACTCTGCACACTCGCCGCGCGGGTTACCTGCCGATCGCATAAGCCTGCATTAATCGGGGAGTGGCTGCTGCCTTTAGCAGTCCATCGGGCTCTCGCCTGGCAGCAGTGAGTCGGCCAATAGTCCACGCATCTGCCCTGGTGATCTGGTGACCTCGTTTTTTGAGTTCCGCCAGTACATCCTCACCAATTGTCTCTTCAACCATCATGCTTCCTGACTGACGCGCGCGCGGATAAAACGAGCTGGGAAAGTGGCTGGTATGAAAAAGCGGCTGATCGATCACCTGCTGCAGATTGTTGCAATGATGTACATGGCGCAGAAAAAACGCCAGCTGCCATTGATCCTGCTGATCTCCACCCGGCGTGCCGAACGCCATCGCCGCTCCGTCTTCATGCAGTGCAATGGTGGGGGTCAGTGTTGTTCGAGGTCGTCGCCCTGGCACCAGTGATGAGGCGAGTCCCGGTTTTAGCCAGTACATCTGGGCGCGCGAGTTCAGACAAAAACCAAGGCCCGGTATCGTTGGTGACGACTGCAGCCAGCCACCAGACGGCGTGACCGAGACCATGTTGCCATGGCGATCAATCACGTCGATATGAACCGTGTCGCCGCGTTTGTCAGACAAGTGAGCCATGGTTGGTTCATAGACGGCCTGATCCGTCGCACTTATTGATTCGATTACAGCCAGGGTTTGTTCAACCTGTTGCTCATACCCGGCCACAATACCTGGCCGCAGGTCCATACTTGCCGTGCTGCCTATCAATGCGCGCCGCTGGCGATTGTACTCATCAGACAACAAAGTCTTTAACGGCACATCGGTAAAGTCTGGGTCTCCGTAGTACACCTCACGATCAGCGTACGAGAGCTTCATTGCCTCTACCACATGGTGAACAAAGTCTGCACCGCACGCATCCATTGACCCAATTCCGATGTCTTTGAGCAGCGCAAGCGATTGCAGCAGCACCGGCCCCTGCCCCCAGGGCCCGGTTTTGGACACACTCCAGCCCTCGTAGTCCATGGTCAACGGCGCCTCAACGGTGGCTTGCCAGCCCGCCAGATCATCTGCATTCAGCACCGCTTTGTGGCGTTCGTTACTGGCATCCATGACTTCTGCGCTTTGCAGCCAGGTATCTATTTGCTCGGCCACAAAGCCGCGATAAAACGCGTGACGTGCCAGCTCGATTTGCTCCTGTCTGTCTGACTTGACCGATGCCTCTTTAAGAATTCGCTTCCAGCAATCGGCAAGCACCGGATTGCGTACATTGCTGTGCGCTTCAGGTGCCGACCCGCCCGGTAGCCAGGTGGCAAACGACGTCGGCCACTCTTTGCGGAAAAACTCAGCCATTTCAGCGATGGTATCTGCCACTCTGGGCAACACAGGATGGCCGCTCTCTGCATAGAAAATGGCCGGCGCAAGCACCTCGGCCAAAGGCATTGAGCCATAGTCACGCAGCATTAACATCCACCCGTCAAACGCCCCTGGAATCACTGTTGCGAGCAGGCCGTCACCGGGAATTACCTCGAGCCCCTGCGCCGTGTAGTGCTCAATGCTGGCTCCGGCAGGCGCTGTACCCTGTGCGCAAATCACTTCGACTTTACCACTGTCAGCAGAGTACAAGAGGGCTGGTAAATCCCCACCCGGACCGTTCAGATGCGGCTCTACCACCTGCAGCACCAGGCCAGTGGCAACCGCTGCATCAAAGGCATTGCCGCCTTTCTCAAGTATGCCCATGCCAACAGCCGAGGCGATCCAGTGGGTCGAGGTTACGACGCCAAAGCGCCCAAGCACCTCGGGTCGGGTGGTGAAGGATGACATGAGGCGTGCTCTCCAGAGGGATCAGAAAAGTTAGAGGGAACCGAATAGATTTACGGGTGAGTGCCCATTCAAAAACAAGCGCCCCGCCGCAGCAAGCAAGCGCTGTAGCAACGGTATTCACCAATGAGCACGACGGGGCAATTACATTCCCCGCACGATAACTTAACCACAGCATAAACAAAGGTAATTAATAAAGATGAAAAATCTGCCGACATCATCTCCTGAACAGCTGTTTTTAATCACTGATTATATCCTCCTGCTCAGCGCAGGACGATGTTCCAAACAGGGCAGGAAGCCATGCGGCAATTCTTCATCGGACGACAGCCTATTCTGGATGCCGCCGGCGAAACGGTAGCGTACGAGCTCTTATTCCGCTCGAGCAATAAAAACGCCTATGACCCGACCGTCGACGGTGACGCCGCAACATCGCAGGTACTGATTAATGCCGTGCAGGAACTGGGACTCAATAAAATCGTCGGTAAAAAGCTGGCGTTTGTTAATCTGACCAATCTTTTTCTGGAACAGCCGGAACTGGTGGAGCTTCTGCCGAGAGATCGGGTGGTACTGGAAATTCTGGAAACCATCGAAGTGAACCAGTCGGTCATTGATGGTGTTAAGTCACTCAAGGCCTCTCGCTACACGATTGCACTCGATGACTTTCAGGACACCGAAGAGTTCGCCGAACTCAAACCACTGGCTGATCTGATTAAGTACGATATTTCGCAACACACAATTGCCGAGCTATGCCAGATAGCTGATAAGAACACAGGCACCGGTGTCAGGTTGCTTGCGGAGCGTGTGGAAACCCAAGATCAGTTCCAGGTTTTACAAGCGGCGGGGTTCGACTTGTTTCAAGGGTACTTTTTTTCAAAACCCGAGATCCTGACTGGCAAAAAAATACCGTCAAACAAAGGTACATTGCTGCAATTATTGTCGCAGCTCAATAACCCCGGCATTTCGCTGGAGGAGATCACTAACCTTCTGCGACGCGATGTGTCGTTGAGTGTAAGGGCGCTTAAATATGTCAATTCGCCTTTAAACGGTTTGCTGCAGGAAGTTACTTCTATTAAGCAGGCAGCTGTTCTTCTGGGTCGCGACACTATCCGCCATTGGGTAACCCTGCTGCTGGTGGCTGACATCAATGAAAAGCCCATTGAACTTGTTCACATGGCACTGGTTAGAGCTCGCTATTGTCAGCTTTCTGCTCGCAAGCAAGGAAAAATCAACGAACATATCTGCTTTACCGCCGGACTGTTGTCACTGGTGGATGCAATGATGAATATCGAACTCGCAGAAGTACTGGAAAGTATATCTGCCACTCAGGAGCTCCGCGATATACTACTGCACCAGACAGGACCGGAAGCAAAGATATTAAGTGACATTCAAGCGCTCGAAAAATACGAATCGAATTCAGACATCGAGATAACGCAAGCGATGAATGACACCTACTTCGAAGCATTGGACTGGGCAGAACAGGCCGGACGATTTCTTGAAGCGGGGTAATCTTATCGTTAGACGTTGCGTTTTCATTTGCAACGACGATAGGGTTGGTGGATGCGTAGGCTTATCCACCCTACAAGAGCTGCATAAGGCTGCTCACTGGAAACCCGACGCGTCAGCGAGACCCATCTGTAAACAGCCTTGCTGACGCTGCGGGTTTCCACATACTCCAGAGATCTGTGCCCTCGAACACTCGTAGCCTTCTCTATGAAACTGCCCGCACGCCGTGGGACCAGATCTCCGATCCGGGAACTCCTCGCTTTGGGCTCTTTCATCGATATAAAGCACTCGATGCACAAGTACGACATGTTCGCGCAACGGAGTTGTTCTCCCACTGCTATGTACGTGGTAGGTGCAAACATAACTTCATGGTGGATGCGCTCCGTTTATCCACCCTACAAGAGCCTGCTAACTGGAAACCCGACGCGTCAGCGAGACCCTTCTGCAAACAGCCTTGCTGACGCTGCGGGTTTCCATATACTCCAGAGATCTATGCCCACGAACACCCACAGCCTCCTCAACGTAACCACCCGCACACCGTGGGACCAGATCTCCGATCCGGGAACTCCTCGCTTTGGGCTCTTCCATCTATATGAAGCACCCGATGAGCAAGTACGACATGTTCGCGCAACGGAGTTGTTCTCCCACTGCTGTGCACGTGGTAGGTGCAAACATAAC
>CALGNZ010000101.1 GCA_937957915.1 uncultured Granulosicoccaceae bacterium | reverse complement strand
CTAGACTGCAAGCTACACGGCGTTGCGGTGATCGATATCCTGAGTTTCTTCGAGCGCGAACAGGGCAAACTGCCGCTGGACATCATGCGGCCCGATTGGCTTATCTACTCCGATGGCTTTAATCAGGGCACGTTTCGCGATATCTCTAAGCGAACCTTTGACTTTATCGCCAGTGCACTTATTCTGTCGATTACCTGGCCATTTATGCTGCTGGCGGTTATCGGTATTAAACTCGAGGACGGTATCAACGCGCCTGTAATATACCGCCAGGTACGCGTGGGATTTCTTGGAGCACCTTTTTCGGTCTTAAAATTCCGCAGTATGAGTGTGGACGCGGAGAAAGATGGCGTCGCAAAATGGGCGACCAAGAACGATGCACGAGTCACTCGAATGGGCTCTTTCATGCGCGTAACCCGGATTGACGAATTACCACAAATCCTGAATGTTCTGAAAGGCGATATGAGCTTTGTCGGTCCGCGCCCGGAGCGCCCGGAATTTGTTGAAAGCCTTACCGGTCAAATCACTAATTACAAGGAGCGCCATGCCGTTAAGCCGGGAATTACCGGTTGGGCACAGGTCTGTTATCCCTACGGCGCGTCATTGAATGATTCAATCCAGAAACAGGAATTTGATTTATTCTATATAAAAAACCACACTCTGTTTCTGGACATTCTCATCCTCTGCCAAACCGCAGAAGTGGTGCTCTTCGGCAAAGGCGCCAGATAGCCTCACCACGCCGGCAACCGAACACTCGCCTGCCACGACTCCTCACAGTTTTCACGGAGCTCGCAGATCAGCTTTGCACAGAACCCGGAATGTATTACTGGTTCGGCAACCAAAGCCTGAATCGTACGGTCAACTGATCACGCTTCACCGCTATACCAAGCCAGCAGACTATCCCCAATCCTGCGACGACGATGAAGCGTCGGCCAATGGTGGTTTTTCAAATGCTACATGCTCTCCAAAGTGCACCACTTTGCCTTGCCAGGCACTAATCAGCCTTTCACTAAAAGTATAATCCGGAGCGCCAGTCTCGATGTGATCGCGGTCTGCGACATATGCCTCTGCGGTTAACAGAGTTGAGCTTCGCTGCACCAGATCCCACATGAAGTAGTGATGCGGCACAATCGCTTTCGCTCCAAGCTTACTGGCAATCTCGTCAGCCTGCTCGTATGACAGTATGTGCATAGAGGCATCTATAGGCAATAAAGCAACATCCACACTTCCGATCATCTCCCAGACATGTGGATTAGGGTCGATGCGATTATCTCCCCAGTGCATAATTCGCAAGCCACCGGTTTCAATAATAATAATTGTATTGTCGAACTGGCGGGGATTATTGGGCGGGCGAGCATCGATGCCGGCAGTTTTTAAATACATCTCCGGCCAATCGTAGAAACTACCCGGAGGCGCTGTGCTGCAATGCTTGTCGGCAATACAGGATATTTTCACGTCGCCAAAGTTATACTCACCAATTGGTCGATCCAGAACGACGTGAGCGTCCGGCTGATGAACACCGTCGTGATCAAAGTGCGCATGGGTCGAACAACAGATATCAACGGGAACCACCGGAAAATCCCCACGATACCAGTCCCACTTACCTGAGGGATGGTTACGCCACGGGTCTATCATTACCGTGATTCCGTTTGGCGACTTTATGCGAAAACAGGATGCGCCAAAGTACGATAGCTGTACATCGCCACCAGCAACTGCAGTGACCGGATTAGCCTGCAATTCAATCATGCGATTGTGATTGCTGTTACGTTGCCAGGCGTGCATACCATCGTTCATTCGTGACATTATTTCCCCGCTGTACCGGTAACCGGCCTATTGATCGAACATCCGCGTTTTAGTCTACTGTAAAGTCTGCCGTACCCCAACTGTTATGCAAGTTTACAGACCCCGCCATATTCCCTACGATAGCGGCGAGGCTGCGGTGACAGGTTTACACCCGCAAGGCGGCTGCCTCTGCAACCAGCCATGAAACGGAAACCACTATGCTACCGGTACTTGATATTTCCAGTTACCTGCAAGACCCTGCCGGGGAGCCGGGCCAGGCGTTTGTCCACCAGTTACTCGCCACCTGCCACGGACCTGGATTTTTCTATCTGACCGGACACGGCATCGACGCACAAACTGATATCAACGTGCTACGCATAGCCAATCAGTTTTTCAACCTGCCACAGGCCGATCGCGAAGCGCTTTCAATCAGTAATTCACCGCATTTTCGCGGCTACACTCTGCTTGAAACGGAAATGACCGGCGGACGCTACGACTGGCGCGATCAGATTGACATCGGCCCTGAGGGCCCTGCACACCGGCCTGATTCATCGGCGCCGCCGTGGATGCAATTGCTCGGACCGAATCAATGGCCGCAGGCACTGCCAACCATGTCACCCACTGTCCGGCAATGGATGAGCAGCGTTCAACCTGTCGGCATGGCATTGATGAGAGCACTGGCTGAGGGCCTCGGACAAAGCGCAGATTACTTTGACGATCGCATGTCACCGGAGCCCTATACGCGGGTAAAAATAATACGCTATCCGGCTCAACCCGAAAATGGTGGCAGCGGACAAGGACTCGGCTTACACCATGATTCCGGCATCATGACTTTTATCCTGCAGGATGAGGTACCCGGCCTACAAGTCATGAGTGAAGGGCAGCTTATTGATGTGGAACCGAGGCCCGGCGCCTATGTGGTTAACCTCGGAGAGATGATGCAGTCGGCTACCAACGGGTATTTACGCGCCACCAAACACCAGGTGGTCAGTCCGCCTGCGGGAAAGCAGCGCATCTCAATTGCCTATTTTATGAACCCGCGGCTTGATGCGAAGTTCGAACCGGTTGAACTGCCCGATGAACTCGCAGCAGACGCCCCCGGTGGACAGAATACAGATCCTGCTGACCCTGTCTTTGCGACATTTGGTGCGAATACACTGAAAATTCGTATGCGATCGCATCCCGAGGTGACCGCTGCCTACTATGCGGATGTCAATCTCGACGACCTCTAATCACTATTATGACGGAACCTTTGTATGAGACAGCAACACAATCGCACGCGGTAGTGAGTGGATCGTACAGCTGGACACACGCGAGCTTTCCACCATTCAATCCGCCATAACAGCCACCTCGTCCAAACCACTCGACGAGTTAACGCGTCAAGATTTCAACTTTCGCAGTTTCAGCAATCGACTTAGATTCATGCACGATGGTATTAACTGGTCTTACTACAGTGCGAGATCAGGCAACGTGTCAGCGGCCAACCCGCTATTTATCAATACGGTATCAACACGGGGTATCAACACGGGTTCAACACTCACTGCCGTCGATAAGCGGAACGCTCGGGTACATCGCAAAACCCGATTCGGGATATATCCTGAAGATAGATTGTTCGCAGTGTGTCACGACCGCTTTCAGTCGCTGCATGAACGAGCATATGGTACAGCACATCGCGCTGGGCATGACTGGCACCCATCAATGGTAAATCATGTCGCACGGACCCCAGACTCCTCAACACCTGTTTATAGTCACACCTGCGATGTGCTAACACCGCTTCGCAGGCTGGTATGCCCGCCGCTGTATACGCCAGAGCAACAGACCCTGCTTTGTCACGATAGGTATCACGCATGCTGCACAATAACTGACCGGCTTTTTCAAACTGTCCGGTAGCAGCAAGCACCATCATGTCGTGCACATTGGCAAACGCGTTGCCGTGATTGTTAACGCGACCGGCACAGACCGTCGCAAGGTCAGCCCAGCGATCACCCACATCGACGCCATACAGCTCCAGCCGCAACAGCAATGAAGCGAAGTTCTCTATATCAATAGCGGCGGCCGGCGACGCTTTAACCAGTGCCGAATCGGGGTTGCGAATTTCAGTCGTCAGTAATTCAAGAATGCGATCGAACTGCCCGCGCTCCAACAGGAACAAACAGACGTGCCACCACAGATGGTGACGCATCTGGTTAGCGTGCCCCCAGTTTGCACTCAGTGACTCAAGCCAGTCGATTCCTCGAGACATTTCCCCTTTCATAATCAACACATGTGCGACCGCATGCGTTCCCCATATATCTTCGTCGTCTATCTCTACTGCCATGCGACCGTAGTGCTCTGCCTTGTCCAGACAGCCCGACTCCTCATGCGCAAAAGCACGCAATGAAAGAAAGTTACCGTAGCCGTCGTCAGTATTGCTCCAGAATGGCGCTGCTCTGTCGGTTACATCGCGCATCCAGTCCGCACGCCCCATCCAGAATAGCTCCTCCTGCAACAGCTGATGAACGAGCAAATTTGTCGGGCATTGCACCAGAAATTCATCAAGCTCAGTTGCGGCTTCAACCCCTGAACCCGCTTGAGCGTATTGCAACGAACTCCATAGAGCGGACTGACAATCAGCGCCCGGCAAAGATTGCTCACTGCCGGCAGAAACCGTGTCACTGGCCTCGAGGCACTGCGGTATCTCTCGCATCAATTCAGACACTGTTCGCGCAAAGCTCGCATCCCGACCACTTGTCAGCATCCATGCTTTGACCAGCTTTGGCAGCACCGCCGATTCATCTGCCGCAATGGCTGAATCTATTAGATCTGAGGCATCCGCACGCCAGCGAATAAACGAAGATATTCCGGCAGTGCAATAGTTATCCGATTCGGTTTTCGCGTATTCACTCATCAGTATGGTCTTTAAGGTCTTTGTTATTGACCTCAAAAAGGCCTTGCCACGCGCCACACTGTTTCAATAGCAAAATATCTACCCCCCGATATTGTCGTTTCACTCCCGCTCCCTGCCGTTCGTCGCAAAGCGCTCGCAGAATAAGTTATCTGCGCCGATGATAGATCCTGTAGAGACACAACGCAGCAGGAGCAAGCTCATGAGAACAAACCACCCGGCACAGCACGCCGCCCGTTTTAGTAGTCTACAGACATCGACTACAAAATTCTTTGCCACAGCCATTGTCGTTATCTCGGCGACAGTATTACCTGCTCTGGCCAACTCAAACAACGCAGGCTTGCTGCAGTGGTCATTCACCCACCACAACGCTACTGTGCCAGTGGCTATCTGGTACCCCACAGAAATCAGCGCCAAAGTGATAAACGCCGGCCCTTTTACATTGTTCGCTGCCAGCAATGCTCCGCTTACAGAAACTCAGCACCCTCTGTTGATTCTTTCCCACGGCACTGGAGGCTCTGGTCTCGCTCACCATCCCATCGCTGAAACACTTGCCACAGCCGGCTTCATGGTCGCGGCACTCACACACCCGGGAGACAACTACCAGGACCGTTCGCTGGTGGCTGATGAACGCTATTTTGACGAGCGCCCACGCCAACTTGCCGCCTTACTGCACGCCATAACACGAGACGAAAAACTTGGCGCCTTGATCGACCACGAACGGGTGGGTGCGATTGGTCATTCCGCAGGTGGATATGCAGTTGCGGTATTAGCGGGCGCCACAGCTAACCGACAGGCATTGATCGATCACTGCAATCAGGTTGATGATGATCCATCGTGTCACTACCGCGACCCGACAATGGCTGTTACATCACCAACGGGTGAGTCGTTCACACTGCCAAAACAGACGACTCATTTCAATAGCTACAAAACTCCGGCTATCCGATCGATCGCATTGCTCGCCCCACTGGGCAGCGTGATCGATAAGACTTCGCAGATCGATCAAAACACCGCGGTGAAAGTAATTACCGCAGAACTGGACAACATACTGCCGCATCAATACCACAGTAGCCGACTTCAACAAGTCGCAAAGCATGGCGCCTTTCGAGAAGCAAAAGGCGCTGGTCACTTTAGTTTCATAGCACCGATTGCCGAGCCATGGCAACAGCCACTCGGAGAGGTAGCCGAGGACCCGGCTGGCTTTGACAGGGAAGCCTTTAACGAGACACTAGGTCTTGAACTGACTGAATGGTTTTCAACAACACTGACACCAGAAGCTGATTAGAGCAGCATCTGATACCCGGCACCAGGGCTCCCTCTTTCACGTTCGATAATCTGAATGTATCCACTAACCCAGCCACCAGCCACACAAGGAGCAGCAACATGAAAAAGTATATCAAAAAGGTCATTACAACCAACAAGGTTTGCACACTACTTTCCCTGATCACTGCAAGCGCCCTGGCTTCTACAGCTATGGCCGCTGATTTAACAGTGACCGTCACCGCAGTGAAAAAGGCTGAAGGTGAGATCATGCTGGCGATCTACGACAGCGAAGGTCACTTTCGTAAGACAGAAAGCATCGCCACCCGCAAAGCAGCAAAAATCGGCGACATGGTTTTCACTTTTCCAGACCTGGCCGCAGGTAACTACGCAGTGATGGTTTTCCACGACTGCAATAGCAATGGTGAACTCGACACCAATTTACTTGGCATTCCAAAAGAACCCTGGGGAGGATCGTTACAGGGCAAATCTGTGTTTGGAGCTCCCGGCTGGTCCGACGCAAAGTTCGAGCTAACGGATACTGGCAAGTCCATCAACATCACGCTGAACTAGCTTGCAAGGAAGAGCCTCTGCTACTGCGAACACGACTTGTCAGTGCGTTTCTATCGATCATTTTCGGTGCAACAAAATAGCTCTGCGCCTTAATGATCGACCGACGCACAGGCAATTGACTCTCTCTTGTTTTCCGGGACCGAAACAATGAAACCAATAGCGAAAAACACAGCAGCGACTGCCATATCAAGGCGATCATTTTGCAAAACACTGCTGGCAGGTACCTCTGCCGCAGGACTCAGCACCCTGCCAGCGTTCGCAGCAGATGAGATTCTGCCGTACGAAGCATTCGCGAGTAGCTTTGACGACGTGCCTGAGACATTCGGACCGACCCGGGTCAGTTTCGACAGACCACTACCCAAAGACCTTAGCGGGACGTTGTACCGCAACGGGCCGGCAAGGATGCACCGTGGCGATACAAGCTACCACCACTGGTTCGATGGCGATGGTATGGTGCACGCTTTTACACTGCAACCCGGTGCGGTCACCCACCATGCAAAAATGGTCAGAACCGATCGCCTGATTGCAGAGGAAAAAGCTGGCCGGTTTTTATGGGGAGGCTTCGGTACCGGCTTTGATCACAGCCTGCCTGTCAACCAGCCCGATGACATTAATGTCGCCAACATATCAGTACTACCTGTTGGCGACGAAGTGCTTGCCCTGTGGGAGGCCGGGTCGCCATGGCGGGTAGATGCCACCACACTCGACACCCTTGGTCGAAAAGTATTTTCACCAGAAACTGACGGCTTGCCATTTTCCGCCCACCCGCGTATTGACCCTACCGGCAGAATCTGGAACTTCGGCTATCTGAGTGGCTCAGGTAAGCTGGTACTTTACGATATCAGTGCCAGTGGAAAACTGAATCGCACATCAATTATCGACGCACCCAATGCCGATATGGTGCACGACTTTGCTATTACCGATCGCTACCTGGTGTTTGTGCTGCAGCCGTTACGCTATAGCAGCAATACTGCTGTCAATCTCTCGTTTTCCGACAGACTGGAGTGGGATAACAACGCACCGGTGCATGTCCTGGTCGTTGATAAAAACACCCTTCAAACAAGCCATCGATTCGAGTTGCCGGCATTCTTCGCATTTCACATGGGAAATGCATGGCAAGACCAGAGCACCATCCGCATTGAGGTGGCAACTGCGCCATCATTTGCACCGTTGATGCAACAGATAGTACAAGCAACCAGCAGACAGCAGCCAGATACCCCTCCGCCACAACCAAAGACGGCAGAAATACGTCTCGACTTAACGCACAATCGTGCGACACTAAATCCGTTACCCACCAGTGGCATCGACTTCCCCCGGTTTGACCAACGATTTACCGGCTCGCAAACGCAGCATCTGTTCATGATGGCGCGCTCCGGCAACATGCCGGATTCCGTGTTTGGCTTTAACAGCATTACAGCGATGGACCGGCAAACTGACAACGAACAAGTATTCGATTATGGAGCGCAAACCATTGCCGAAGAACACTTGTTTGTCGCAGCACCTGGAAACACGCCAGGCAAAGGGTGGCTCATCGGTACGAGCTACAACTGGAAAAAGCGTCGCACAGCGCTGTCTGTTTTTAACGCCCGGCATATCGGTGACGGCCCTATTGCCATCGCCGAATTACCGTACGGCCTGCCGCTCGGCCTTCACGGACAGTTTGTTGCAGCAACTGGCGGCGTATAATGGCATTCTATCTCCACCCAGCCAGCGCACCACCTCCATCACGGAGCACTCTCTCGAACAAGCCGCCGGAGCAAGGCCAAACCGAAATGAACCGAGAATCCCCACTGCGCGTTTTACTGCAGAATTTTGTCTTCTGCACAGTGATAGCACTTATCCTGTGGCAATTTGTGCCGTCCGTTGGCCAGTACGGCTTTTTCTCAAATTTCGTACACGCACAGGCCATTGGTGGCAGCATTACCTTACTCTCTATCGGCCTTTCACGATGGGCCAAAGCAGCAGGCCTTGGCAACCTGTGGGTCAGTGTGCTGTCACTTGTACTGGCAACAGGCCTGGGCATTGTGATTGGCTTATGGATAGCCGGAACGGTACTGGGGCTGAATACCACACCACTGGACTTCTTGCCCGGTGCCGACCATTTACTGGTTACCGCGATAACCGCGATCATCGCCAGCCTCGCATTTAACTGGCACTTAAATCGTCGTGAAAACGTGATGAGACTCGAGTTAACAGCCTCTGAAGAAAAACGCCGGGCAGACAGTGCACATCATGCCATGCTTCGCGCTCAGCTGGATCCTCACATGCTGTTTAACACGCTCGCCAATCTGCGAGCGCTGATCGGACACGACACTGATCGGGCGCTTGATATGCTTGATCGAATGGACAGCTTTTTACGGGCAACGCTCAAATCGACACGCGCATCTAACCACACACTGGCGCAGGAACTAAAAGTACTGGACGACTATCTTGCGCTAATGAAAATACGCATGGATGAACGGCTCACCTACTCGTTTACGGTTGCAGATAACTGCAAGGAGATTCACGTGCCCGCACTCATTTTGCAACCATTGGTAGAGAATGCCATCCGTCACGGAATCGACCCGATGCTGCAAGGCGGACATATAAACATCGAAGCACAGCGTGACACTGATTCGTTGATATTAATCGTCGAGGACTCCGGTATAGGAATGCATAAGACTGTCAGCAATCTCGCGCCCGAAACGGTCACCGGCAACACCAGGCCTCAATGCAGGCCACAGTGCAGGCCTCAATGGTCACCCACAGAGCAGAAGCCCGCCGAAGAGACAAAAGCCGGCACCTCAATTGGATTTGGACTGGAAAACCTGCAACAACGCTTGCTGCAATCTTACGGTAGCCAGACATCTATGAAGATCACGTCAGCTGCTGACTGGGACAGCGGCACACGCATTACCCTACAAATACCTGTCAAAAGTGATGCATAACATCACCCGGGCCTTTCTCTCAAAACGCATACTGACAGACTATGGATGACAAATTGACTGCCGTTATCGCGGACGATGAACCGCTGTTGTCTAAAGCACTTGCAGCGGAGCTGGCAAAGTTATGGCCCACGCTGTCTATTGTGGCAATTGCCAGCAACGGTTCCGTAGCCATTGAAGCGATTATGGAGCATCAGCCTGACATTGTTTTTCTCGATATACAGATGCCGGGAGCCACTGGTATTGAGGTTGCCGAAACAATCGCAGACGACTGGCCCGAAGGCTCTTCTGTCCATCCACTACCACTGATTGTTTTTGTTACTGCCTTTGATGACTATGCTGTTGAAGCCTTTAAATCAGCAGCCGTTGACTACCTGCTAAAGCCGGTTAATTCAAATCGGCTGGCGTCCACAATAGATCGACTAAAACAGCGATTGCAGTCTTCTATCGGTCAGGACATGACAGAACTCGGTACACAACTTAGATTGTTGCTGGCGACGGAACACGCTCACCAACAGACAAATGTCCAAACCGAAGCCCCGCTTCGCATCATTAGAGCCAGCGTTGGCGATGCAGTAAAGATGATACCAACAGAGGAGATCATTCTTTTTGAGTCTGCGGACAAATATGTTTCTGTATTCACACAAACTCAGGAGGCGCTGATACGCGAGTCGCTGCGCAGCCTGCTGCCACAGCTCGATAACAATCAGTTTGCGCAAATTCATCGAGGCGCCATCGTTAACCTCAACCATGTAGAGGCTGCTGTTAAAGAAGATACTGGCAAGGTGACCCTGCGACTAAAAGGGCACGACAAGACACCCGTGGTCAGTAGAATTTACCGGCACCTGTTTCAGGCGATGTGAATCGCGAGTACTTTTAAACAGACTATCCGGCTCTTGAAAGGTAGACTTTCGCATTGCCCACACTCAGCGCATCTTATGCCATCAAACACTCTATTGTACAAAGCACTGATCCCGTTGCTATTCGTGTTTCTGTGGAGTACGGGGTTTATTGGCGCAAAATACGGCCTGCCCCATGCAGACCCGCTGACATTTCTTTTTATGCGAATGTTAACTGCCGCACTGTTACTTTACCTGGCTGTGGCAATTACTAATGGCAGATGGCCAGCAGGTATACGGGAGATCTGTCATGCAGCCACCGTTGGAGTATTGATTCACGCTGTCTATCTTGGGGGCGTCTTTGTCGCAATTTCAAAGGGCACAGATGCAGGGTTCAGCGCACTCATCGTCAGCTTACAGCCTCTGTTGACAGTCGTGTTCGCAGGTATATGGCTTGGGGAATCGGTTAGTTTCACAAAAATAGCAGGCATCGCACTTGGCCTTGCGGGTGTTTGCCTGGTGCTGCTGGCGGACAATTTCACAGGGGCCACAGCGGACGTTAGTCAGATCGATTTTAGCAAACACTTATCCAGCGGATTACTGCTTTGCCTGATGTCGCTGGTTGCGATTACTGTCGGCACGATCTATCAAAAGCATTTCTGCACGAAAATCAGCCTGCTCCCGTCAGTTTGCATCCAGTACACAGCCGCCACCGTTGTGTTACTGCCGGTGGCTGCGACGACAGAATCGATGTCAATCAACTGGAATGCCGAATTTGTCTTCGCCTATCTGTGGCTGGTACTCGCGTTATCGTTAGGGGCGGTGCTGTTACTGATGTGGCTGATCAAACGGGGTAACGCGAGTAATGTGGCCAGTCTGTTTTACCTGGTTCCGCCGTTTACAGCATTCGAAGCATGGCTACTATTTGACGAGTCTCTGTCGAGCATATCGGTTGCGGGTATTCTACTGAGTATCACCGGTGTCGCAATTATTGTCAGAAATGCGTGAATACCGGTCTGTCAACATCGCTGTCATATGCAATATCAGTCAGTACCAGGGTGTCATGCTGCGGGGTGATTGGCGGGCTGGCTAGTAGCATGGACACCAACTGGTGAAATAAAAAGTCAAAAAGTAGCCAGACAGCAAGCCTCTGATACAGACTCTTTTTACCCGACCGTTGCCCTGAAAACAAATGCCTGAAAGAAATTACACTTCCAGGATCTGGATCTTGGAGATGCTGATACCACCTGGAAGAGGGAATACTTTTACAAGTAAGGCATGTAAAAGCCAGGTATGAAACCTATAGAATCACGGCAAAAAAGCCAACGCATAAGGAGCTACCCCGGAACGCAGCAACTAGCTTTTTTGTAACTTCAGTACGTTTCGTTTTTGCTTTTCGATTTTTTGGTAGATCTCTTCTCTGTGTACCGGAACCTCCCCGGGAGCCTTGATTCCAATACGAACGTTATTTCCAGAAGTCTCCAGAACGGTAACCGTTACATCGTCACCGATTATGATGGCTTCACCAACACGCCTCGTCAGTATTAACATGTAAATCTCCTTTTTGTTAATAACCAGTGTTGTGGTTTTATTGTCTCTGGTGACGATACTACGAATTTGCTAACTTTCGGAACTGCTGCTAAACACCTACCATCAGTTTCGATTATCAACTATAGAGGTTGTTTGATCTCATTCTGCAGCCAGCGTTTGACTGAAATTCCTGAGAATTATGCAATCACGTTAACCCACAACCCCACCAGTTTACCCAAAGTCGTATTCACAACATTATTACCAGCGGTGCTGCATCGCAAGTCAGAATGACCTGACATAGCACCTATAAATCCCACCTATAAATCGCACCTGCGTGGATCTCGCAACACACGAGTTGCCAAAACACACCGCACTCCGGCTCAATTGAATACTACCCGCTTCTCTTACTATAGCGTTAATATTTGTCAGCCAGCAGATTAATCTTTTACAAAAAGACACATTCGATTACCAGCAATTCAATCTGTCACGGGAAGCTCTGGTATGGCAGCTATCAAACGTTTGGTATAAGGGTGAGATGGCCGGGTAAAAACTGCTTCTGTCTCTCCCTGCTCCACAATCTTACCGTCCTTCATGACTAACACACGGTCAGTAACCGAACGTACTACCGACAAATCATGCGAAATAAACAGATAAGACAACGTGTGGGCCGATGACAAATCAGACAACAGGTCAAGTATCTGCGCACGAATGGACACATCAAGCGCAGATACTGCTTCATCCAGTATGATCAGCGCCGGCCTGGTAATTAACGCTCGCGCTATTGCTATACGTTGGCGCTGTCCGCCCGAAAACTGATGTATAAACTTTTCAGCATCACTGGCCTCGAGTCCAACGCTCAGCAGAGTATTTACTATGAGCTCGGCTCTGTCTTTTGTATTCAATGATTGGTCAACAAGGTGTAACGGCTCGGCAATCAGGCGCCCTACCTTGTGCCTGGGATTAAATGAGGCATACGGATCCTGAAACACCACCTGCATTTTTTTTCTGGTGTCTCGCAACATAGCCTGACCCGCGACTACAGGTTCCCCATCGAGCACAATACTGCCTTGCTGGCAGGGATCAAGACCAAGAATGACGCGAGTCAACGTTGACTTGCCACAGCCACTTTCACCAACTAATCCGAGATTTTCGCCGCGCCGTATGGTGAAACTCACACGATCGACCGCTCGAAAATAACCGGGCTTTGAAAAAAAGCTGGTGCGCGGCAATCGGTAGTCTCGTGAGACATTGTCGACCACCAGTAAATTATCATCCACATTCGTTATGGTTGATCGTTCAGGCTGATAGGAAGACGCTTTGAACAACTGACGTGTATAGGCATGTGTTTGTTGCGCAAATACCGATCGTACTGTACCGGACTCGACAACCACACCTTCACGCATAATTACGATATCGTCCGCTATATCTGCAACCACTGCCAGATCATGACTAATCAGGATCAAACCCATGTCATCCTCTTGCACCAGCTTTTTTAACAGTGAAAGTATCTGAGCCTGCGTCGTTACATCCAGGGCGGTTGTCGGCTCATCCGCTATCAACAGTCGGGGCTTCAACGCAATGGCCATGGCGATCACCACGCGCTGACGCTGTCCACCGGACAGCTCATGCGGGTATCGCGACAACGGGTACTTTCCAGGCGGCAATTCAACACGCTCAAGAACACGATGAGCCACACTCAGTGCCTCGCGACGACCGGCTGAGGTATGGATGCGAATAGTTTCGGCCACCTGATCACCAATAGTGAGCACCGGATTTAACGCAGTCATTGGCTCCTGAAATACCATGCCGATATCATCGCCTCTGACCTCACACATCTGTGCCTCTGATTTGTCGAGCAGATTATCTCCGTCTATACCAATTGATCCACTGACCACCGCCCCCTGCGGCAGCAACCGCATAATCGAATAGGCCGTCATTGACTTGCCGGAGCCGCTCTCACCGATGATGCCAAGCACTTTACCAGCGTCAACACTGCAACTTATATTGTGCAGAATTGGCTGTTCACCAATAGATAACCGCAGACCATCGATTTGGAGTAATGACCGACTTGTCACCGACTGTCCCGTCTGATCCGAGGATCGAAGTAGTCACGCAAACCATCACCAAACAAGTTTAGCCCCAGTACTGTAAGCACAATTGCCAGCCCGGGAAAAATAGCCAGGTGCGGCGCAAAACTGATCATGGTCTGACTATCCGACAACATACGCCCCCAGCTTGGTAACGGCGGCTGTGCACCAAGTCCGACGAACGACAGCGCAGCTTCAGCCAGTATGCCGAGTGAAAACTGTATGGTTCCCTGGACGATCAGCAGATTGAGTACATTGGGCAAAATATGTTCAAACGAGATCCGAAACTTCGATTTTCCGGCCACACGGGCAGCCAGTATAAAATCGCGTTCCCACAAACTCAGTGCGGCACCACGGGTCAATCTGGCAAAGACGGGAATATTAAAAATGCCAATGGCTATAATCGCATTGATGGCGCTGGCGCCATACACCGCCGTTATCAGAATTGCGATCACCAGCGCCGGAAATGCAAAAATTAAATCGTTAATTCGCATTAGTGTTTCATCAAGCAGGCTATCACGCCGTGATGCCGCTGCTAAGCCCAGCGGCACACCAAACGCCATACCGATACCAACTGCCACTATCGCCACTGAAATAGAGGTGCGTGCACCAACCATTATCATCGAAAAGATATCTCGACCAAAATGATCTGTGCCAAACCAATGCTCAGCTGAGGGCTTTTTTAACTTATTGGCAATATCAAGTTGAGTAACGTCAAATGGTGTCCAGTAGAAAGAGACAACCGCTGCCACAATAGCAGTTAACACCAGTAACCCACCGGTTATCATGTGACGATAGCGCATGACGCCTGAAGGCCGGGCACTCATTTCCGTCGCAGCCTGGGATCGACTATCGCGTAGGCCACATCAACCAGAAACGTTACGAGCACCACTGCAAATACCAATAACATCACGACACTTTCAACGACAATCAGATCTCGTTGAGTCAGACTCTGGAATATCAATCTGCCCAACCCGGGCAGATAGAAAATATTCTCAATAATGACCGCACCTGCCAGTAAAAAGGAAAATTGCAGGCCGATAATAGTAAGCACCGGAATCAACGCATTGCGCAGCGCATGCCGCCAAAGAGCCTGTCTTGCGGTGAGCCCTTTAGCCCTGGCTGTTCTGATGAAATCTTCACCCAATGTGTCAAGTAAAGATGATCGCATGACCCTTGCAAGTATAGATGCCTGCGGCAGGGCCAGTGCAATTGCCGGTAGAGTTAGTGCTTTCAAGCCCGCAAAAAGACCGGTATCCCAACCTGGAAAGCCACCAGAGGCGAACCACCTCAACTTGATCGCAAACAGGCTTACCAACAGCATTGCAAACCAGAAGTTTGGCAATGCGATACCAATTTGCGTTGAGCCCATAACCGCCAGATCAGCACCGGAGCCGCGGCGAGTAGCGGCGATCACACCGGCCGGAAAAGCGATCAAGGTAGACAACAACAATGCGTAGAGTGCAAGTGGCAGTGAGATCAATAATCGATCAGCAATCATTGGTGTTACTTCGGTCCGATACGTATACGACGTGCCAAAGTCACCACGCAACATGCCGCCCACCCAGTTAAAGTAGCGCTGCGGTTTAGACACATTGAGACCGAGCTCTTCTCGCAGGGCAGCCACCGTTTCAGGTTGTGCATTCAGGCCAAGCATATAGCTGGCCGGATCACCTGGAACTATTTCTATAGCAACAAAAATGATCAGGCTCGCAGCAACAAGCGTCAGAGCCAGCGACAACAGGCGCCGCAATGCGAAGCGTAGCATCAGAGAGCAGGAGAGAGGTTAGTAGTACTGTTAAAGCACGCACGCAAACAGTGAATCCAGCGCCCGCGTTGCACCGTCAGAAACTGTTTGGTACCGCCAAACGCGCTACCAAACAGATCACAGTTGATAGGCAATGTTACTGACTAGTCCTTCCAGTACACCGCTGTTAAATCGTTAGCCTGTGTTGGCGCGTTTTCCCATAGCCCAACTATATTGGCACTGGCAACGCCGGTCTTGGCCAGCTGGAACAGGTAACCATTCACGTAGTCCTCAGAGATGATCGTCTGCGCCTGCTTTAACAGTTCACTGCGCTGGTCGGGATCAGAGATCGACTCAAGATCAGTGATCAGCTTCTGAAAATCAGCATTGTCATACTGAAAGTAGTAATCGGGCTTTGCATAAATGCCGATGTCCATTGGCTCGGTGTGCGACACAATCGTCAAGCCGAAATCCTTGCCACGAAAAACCTGCTCAAGCCACTGTGCCCACTCGAGGTTACTGATTTCAGTTTCTATACCCACCGCTCTGAGTTGTGCGGCGATTATTTCGCCACCGCGTCGAGCATACGACGGTGGCGGTAGCTTAAGTGTTGTACTAAAACCGTTTTCAAGGCCGGCTTCTTTCAGCAGCGCTTTGGCTTTTTCAGGGTCATAGGTTGAGTTACCCAGCAGATCGACATAAGACGGATGGTGCGGCGCAAAGTGCGTACCTATCGGCGTACCGTAACCGAACATCGCGCCATCGATTATCGCCTTGCGATCAATTGCATGCGCCACAGCCTGACGGACCAGCACGTTATCGAACGGTGCCTGCTGGTTGTTCGTGGACAGGATAGTTTCACCTTCGGTAGAACCAACCACGACGGTAAAACGAGGGTCTGCTTCAAACTGCGGAAGATTTTCCGGTGCCGGAAACACTGGAAACGCATCGACATCACCCGCCATCAGCGATGCAAACGCCGCGGTGGGTTCAGAGATAAACTTAAACGTCGCTTTTTCCAGTTTGGCAGGCTCACCCCAGTACTCATCATTACGGACTATCTCAATACGGTCGCCCTGCGCCCACTTTGAAAAACGGAAGGGACCCGTACCCACAGGTTCTGTTCTGGCCCGATCAAAAGAATCGGGAGACAGTACGATCGCATCGCCCCACGCCAAATTAAACAGCAGCGCGCCATTGGGCTGCGCCAGCGTGATTTTCACGGTCTCCGGATCTATCACTTCCACCGTGTCAATGCCAGTGAATAGCTGTTTCTGTGCATTGGTTGAATCATCCGCGCGAGCCCGATCGAGTGAGAACTTGACGTCATTCGCATCAAACCTGCTGCCATCGTGAAAGCTGACTCCGGTTCGCAGCTTGAAGGTGTATGTCAGGCCGTCTTCAGAAATTTCCCACGAACTGGCCAGTGCCGGCTTGACACTGCCATCTGAACCAAAGCGTGTTAACCCCTCGAAGATATTCGCGTAGACAACTTCATCAATTGCCGCTGCCGCACCACCTGTTGGGTCAAGATTTGGCGGCTCAAGCTGCATACCAATCGTAATATCAGTCTTTGCAGCGAACGCTGTACCCACCGACAACACTGCTGCGACGGTTACCGCCACTGCCGCAAGTCCGCGGCGCCAGCTACCAGATACGGCGCTGGTCGGTAGTTTTTTTCCTGTACTCATTGAATCAACGTCTCCGAGTGATTTGCATGGCAATTTACCATATCTGACCGACTGTCGCGCCACCGGCCAGGTGACACAGCAGGAAACAGGTCCGCTTCGCGAGCGCAGGGCCTGCGAGCAGCTGTCAGTCATAAACAGTCACAAATTCTGACAAAGGTGCTCGCTCGGTCACCAACGAATTTTCAATCGCATCAAAGTCAGCGTAGCCAATAGACATACCACACACGACAACCTCTTCCGACTGCAGTGGCAACGCCGCTCTGATCGATTGGTGGTAACCGCAAAACGCAGCCTGCGGGCAGGTATGCAATCCGGCTTCCCGGGCCAGCAGCATTACATTTTGCAGGAACATACCGTAGTCAAGCCAGCTGCCGGTATTAAGGTCGCGATGAATGGTAAACACCGCACCTGCCGGCGCACTGAAAAACTCGAAATTACGCCGGTGCTGCGCTTTCATTTTTTCCTTGTCACCCTTCTCTATACCGAGCAACGAGTAGAGATCCCAACCAACCTTGCGCCGCCTGCCCAGAAAAGGTTCAAAAAATTTGTCAGGGTAGTAAGGCTCCTCTGCATCGTAGGGTACGTCGTTGTCATACGCCTCCAACATACTGTTGCTGACCTTATTCAGCGTATCGCCAAACAGCAAATGCACACGCCATGGCTGCATATTCGTGCCGCTTGGAGCTCTGGCAGCACTGGCCAGCACTTGCTTCAGCGTATCCTGTGACACCGGCTGATCTGTGAATGCTCGCAATGAGTGACGTGTCAGCACAGCCTCGGTCACGGTTGTGGCCGGCACTTTGGGGTTTGGGGCGTTCGAATTGGTTGAAGACAAAAATAATTCCTCTGTTTTGATCTTGAGTCGAGTCTACTACGGAAACGGGGCGTCAGAGCCACCTGGCTGCCACCGCCGAGCGCCCTGCATCAGTACGACAAAATCATACACAGGTTGTATTTCCACAATTGTTTGTGCGGTTTGGTCCACATAAACAGACTTGTTGAGCGAATATCCGTCAAGGCTGTGTAACTATCATTCGCTCGGATAGCAAGCCAAAACCTGGTAAACCACGTGGACTTTACGCTTGTGTGGATTCCGATTGTCGATCACCTGTCAGCAGACAACTGGCCAAAGAAATTAGCGAAACAGGGAGTGAACTTAATGCTAAAACGCCTCATGGGACTGACAAAAAGAAAACCTCTGCACTTGCGGCACGAGCCATTTTTTATTGATTCGCAGCACCAACTCGCCCCGTCGACCGACAATGATCAGAGCATAGATCCAAGCATGGATCCGAGCATGGACCGCCCTCACCCCGGCAAAAAATTGCCGGCACTTACGCTCGAGGAGGCCAGGCGCCTTGGCAACTCTGGTCTGACACCAGATGGCTCGGATGTCAATCAACGGCTCACAACTCTGGATGCACTTGATCAGATCCGCGAGAACGAGAGTTTACGCTACCCGGAGCTGGTGTTCGCTGACAGAGAATCAGCGATCCAACCCGCTAGAAGCCGGCGCTGACACCTCGATCCCTTGCGCAGTACTTACGGTGAGTTCTGCAATGCACCTGCAACATACCCGCTGCATAAATGACGAACAATGAAGATAAGGTCTGATCAACTTTGGCGCCTGTTGCTGGTCAGGTAATTTTACTCATACAAACTGGCACAATATACTCGGGCCACTACTTTTATCAGACCGTTATCGGTGACACAAAATACAACCTACTATTGTTGGCACAACTCACCAGTAGGCCAATTATTGCTGGCCGGCGATGACGATGCCGTATCGCACATCAGCTTTCCAAAACGCAAGCTGACTAACGGTAGTACAGTCGGCGGCAAGTTTTCTCCGCTGCCCGACTGGAAAGAAGACGATACTGCCTTCCGGCACACCAAAAAACAGCTTGATCAGTACTTTTCATGCCAACGCACCGAATTCGACCTGTCACTAAAACCCGCCGGCACCGACTTCCAGCAGCAAGTTTGGCAGGCGCTCATCGACATTCCTTACGGCGAAACAGTGTCGTATCGATTCATCGCAGAATACATTGATCGACCAAAGGCGGTGCGGGCAGTCGGCAATGCCAACGGACGCAATCCGATTCCGATTGTGATTCCCTGTCACCGTGTCATTGGCAAAGATGGCAGCCTTACCGGATTTGGCGGCGGCCTGCCGGTAAAAAGTTTTCTGCTTGATCTTGAAAACCACACTCAGCTATCGCTTGCGCTATAGTCACACTCCATAAAACAGCGCTTTGGCATTGACTTCTGATCACAAGGCTATGCAATAAAGCTATCTCCAGTAACAATAACCGCGTTCTGAATTTGCAATGGACTCCGGAACATTTCACCACTAATCATAATCTATCTCGGGCTCGCAGCATTTGTTACCGCTGTACTGCACAGCGTCGGTGGGTTCGCAGGTGCATTGCTGCTGTCAATCGCCATTGCGCCGGTACTCGGGATCAAGCTTACTGTTCCGGTGGTCACTGTCGCGATGGTGATTTCGCATGGAGCACGCGCGCTTTATTTCAGGCACGACGTCGACTGGAAATTATTTGCCTTACTGTTTGTTTGTGCCTTTCCGTTTATTTTGCTCGGTGTTCACACCTACGTTGCACTGTCTGAAGCAGCGATTGGTCTGCTTCTCGGCACAGTGCTGCTGATTACCCTGCCGCTTCGCCGCATACTGAAGAACAAAAGTGTACAAATACCACGCGCCGCAATTGGTATTGTCGCAATTCCCTACGGTTTTCTGTCTGGTGCAAGTTTTGGCGTAGGCATGCTACTGGGCCCTTTCCTGCTGGGTGCCGGCCTTGCCGGTGAAACTCTGATTGCGACCATCGCCGTGCAGGGTTTTTTCCTCAATGTTATAAAGTCAGTGGCGTTTGGATTCTCGCCATTGCTTACCCCGTGGTATTTTGCAACGGGCATATTCATGGGGATTTGCACTTTCCCGGGGCACTACATTGGCCGCAAGATTGTCTTACGCACCCGTCGCTCTACTCATACCGTTGTACTTGAACTGTTTATGCTGACAGGTGCTTTCTATTTCATCAGTCGCTGGTTTGCCACATAGCTAGGGCATCGGAATATCCGCTGTAAATTTAGGTACGTGGTAACCCTTTTGTACTGCATCGCGACCGGCAATATCAACATACCAGCGCTTTACGTTAGCAAATTCATTCAGATCTATGGTCTGCCATTCAAAGCGCGATATCCACGGCCAGACAGACATATCGGCAATTGAATAGTCGCCGGCGATATAGTCTCGATCTGCCAGCTGTTTATCAAGCACGCCATATAACCGCTTTGTTTCGTTGACATACCTTTCTTCAGCGTAGGGAGCCGCACCTTTGTTGAATTTTACAAAATGATGAGTCTGACCTGCCATGGGTCCAAGACCGCCCATTTGCCACATCAGCCACTCAATGGTTTGCCAGCGTGTGGCTGCATCAGTCGATAAAAACTTGCCAGTTTTCTCTGCCAGATACAGCAGTATTGCTCCCGACTCCATCAATGATTGACCGGTATCACGATCAACAATTGCAGGAATGCGATTGTTCGGGCTGATCTTCAGGAACGATGGCTCAAACTGATCCTTGTTGGTGGTGATGTCAATCGAGTGAGTTTCGTAAGGTAACCCGCACTCCTCGAGCATAATTGAAACCTTGCGGCCATTGGGCGTAGTCCAGCTATAAAGGTCGATCACGTTGTTGTCCAGAGAGTTGACTGTGGCGACAGTTTAGCACTGTAGAAACCGTATCCGCACATCCGTCTACAACCCCTTGCTATAAACCTTGCCGGTCAGAACAGTAATCGCGCTGATGGCGCTAATTCGGTGGCTGAGCCCGCGCACTAAACCACGGGCACTGAACCACGGTCACTGAGCCTGAAACACAACCCCGGATTTTTCGAGTTGCGAAATCCGCTGGTCTGCAAGACCCATCTCGCGTAGAACCTCCCGGCTATGCTGGCCATGGAGTGCAGCATGGTGCTCCACGGCCGGACCACCGTGCAAATACGAAAATGCTGCTACCGGTACTTTCAGGTCAGCGTGCTCTTCAGGTAAGCCCGGCCCGGGCTGCAGTACCCGACGCGACTCTACCTGGGGATGCGCCAGCGCCTCATCGACACTGCGCACACGTGCCGCAGGCACACCCGCATCGTTAATCACGTTTTCCCATACCTCGGCCGACTGCAGCTTCAGCACCGTCTGAAGTAATGCCCTGTCCTGCGGCAGCTTTTTCATTTTTTCAGGCGGTGACAGTTGTTCGTAGGTCAGCTGCCCCGCAATGTCGCCCTCTGCAATCAGCCCAGCAGCAACTTCGCCACCCTGTAATTCGATGCAGGATTGCCTTAACACCCGCCACAGATCAGCGCGCTGTTTACCGGTAAATGCACCAATCATAATCAGGCCGTCGCTGGCCTCGTAGCAACCGTACGCAGCATTGCTCAGACTTGCGTTTCCAGGTGGCACTGGCGCCATACCGGTGACCTGCGTATCCACCACGGTGCTCGACATCAGCATCAATGCTGCATCAAGCATTGCCACATCAATGTACTGCCCCCGATCGGTTTTGCTGCGCTGAAACAACGCAGCGGCGATGGCGAACGCCGCCTGCGCACCAGTGCCATAATCGAGTACCGGCGGCCCCACCCTGACCGGCGCGGTAGCAGCAGAACCGGTGGCAGCCATGAGACCCGAGAACGCCTGAATAACATTGTCGTAGGCAGGGTGTCGGGCTTTTGGTCCGGTTTGTCCAAAGCCTGTCATCGAGCAATAAACGAGTTTCGGGTTCAACTCTGCCAGCGCCTCGTAACCCAGGCCCGCGCGTTCCAGCACACCGGATCGGAAATTCTCGACGAGCACATCTGCCTCAACAGCTAACTGCCTGATAATCTCCTTACCCTCTGCCGTCGTAATATCTAACGCGAGACTGCGCTTGTTCGCACTTTGGGAAAGATACTGGGTACCGCGCCCCTCGCCGGCTAACCTTTCACTGGCAGATTCAACACGCATCATATCCGTACTATCGGGCGACTCTATCTTCACGACATCCGCGCCGAGCACGGCCAGCTGATAGGTGCAGAATGGCCCGGCCAGCACATGAGTAAAATCCAGTACCCGAATTCCGCTAAACGGCTGCATGAGATAATCTACTCGACAAGAATTTCAAGATTGCGAACAAGAGTGTCGTGTTTTTCAGGGCCAACAACAAGCAAAACTGCTGCTGCCTGTCGCCCATGGAATAGCACGGCGACAAAACCAGTTCGCGTTGCCATGCCCGGGTGCGCTTGTTACATTGTGCCTCGCTAACTCTCTGTGCACCACCATGCACCACCACCAAGCGATTTCTAACATGACCACCTTACACTTCATACGTCACGGACAGTCTGTCTGGAATGCGGAAATTCGCATACAGGGCACGTCCGATCCCGACTTATCGGAACTGGGCGTTTCGCAGGCAAAAGCACTGGTCGGTAAACTACCGGCATTCGAACGGGTTTATTCCAGTGATCTTGCGCGCACGCGGCAAACCACCAGTAATATCCTGCAGGGTGACATTGACCATGTAGACTTTCGCCCTTCACTAAGAGAAATTCATCTGGGCCCGTGGGAAGGCGTTCTACTGAAAGATGCTACCGAGCAGTATCCGAAGGAAACCGATCAATTCCGCCATCAGCCAGAGAACTTTCAGCTCGAAGGCGCCGAGTCTTTTCACGAGTTGCAACACCGCGCTCGCAATGCGATTGACGAAATACTTGACGAGTGTCAGGGCATCAACGGCAACATTCTTGTTGTCAGTCACGGCGCATTTTTAAAATCGCTGCTGATCGACTATGCCGGCTTGTCACTGAATGATATTTGGCAAAAACCACATATGGACAATTGTGGTCACAGTGTTGTGACCTACGGTAACGGTGCACCTAAAATGACCAAGTTTGCAGACGCGCTGGAATGGTAGGCCTCGCAATAGAGCCCGGGCGTCACATCCTTTGTCCCTGCTGGAATAGAGCGAACGTTCGCAACATTCCATTCAACACATACCAAAACACCCAGTACCATGGTCGATAGCAGCGCCAACACATGCGCCCAACCCATTTTTCGCAGGTTTCAGACTGAGTAGTCCGCGCCATCCCTTGCCTGGGGGACGACAAATCAACCACTGAATGCACGGGGCATGGCTGACAAAACAATGACGCAAAACTGGGCTAAGCAAACACAAAACCAGACCATAAAATTGCACTACTATTGAGCGCCGACGAGCCACCAACTAACAGCGGTTTCGTCTACACTTTATGTTCGGCAATTCGAATGACCCCCTGCGTTTTTTTTCGCATTTGTTCAGTTGCCACCTCGTACAGGTAACACCCACTCGACTTAAAGCTTGTATACTCATGCGTGGAATTAAACTCGTAGCCCTGGGCAGAAACAATGTGAAAGTGTTCGTTTGGCTGTGCTTCAGTGCCCTAGTAATTCAGTGGAATATGTGATGAAAAGTGACGAGTTCCGCGATCTGGTGTTGGATATCTACCAAACCGTAGCGGACCCTGGAGACTGGCAAAAAGTATTTGACCAGATCGCCCAGCGCGTCGACGCTCGCGGCTGCATTTTATTTGAATGGCGTAACTACGGTAATGAACGCAAACTGGAAGCACCGTTAATCACCAGCAACTACGCTCGGGAACTGGTGCAAACCTATATTGACAAGTACGCAAACTGGGAGTCAGAAGACCAGGACTTGTTTGAACAACAATCACTGACCTTAGACGGCATTGAACTGGCCAACGAAAGCGGCTTGTTCAAAGACGAAGAAGAGTATCTGGCACAGCCACACGTGCAGGAGATGCTTGGCTACGGCATCCGTCATCGCTACGGCTGCCTGCTCGACAAAGACAACCCTTATCGAGCACGCTTTGCAATCCAGACCGGTAAGACTCGCGGCCCACTCGTGGGCACCGATCGCGAGGTGTTAGCGTCGTTGTTACCGCATGTGGCCAAAGCGATGGACTTGTGCGGCCCGTTAGGCAACAGCGGTATCGAACACCAGGCATTGCTCTCGATCATTGAAGGAATGCCAATCGGAGTTTGCGTGCTGGATTCAAGCGGGCGAGTTGAACTGACAAACACGGAATTTCAGCGCCAGCAGGAAACTCACAAAGCATTCTGGACCGATCAACACAATCATCTGAAATTGCATGAGAATGCTGATCGGCAGCAATACACCAGATTACTCAAGGACGCTTTAAACCACGGCGAGTACGGGGCGCGGCCACGTAAAGAAGCAGTGCTTATTAATACCGCTGACAGTGCTGCAGCACTATGCCTCGAAATTGTGCCACTGCGCAGGTCAGCGGCGCTCGGCACCAGCCTGTTTAACGGCGCACTGTTGTTCAGCCGTGACACGACACGCCCTATCAAAATTGACGTCGATCTGGCCCAACTCGCATTTGGCCTGACTCCAATTGAGTCAGAAGTAACTCGGCTTGTTTGCGAGGGTCTGACCAATATTGAAATTGCAGATCGCCGCAGCCGTTCTGTCGAAACCATCAACGCGCAGGTTAAAACTATCTTTGGCAAATCGAGCGTCGCCAACCGCACGCAGCTGGTCAGGCTGCTTTGCAATTTTTCAATTACCAACCCTGCTGTAGCAGCCTAGGAGATATGCCCCGACGAGCGGTGCGGTGTCGCGCAGCTAAGTTGTGCGAACCCGATTGATAGTGGAGTAATGCATCAGGTTTTCACCATAACTGGTGATGCGATTGCAAGCCCGTTAGGGCACGTTAACCATACCCCGAGCCCACATGAGCAAAACCGTGAAAGCACTGAAAAAAAAGCTGAAAACCGGCTTTGCCCTCGCCCTGCTTAAGGCAGGTAAAACATTCAGGCTCAATCGGTGGAGCGGCACATCGTTCGCCAGAGACTTCTCTGCTGTCAATGCGAACGCTAACCATGACAACTATCTGCATCACCAGGAAGTCTGCGATGCGGACGAACCAACACTGTTCGATGCCTTAAAACAGGGCTTTGCAAAAGACAGCCTGACTGGAGTGCCTTCTGGCGGCGCTAAAAACAATCCTGACTATCAGGACCCTCACTGGGGCAACACCAGCGGTTTTCTGCAGGGCAGCCTGTCAATAGACGAGCTGACACAATTGCCGCCAGAACTTCGTATCGGCCTGTTCGAGCATCTGCGCGATTATGAACTCATCTGCCGACCAAACTATCTGTATGATAGTGAAATGCCGGTGATGATCAGCCGTATGTCGCTAAAGCTAAAGTACCCGGAATCCGTGCCTAACGTATACGCCACCAGCGGTATTGCCAACGAACTTGATTTACTGCTATCCGAGGGCCTGGTGAAGAGCCTGCACGATGACCAGGACGGCCAGGGTTTCTTTTTTCGAGATGCCCGGCAGATGCTGATGGCGATCACCATGCGGCATGACTCAAAAGCAAAACTCGACATATTGCTTGACCACAAAACCGGTGAGCTGTTTAAGCACTGGAGAAAGTTGTTAAGCAAAAACACCGACAACCTGTACGGCGCTGCTCAGCAGCAACGCGGCTGGGCGGGTAAGCACTATTTCTCAGCAGGCCCCTATGCACTCGGCCCTGCAATAATGAAGTTCGCGCTACGGCCACTACAACAACAGCAGGTAAGCGGCCTCAAACCAACCACAGCCAATCCGGCAGCCTACCACCGACAATCAGTGATCGACTACTTTGCCGATGGTCAAAAGGCAGAGTTTGAGTTCTGCGTACAGATCGCCACCGCAGACAGCATTCAGTCACCACAAGACGGTGATCCACCAAAACAGGTCATGGCCACAGAGTACAATGACCTTACCTGGGATGAAGACAACGCACCGTTCTGGCGGGTAGGCAAAGTCACTCTAAACGGCCCCGTTAACCAGGATAAACAACCTGGAGACAACTGGTATCAGGCAAAGGATGATCGATGGTATTCAGCAGAGCAGCACCAGTACGCGGTGCGATTCAACGCATGGAATACGTTTGAACAAACACGCCCTCTGGGTCAGTTGTTTCGCGCTCGAAAGTCCGTACACGGATTTCACCGCGAGACACGCATGAGCCACTGCTTTGGTGATACGCCACAACCAGGAACACGGTGCCCGTTTTCCAGCCAGGTATAACCGTTGATTTTTCAAGTGCACCATTCACCTGCGGTGGCACTTGCTTTATCCGCGCGGTTTATATCGGCACCGCCAGGTCTTCGCAACGCGGTGTTACATCAGGTAACTAAAGAACTGAAACAACAACACGGCCGCCAGTAATGCGAGCAGGTACCGCAGTATCCGCCGATACCTGTCCTGTGGAATTTTATCGCTCACTAACTGGCCAGCCCATAACGCGAGCAGAGCAATTGCTGCCAGTGGCGCCGTAATTAGCAGCAATCGCAGGTCAACCAGGCCGGCGCCGGCGAACACCAGGATTTGAGATAACTTGCCAACCAGAAAACACAGGTTCATGGCTGGCACCATTTCGCGCCGGTCAACCTCCATCGCAAGAAAATAGATAATGAGTATCGCCACCATAACGTTGGTGGTACCGGCAGCAAAGCCGCCAAGCAGGCCTGTTATAACAATCGCCAGCAGCGGGTTCGCAACAAACCACTCACGACGCCAGCCTCCATTCTGGCTGCTATAGAGAAAAAGCAGAATCAGCAGTGCAAGCAATAGCTTGAATGGCTCTGCACTGGAAACCGACAACACCACTGCGCCGGTTACCGCACCAATCAAAGACGCAAACGCCAACGGACTGTAGCGTCGCAGCAAATCAACGGAGGGTTTTGCGGTCCAGATACTGGCTACATTCACTGCCGCTGTTGGCAACAGGGTAATCAGGATAGCAACCCTGACATCAAGAAATACAGCGATCAACGGCGTAGCCACCATCGGAAACCCCAGCCCCAAAGCGCCATGAACGAGCCCCGCCAGAATGACTGTCACGACTACGCCAACCACAGCCGGCCATTCCATCGAACCGACAGCCCATTCAGCCGCGATCAAAAAATTCGTTTCATGGTTAGTTACACCTGGATATCACAATGATGTAAGCGCCGGCAGGGTACTGGCGGCCGCGCCTCTCCGCGCCGAGGGCAGAACATCAGGAGCAGTTTCTAACAGTCCGCACAACCTGAGCTAATATTCAGGAAACCGGGCTGTCCGCAGAAACCGATTTGCCTAACTGCTCGGCCGCTGCCTGCACACCGCCGGCTCGGAACGGCCACTGCAATGAGATCAGGGCAGCCTCGATGACACCGAGCGCACCCAGTACCATGGGTGCATTTACATGTCCCATATGAGCGATGCGAAAACCCTGACCTTCGAGGTCTCCAATTGCAATGCCGAGCTTTACCCCGGCTTTGTATTCACACCAGTCAAGCAGTAGCGCAGGATCAAACCCTGAATTTACAACGACCGTGGTTACACTGTCCGCACGCTCCGCCGGGTTGCTGATATTGAAATCAAATAACCCGTCTGCACCCCATACAGACACTGCGCTGCGAACCGATGCCGCCAATAAACGATGCCGCTCGAAGACATTGTTCAAACCCTCGTCGAAAATCATATCCAGCGCCGCACGCAGCCCGAACAACATGTGCTCCGGTGGCGTTCCGCAATACTTCATGTAGTGAGCCGGCCCGTCTCTTTGTGTCCAGTCCCAATAACGTGTACGCAGATTAGCAGTCTGATGCCTCTCTCTGGCGCGCTTACCAACGGCTACAAAACTCAGCCCGGGTGGCATCATCAGACCCTTCTGTGAACCGGTAAGCGTGACATCAACACCCCACTCATCCATTTCAAATGGCATGGTGCCAAGTGACGCGATGCAATCAACCATCAGCAAGGCCGGATGCCCAGCCCGATCAATTGCGGCACGTATTTTCGGAATATCATTGACCACGCCAGAGGCTGTATCAACCTGTACAACCAGAATAGCCTTGATGGCATGTGCTTTGTCTTTTACCAGCTTTGCAGTCAACTGATCACAATCAACAGCAGCGTGCCAGTCACCCTCAAGAGTGACCACCTCAAGGCCTGGCAGCACTCCCATCTCTCCCCAGTTGCGAGCAAACCGCCCCGACTCCAGAACCAGAATCTGATCACCCCGACTGAGAGTGTTAGTCAGTGCCGCCTCCCAGGCGCCATGACCATTAGCAGCATAAATATAAGCATCTCCCTGCGTGCAAAACAACCTTCTGAGATCAGCAAGGCACGACTCGGTGGTCGCAACCAACGGACCTGAATAGATATCGATGGCAGGCCTGTGCATGGCTGACAACACCTGATCAGGGACGACGGTAGGCCCGGGGATGGCGAGAAAATCCCGACCATTACTAACAGTCACAGTATGTTGACTCCAGAGATAAGGGACAGCGGATAACGTAAAAACTACAAATAATTTGATAGCCCAGACAGGCAGCCTGTAGATAGTGTTAAGATTAAAACTATATCAGCAAACCTGACTGACAGCCGATAGTTTAAAAGCCAATCAGACTGTGTGCACAATAATGCTGTTTGCCAGCGTGTTGCAGGCAAACTATTGCAGCAGCGCGGTAACCAGCGCACGATGAAAATCGCCAACACAGCCCTCGAATTGCTCGGGAGCCATCACTCCCCCCTGGTAATAAGATGATCGCAGTCCGGTCTGCAGGCGTTGCAGTATTGCGTGATCCTCCTCGTTTATTGCACGCCACTTATCGATTCGTGCCTGCTTTTGGTCTTCCGTTAAGTGTTGCTCGAAGCTCGCCAGGCCCCATTTGACGCTAACCTTATCCAGACCATTCGGTTGCAACATAAAGAACGCCAGGGTGTCCGCTGATACAGACGCCACCAACGAGGGATAAATACAAAACAGACGTGATTGGCGACACTGCTCGGCAGTCAACTCGGGATGATGATTGTCACGCGCAGGCGCAGCCTCTGTATAGTTCGCAATATACGAGGTGTGATGCTTCCCGGAACTCAGTTTCTGGCAGAGGTTAGTTGGCGTCAGCGGGCGTAAGGTTTTAGGATGTACCACTGACAAGTGATAGGCATCCATGAAGTTTTCGACCAGCGACTTCCAGTTGCAATCCCAGGTTTCTTCAAAACACCCGATAAGCGCCATCTCTTCCATATGATAAGCACCGACGTCTCGCTGAAGTGCCTTTAAATCAACCGCGGCATCGGCTAACACGTGTTGTTTACCTTCGCAGTTTTCCTTAGCCGTTTCGGGGTTCGCAACTGTTTCCGCAGCCGATAACGAGGCGAAAATAAAACCACCCCAGCAATAAGATCGAATCGACGGCAGACGACAATCAGACAACGCCCTGGCAGCTACTGCATTATCCGCTGAAATAACCGCTGGCACCGGTTTATTCATCATTGGCGCGTTGCGCAAACGACCATCGAGATCATAGGTCCACGCATGGTAACTGCAGCGAAATTTCTTTGTATTGCCCCGACCCTCGGCGACAGGCATCCCGCGGTGACGACACACATTAGCCAGCACCTCGATCTGGTCAGCGCCAGATCGAACCACGATAACGGGCTCACCAAGCAAGGAAGCTGTAAAGTAATCGCCGACGGATTGCACTTCATCGGTACGACCAAGGCAAACCCAGCCAACTCCAAAAAACTTTGTCAGTTCAAGCTGGTGCAATGCTTCCGATGTGTAAAACTCAGCCGGCAATGCCCGATTGTGCTCTACCGATTCAGTGAGCGCTGATTGCAAAAAGTGGTGCTGTGAAGTTGGCCGTGACATCGACACTTACGAATAGTCTGTTATGGACACGTAGCCTCGCTGGCATTCAACTCGTGCCAGCCATTGGCGGATGCCTGTAAAACGTGCCAGATCAAACCCGCCCTCGTCAGCGACATGGGTGTAGGCGTACAGACTGATATCAGCAATGCTGTAATCGTCTCCGACCAGATACGGACTGTGACTCAAATGTTGTTCCATCACCTGTAACGCGGCGTATCCGCGTTGTTCCAGGCTTTCGTACTGCTCAAGCCGGTCAGCCGGCATTGACAGAAATTTTTGAATAAAACGCCTGACTGCTATCGTTGGCTCATGACTGTACTGCTCAAAGAACTGCCATTCCAGCACCCGAGTCGACGACAACGGTTGCTGTGGCGCCAGCGCCGTGCCACGAGCAAAGTGATGGAGTATGGCATTGGACTGGGTGAGCACGGTACCGTCATCAAGACGTACCACTGGAATCTGCGCTGCCGGGTTCATCGCCATAAACTCCGCGGTGCGTGTTTCGCCTTTGGTCACCAATACCTCTTGCCAGTCATGTGCAAGATCAAGGTTTGAAAAAAGCAATGCTATCTTGTAGCAGTTACCTGACTGAATATCACCGAACACCGTTGGCATGGTTTGACCTTGTATCTATGTAAATCGGCATCTTGTAACTCGGTGTCTATGCAACTCGATATCTATGCAACTCGATATCTATGCAACCAGACGTTGTACAACCAGACGTTGTGCAACCAGACGTTGTGCAACCAGACGTTGTGCAAAACAAGCTTATGCAAGTCGTGCCTTGTGCAGTGCGAGCTATGTGATCTGAGCGATCCAAATTACCGACCTCTCAAAATTGACTTGTCGGCATATATTTATACTGCCTTTCTACACTAGTCAGGGTGATTATTAGTAACACAAACGCGCCACAAATCAGTACATTTGCGCCAGCTCTGGCAGCGCATTACAGAGCGGCCAATACAGCCTATGAGATCTGCCTGACGTTTGCCTCAGGCAAGAAGGCCGTGGTACGGCAGTTGATTAGCTAAAGGCGCACATCAGGTCATTCAGATACGGCTCGACAGGCCTCTTAACGTACTGATGATATCGTGACCTTATTCATTGCAGAATGATGATTCGCCGGACATGGCATTGAACAGAAAAACCGTGCACGCGCCAGCCACAACAGATTTTTTATTAGATGTTCAACTGAACCAGAGCAAAGCCCTAAACCAGCTTGCGGCTTTCCGGGTAGGTACGCAATCCCAGCACCTCGCCCTCGATCAATTTATCCTGCACAGACTGCCAGTAGTCGACAGTTAATAAATCCGGATGCAATTCGCAAAACTGACGACGGACTTCCCGGTGCTCCAGTTGCAGGCCAGACTCGATTTCCTCCGGCAGAAATACCACGCCGTCTTCAAAGTACCAGTCCGGAATATCCTCTTCGCCATCCTCCCTGTCGAGATTGGTGCGAATTTTTATTTCGGTCAGTTTTTCAAGCGCATCGTAGTCGAACAGAAACACCTTATCATAACGCCCCACACCATAATTGCGCGCATCCAGATCTTTGTTAAAAATATTTGCCGCCATGTTGTTTTTTATACAGTGCCCAAGATTGTTAACGATTTTTCTGCACTGTGCATCGCTGGCATTGCGAAAAAAGACGGTCAGTGGAATTATCTTCAACTGCACAATCAAAGATTTAAACAACACATAATTGCCATGCAAACTGACACTGTCACTGGCCTGAGACAGAATATCGTCGAGCAACGCCTCGTCAAACATATCGCGATGCAAACGCAGGTTATGATAAATAATATTGTCCACCATACTACCGGTGCGATTTATCTGATGAACAATTCGATACTTGTCGAGCACCGCATCTATGCCTTCAAACTCACCCCACTTATACGAATTAGTCGGCTTGTTTCTAATCACCTTCAAATGGTAAGTGCTTGCCTCAAAAGTAAACCCGATCGCTACCGTTCCTTCAAAGCCCGGTGACGATGCGAGTACCGCACCGGAATCGCGCATTTGTTGCTTGAGCTCTTCAAGCACCGCTACTTTACCAACGTGGTTAAACCCGATTGTTGAGTAGTGCAACCCAAGCGGTCGTCTCGGCATGATGCTGTAGAGAAAAACGCAGGTCTGATAGTACAGCTCATTGGTCACGTGGAAATTCGCAAGCGTGGAGCTCAGCAGGTTGTGTGCATCGGCGGTTTTGTGCAACAACGCATCCACCCTGACATTGCCATCTTCGTTAAGCAGTGCTATGACAAACGGCGCATACTCCCCGCTCGCCTTGACTACTCTACCAACAATAAAGGCACTTAGATCCCGGTAGAAACCACCATTGAGCACATCGATCTGCACCAGTGGCAGATCTTCGTAATCGCCCATTGCGGAGATATCCACAACCCGACTGACAATCTTATTTGCATCTGCATTGATGTCTGCAAATTCAATTTTTAAATCGGCCACCTGCAGCAGATCAACAACCTGCTCCTGGGTTATTTGTCCTTCAACCGGAAAAGTCGTATAGGCCGATGCAAGCGCATTTGCGCGCGACTCGGACGCCTTTGAAAATGAATAGGCAACCGGCCTCCATTCCCCCTGATAAATTCTGCGCGCAATTGAATGTGCAAAACTGAACGCTATATCGGCCTCGTATCGATTTTCAATTTTCAGGCGATACTGTTTTTCCACGTCGTCCCAGAGCTCTTCGAGCTTGCTGAGCTCCTGATAGCTTTGCAGCAGCCGCGGCGTATATTGCTCTATGTACTCACTGTACAGATTGAGCCTGCGTTTACTGATCTCGATCGACGACACAGGGTCACGATTTTCGAAGGCACGTTGTGCCAGATGCGGGTACTGACAGAGCTCGGCATAGAACAGATCAAATACGGCAATGATCAGATCACAAGTGATCGTGCATTTGGTATCGGTATCGTTGCATGCCGCCAATTGCTCAAACAACGAATCAATCTGCAGATTAGCCGATGGCGGAATGGCGCCCAGCTTTTCCGGCTGCCAGCTACCTATGGTCATTGCCGCTGCATCGATTTGTGAACAAGCATCTCGTTGTCCTCCGGCTCTTGCCGTTGTTGATAAATATCTGCCGCCAAGCGTAGCAGAACGTGCCAGGTCACGCTTTATGCCCTGCCCTGTTTTTGCCCTGGCTTTGTTCCCTCGCCTGCTCTCTTAATTCGTCGCTTCACGCCCTGTTGCAATGCTCTAATGCATGACTCTGATGCAATGCTCTAATACATGACTCTGATGCATGACTCTGATGCATGACTCTGAAACTATGCTCGCTGAACCGGCTCCACAACCACTGGCTGCGTGACAGATTTCAAGGCTGCCCTATTCTGTCAGATTTCGCCATAACTTATCACCACTGGTCCCGCACTCTGCCATTCCGGTCGCATACCTTTGCCACACCCGCATCAGGAACAACCGAATGAATGCCAAACACAGAAAAAATCCACCGCCATACCTGCGACGATCAGCGTTCGCAGTGGCAACCCGCTTAACGCTCGTCGCTTTGATTGCATGTCTGCCAGCAGGATTGCAGGCAACCACAAACGATTTTCAACACCAGCTGAACCAGATCGAAAGCGGCACACTGATCATTGCCCCGCAGACCGCAGGCGGAAATTTTCACGCGCAGTCACCGCTAAGCACCGATGTCTCAATCGAGGTGTCCGGTCTGTTGGCAAGAGCGCATGTCAAACAGACTTTTAGCAACAGCAACGACTACTGGATTGAAGCCACTTACGCGTTTCCGCTGCCTGATGAATCCCGGGTAGATCGTATGGAAATGCGCATTGGCGAGCGAACTATCAAGGGCGAGATACAAGGCAAACAACAGGCAAGGCAGGAATACGCAAAAGCGCTCAGTGAAGGCAAGCGAGCATCTCTGCTGGAGAGTCAGCGTGCCAATCTGTTTACTAACCGCGTTGCCAATATCCCTCCTCACGAAACCATACAGATTACCTTCTCTTACCAATGGCAGGTTGAATACGACGACGGTGTGTTTGGACTGCGTGTACCGCTAACCCTCACACCAAGGTATCTTCCCGGTGCACGACTGGCCGCGGCCGAGCGCGCCACTCATGAACTGGAAACAGCGCTCAGTGACGAACCAACATCGTCAGATCTGTCACAAACCGGCTTTGACTATCGCAACAGTATGAATCAGCAGACTACTGCCAGCAGTGACATTTCGCCACCGATGACCGAAACGCGAAACGCCACCCCCACCAGTATATTGGTCTCCATTGACACGGCGATGCCGCTCGAGTCAGTCACCAGTCGATCGCATGCCATACATACCGATCAGACCAACACTCATTGGCGCGTGTCGCTTGCCAATGCAATGGTGCCCACAGATCGAGACTTTACGTTGACCTGGAGTCCACTTCTCGGACATTCCCCGCTGGCTGCAGTATTCACTCAGTCATCCACAATGGAAAAATCTGCTGGTATCAATGCAGAGCACTTCGCCTCAGTCATGGTGATGCCGCCCCAGGACCTCTTTCAGTCGGCACCGCTACCACGCGAAGTAGTTTTTGTAATTGATACGTCCGGGTCAATGCAGGGAAACTCCATTCGACAGGCACGAGCCGCTCTGGAATTCGGTATTGAACGACTATCCGCGAGCGATACGTTTAATGTTATTGAGTTCAACAGTATCACTCGAGCCCTGTTTAACAAGGCCCGAAGTGCCACTGAAGCTGACAAAGCCAAAGCCACAAAATGGGTGCGCTCGCTGCGAGCAGACGGCGGTACAGAGATGGCTGCGGCTGTCGATGCATCACTTGGCAATCAACCCCCACTGACCGACACATCGAATCGCCTGCGACAGGTGGTGTTTATAACGGATGGCAGCGTCGGCAACGAAGCCGAGTTATTCCTGCAGATCAAGAACACGCTGGGGTATAGCAGGCTATTTACCGTGGGCATAGGCTCTGCCCCCAACACCTGGTTTATGCGCCGCGCTGCAGAGACAGGGCGTGGCGCATACACCTATATTGCAAAACAGGATCAGGTGCAGGAACAAATGCGCCTGCTGCTGCAAAAACTCGAGAAACCGGTACTTACCGAAATCACTTTGCAATGGGACGGTATTAATAACCCGGAAGTCTACCCGTCAGTTATTCCTGACCTCTACGCAGGTGAGCCGCTACTGTTTGATGCACGTTGGCAGGGCAAACCTGTCAGCGGAACACTGTCTATACAGGGACGCCACAATGGCCACATGTGGAGCAATCAATTGCAGATCGACACGAAAAGCACTGATGCAGAATCATCACAGTCAACCAGCCTTGAGAAGCAATGGGCGCATCGAAAAATTGAAGCCATGGAAAACAGTTTACTGTTTAATGAAGACCAGCAATCAATCGAGCAACAAATTACAGATCTGGCGTTGCACTATTCAATGGTAACTCGCTACACCAGTCTGGTAGCCATTGATCAGCAAGTGGCACGAGAGCCAGGCACCAACACGCTGAAACGTACCGCCGTACCCTCGGCGATGCCGCACGGTAACACAATGCTATTGCCACAGGGCAGCCTGGGCATTGGCATAAGACTGCTGCTATCCGCTTTGTTCGCCGTGCTAGCCATACTGTTTGGTTTGTCGACTCTTCGGCCGGTGCAAACCGCATGAGACCTTCAGTCACGTTTGCGCAATCCACACCGTACGGTACAACACGGCCTGCCCCTGAGCACTCCGAACACGAACATCCGGCCTGTTTATTCTCGGCAGCAGGCGCAGTAACTACGGAGGCAGAGAACAAGGCCCTACCACCGCGCAACACATCATCGCAGCGCACCAGACAACGCGTGCTTTTCTATAGTGCGATGTTACTGGCCGTGGTTGTGGCAATTGATGCGGGCTATATGGTCGGCAAGGCCAGGCTCGCACAACTGCTGATCGAGAGGTCATGGCAGAAGTCAGGTCAGAGTGGCGAGTCTGCCGCAAAACCCTGGCCCTGGGCAGACACCCGCCCGATAGCAAAGATCACCGCACCCGGCGCAGATCTGGAAGCGTGGGTTCTGGCCGGTGCGTCCGGCCACTCACTGTCTTTTGGGCCCGGGCTTGCCGATGGTTCAGTCGCAATCGGCAAGCCCGGCGTGGTGATGATCGCCGGGCACCGGGACACCAGTTTTCAGCCCCTGCAACATGTAAACGTGGGTGATCCGATCTATCTCGAGAACGAGCAAAGGCAGACCTTCCACTACCGTGTTACTGACCTGTCGATCGCCGATGCTCGGTATAGCTCGATAGCCACGCACACCTCGCAGGCAACACTGGTACTGGTCACCTGCTATCCGTTTAATGCCTTAACCGCAGGAGGGCCGCTAAGATATGTCGTGCAGGCAAAACTGATTCAGGCTGACGTTGCAGCGGCGCCAGCGCCAGCCTGAATCCAGATGCCCGTGGCCAACACACAGGCTTTGGTCAAGCTGCGGCTCCGAACGATTTGCAGCCATTACCAGCGCAGCTCGTCACTTTTTGCAACGCGTTGTTAATCGACAGGAACTTTACTCCATCTGCTAGTCTCTACAGGGTTCCCCTTCGCTCCAAGTGTGACTGAGACATGACTTATTTTTGGGCCTGGCTGGCTGGCGTGCTTACGCTGATAAACCCTTGTGTGCTTCCCCTGTTGCCAGTGATTATTGCCGGTGCGCTGCAGGGACATAAACACGGACCTCTGTACATGGCAGCGGGCCTGACCGTGGCATTCACTGTAGTAGGTGTTCTGATTACCGCCTTTGGACACCTGATAGGTTTGAACGCTTCAACAATTAATACCGTTGCTGCCGTCATGATGGTTGTGTTCGGCGTAATACTACTGCTGCCAAAGGCGCAGGAAAAACTGGCCACTGCAGCCAGTCCGCTTGCATCCGGTGCGAATGAGCGGATGGCTAAAGTCAACACCCAGGGTGCACTGGGGCAATTCACCATTGGATTGCTGCTGGGAGCAGTATGGTCGCCCTGTGTCGGACCTACACTGGGAGGCGCAATCGGTCTTGCCGCCAGCGGCGAGAATCTACTACAGGCGACACTAACAATGCTCGCTTTCGGCATTGGTGTATCGACCATTTTGCTGCTGCTGTCTTTTGGATCCAGAGAGCTATTAACCCGGCGCAGAGATCGACTGATGCGATGGATGCCATGGGCCAAACCCATTATGGGTATCGCTCTGGTCTTTGTAGGCGTGGCCCTGCTGATGCGATGGAACCATGCAATCGACGCCTGGCTACTGGATATCATGCCCGCCTGGTTACAGGACCTCTCGGTTTCTGTTTAACTGCTGCGTGCAAGGCACAGTTGATACACATCACCCGTAACGATGCCTCCCAGGCTGCGAAAGATTAATAAAGGTGTTAGAAAATTGGCGCAACGGTGGCGGCTATCGTCAGCGTCGCTTTCTTTTCTCGTCACTTTACGCTGCAAGATCGAAATGCGATACTCCCGCTCGAACACTCCAAACTCGAACTACCAGAGCAAAAACAACTATAAATTCTTAGCCAGACAAGCAACAGTTTATTGACGCTTCCGGTTTATTGACGCTTCGTTGAAGATCAGCTTGGACAAACCTGCCAACCATCCGTGCAACCTCTCTGCAGCGAGATGGACATCACCCTGGTAGCAGTGCCCGGATGCCGAAACCCGGCCAGTGGTACTACAAGCTTGACGCAGCTCCCAAATGAATTAGCGAGCTTCGGGAAATGGATCAATTTTTGTAGCTCCTCTGCAAACTCCATTGCTGTCTCCTCTCATACCTAGTGCACAGGCACCTCTACCAAGCATGAAGACGCAAAACTGGTCCGCGAGACTGGCTCCATACAAGACTGCGGATAACATTCGCGCAATAAACGAATTTTTCCTGACGGCCGTACCGTTGGCGCTGATGTGGGTAACCATTGCCTGGTTATTCAATACCGGCTCGTTGATCGCTGTGTTCGCCGGAATCGCACTGATGATTCCGGCAGCCGGCTTTCTCGTGCGCCTGTTTATTCTTCAGCATGACTGCGGACACGGCAGTTTGTTCAGCTCACGCGCAGCGAACGACTGGTTCGGACGCATACTGGGTGTATTCACCTACACACCCTACGACTATTGGCGCAAACAACATGCAGCACATCATGCTACATCGGGCAACCTCGATGGCCGCGGCATGGGTGATATCGATACGATGACCCTGAGTGAATATCAGGCACTGAATTCCTGGGGCAGATTGCGCTACCGACTATACCGTCATCCTCTGGTGATGTTTGGTCTTGGACCCGCCTACGTGTTTTTACTGGAACACCGGCTGCCACTGGGCACCAAGCGGCATGAGCTGACACAGTGGATCGGTGTCATTGCAACCAATATTGGTATTCTGCTGACTTCCTGGTTGCTGGTAATGGCTTTCGGACTGACCACCTTTCTGCTGGTGCAACTGCCTTTGGTGGTGCTCAGTGCATCCATCGGCGTATGGCTTTTTTACGTGCAGCATCAGTTTGATGAAACCTACTGGGACGTGAAACCCGCCTGGACCCATGCACATGCGGCCCTGCATGGAAGCTCTTATTACGATTTGCCGAAACCCCTGATGTGGCTGACAGGCAATATCGGTATTCACCATGTTCATCACCTGTCGAGCAAGATCCCTTTCCACAAGCTCCCCAAGGTAATCAGCGCTCACCCCGAACTTAAATCCATTGGGCGTTTGACTGCATGGGAAAGCCTGAAATGTGTCCGACTGACGTTATGGGATGAACACGCCAAACGAATGATTACTTTTAGAGAAGCACGAACGATGGTTGCGGGCTAACAGCCAG
>CALGNZ010000100.1 GCA_937957915.1 uncultured Granulosicoccaceae bacterium | reverse complement strand
AGTCTTTTGATATCACCGCTTCAAAAATGTATCTGCCAAGCCCCGGCCAGGCAAAGATGATCTCGACCAGTACGGCACCGGTCAGTGCAAACGCAAAGCTTAAGCCGACTATTGTCAGCGCCGGGGCCATTGCATTGGGCAACGCATGCCCGAACAGAATGCGTCTTTCCCCAAGGCCCAGAGCACGAGCCGCCGTGATATGACGACGTGCCAGAATATCAATCATCGCTGACCGAGTCAGCCGCATGGCCACACCGGCAGGATAAGCAGCCAGTGTTAGCGCAGGCAATATCAGGTGTTTTAAGGCGTCGAAAAAACCACTGAAATTTCCGGCCAGCAAGGCATCTATTGTGTAGAAGCCGGTTACCGCTTCAAAGGTATCAAACAACGCAAACTGCTGCGATAGCCTTCCGGATAACGGCAACACGCCCAGCCATTGTGCAAACAGTGCCTGCAACAGCATGGCAAGAAAAAAGGTAGGCATAGCAACCGACGCCACTGCACTGAAACTCAATAGTCTATCGGCCAGCCTGCCCTGCCTGGCAGCGGCCCAGACACCCAGCGGCACACCGATCAGCAATGCCATGAGCGTTGATAAAAATGCCAGCTCCAGCGTGGCAGGCAGAAACACTTTTAGATCCTGTGAAATAGCTCGGCGGGTTTTGTGTGAGATACCGAAGTCACCGCTTGCCATACTGGTAACAAAGTTATAGAAGCGCACGACAACCGGGTCATCGAGTCGCAGGGTGACTCTTGCCGCCTCGATTTGATCGGCGCTTGGCCGTGGCCCGGCATAGAGTGACGCCGGGTCTGATGGCACAAGCTGCGAGACAACAAAAATCAGAAACGCAACACCGAATACCACAAAGCCCGACAACAGCAAGCGACGTAACAGGTATTCGGCGAAGCTCATCGCGTGATACTACCGCGACATCTGATGGGCAAACGGAACATGCCCGTAAGCCGGATTATCAACGTAACCCTTAATGTCGCTTCGCACCGCATGAACGTTAGGCAGGTCAAGCATGAACACTGCAGCAGCATCTTCGATGATCATGCGCTGACCTTCAATAAAGCCTGCCACTGATCCGGCTCGATCGGTTCCGGACAACTCATTTGCATCATTTATTTTGTTGTCGAAATCTGCGTTGGCGTAGTAGCCCAGATTAAAGTTGGGTGACTCTTCACTGTGAAACAGATTAAACAGATAGTCGTAAGGGGTGATAAACGTGGGCCACCAGTACATGACAAAGATATCCTGCGCTGCTGCCGGATCAGACTTGCCGAGTTCCCATTGCGCCTCCCAGGCCATCGGCTGCAGATTCAACGTGACGCCCATGGTTGCCAGGTTGGCCTTCCAGAGCTCTCCGGCCAGTGACTGCAGCGTGTCACCTACGCCATACGTCATAGTCAATTCCAGATCCGAGACACCCGCTTCTTTCAACATAGCAGCCGCCGCTTCCAGATCAAGTGAGGGTACCGGTGCATCGGCATCATGCCCCCATATGCCACGTGGAATAACACCCATGGCCCGTTGCCCCAGGCCATTTGTACCTGCGGTGATAACGTCATCGTACGGAAAGGCCATAGACAGTGCTGTGCGCACTCGGCTGTCATCCAGTGGTGGTTTTTTAACGTTGTACAAACCAAACAGTGTTTGAAACGAAGAGTTGGTTACTATGTTTATTTCATCACGTGCGCCCAGTGAATCGAGGTTTTCATAGGGCAGATTGTAGGTAAGATCTGCCTTGCCGCTCTCGATCATGTTTTGCATTAACACGGCATCTTCAACCACTTCAAACACCAGTTTGTCGAATTGACCTTCTTCAAAGCCGCCCCAATAGTTTTCATTGCGCCCCATGATCACGCGCTGACCCGGATCATAGCGCTCGATATTATAGGGGCCGGTACCAGCGGATTTACCGGCGTTGAAGTAAGCGTTGTCTTTGTCTGCGACGGTCGGGCTGATGATCCATGCTGCAAAACCGGCTGCAGCAATTACATCCATGGGCTGTGGGGTATTCAGATTCATCACCACAGTCAGGTCATCAGGGGTATCTATGCTGTCGAGCGGCCACCAGATAAACGCCGCACCGCCGCCAATCGCAATGGTGCGATCAATAGAAGCCTTAACGGCACTTGCGGTTAGCGCTTCGCCGTCCGCAAACTTCACGCCTTCACGCAACTTGAATGTCCATGTAAGACCGTCTTCTGATGCAGACCACTGCGTAGCAAGCACTGGCTCAACCGTTGCCTCACCGCCGTCAAGTGCCGGAATATAGCGGGTCAGCGTCTCGTAGGCGTTAGCCATTACGGCGCCGTCGTTGGAAAAAGATGTCGCCGGATCAAGGTCCGGGAAACCTGCCGGTGATGCAAATGTGAAGACCGATTGATCCTGCGCTGAGACAGTGGCCGGCACAACAAGGCCTGCCGTAATGGCACCGGAGACTAAAAGGCTCCCTATGCCACTGAGTAGTAGATGTCGGCGTTTCATTTTTCGTTTCCCCAAGGTTGTCGGTTAGTTTTTTTGGATCATCGGTACAAAGTCGAAATCGTAGCCAAAGGCTCCGGGCCCTACGGTTTCAAGTGCTAACGCTGTGGTTAACAACTCAGGTGCAGGCAGCACCAGCACCGCCACACGAAGTCCGTACTGTTGTTCTTCGGTGCCAATAGATCGACCGGTTTCCAGATCGACGATACAAATCAGATCAGGCACCATCGCATGTTGCTGACCGTCTTCGGCCGCAACCAGATACTCATTTTGCACATCAATGGTTAATCGCCTGCCACGATCAGCGGCGATGCCGTCAATTGAAATGACACCGCGTACAAAGCCACCAACCACACGTCGCTCTACATCGATGACTTTGCCTTTAATGAGAAGGGTTCCACCGGCCTGTTCTATGATGGCGTCGATCGGATCGTGCTTTGCGTTGAGCGCATTTTCAACCGCTGTCCCCAGAGTCCAGGCCTGACGCACGGTCCGCGGGATAGCGTATTGACGAACGAAATCACCTGTCATCGGCGGCGTGCTCATCATCGCGTGGCAACCCATGGTGATACTGGCAGCACGCATCATATTCTCCAGCTGCATAGCCGAGGTTGCCTGTGTTACCAACAGCGCATTGCCACAGGCGTCTGTCAGTGCTGACGGTGACAAGGGCTGGCCATAGATAAAAAAGCTGGTCATTTGCGTTTCAGGAAACGCGCGCCCCATGCCGTCGCCGTCGACGATGGGTAAATCCAGCTGGGCTGCGGGAAACATAGGGGCGATGCTATTGCCACCACCTATTTCATCGGCGATCAGTGCGGTAATTTTTTTGCCACTGACCTGCTCTACCATTTTTACCAGTCGCCCGCCCTCATCACCGTTGTCGATACGTTCAATGCCAACAGTTGGGGCGCCAATGCCGCCCAGTGGCAACACGACATCATCGCTATCGAGATCATCGGGATCTATTACACGAATGCGTCGACCTGCGCGCAGTTGTTCACGCGCCATCAAAAAAGCCAGATAGGGATTACCGCCACCACCCGTGCCCAGGATACCGGCACCCGCTGCTATCGCCCTGAGATCAGCTTCCGTCAGCAGCCACTCGTTCACGCGCGCAGGTCTCCAATGACCTTAGCCACTATACGCACCGCGTTGCCTGGCAAATACGCCAGCGGTGTCTCGTAGACATGTGCAATTTCAAGGGTGTGGCGGTCAGCTCCGGCCGCCACTGCGCGTTCACGCGCGGTATTTATGGTTTCCTCAAGCGCTGCTTCGCGGGTTGTTGATTCCAGTGACACAATGCGATCGGTTTCACCAGAAACCTGTGCGATGGCAGCACCAATCGCGTTGGCCGCACCAAAGTGCTCGGGAATAATGACTTCACTTACGCCATCGAGCTGGCCGTGCACCATTATCGATCCACCACCGACAAAGATCGCAGGTATTGGATCCGCAGAGGGTTTCATTCGATCTATAATTTCTGCAACGCGCTGGTTGATAAAACCTTGCACCTGACACAGCAGATCTTTATCGAGGTCGGCCACAAGCACAGGATCACCTAGCCTGACTCGCCCGAGTGCCACAACCAGATCTGTTACGGTCAGGGTGTCGCCGGCAAAACACCAGGCTGCAGACGTTAGTTGATGCCCGACAGAATCCGGTCCGATTGTCAGTCCGTTATCCGTTCGAACAACACTGCCGCCACCCAGCCCGATTGAAAGCACATCGGGTACTCTGAAATTGGTTTGCACACCCGCCAGAGTGGCGCCTTCGGATTTAGTCCGCGGAAACCCGGACACGATAATTCCAATGTCAGTTGTGGTACCACCGATATCGACAACCGCCGCGTCATCCAGGCCAGTCAGAAACGCAGCCCCGCGCATAGAATTGGTCGGGCCGGATGCAATCGTTTGAACCGGGTAACGCACGGCATATTCCGCAGACATCAGCGTGCCATCGTTTTGGGTCAGATAAAGCGTCGCATCAAGATCAAGCTCTGCAAAGGCTGCCTTAAACGCCTCAACGGTAGTTTGACCAAGCGCCTGCAGTGATGCATTCAGTATCGTCGCACTTTCACGTTGCAGTAACCCGTTCTGACCGATCTGATGCGACAGACTGATAGTAGCAGCGGGTAATTCTTCACCGATAATACGCGCAGCTTCAAGCTCGCACTCAGGGTTAACCAGCGAAAATACACCGGTCACTGCAACAGCGGCGATCTCAGACTGCCGCCAAACAGCGCACTGGTGTCTGATTGCTGCCTCATCCAGCGCGGTAATCTCGGCACCGTTAAACTCTACGCCCCCATCACCAAAAGCGCTGCCACCGTCAACAACCTGTTTTAGATCATCAGGCCAGTCAACCATCGGCGGCAGCGCTCGGCTGGTTGGCCCGCATAAACGCAGGATACCGGTACGCGATAGATCCTTTCGTTGCACCAGTGCATTTAGAAAGTGCGTGGTGCCAACCATCACGGCGCCAACGTCAGCCGGATTGACCGCTGATTCACGAATAACCCTTGCGACCGACTCGCGCACACCGGTCATCACATCATCTGTTGTTGCTGTCTTGCAGCTTCCCAGAACTGATTTGCCGCGCAACAACGCCGCATCGGTGTTAGTGCCACCAACATCAACGCCAATCTTTAGCGCTTTACTGGTCACCGGTGCTATCACTGGCAACCGCAGCACTGGTGCGAGTATTGAACACCTTATAGAGTCGCATCACCATCATCGTGTTAACACGCCTGACGCCCGGGATGGTGCTAATCTCCGCTTCAATGAATTCATGGAGCGCTGCGTTTGTATTCGCAATGACGGATGCGCCCAGGTTGTACTCACCGGTCATTGCGCACAGATATCCCACCTGATCAAACTCGACCATCCGGCGAGCTACCGCTTCGGATTCACCGGGCACGGTTTCGATTAACAGATCAGCCTGCACATCGCGACCAACCCGGGTCGGATCAGGGATCGCGCTGACCACAATATGTTTGTTTTGCAGCAAACTGGCGATTCGATTACGCACCGTGCGCTCGGCAATATTGCCGATTCGGCCAGCCACCTCGGAAGCCGACAGGCGCCCATCTTCCTGCAAAAGAGCAATAATTTTATGATCCAAGTCATCAAGTTCGGATCGGCGTAACGGGGTTGCTTGCTTTACCATTGCGCTCGAATTGGCCGAATCGGCCTAAATGTCAATATATTTGGCCGTATAAGCAAGTTTCACCGTTACTCAGGAACGGCAACTGCTTGAACTACAGATGGAGAATGACCGGATATGCCTTGAGCGAACTACTGGAAAATAATACTCAGAAGATTTTCACTAACAAAAACACTACGAGCTGGTGCGCTTCGCACCACTCAGAGCACCCTACGTTCTGAATGCCTGCAATTACCGTTTACGAAATTGTCGGATCCGTTTTCGCGTAGGGTGTGGTGAGAGAAACGAACCGCACCAATCCTTCAACTCAACACACATGGGCTGGTGCGCTTCGCACCACTCAGAGCACCCTACGTTCTGAATGCCTGCAATTACCGTTTACGAAATTGTCGGATCCGTTTTCGCGTAGGGTGT
>CALGNZ010000099.1 GCA_937957915.1 uncultured Granulosicoccaceae bacterium | reverse complement strand
AACGATGGAGCCGCGGCGGTGCTCGTTGCCAGCGAAGCCGCTGTAAAGCAATACGGGTTATCACCGCTGGCGCGTATCACCGGCATGGCAACCGCCGGTGTTGAACCACGCATCATGGGCATCGGACCCGCTCCTGCGTCGCAAAAACTGCTGCACAGGCTTAAACTCAAGGCAAACGACATTGACGTTATTGAGCTCAATGAAGCGTTCGCCGCACAAGGACTGGCGGTAACCAGAGAACTAGGCCTGGCCGATGACGCACCACAGGTTAATCCTAACGGCGGTGCAATAGCGCTTGGGCATCCACTGGGTATGTCCGGAACCAGACTCGCGCTTACTGCCGCGCTGGAACTGCAAGAGCGTCAATTACAGCGAGCACTGTGCACCATGTGCATTGGTGTTGGTCAGGGCATCGCACTTTCTATGGAGCGCGTGTAAGAGAAAAATATCAAGCCCATCAAAAGCCTGATTGACCAGTTCTAAAGAGTTGATTATTTTTACTAACACAAAAAAAAGCCCCCTTAAAAAAGGGGGCTTTATTACAACGTTATAGCAGTTGCGGTCTTAGTAGACCTGCTGAATAGTTACATCATTCCAGCGGAAGTTAGCTGCACCGTACCAGACTTCGGTACCCAGCAAGATGTTGGCAAGACAATCAGAGTCTTGCAAATCACGCCAGCCAGTACCATACGCTGCAGTGTTAGTACGAACTTCGTTGATGAACTCGTGATAAGGAATGGTGCCTGAGAATTGCTCAACCTGCGCCACGAATGCGAGATAGTTGCGAACGTTTGTCTCAGCGCCTCTCCGGAAGAATGCATCAGTCTTGCTGAACACATCGTAGGTTCTGCCATTGCTGTCGGTGAAGACTCCCACGGCGTTGTTTCGACCTTCAGCGACCGGGCCGCGCTTACCAATGTGCAGCCACACCATCATTTCGAACACCTGATTGTCGGCTGCGCCACCGGTTCTGACGATATCACAGGACTCGTGCCAGAAAGATTCGATGGCTACGTTGAAGCCACTAAAGTCAGTATTGCTATCAGCAGTTGAGGAGCCACTTGCCTGCTGGTCATACGAGTAGTTATAGTCGATATTAATTTGTGCAGGGAGCTTGCTGTTTTCGATTGGCAGGCCGGTATCATCAAATGAACCGGACACTTCAAACTCCGATTTAGCGCCAAAGATCAACTCAGGAAACGAGACTGTCGCGAACTCATTGCCCAGATCCCCTTCCGCACCCCAGTCATAGCTAACGGATGCCGCGAGGTTACCATTACCGCCAGGCAGTTCGATTGTCTGGAACCAGTCTGCAAAGTTAGTGTTGCCAGAATTAAAGGCGTTGTTCACCCACCAGAAATCTCCTGCAGCAAGTCTGGGGAAACTGTTGTCCGCGCCACTTGAGATCGCCACGGGGCCTGAACCAGCATTGCCGGTTGCGCCGTTCGATACGATGGACGATCCGCTCAATGAAGAGGTTTTTACAGTGCCGGCGGCAGGCCGCGGTCTGTCATCACCCCCTGTGGTAGTTCCAGTTGTCGTGCCAGTCGTAGTACCTGTAGTCGTGCCAGTCGTGGTACCTGTAGTTGTGCCAGTCGTGGTACCGGTAGTCGTGCCGGTTGTTGTGCCTGTCGTGGTACCGGTGGTCGTGCCGGTTGTCGTTCCAGTCGTGCTACCTCCAGAGCTTCCACCACAGCCGGCTGTCACCAGTGCTGTGCAAACGAGGGCTGCAAGTATGTTTTTTTTCATGCTGAATTCTTCTCTAAGAGGGAGTCGTTGAAATTTACTTCTCTACATTAAACATTGTCGTCAGAATTTCGGCTGTATCCACTTTATCCGATGTTTTTTATGTAAATTTTCTGATACATCTATGATATCTGTTAAAGATATACAAGACTGGCGACAATTCCTTTTGGTTCCCGGGTGCTCGGAAATACGATCTTCAATCACCGAAATGTGACGAACTTCTCAATTTGTTTCCGATTCTCGAACATTAGCCTAAGCGATCCAAGATTGATACAAGCTGAATATTTTCAGTTAGTAAGGATTTACAGCCAACACCGAGCGACACGCCAGGAAGCAGAGCCCGGCGAATGCAATGGAGCCACTGACCGGTTTCATACTTTCGAACCATAGTGCACAATCAGCGCCTGTTTCATCAGTGAACAATCATGTCAGACTATCCGGAATTCCAGGATCCCCGTGCCCGCCCGCGCTATGTGGGCCTGCCTACGTTTCTGCGCGCTCCTTACAACGAGGAAATGACCGACGTCGATGTCGGAATTATCGGCGTCCCGTTCGACGGCGGCGTCACTAATAGGCCAGGCTCCAGGCACGGTCCGCGTGAAGTGCGTAATCAGTCCACCCTTATTAGAATGAAAAATCAGTCGACCGGTGTCGCACCACACGACATTTGTCGAGTGGCTGACATCGGTGATGCCTGGGTTCCATCACCATTCGAACTTGTCGGCAGTCACCTTGCCATTCAGCATACGTTCAACAAAGTGAAGGAGCGCGGTATTATCCCGATTGCAGTCGGTGGCGATCACTCAGTCTCACTGCCGATCCTTCGCGCACTGGCTCGGGACCGGCCCGTCGGAATGATCCACATCGACGCACATTGCGACACCGGCGATGACTACATGGGCTCCAAGTTTCACCATGGCGCACCGTTTAGCCGAGCCGTGGAGGAAGGCCTACTCGACCCGAAACGCACCGTACAAATCGGCATTCGAGGCTCGGTGAACGATCTTGATCTGTGGAAATTCAGCCACGACAGCGGCATGCGTGTCATCTACATGCACGACTTCTACACGATGGGCCTGGACAAGGTAGTCGCCGAAATGCGGCAGGTGGTCGGAGACGGGCCGGTTTATGTGAGCTTTGATATTGACAGCCTCGACCCGGCATTTGCTCCGGGAACCGGCACACCTGAAATCGGTGGCCTGACAACACTGGAAGCGCAACTACTGATACGGGCATGCAGCGGGTTAAATATTATTGGTGCCGATATGGTTGAAGTGGCACCACCCTTTGACCCGTCTGGTAATACAGCACTCGCCGGTGCCGGCATTTTGTTCGAGTTGCTGTGCGTGGTCAGCGAACAATTTAAAACTGCTTAGTGCTACTCGGCACACCCTACCTTGTGAATATGACATTTACACAAGCGATGGTATAGCATTTATTGGGTAGAGTGTGGTGAGGGAAACGAACCGCACCAGTTGAAGCACCAATGCTCTCGTCGTCCGTGCGTTAATCTCCCGGCACTCACTCAAAACGGCTTCCACAACACAATGAGCTTCGGCAGCAAAGTCAAAACCGCCAATAATGCTGCGAACATCGCCAGTGCGGTCAGCAGCCCGAATAAAATGGTCGGTATGAAATTAGAAAAAACGAGAATTGAGAAGCCAAAAATAATTGTGATTGACGTGTATAAAACAGCACGCCCGATATTCGCATGGCACACGTCCATGGTCAGGTTATAGTCTTTTAGTTTTTCGTACTCTTCCTTAAACCGATATATGTAGTGGATACTGTTATCCACTGCTATCCCTATCGTGATTGTGGCAATGGTAATTGTCATCATATCAAGCGGAATTCTTAACCACCCCATAACCCCCATCACCAGCGCCGCTGCCAGCGCATTGGGTACAATGCCGATAATGGCCAGGGGCACTGAGCGAAACAACACCATGAACATAAGGGCAATCCCCAGCAACACCGCCCCTACAGTTTGAATCTGCGACTGAAACAAGCTCTGCAGCATATTGTTATAGAGTACCAGTATGCCCGTCACGGTCGCCTTCTCTTCGGGGATACCAAGCTCTGCCTGCAAGTCAGAATCTATTTTCTCGAGCAATTCCTTGCGCCTGAGATCAGGCAGAGAGTCGATGATTCGAAGCGTAATTCTGGCTTCGTTGTTTTCGATAGAAACATAGGGATCAATCAGTTGCCGACGCAAATCTTCAGGGATGGCGTTGTATAAAATATTGAGTTCGAATGGCGTAAACTCGGTATCGTCATTGAGCTTTTCACCAACCCGCAGAATCGAGGCTAGCGACAACACCTTGCCAACAGCAGGCAGCGAATCAAGGTAATCGTGAACCGCTTTTATCGTTTCAATGCGCTCATTGGAGAACCATGCATCTGCACCGTCTTCGCCCTCTTCCTCTTCAAACAAAGCCAGCTCTTCGCATAGCTCTGCCTCGTCTTCAGACAGACTGGAGAGGTCAGCACATTCATCTTCTTCGCTCTCCTCACCATCCGATAAATCAAGTAATACCTGCAACGGCGTTGTGCCACCCAGGCGTTCATCAATCAGCTTCATTCCCTGATAGATCTCGGTATTCTCACGAAAGTAATCAATAAAGCTGTTTTCAACCTGCAACCTGGAAATTCCGATTGTACTCAGCACTGCCAGTATCACCGCGAGTCCAAGCACGACGTAACCGTGCCGTTGCGTAAACTTCGCCAACATGGCAGTGGCTGCGACCGGCTTCTCAGCACCATCGTCATTGGCCAGCGGACCAATAGCCACCAAAAGAGAGGGAAACAACAGAAAGGAAGTAAGAAAAGTCACCAACAATCCGATCGACATCATCCAGCCAAAATCTATAACAGGCTTGATTCCACTAAACACCAGCGAGCTAAATCCAATAATAGTTGTCAGTGCGGTGTACAGGCAGGGCCAGAACATACGCCGGGTTGTCAGCCACACGTTATCTATATGATCTCCCTGCGGCTGATCGTTGCGCAACTGCCGATAGCGAACAATCAGATGCATATTCATCGACATAGTCAGAATTAGCATCAGCGAAATAAAATTCGAAGAAATCACCGTGACTTTCCAGCCCATAAAGCCTAGTAGACCCAGCATAAACAGACCGGAAAAAAAGCAACTCGCAATTGGCAGTGCCACCCACCGAATTCTTCGAAAAATTAACGCCAGAATCAACACTATAAATAACAGCACCCCAAGTCCGAAGGTCACCAGATCTTTGCGAATAAAGGTAATCATGTCATCGCTGACCATGGGCACACCGCCAAGATGAAGTTCGGCACCGGACTGATAGGACTTCATAATACTTCTGATCGATGCGATATCCTGATGCCGTTGACTGCCGAACGCGGAGCGCACTGAATCGTATTGCTGTTCAACTCCGTCAAGTTCGATTGCCTGCTCGCTCGATAATTCTCCGCGTAGCTGCAACAGTCGCAGCTGTGACCGCTGCGTGTGCAGCCTGCTCAACTCAGGAGAATCTTTCAGGCTGAGCAGCAGTGCGGTCGTACTGCCGTCGTCACTCAGAATAAGCCCCTCAAAAACCGGACTCTGCATGATTTCCTGTCGAACTTTCGCCAGGTCTGTATCAGGATGGGTTGCCAGTGTCGGTACCGCAGAAGCCAGCTCAGTGAGAGCAATGCCGGAACTCACGAGCAGAGGCACCTCGAGCAGCGAAAACACAGAATCGACAGATTCGACCTCAGCCAACGCGTCACGCAATCCGGCCAGCGTCTCCAGCGATGGATGCGTGAAAAGATCGGCATCCGGCTCATAGGTCACCAGCAGCAGATCCTGCGACTCATATCTGCCAGACGCCTGCCGAAAAATTTGCAGATCCTTGTCGTCCTCCAGTAATAGTGAATCTGCTGACGCATCCAGCGCAAAATTTTTGGCCTGAAGTGCAAAGAACGCAAGTATGAAAAATAGTATTAGCAGCACCGCATAGGGTTGCTGCAACACAAATCGACGATAGAGGTTCGGAAGCATTTATTTACTCTGGGAGAGGTTCTGTCGCGTAGAGCTCTGGCAGACTGCGCGGTAAATTAGCACCGCAGCGTATTCGAAGGATCCTGTCTGCGACCTTACCAGTGTACCGCGACGAAAAACCGGGCGAATTTATTTTTGATTGTTACAGGACGGCACAACAATGCCCTGCGAAGCAATTTTCACCTTCAGCAACCCCGATTTCTGATTCTAATCACAGGCACGGCCCAAACCCGATTGTCACAGACGCGAGGGCGCATACTCTCTTGTATCGCCGCGATCGACGTACGCGAAACTTACACTTTCTGCCACTTAAATATAGCAGCTCTGTACGGGATCTTTACGGCGCCATATAGACTCGGGTGCCCCCGTAACGACAGCAATTCCATCTTCAATGCACGGCGGTATCACAATTGCTACTAAACGCGCGCTCCGCTGACGAAAGTGAGCGCGGTTACTGATGCACTGGACACTACAGACCACCTTATCAGTGCGCAATAAACGGAGCATCACAAAACAATGGAACGACTTTAGTGCACAGTATTCAGCGACACACACTGGAACGACAGGCAAAACGTAGCCGCCTCGCCAGTGCCACCGGTATAATCCTGATCGGATTGATGCTGCCTTTGATTTTCTGGCACAGCAGCATACCGCGATTCTTACTGGTTATCTGGGGCGCCGCACAAATTCCTATCACCCTGACATTGATTGCCTCTGTCCGAGCCAGAATCCAGGGTCGCAACCGTACTTCCAGAAGCTGGAATCTCACCACACTGATTTGCTGGTCGCTAAGCTTTGGCCTTCTTCCCTGGCTGGCCCCGACAGCAAGCGGGGTAGCGCCAGACAAGTACATGTTGTTTTGCGCCATGTTGGCCGTGACCGGCGTAATTGCCGTGGCGGCAGCACAGCTTCCCTACGCCAACAAACTTAGAAAAATAATACTGGTGGCAATTGCTACTTCCTACATCGCCGCTTACCTCTTTAACAGTGAGCCAATAATCGCGTTGATCGCACTGATGTGGTTTGTGGTGATTTACTTCAACACGGAAGTAAATGTCCACGCAGCTCTGGAACTGAAAGAACTCAGACGATCAAGCGAGCACGATGCAATGCACGATAGCCTGAGCACGCTCTACAACCGACATGGATTTCTGTCCGCGGTGCAAAACAACCTCGCTAAACGCGATAACGAATCACTGGCAATCGTCGATTTAAACAACTTCAAAATCATCAATGATGCGCTGGGCCATCAGTTTGGCGATCACGTGTTATCAGTAATTGGCCACCGCCTGAAAACAGCCTTACCGCATAACTCTATCGTTGCACGCATTGGCGGCGACGAATTCGCAGCAATAATCCCCGCAATGGATCAGTACAGCGTTCGCTCCCTGTTAAACAATACGCTAACCGCCTTGAACGAACCCATAGAACTGCAACACCGCAGCAAGCGAGTTAATGCGTCAATTGGCGTATCCACCTACAAACAGGGCACCACGCTTTCAGACTGGATGGCCGAGGCAGATGCAGCGATGTATCGAAGTAAAAATGACGCCGCTATTGATATCAGCTATTTTGATCAGAACACACGCCGTGAAACAGCCCAGCGGATCGAATTGGAAGACCGCTTTCGAGCGGCATTGGCCAATGGCGAAATTACTTTCTGGTGCCAGCCAATCGTAACCGCAGATGCACAACACCCGGTGGGCGTGGAATTGCTGGCTCGATGGCCGCAGCCTAATGGCACTCGCATCAGCCCTGCCGAGTTTATTCCTATAGCGCACCAAACCTCTCTGATTATTGAACTCGGTAAGCAGGCGCTGGCTTTTGCATCTGATCTGCTAAAGCGCTGGGCAGACGATAGCGACTTCTCGTCACTGACGGTCAACGTCAACATATCCCCGCTCCACCTTGGCGTCGATCTGGTCGACGATATCAAACAGGTTTTTCCAGAAATGGATAGACGGTTGGGCCTTGAATTCGTCGAAACAGAACTGGTATCCGGAACCGGCGATCAGAAAGCGAATCTGAAGGCATTGGGTGAAAGCGATATCAGGCTGATCATCGATGACTTTGGTGTCGGTTATTCTTCGCTCTCCTATCTATGGTCGTTGCCGGTTGACGAACTCAAGATCGATCGGTCATTTATTGACGGCTTTGAGTCTGACCCTGTTCGTCAGGAGCTGATTGCTGCGATGGTTCATATGACCAGGGCACTGAACATATCCTGTGTGGCAGAAGGAATTGAAACCAACGCCGCCGCCCGCTTGCTCCGGCAACACGGCGTAAACCAGCTACAGGGATTTGGCATCGCGACACCTCAGCCGCTGGCCGAGGTTGAACAAACGTTACGCCAGCTCATGAAAAACCACACCAGCCAACCAGCAAGCGCCCCACCACAGCAGTGGCCCATCAATACAAGATCAAGCCTCAAACCATTGCGAGCATCAGCTCAGAGTGCGCAAGTCGAGAAAGAGGTTGCCTGACCCTTGTTATCTTTTATCTAACAAAGTTACAGGTTTTCGATTTTTTTTGGCAAGGATGCCTCCTGTAAGCGCTTTTTCAGCGCAGACTTCGCAGGTCATTGATGTGAGATCGATTCCGGTAGATCAACACACCGTTAACTATCGCCTCCTCAACACGAAGCAACCTGACATCATCGATCTGCAACGGATTGTGGTTAACCACAATCAGATCGGCCAGCTTTCCCACAGTAATTGAGCCTAGCTTACTATCCAGACGCGCCTGTTTTGCAGCGTTGATTGTCATTGCTTTTAAACCGTCATGCCGGCTGATTCGTTCATCCGCCCCCAGCAATACACCGCTTCTCGTTAAGCGGTTGGTAGTAATCCACAGCAAGTGCCATGGGTTCGGTGAGGTCACCGGTGCATCACTGTGAATCGTAAAATCAAGTTGCAGCTCAGCCGCACTGCCAGTCGGGCTGATGAGTGCGGCACGCCGCTCACCCAACGTTTGCTGTCTGTGCCAGTCTCCCCAATACCATGAGTGTGACGAAAAAAAACTGGGGCTGATCCCCAAAGCCGCCAACCTGGCCAGCTGATCGGGTCTGATAGTTTGCGCGTGCACTAGAATCACCGGCAGATTCGACGTATTTTTTACGCGGCTACCTGCGCTGAGTGTGCCCTGTGCCCCACGCAATGACTGCACCGCGTTAATGGTATCTTCAATCGCTGCGTCACCATTTGCATGCACCGCCACGCTAAATCCGTCGCGCCAGTATTTGTCAATCAGTGCTGCCAACTGCTGCTGATTGCGCAATGAAATACCACGCGAATCGGCGTTGTTGAAGTAAGGTTGCGACAGGAAGGCCGTCGCCCCTTGCGGACTGCCATCAGCAATTATTTTTACAGTGCTCGACTGAAAGAATGACTTTTGTACCGGATTAACAACCTGAGTCGAGGCACGTTGCGCAAGCTTGTCTGCGCTTAACCAAACATTCACACGCAAAGGCAATACGCCTGACTCAGCCAACCACAACAGCACCTTTGACTCTTGTCTGCCAGCACTGCCCTCCTGCACCGTTGTATAGCCATAACGAAGATAGGTATCACGTGCCTGCTGAAAGACACGCCAGTACATAAGGGGCGATAGATCACTGAGGAATCGTGACAACGGCGGCGCCATTTTCTCCTGCAACAAGCCGGATAATTGATCACCGCCCGGAAGCAGGCCCAAACTGCTCAAGTGATCGGCCGGATAGACCTCGGGATCGAGATCACTCAATTGAAGTTGCCGATTTTGCAAGATACCGGATTTGAACTTAAGCAGTTGCTTTAAAGCGAGTGAGTTGGCGACCCCCATATGCCCCGAGTGATGTCTGACATAAACCGGGTTATCACCGGCTACTTGATCAAGCATCAGCCGATCAGGATGTGAAGCAGACGGAAAGCGGGTATTGTCGTAGTTAAATCCTACTATCCACTCCCCGGCGCTACGCTCAGACGCAGCCTCTGCCACCCTCTGGTAAAGCTGATCAAGTGTGTCAGTCGTCCCTGCAGGCGCTGCATTCAGATCGACAAGCACCGATGACAGCCCGGTGGCAAGAAAGTGGCTGTGCGCATCAAACAGCCCCGGCATTAGTGTCTTGCCCTGCAGATCAATCACCGATGAGTACCAGCGTTTGTGCTTTAACGCACCGGCGCTATCGCCAACATAGACAATTCGGCTGCCTAGGGTAACAACGGCTTGCGCCACTGGCGTAGACACATCCATCGTCAATACCGTTGCACCAATATAGATTTTGTGAAATAGCAACGGCATGCGGTGCCACTGAAGTACAACGCCTAACACCACAAGCAGTAGCAACGCGAGGCATATAATAGAAACGATTTTTTTACTCAACGCGGGCCTGCACCGTGCAAGGCCGAAACCCGTGTTTGGTAACAGGAGGTTGGTATTGGAGGTTGGTGAGTGGAGGCCTGTGCGCTGAGGTAGCACAATTGATAGTTGCAGATTACCCGGGTACCGAATTCTCCACCCCACCTGCTAGCGCGCACTACAGGTTCCATAGCGCACACCACTACTAACCTCGGCGCCTACCTCAGAGCCAGCCTCAGAGCCAGCCTCGGCCGGATCAATATCAGGCAGATTGAAGTCATCAAGGGGAAGACCATTCGCATAGGCGTAAAACACACAACCGGGCCAGGTCGCATCATCGAGCAGGTTATCAGGTGTCGGGTCAAATGCTTTTTTTTCCGTTACCTCATTCTGACTCAGATCTCCACTTAACGACTCACCCGGCCATCGCGTTATCAGGGTTGGGATTTGGCAGTTTCGCTGCAGTGGTTTGTTGGTTTGTACATCAGCAACACCACCGGCAATAAAAGTCCAGGCCAGCGCAGGGATAGAATTCTCTCTTGCAAAGCGATACACCCGTTTAACAAAGTCCGCCTGGCAACCTTGCGGATGTTGTCCGATTGAGTTTCCAGTCTCGCCAAACATCACACCATAGCCATTGGCTATCAACGGCCGAAGTGTTTGATCCCAACAGATACGATCAGTACATTTGTTATCCGCCGGATAGGCGTGATTATCGACCCAGAGTCTGCCAAGAGGATCGTGCGGCGCATAGCTAAGCCAGCCGCGTTGATCCGCTGAATAGTCCAGTCCTCCGAAGCTGATATGATTAGTCGCACCGGTACTGCGAATGGCATCGACAAGACTTTGCATGCCGGCGTACTGCTCATTGCCATCTCTCCAGATTTTCCACCAGTTACTGCTAATTGCACGCTTTTCAATATCAGAATCAGTGGACAAGTCAGTGAGGGCCAGATCAGCTGAGCCAGTGCCATTGTTAACTGTAGTTGTAGTAGCTGACGCATTAACTGCTTCTGCAGATTCATTTGTTTGTGCGGGCACATGGGCCTCATTAAACAGATTAAAAACAACCCTGTTGTTATGCGCAAACTGTTCTGCCACATCTCGCCAAAACGCTGCGGAAAACTCGTGGTTTGGCAATGGTTTTAACTCCAGTGCTTTCTCCTCCAAGGTACCGGTCCAGTGCAGATCAAGCACCACATGCATCTGATACTGGCTGGTTAACAACTGCACCAGTTGCTGAACTGAATCACGATACGGACGACCCGTGATTTTTGCCTTTAAGTATTCAAAAGGGTAGCTCTCGGCAAGCCAGCAGTGTTCATTGACTGGAAGTCGAACCGTCCTGACACCCCAGGCAGAAAGCATATTGGCCAGTTCGCTATGAGTTACACCGGCGGCCACATGATGCTGCAAACCCCAACCCTGAGCACAGGCGTATTCTCCGCCCATGACATTTACCCCGGGCCCGAGGTTTAAATCAGAGACATCATTGACCACCACATCTCGTTTACCGAACTGTGAATCTGCAACCGGCTCACCACATAGCATCCAGTTGCTGTACCCGGCGAGGTCTTGCATGTCACCGCTGTCATTGCGAACCACCAGACTTGCAATTGAATGATTGCGCAGCACGTGGCCTGGAAAACGCAACGCCACATCCGCTGAATCAGTAGCCGAATACTTTGCTTCGATGCCCCCCATATCAAACGTAAGTTGGCGATCGGGTTGGTTGTTATCGATGACAACTGAAAGTGTCAGGGCACGCAGGGTGTTTACATCGCTCCCGCTGCTCTGTGAAACCCCGGCAAGCGCCTTATCGAGATTAAACTGTGCGAACCCCGAAATCGTATCACCCAACTCGACACCACTGACTTCAATCAGACGAGGCTCAGAGACACAGACCCGGTTATCACTGACGCCAAATACGTCACTCTGTCGCTGATTGCCCTGTACTTTGTTCTGCGCATTGCTCTGATCGGTTGTCGATGTAGGAGATTCTGTTGCAGAATCATCGCCTGAAAGATCGGGTACAACTTCAGGTTCACGACTGGCCAGAATCAGCACCACGACGATTATGAATATCAGTGCCAATGGCAGCGCAAAACGCATATCGCTATTTCCGAAAAAAGAAAAGATCTAGATAAAAGATAGCAAACTGTCACACAGAGCGACTAATGCCAGGAGCAACTAACACTAAGAATGACTAACACCAGGAGTGACTAACACCAGGAGCATGCAAACAGGTAACCGTATCCGTTCAGTCAGGTGTTGCAGCAATGAACCGGCAGCCAACGATTAAGGCTGGCTGCCACAAGCTATTGCAACGACAATCGCACCGTTGCTGTCAATAGTAAACGCTATCCCTGCGCCTCTATTTTGTCCTGCGTTTTCGTGTCAAAATCGCTGGCGTCATGCCGCTCATGTAACTGCCCCTCTAACGGACCAAAAGTGCGATTGACCATGCGCCCTCTTTGCACCGCAGGACGTTGCGCCATTTCGTCGGCCCAGCGATTGACATTTTTGTACGATGCTGCGTCCAGGAACTTCGCCGCTTCATAGACGATATCCTGTACTACAGCCCCGTACCAGGGGTAGATCGCGATATCTGCGATGGTGTATTCATCACCACTGATAAATTTATTATCAGCAAGCTGGCGGTCCAGTACGTCGAGCTGGCGCTTAACTTCCATGGTAAATCGATCAATACAGTACTCAATTTTTATCGGTGCATATTTATAGAAATGACCGAAGCCGCCGCCCAAATATGGGGCGCTGCCCATTTGCCACATTAGCCACGACAGACACTCTGCGCGCGCCCCACCCTCTGCCGGCAACAGTTCGCCAAATTTCTCAGCCAGATAGATCAATATTGCACCCGATTCAAAAATGCGGGTCGCAGGCGTTGTACTCTGATCAAGCATTGCAGGTATCTTGGAGTTTGGATTGACAGCAACGAAACCACTGCCAAACTGCTCACCATCTCCGATCTTGACCAGATGCGCATTGTATTCCGCACCCTTGTGTCCGAGCGCCAGCAGCTCTTCAAGCATTACGGTTACTTTGACACCATTCGGTGTCGCCAGAGAATACAGTTGTATCGGATGCTCACCAACCGCCAGCTCGTGATCATGTGTTGCACCGGCGATGGGACGATTAATGCTCGCCCACGCGCCTCCACTTTCAGAGTCCCAGGTCCAGACGTCGGCAGGTGTATATTCAGCGTTATCGGTCATTGTTTTACCAGTTTAGTGTACGGAGGTGATGGACGGTTACGTACTCTGCCATTCACAGAGCAATTGTTATCACAGGTCACAGAGCAATTGTTATCACGGGTCACAGAGTAATTGTTATCAGGGACATTGCAATCAGATGCAAAAGTCAGCGCTCAGCGCGCCTGCAAAAAAACCGATCGATCCACGGCAGCAGTGTTATGGACAACATAGCCATGCGCATGTTCATTCTGCTGCACGCCGATTCTGCTCTTATTCTACCCGGTAGTGCCTTCGCTGTGGCTTAACAGTGCACAGGCTGTGCTCCAACCCCGCTGGCCGGGAAGGTGGAAAGATACTACAACTTGTTGGTGTCGGTTCTTGACTTAGTTTTCGTCGCTCTTCTTGACCTGCTCTTGAACCTGCTCCCGACACTATTTTAGACTCAGCGCTCAATGTGCGCGCCGGCACATCCTAGCGCGCTCAGCGCTGTTGTCTATGACGCTGCTTGCAAACGCTCTTCGCGCGACAACGCCTGACACAAACAGTGTACGCCACCACCACCCAGTGTAAACATAGACATATCAGGGTCATACACTTCGTATCCGAGGCTGCGCATTTTTGCGTTGAGCTCGGTAGCCCCTTGCATGGACAGCACTTTGCCATTGCCGAGGGCCACCAGATTCACCCCAAGATTCTTCGCCTCCCTGTAGGGAACGTCGACAAAGCTAAAACCCCAGTCCCGCAATTGCGTTACCACCCATGGCTCAAGCGCATCGACACAGGCAACCAGCAATTTGTCATCCAGAGGCACAACCAGGCCATCCATGTGAACAAATTCCCGACTTATCGGTGCGGTAACTGCCTCCCATCCCTCCTCTCTGACCCAGGCTGCAACCTGCTCTGCGCCGGCCTTTTCAGATCGCTCGCCACAATAACCGATTAACACTTTGCCCGGCTCTACGATAACGAAGTCCCCGCCTTCAAAATGCCCGGCTGTGGCAAAGCGCCAGATTGGAATATCGTTTTGCTGGTAGAACTGTATGGCAGTGACATAGTCCGCTCTGCGAACCTTTAGCTGCATATGGCAAATTAATGCACCCCACGGCGTCATGGCCGAACTGTCGCGGGCAAAGAAGTTTCGATGCAGCACCGGGTCAGAATCAAGGTAATGGCAGCGAACCCCGTTTTCCTCGTAAATTGACACCATCTGTGCGTGTTGCGCCATTGCCAGTTGCAAATCGAACTTCACACCGGTCTTGTGTGCGTTGTTCAGCGTTCGTGCAATCAGAGGGCCGGCATCGACCCAGGTATAGAACTCTGGCAGGCCGAGCAACACGTCTTGCAAAGGCGCGAAGTCGTTATCTATGCCCCAGCGTTTGCCACGGCGAGTGTTGTCGTTTTTGTTCATGGCTTTCCGAAGCAATCTATGGGCGAATGCGTGCTGAGAGCAGCGTCATACAGTTTACCTTCAATTGAAAATCCGGCAAGCGCAAGGGCCCTCGCTTTCGGCACCCGCCATTGCAAATTGCCTGACCCTCGCAGGCAGTACTCCGCTACTCCGAAGGTTAGCACAACACTCCAGAAGGTAATTCAACGCACTGCAATCACAATTCAATCTGCAATGTAGCGTAGAATCCCACGCAGGCTGCTGTATCAGAACAACGTTAGCACGGAAATTTGTTGATGAACTACGACACCCGCTACCCTTCCATCAGTGATCTGAAAACCATCGCCAAACGGCGAATTCCAAACTTCGCATTCGACTATGTCGATGGCGGAATCGATGAGGAAGACGGCAAGCAGCGCAACCGCGATGCATGGCGCGAGATCGAACTGACACCACGCTACCTGGTTGACGTGTCCAGTGCAGATCTGTCAACAACCATTTTTGGCAAAACCTACAGCATGCCGTTCGGAGTGCCACCAGTGGGTCTCGGCAATATGATGTGGCCGGGCGCAGAAATCGCATTGGCGACTGCCGCGCAAAAAGCCAACATTCCCTATATTTTGAGCACCTACAGCACCACGGAACTGGAAGAGATCGCCAAAGCCGCACCTGATGTTTGCTGGTTTCAGCTGTATGTACCAGCAAAGATCGACACCATGAAAGACCTGATAAAACGCGCTAAAGACGCCGGCTACCATGCACTCGTCATCACGCTCGACATACCCGTCGGAGCCAAACGCAATCGCGAGTTAAAAAACAATTTAAAGCTGCCCTTCAGTATGACACCGAACATTATCTGGCAAAGCGCCATTCATCCGGTATGGGCACTGAGCACCCTTAAGCACGGCAAACCTGACTTCGTCAATATCAATCGCTACAAAGAACGACCGGACGAAGGCCTCGCCGAAATGCTGACCAAATTCAATATGAAAGGAGTGACTCGCGAGCGCGTCGAGATGATGCGAGACTTGTGGGACGGACCATTGATTTTGAAGGGCGTACAGTACGAAGCTGACATGAAAGCCGCCGTTGATATCGGCGTAGACGGCGTCGTTATTTCAAACCACGGCGGCAGGCAACTGGACGCAGCGCCGGCCTCTGCCGTCAGCCTGAGACAACTCGCCTCATACGCCAGTGACAGCATGACTGTCATGGCAGACAGCGGCATTCGAACCGGACTTGATGTTGTCAGAGCCAAAGCGCTTGGCGCCAGCATGTGCTTTTCCGGGCGCAGCTTTTTCTGGGGAATGGGCGCGCTCGGGCCGAAAGGAGCCGAACAGGTAATGGCTATTTATCGCGATGAAATAGACAAATGTTTGAAGCAACTGGGTTGCAATGCTCATGAAGCGATGGATGCCAGCTGGCTGGCCAACTAGCGCCTGACAGCGTTAACACAGCGCTTGTAAACAACATGTCGCCAGCCATTAACAGGGGAGCAATTACCTAAGTAGCCACTACCCGAGGGCAGCGCTCGAACGGGTAACAACCCGTTACTCCATCACCTGCACGCTATCTTTACTTGTCTTCAGCGCCCAGGCCAGACCCAGCGCTATTCCGGTGGTGACATTGTCCTCAAACAGAGGACTGTTGCGATTGGCAGCACCTTTATGCAGGCCAATACCGAAGGCCGCAAACACCTGCAGATTGTCCGTAATCCGGTGTCGTAAACCGAACACGATGTTAGTTGCAAGGTAGCCACTGCGCCCTTCAAAGGCTGAACGATTTGCCGTGGCAAACTGCTCGTCCACGCCATAGACATAGTCGCCCAGTTTATCAGTCACCCAAATAGGGCCGCCGCCAATAATAAGCTTTGTGTCTGGCGTAATGAAACCATCGAGTTCGTAGTCGAGTTGTGTATTCAACACAAAGCCTCGTGATGATACCGATGAAAAGTCAGTGGATAATGACGCTCGCAAGGCAGCATCGAAAACCAGTCGGTGACGTCGGCGCTCGGCGTTTGACACTTTGTCCCACAGGTTTACCTCTATTTTTGGGCCTATCTCAAACAAAAAGTCAAGATCGGGCAAGCCGGCGCGCAAGGGTATGTCTTCTGAATCAACATTCAATGCTGCACCCAGCGACAGGTCCAGCCGATAGCGGCGATTTTCTACCGCCACCGCGGTGAGATTTCCGTCCTGCACCCTGATGGTATCGCCACGATAGATAAAATACGGTAGCGCGAATACCCGATCGGTCGTCTGCGAAGACGCAGGATACGCTTCCAGCGAAAACGCGGCGCCGCCTACACCGAATTCCCAGCGCGGCTTTTCAACCAAAAAGGGATTGTCTTCTTCCTGCTCATCAGTTGCTATCGCAACCTGGCCAGTGCCTGACAAGAAGAAAACGAAGAGACACAGCGTCGGGGCAATAACTTTTAAAGAGTGGACCACAGATAATTTCGCCTTGCTGGTTTTGTTACGCCAAACGATTGGGGGTTGCAGAGTGATTTGACAGATGAAAAGGATTTTGTTCCGGCGACTGCGCAATTTTTTCAGAAAAACGCAACCGATCAGCCTGCCACACTCTGACCCAAAGTGGTTTTGGATGGAGTCATGAGACCGTCCCGGCGTGTTACGAAAATCGCAAAGGCACCAGTTTAGCAGATGCGCCCTTGCTCATACTCCTGCACGGCTTACCGTCAACGCTCAAATTTTTGTGCGCAAAATTTCAACGCGCTACTGTACAATGCCTCGGTGCACGAACCACACCGTTAACCTACAATCTCTACGTACCCGCAACCCTGACTCCGGATGTTCCATCCCCCCGACTCCAGATCCATTCATCGACCAACATTGAGTCAGCGCAGGCTGCATTGGCTTTTGCTGGTGTCGCTGCTGCTGCAGTCAATAGGTCCGGCTGCACTGGCTGCCAGCGCCACATTTTATGCCGCCTCCACGAACAACAACGCGAACCTCGGTGCGAACCCCGGTGCGAACAACAACGCGAACCCCGGCGCGAACACAGCCATCAATGGATCAGAGCACCCGGCGCCCGGAGCATCACAGTCGTCAAACCTTGGCATCTGGACGATCAGTTGTACCGGAAAACCGATGTGGCTGCCCTTTCCGGGTAAAAATGGCAACGCGACAGACAGCATACCCAATGATCGACAAAACGACAGTAACGTTCTCCACTGCCTGATCTGCAACAACCTGCCCTCGACAGACACTCTACTGCCCACCGGCGAGCATCCTGATTTTGAACGTTCCGGTACAACTGCAGCGCGCCATACGCAAGTCTCGGCTATCGCGGTCGGCCAGGCTCGCCAGCCCTATCATTCCAGAGCTCCACCGTTCTCTACGCACGACTAAAAGTTCGTCCCAACTATTTGCCGTCAGCTATCACAGACGGCCATTTGTTCCTGTAGAAACCATAGAGAATCTGTTATGAAATCACTATCCCTGGCATCGCGCGTCAAACAATATAGTCGCCGATTAACTGTACTGACGCTGGCCACTGCAGCGCTGCTGCTCTGCAACACCACGATAGCGCAAACGTACAGCATCGATAACCTGATCATAGACAAGGTGTTTACCTTTGCGACGCCCCCGGGCGCACAGACTGCCGGTGGCTATTTGACCATTACCAACACCGGTGTCGAAGATGACACTCTGATCGGCGGCTCTGCATCATTTGCCGATGTTACCCAGATGCACGAAATGAAAATGGTCGACGACATTATGAAAATGCGCCATCTGGAAACCGGCCTGGCAATTCCGGCAGGGGCAACAGTGGAACTCACGCCCGGGGGTTTACATGTCATGTTTATGCAGCTAACACAGGACCTGAAGGACGGTGACTCGCCAGCCGTGACGCTAAGTTTTGCTAAAGCCGGTGACTTAATCGTCAACTTCCAGGTCGTCGACCGCCGTCAACAAAAGAGCGGAAACGAAACGAAACACGGGCATAAAAAATCGGACCACAGCACAATGAATCATGACTCTTCAGTAGACAGCACTACTAAAGAGTAGCCCGCGGCCTCTGTGCGCCAGCCCGATCTGCATCGGGCTGGCATTACCGCGTGAGAATCCGGGCGTGGAGAGGCTCTTAGTCACGGGGCGTTTCCAAAGAGCATTTTCAGAGAGCGTTTTCAGGGAGCCAAATCCAGCGTTCGTGTCTGTATTATTTCAAAAGCCTTGAAATCAGATCAACCAACGCTGAAGCATATCTATCAACCGTAATTCCCTGGTTTTTAAAATCCTCGTTCTTCAAACACCACTCGTTGACAAAGGAAATCACTGTGCGAGGCACCATCATGGTGTCGACCAAAGCGTCTGATTGTCTCCTGCAATCGTGTTGCTGGCTGATAAGAGTGGAAAGCAATTGCAGGTGAGACTGGTCAAGTGTCGATACACAACAGCGACTTTCAGTATCGAGATGTTGCGTTTCCTGAAACAAAAACCGAAACCATGAATCCCAGATCTCTGCCAGGTACACACTATGTCTGATGTGAGACATCAGTATCTCGTCCGAATCTGCACGCTCCTGATACCGCTGCAGGAATTCAGTGTGCAAAAAATTAATGGTATCGCAAGCAATACTGGGGATATCGTTTTTTGATTTGATGCAACCGTACAGCGCACCGATAGAAAGCTCCGAACTCTTGGACAAATCTCTCAACGACATTGCATTGAAACCGCGCTGTCGAGATATCTCGAATGCATGCTCAAATATTGCTTTTAGATTACGCACCACAACTTCCGGGCGCTTACCCCTCAAGGAATACTTATGGCGTTCATATATCAGTTCATAAATCTTATCGCCGCGATACTGATACGTATCGCGAAACTCTGCGAAGGAAGTCAAATTTCACCTGCGTTCTACTAACCACTAGTTCAATCAGCTGACGCAGCAAGCAACACAAAACCATCGCTCGCAGACTTATGGAGTTTTCACTCCCGACGTCAGCGCTCACACATCATTATTTCCCCTCCTGCAACAACTGCTGCTTACTGCTCCAATATCTGACTTCAGCAAACTAGTTTACAAGTTAAAAAACCGCATCTATTTGCTCGTTTCCTTATGCATACACCACTTACCACTGCAGCCACAAACCGAAAGGGACGGCAGCAACAAGCAAGTCAACACCGAGTTTATGGCCTGCACCACAGTACTTTCCACCGATTTAGCCCCGGAAATCTGACACAAAAACCCAATGATTTATAGCGACTTCTAGCGAACCACCGTTCGAAAGGTGGTGGCAAGACCTTTCACCTCGCCAATATCACCCTATCTCCAACGCGCGTTAAGCGCAACGAAAATTCGCTCATTTTAAACATCCACAGAATTTATCGCAGTGGCGGGTCAAAGCGACTGCAATAGCCCGATGTTGAATTCAAATCAGGTCAGCAATCAGCCTGTTTTGCTGCGCAGCAGATGCATATCGTGGCAGTAGCCCTGGTCTTGCAACTACCCAAACGATCATTTGGTCGAATACTTATCCGGCACCACGGAAATGATCGATAACGCCGTCATCACGGCGCGCTCACGGTTGGCATTGCCACTGACACTGCCAATGCCCTCACCCATAACAGCTCTGCCTATGAAAAGCAGAGACAACACTGCGATCAATCGGCAACGCCAAAGCCACCCCCTCCCGGTGTTTCCATCACGAAGGTATCGCCATTGTGGACATCGGTCGCATCAATCCCCTTTAACTGCACTGTGGTCCCGTCTGCTCTCTCCACCCAGTCTTTACCCACTCCACCCGGCTTTCCACCGTCAACACCAAACGGAGGCACACGACGGTGGCCGCCCAGGATAGTGACAGTCATTGATTCCAGAAAGCGAAGTCTTCGTGTAATGCCATTGCCACCACTGAAGCGACCAGCGCCACCGGAACCTTTGCGTATAGAAAAAGCTTCAAGATGCACAGGAAATCGCCACTCGAGCACTTCAGGGTCGGTCATTCTGGTGTTTGTCATGTGAGTCTGGATGGCTGAACAGCCATGAAAATCGGCCCCCGCGCCAGTACCACCGCAAATTGTCTCGTAGTTTTGCAGGCGCTCGTTACCCCAGACAAAGTTATTCATCGTGGCCTGGCTTCCTGCGATAACACCCAACGCACCAAACACCGCATTGCACATTGCCTGGCTGACCTCGGTATTTCCTGCGATCACCGCTGACGGATACTCAGCGTTGATCATGCTTCCGGCCGGCGCGATAATCGTCAGAGGTTTAAAACAACCTTCGTTTAGTGGTATGGCTTTATCAACCAGCGTCCGAAACACATAGAGCACAACAGCTCTGCACACAGCAAAAGGGGCGTTGTAGTTCAGCGGATCTTTTGCGGAGGTACCGGTGAAGTCAATTACCGCGCTTCGATTTTCACGATCAACTTTAATGGCAACGCAGATAAATGCGCCGCTATCCAGTTCATAGCGATAGCTTCCATCGTTCAACGCAGTAATCACCTGACGAACACACTCTTCTGCGTTGTCCTGCACATGCTTCATGTACGCCTGAACCGTATCAAGCCCGAATTGCTGCACCATGCGGCGCACTTCCTGAGCACCCGTTTCATTGGCTGCTACCTGCGCCGCAAGATCTGCCATGTTTTCATCGATATTGCGGCAGGGGTACTTGCCCGAGGCAAGTAACTCTCTGGTTTCGGTTTCCCGCAGAACGCCCGCATCAACCAGCTTGAAGTTATCGATCAGCACGCCTTCATCTTCAATGTGGCTGCTATCCGGTGGCGCGGACCCTGGTGTGCGACCACCAATATCCGCATGGTGGCCACGCGATGCAACGTAAAACAACACCTGTGTACCCGTGTTGTCCCACACTGGCGTGACCACAGTTACATCCGGTAAATGGGTACCTCCGTTAAACGGCGCGTTTAACATAAACACATCACCGGACTGCATCGTGTGCTGGTTCAACTCGATGATGGTTTTAATTGATTCACTCATCGACCCCAGATGTACCGGCACATGAGGGGCATTCGCCACCAGGCTGCCCTTGATATCAAACAGCGCACAAGAGAAGTCGAGCCGTTCTTTGATATTTACCGAATAGGCAGTATTGGCAAGCGTTGCTCCCATCTGCTCGGCAATGTTCATAAACAGATTATTAAACACCTCCAGCATAATGGGATCTGCATTGGTACCCACTGACAAACCGGATTGCAGTGGTTGGTGACGACTCAGCAACAGCTGCCCCCAGGCATCCTGTGTTGCCTGCCAGCCCTGCTCGACAATCGTTGTTGCCGTCGATTCTTTAATGATTGCCGGCCCGGTCAGCGTTTGCCCTGGCTGCAGATGCTCTCTGTCATAGAGTGGCGTCTGAGACTGCTGGCCTTCGTTGTACATCATCACGGTATCAACGCAGTCGGGCTCTCCTGTGATCAAGGGCTGCGCCGCCTGATGCACAGACTCTGTCGCACCAATGGCCTCTACGCCAACGGCCTCGATCACCAGGTCTCTTTCTCCGGCAGCAAATCCATAACGGGTTTGGTGGGCCTGCTCGAATCGCTGCCGCATCTGCAACTCAGACCCAAACTCGACTTCAAGCGGTAAAAACGAACCGGGATAACGAAGTTGCACGCGCTTGAGCAACGTGATCGAATGATCATCGACACCTTGCGCTAACACTTCGTCACGGGCTGACCGGGCCAGAATTTCAAGCTCAGCTGCTGCGGCTTCAACCTCACTCACAGAACGCTCAAACTGCTTTTCACGCAGTGCGCGTATTTCGGCAAGCCCCATTCCGTAAGCAGACAGTACACCGGCAAACGGATGCAGCAATACCTGGGTGATGCCTAACGCATCGGCAACACCACAGGCATGCTGACCACCGGCACCACCAAAGCAGTTGAGCGTGTAGCGAGTAACGTCATAGCCACGCTGCACCGATATCTTTTTTATCGCATTCGCCATATTTTCTACGGCGATTTTCAGAAAACCGTTTGCCACTTCCTCAGCGGTCATGACCTCGGCTTTGCTTTGTTTGGCAATTTCATCGGCCAGCGACAAAAACCGATTTCGAACCACTTCGATGTCCAGCGGCTGATCACCATTAACCCCGAACACTGCCGGAAAATGATCAGGCTGCAACTTGCCGAGCATCACATTGCAATCAGTTACGGTAAGCGGCCCGCCACGTCGATAACAGGCAGGCCCCGGGTTGGCACCGGCACTTTCCGGCCCCACCTGAAATCGCCCGTCACTAAACTTTAAAATTGATCCACCGCCCGCAGCCACGGTATGGATGTTCATCATGGGCGCGCGCATGCGAACGCCGGCGACCTCTGTTTCGAAGCTGCGCTCATAGCTGCCTGCGTAGTGACAAACATCGGTTGATGTGCCCCCCATGTCAAAGCCAATTAGCTTGTGATGGCCAGACAACTCACCCGTCTTTACCATACCGACCACGCCACCCGCCGGGCCAGACAAAATAGCATCCTTACCCTGAAACAGATTGGCATCCGTCAGACCACCACTCGATTGCATGAAAAGCAATCTTTCACAGCCACCTTTGTCTGCCTCCAGCGCTGTTCGCACCTGATCAACATAGCGTCGCAGTATCGGTGACAGATACGCATCAGTCACCGTAGTGTCACCTCGACTCACAAGCTTCATCAATGGCGAGATACGGCTCGACACCGAGATTTGCGGAAAGCCGACACGCTCCGCCAACTCGGCCAGTCGGTCTTCATGGAGCGGGTTTTTATAACCGTGCATCAGCGCTATTGCCACGCTGCGAATACCGCCGTCATAGGCGGACTGCAGTGCAGCCAAAGCACTCTCTGCGTCAAGTTCGGTCTCGACCTGTCCGCTTGCCGTCAGCCGTTCGTCTACCTCTGCCACCGTTTCATACAACAGCTCTGGCAATACAATATCCAGATCAAACAAGGCCGGTCTGGTTTGGTAGCCTATTCGCAGCAGGTCGGCAAACCCTTTGGTGATCAGCAATAATGTCCGGTCACCCTTGCGCTCCAGCAGGGCATTGGTCGCGACCGTGGTACCCATTTTTACGGCCGCTATGGTGTGCTTCGGGATCGCATCAGTGCTCGCCAGCCCCAACAGATCGCGAATGCCCTGCACTGCTGCATCCGGGTATTGTTCAGGGTTTTCGGACAATAACTTTCGGGTCAGCAGTGATCCGGACGGATCACGCGCAACCACATCAGTAAAAGTGCCACCACGATCTACCCAGAATTGCCACATGGTCGAGTCATCCAATTGAGAATGGACTGACTCTACACGACCGATCGACCAAAGCAACAGTCGGTCAATACACCATCAATGCAACACAGGGTACGCAAGGAAACTCACTAACCATGCTTGTGCCGACAACAGACAAGCCAGACAGGCAGCGAAAGATGTTGCGGTATTCGGGAAAGGGAAAAGCGAGAGGATAGGAGGGAAATAAAAGGGGGTAAAAGCCAATAAAAGACGCTCGGGCCGCGCACCATTGCACGACCCGATCTGATGTCAATATTCTAGTTTCGCGTAATATTGTAACGGTCGAGGGTAAAACTGCCTTTGCCATTAAACACTTCGGTACCTATCTCGATAGCGCCCATGCAGTATTCCGTGGAAAGCTGATTGATCTCCAGGTCCTCGGCATTGTTTTTTGTCCACTCAACCGTCCAGTCGACAAACCGGTTCCAGTTCAAAGTGCCACTCGGCTGATCGGTCTGCGCGGTAAACGCAATGTACTTTTTGTTGCTGCGCGGCTTGATGTAAACGTCCCACAATTTATTATCGATCATAACCCCCGTCACCGCCAGGTCACCCGGGGTACGCACAGTCGGGTTTTGCACCCAGATCATCATCTCAAAAGCACGGTTATCGATGTCATCGCAGGGGCCGGCAATATCGCAACTGCTGTGAAAAAACGATTCTAAAGCAACGTTAACCTCGGCATCGAACTCATGGGTAAAACTATAGTCGACTTTAAACTCGTCGATGTCCGCCACCTTTTCGGGTAAGCCGGTTTCAGCCTTACTGCCAGACACATGAACGCCAAGCTTGTTACCGTACACGACTTCCGGATACGATTTCACATCGAAAATACCGCCATCGGATTCCTGCAGCCAGTCATACTTCCACGAGGGAACGACAGAACCGCCGTGCTGCTGATCGATGTTGATGGTTTGCGACCAGCCGCTGCGGTACATGGCTCTGGCATTCCAGATATTGTTAACCACCACATACTTGTCATAGGCCATGGCCGGGTACGCTTCGCAAGAGGCCGTGTTTGAGGCGATCGGCTGCAAATCAGCCGACACCGGGGTTTTAAAAGCAACCGGGCCTGCGGCGACCTGCGTCTGTCCATTCACTTCTGCCTGAACGGTCCAGTTGAGGAAGTTATCGAAATAGCCGGTGTCCGGCTGCGCGCTGCAGGCGCCTGCACCGGTTTGACAATTTGCAGCGACCGGATCAATTTCATGGTTGAATCCGTTGCCGCCTGAGTCTCTGACAATAAGCCGATACTTATCAGCATTGGCCACAGCCGGCCAGCGATAGACCGGTTTGCCGGTATTGATTGCGCCTGCAGGGCTGAGCACTACCTCGCTACCGGTTTCCGGCGGGTCAGTCTCTGGCGCAGAAGCCACCACACAGGAGGCTTCGTTTTCCCAACCGTAGCCATCACCATCCGGGTCAACCGCTGACGAGCTGCAAACGGGCTTGTCTGACCCACCGGTGCTGACCGGCGTTGAATCATTCTCCGCCACAACCAGGCAAGTCATGCTGTTTTCCCAGCCGAAGCCGTCGCCATCCGCATCTGAATCTGCAAACTGGCAAACGGGTCTGCCATCATCCGCGGTTTGCGTCAGCGGCGGACAACTGGAAAGCGTGGTTGGATCCCAGCCCCAGCCATCATACTGTGCGGCTGCGGAATAATCGCAGTTCGGGTCTGCACCGCCAGCTGTGCCTGAATCCGTATTCGAATCGGAACCACCTGCGCCCTCAATCGGTGCGCAGCTTTGCAGAGCGACAGGATCCCAGCCCCAGCCACCGTTAACAGCGGCATTCTCGTAGCTGCAATTCGCACTGCCATTTTGCGCGTAAGCATTTGCGCCCGGAAGTGCAATCAGGCTAAAAAGCACGATTTTAAGATGTCTGGTCATATTTTATTTCCCACTGCGTTGTCAGTGCTGGCTTATATCGTCATGACATTATAAATAACTGATATCTCTGGCACAACTCATAACTGTGTTGCTGTAATTAAAATTCACAAACCGCCAACTTGCCCGCAACCCGCCAGCCGGTATTGACTCCACCCTGGATTGGTGTCTGAATAGCCAGAGGGAGCACTCGCCTGCAGCCAGCCTGTTGCCCGGTCCGCAACCAGCACAGGTAAGGTAAACTGCGCACCGCTGCAATTAGCGGCAGTGCCACTGGCTACAACCGTCACTGACGCAACAGAAACCACGGCACTTGAATCAACTAACGCATCAACCAACGAATCAACCAAAGCGCACGTATCAAATACCCCGGACAAAGCGGCTTTGCAGAAGATTCTGTCAGCAGGTATCACTGATTGCATTCATCTGCTGCACCTTGTTTGCTACCGCACCATTTGTAAGCCATGCAGAGTCCGAACTCGAAATTGGTTACATCGGCTGGAAAAAAGATCCGCGCTATAGTAAGTCGCACCTGCGCAAACGCCTGCCTCTGCAGCCCGGTGGCAGGCCGGATGCTGGCGCTCAGCTAGCCATTAACGATTCCAAATTCGCCTTGCTTGAAAGTGGTACAAGCCTGAACCTGCAAAAAAAGCTCATCCGAAAACCCGAGCAACTCGAAGAGACCCTGCAAGCGTACTTCGACGCAGGTATAGCGCACGTGTTACTGGATTTGCCAGTTGACATGGTAGCCAGAGCCGCCGAACTGGCGAAAGGCAGGCCAGTGCTGTTGTACAACGTATCCGCATTCGAAGACACCTTGCGCCAGCGCTGCGATGCGAACCTTTTGCACACCATTCCAAGTCACCGCATGCTGGCCGATGCCCTGACCCAGTTTCTGCTCGACCGCAAATGGAAAAATCTGCTGGTACTCAAGGGCACACAGCCGATTGACCAGGCCTGGAACGAATCTTTTCTGGCCAGCGCAAAAAGACTTGGCCTGCGCATTCGAGACACGCGCGACTTCGTATTGGGCACCGACCCGCGCAATCGCAGTAAAAACAACATCGCCCTGTTGACCAAGGGCAAGTATGACGTTGTTGTTGTACTCGACGCCTTGGCAGAATTTGCAGCGCTGGTCCCGTTCCAAACGCAAAACGCTCGTCCGGTCGTCGGATCAGCCGGACTGGTACCGGTGGCATGGCACTGGAGTTGGGAGAGACACGGCGCGCCGCAGCTGCAAAACAGATTTCGCAAACTCGCCGAGCGCGACATGAACAGCATCGACTGGGCGGCATGGGTCGCAGTGAAAAGCCTGGTGCAGACAATACAGCGGGTGGGCAATACCGATTTCAATCAGATCAATGAATTTCTGCGTGGCGACAATCTGGAAGTAGACACCTTTAAAGGCGCCAGCAGCAGCTACCGAAGCTGGAACGGACAACTCAGGCAAAACCTGTTGCTGACTGATGGCCGCTCGGTCATCGAACGCGCTCCGCTAACCGGGTTTCTGCATAAAACAGAAAACATGGACACACTCGGCCTGGGTGAACAGGAATCTGCCTGTAACTGACAGGCAACAGTAATCAACTGACTGAAGACCAGGCAAACACCACACACATGGTTACAACAAAAGCGAGACAACAGCCTTGAATATTACTAGATATCAGCGACTATGCGCCCTGCTGGCAACCGTTGGCTTCATTGGCATGTGCGCGTCTGCCAGTGCAGAAACCAATCGCATTTACGTCAGTTCAGAAAAAGACCATGCCCTGATAATACTGGATTCAGTATCGCTCGAGAAAATAGGAAAAATCGAAACTGGCGAGCGACCCCGCGCCATCGAATTCAGCCCTGACCGCAAATTTATCTATGTCGCCGCGAGCGACAGCGACCTTATAGAAATTGTCGATATTGCCAAAGGCGAAGTGGTCGATGAACTCGACGTTGGCGAAGACCCGGAAATGTTTGCCCTAAGCCCCGATGGCAAAACACTCTACACAACGCTCGAAGAAGATGGTGAACTGTCTATATTCGATCTGGAAAGCAAAGAAGCAGAAACCGTCGAAGTTGGCGAAGAGCCGGAAGGCGTGCTGGTCCACCCCAATGGCAAGTTTGTCTACGTCACTAGTGAAGAAGCAAACCTGGTCCACGTGGTCGATGTCGAAAGTAAAGAGCTGCTTGCAAATATCACTGTCGGTACAAGGCCACGTCGCTTTGCAATCAGCACCGACCGCCACGAGTTATGGGTTACCAATGAAATTGGCGGCACCGTCAGCATCATAGATACCGAATCAAACAGCGTCACCGACACCATCGAATTCACACCAAAAGGCTTCCGCAAAGGCGAAGTAACGCCAGTCGGCATTCTGTTCGATAGTCAGGCAAAAACAGCATACGTGGCACTGGGCAGAGCAAACCACGTCGCCATTGTTGACATTGAATCACGCGAAGTTCAGGACTACGTGCTGGTCGGCAAAAGAGCCTGGGGACTGGCAATGGACAAAGCAGAGGAACGATTATTCGTCGCGAATGGCTTGTCCGACGACATGTCGGTCATCGAAACAAAATCGCGCAAAGTGATTAAGTCAGTGCCAATAGCACGGGTTCCACACTCAATACTTGTTGATGGCTAACCGATAAATCTTGGTTTCATCAAACCACAAAGAACTGGTGCGCTTCGCACCAGTCAGAGCACACTACGCCCTGTAACCTGTATTTACCGTTTGCGATGGTGTCAGATTCGTTGCTAACGTAGGGTGTGGTGAGGGAAACGAACCGCACCAAACCATCGAATCGATTTTCATCTCTCAATAGCCAACCCCTCAATAGTCAATCCCAAAATAGCCAAAGCGCGCGCTCCTAAAAATAGTCGATATACTGCGCTGCTAACTGTTCGACACCACAATACTCATCACGGCAAGTTCCCCCGGCTCGATAGCCTCTTTCGAACCAGAGCCTGCTCTCGCAACGCCAGAAAAACCGCGCCGGCTACGATGATCAATGCACCGACAAAACCCACCAGGTCAGGCGCATCGCCGAAAATCAGATAGTCTGGCACTGCCGCGAAAATCAGCGTGCTGTACATAAACGGTATGACATAGCTCGCTTCACCATCACGCATGCTGGTCAGGAAAAACACCTGTGCAACTGACATGCTTAAACCAACAGCAGCCAGCATGCCCCACTGCACACATGTCGGGGATTGCCATACCCAGTACGCCGCTGTAACGGCAAACACGACACCGATGGTGTTGTTGATAAAGAGTATTTGCAGTCGACTTTCCAATGCCGCTATCTTTTTAATAACGGTTGCCTCGACTGCACTAAACAGGGCGGCACAAAGTGCTATAAGTGCTGCGGGCTGGAATGCACTGGTACCGGGGCGCAACAAGACCAGCGCACCGATTAACATAATCGCGACTGCACTCCACCTGACCGGCCCAACCTGCTCTTTCAGTATTAACACCGCCAGTATCAGTGTCACCACTGGCGTCAGGAAACTGATCGCCGTTGCATCGGCCAGCGCCATTTTAGAACTGGCCCAAAATACACAGGTGACGGTTGCCCAGCCAAAAAAAGAACGAACGATATGCAGGCTCCAGTGAACACCCTGTATTCTCGGTCGCTTTACCAGCACGACAACAAACCACAATATCCATGCGAAAATAAACCGACCCGCCGTTATCTGCAATGGATGAAGTGGTACAGCGTCTACTTCGAACCGACCTGCAATTCCCTTGGCAAGAAAGGTAGACAGAGCAATAAAAACACTGGCACAGACCATCATCAATGCCGCGGTATGTCGCGGCGACTGAACACTCACGTCGACATGCCTTCACACCGGTTCTTAAACATCGAGAGCAACCCGCAAAGGCCAGCACTGAGCGCAACCGGCATGGCATAACACACGCGTAAACCCCGGCTGGTATATGCGCCACAGAACGCTACTGAACACCGAGCCACGTAGCCGCGTTTATCAGCCTTCAAGCTGTTTTTGATAGCGCCTCACCTTGGCTTCAAGCTCCAGCAACGACTCGTCAGCAAAGCCGAGCTCCTGCAGGTGCTCGGTCAGCTGAAACAGATAATCGCAGTTGCGGCCTATCGGGCCACTGGCGGTGGCAATGTGCCGCACCAGTGTTTCTTCATCGAGCTCTCCACAAAAGCGCTCATGCTGAGGGTCAACGACAAAGGCAAGCACTTTGATTGTCTTCTCTGGCGTCTCTGCAAGGGAAGCATCCACCCAGGTGGGCTCATAGACATACGACATAAGCTCGCGACGAAACAGAATATCGAGCTCGGTATCAAGAACAGCGGCGTCGATGCGGTAAGCCACTCCGCTGCACTCACCCCCCGGTTCCAGCCCCATCATTAAACCCGGGTTATCTTCACACCCCCTGCCCAACACCGTCCAGAAACAGAAACTTCGATGAAAGCCGTTGACCAGAACCCGCTCTCGATCAGCAAAATGAATCGCCGGATTCCAGATCAGCGATCCATAGGCAAATATCCACACGTCGTCATGAGAGGGGGCTTGTGCCAGCGCCTGCTGAATGGAGTCCGCTCGATCTTCATCTGACATCAACCGAATAGCGCCAGGCCGGCTCTCAGCCAGGCGCCTGATGTGACCGTCGAGGATGGCCTGTCTGCTTAATTTGTTTTCTTCAGGCACGATTCAATTCTGTGGTTAGCCGGGGAACCTTCCCCTCGTTCGTGGCGCTTGCCCACGGATGTCAGGCCCAATAAGGTTACCGGCTTGTTGGTATTCACCGACGCTGCCGGCGACAAACCTGTGTCGGTTTGCAGCGGTTCGCAGCCTATTGGGGCGAGCGTATTCCAGTATACTTTACAAGAAACTGATTCAGGGAAATACAATGCTATTCAGATTTGCATCTACAAAAAACAGCCTGTCTTTGCACACCGCTGCTACCGCGAAACGCAACCTGAATGCGGGCGCCGTTATTCTGACCTGCATGCTGACCACGATGTCCACACCGCTCATTGCACAGGATCTGCTGGCTCGCGATCTGTTGGTGCAAATGTCGCGAAGCCAGTCGACTCAACTCTGCAGCCTCAAAGCCTTTACCGAGTGTATGGCTTTTACTGAAAAAGAATGCCTGGCACTGTCAGAGCAGGCTATTAAACAGTGCCTGCTGCCACTACCGGAAAAGATCAACCCTGCCGAGCTTGATAACGATTCAATTGAAGCCTGCCCGAAGAAAGTCTACGACGATGCCGGCTACACAGACGATAAAGCAAAAGCCTGCCTGCTCGAAGCAACCAAATAATGATCCGAATGGTGCTGTCGACAAAACGGCGGTAAGGCCAGGCAATGAGCGCACGCATACTGATGTTTCAGGGCACAGGCTCTGATGTGGGCAAGTCCACACTGGTGGCTGGTCTTTGTCGAATTGCCAGGCAACGCGGTATCAGGGTCGCCCCTTTTAAACCGCAAAATATGTCGAATAACGCGGCCGCCTGCCCGGATGGCGGAGAGATTGGCCGTGCCCAGGCACTACAGGCAAGAGCAGCCGGTCTGCCGCTGCAGGTCGACTTCAATCCGGTATTAGTCAAACCGCAAAGCGACATGAGCGCACAGATCGTCGTGCACGGCAAAGTGCTCGACACCATCACCGCACACGACTACATGACAAAACAACGCGGCACCCTGATGCAGCCAGTACTCGACAGCTTTCACCGACTGGTATCAAATCACGACCTTGTATTAATCGAGGGTGCAGGCAGCCCTGCGGAGGTTAATCTGCGCCAGCGCGATATCGCCAATATGGGCTTTGCCTGCGAGGTAAACGCGCCGGTGTGCCTGATCGGAGACATTGACCGCGGTGGTGTAATTGCAGCAATTGCCGGTACCCAAGCGGTACTCAGTAAAGACGATGCCACGTTGATAAGCAGCTTTGTCATCAATCGCTTTCGGGGTGATCCGTCATTGTTTGAAGACGGGGTTACCACAATAGAAGATACCACCGGATGGCCCTGTCGAGGGGTTGTTCCATGGATAAGCGCTGCCACCCGACTACCACAGGAAGATGCCGTTATTTTGCAGCACACAGACAGTAGCCAAAGCGGCAGCCGGCAGACGAAAAAAATTAAAATCGCGGTACCGATGCTGTCGCGCATAGCCAACTTTGATGATGTCGATCCATTGCGAATGGAAGCTGACATAGAACTTTACTTTGTACCACCGGGCACACCCATTCCACTGGATGCGGACGCTGTGATCATCCCGGGCACTAAATCTACCATGGCCGATATGGACTTCCTGCGCCAGCAAGGCTGGCATCACGACATCGTCGCACTGGCACGCAGTGGTGCACGGGTTACCGGCCTGTGCGGGGGCTACCAGTTGCTGGGCAAAGCCATTCACGATCCGGAAGGTCATGACGGTCAGGGCGGTAGTCGCGAAGGCCTGTGTTTGCTCGACATAGAAACACAGATGCATGGCACTAAAACCACACGCCCGGTACAAGGCACCTGCGCACGCAGCGGTGGCAACATCACAGGCTATGAAATTCACAACGGCCACACCACCGGCGCTGATACCAAACGGCCAATGACTATTCTCAATGGAAAAGCCGATGGTGCCACCAATTTACAGGGAAACGTCGAGGGTACCTATGTACACGGCGTGTTTAGCAGCGATAGCTTTCGTCAATGGTGGATGCATCAAATTGATGCCAAAGCCAACAGTAGCCTGAACTTCGAAGCCACCATTGAACACGAACTGGATTCCCTGGCAGAGCAACTTGTCGACTCGCTTGATGTAGACGCACTGTTTGCAGACGCACGCCAGCTCACTTAAACGACCCGTCATAGACCCGACAAGCATCTGTTTCAACCAGCGTTTGGTCCAACAACTATTTGGGCTAAACATCGGTAATCTGTAAACTGTTACAACGCCAGATCAAAAGTGACAACAATGACAAAGCTGATCAAATCCGAACCACTGGGACGTGTCCAGCCACCCGCCACCATTGCCATTACCGCACTGGGTCGGGAACTGAGAGACGCTGGCAAAAGTATTGTCTCGCTCGGTATTGGTCAGCCAGATTTCGCTACACCGCAACACATCATCGATGCGGCGTACGAAGCAGCGAATCGTGGCGAAACCAAATACCCGCCGATTGGTGGAATCCCCGAGTTAAAAACCGCTGTCTGCGCAAAATTCAAACGCGAAAACCAACTCGACTACAGCAACACTGAAGTTACTGTAAGTGCGGGTGGCAAACAAATTTTGTCTCACTGCTTCTATGCCACTCTGAACAAGGGAGACGAGGTCATTCTGCCAGCACCCTACTGGCTGGCATACCGTCAGAGTGTTGAACTATGTGATGCCACAGCCACCATTATTGATACATCAGCCGACACTGAATTTAAAATCACCGCCGATCAACTCGAAAGCGCCATCACTGACAAAACAAAGTGGTTGCTGATCAACAGCCCCGGCAATCCAACCGGTGCAGTTTATAATCGCGCTGAACTGCAGGCACTGGCAAACGTACTGTTACGCCATCCGCACGTATGGATTCTGTCCGACGACATGTACGAACACCTGAACTACAGTGACGAAGCATTTTGCACCATGGCGCAGGTAGAGCCAGCACTACGCGATCGAACACTCATCGTCAACGGGGTATCCAAAGCCTATGCAATGACCGGCTGGCGAATTGGTTATGCCGCGGGCCCGGCCGAACTCATTAAGGCGATGGAGTTAGTACAGAGTCTGTGGTGTGCAGGTACTTGCAGCGTTAGCCAGTGGGCAGCCGTCGCCGCCTTAAACGGACCGCAGGATTCACTGGCAAAAAACCTGGCAGTTTATCAAAAAAGGCGATCGCTGGTGGTAGATGCCCTAAACGCAATTGAAGGTCTTGACTGCGTCATGCCAGACGGTGCTTTTTACGCATACCCTTCCTGCGCAACATTTATAGGCGGCACCACCGCAGGCGGGCAGTTGCTTGAATCGGATGTAGACTTCTGCATGGCGCTGTTACAGGAACAAGGCGTCGCTACTGTTCACGGCAAGGCGTTCGGACTCAGCCCAAACTTTCGAATTTCCTATGCATCTTCTGAGGAAGAAATAACCGAGGCAATGTCGCGCATTGCGACTTTCTGCGAGGGAATCACCCGCAGCTGACAATGAGTTGCTTTGCCTTGTGTGATAACCGTATTCACT
>CALGNZ010000098.1 GCA_937957915.1 uncultured Granulosicoccaceae bacterium | reverse complement strand
CACCGGCTTTTGCAGTGGCTGGATGCGCATACGAGGGAACCGACGCAGACAGGGATACGACAGGGGCTTTGTGTTGTCCGACCATGCTGACTGGAACGGACTACTGCAAACTATCGAGCAAACAGGCGCAACACAAGTGCTGACCACGCATGGACAGGCTGGCGCACTGATACGCTTGTTAAAAGAAAAAGGCATCAATGCTCGCGAACTCGCAACGCAATACAGCGGTGAAGACGAAAACGAAGACACCGTAATAGCAGATTCATGAGCCATTCACCGACAAGCGCAAAACAAATTAAGTCACTATCGCACCACAATGAGGCTGTGCGGTGAAGGCATTCAGTCAGCTGTATCAAACCCTCGATCAAACGACGTCCACGAATGCGAAAGTTGCCGCCATGGCGGAGTATTTTAACCACGCACCGCCAGTCGATGCTGCGTGGGCAGTCTACTTTCTCAGCGGAAAACGGCTCAAGCGCCTGATCGGTGCCGCTAAGCTCAGACAGTGGCTGGTAGAGTGCAGCGACCTTCCCGAGTGGCTGGTGGAAGACTGCTATGCAAGCGTGGGAGATCTGGCAGAAACTATTGCCCTGTTAATCGGCAGTGCAGCCGAGAACACCACACAGGGATCATTGTCTGATCAGGTCGCAGCACTAAAGGCATTGTCTGCGCTTGAAGAAGCAGAGCAGCGGGCTACTGTAATTGGGTATTGGCAATCTCAAGGCTATGCATCCTGCTTTATTACCAACAAGCTGCTCACCGGTGGGCTGCGTGTTGGTGTGTCGCAGCTATTGCTTGCACGGGCAGTGGCACAACACGCAAAATTACCCAAAGAAGTGATATTACACCGGCTAATGGGAGACTGGACACCAGACGAGTCATTCTGGAATACCCTGATCAGCGAAGACGATGGCGCTGCAGATATATCCCGACCCTACCCCTTTTGCCTTGCCTCACCACTGGAAGACGACCCGCAATCACTGGGCAATGTGTCGTCATGGGCAGCGGAATGGAAGTGGGACGGTATTCGCTCGCAACTTATCCACCGCGAAGGTGAAACGTTTATGTGGTCACGTGGAGAAGAACTGATCACAACCCGCTTTCCTGACATCATAGACGCAGCCAGTGCACTGCCAGACGGCACTGTACTGGACGGAGAAGTACTGCCATGGAACGCTGATGGCGTCATGCCATTTAGCGAGTTACAGCGACGCATCGGCAGAAAAACAGTTGGCAAAAAATTATTGACCGAGGTGCCCTGTGTATTTCTGTCATACGACTGCATGGAAGCCAACGGTACTGATATCAGAACACAACCGCTAGACGTTCGGCGCCAGGCACTGGAACAGATCGTTAAATCAATACAAGCCACAATGCCCGCTTACTGCCCGATAAAAATATCCGAACGTATTGATGCTGCAAGCTGGGAAACACTTGCAGAAAAACGGGAAGAGTCACGCCGGCGACTGGTGGAAGGATTGATGTTGAAACACCGCGATGCACCATTTCATACCGGACGCAAGCGCGGTAATTACTGGAAGTGGAAAGTCGACCCTTACACAGTAGATGCGGTAATGCTCTACGCACAGGCCGGTCACGGTAAACGTTCTAACTTGTATACCGACTACACGTTTGGTGTGTGGGACGGCGAAACCCTCGTCCCAATTGCCAAGGCCTATTCGGGGCTCGACAACAAAGAGATCAGCCAACTCGATAAATGGATTAGAAAAAACACAGTCGAACGCTTTGGCCCTGTTCGATCAGTCAAACCAGAGCAGGTATTTGAACTTGCTTTCGAAGCCATAAACACATCCAGCCGCCACAAGTCTGGCATCGCGGTTCGCTTTCCACGTATTGCACGCTGGCGCCACGACCTTAATGAAAAGGAAGCCGACACCCTCACTGACGTTAAGCGAATGATCAGCGATGTCTGACCCGATCGACCGCAACTCAACCAATAGCGACTCGACCAATACTGAGCCGGCTGATAGGCTGAGCAAGAAAATAACCGGAGAAGTTAAACCCGCACGCCCCGGCGCACTCACCGCGCAGCTGCGACGCAAAGCCGCTGCAAAACGAAAACAAAAAGCGCCAGCAAAAGAAAAGAAGGCACTAACACCGCCGACGATTGCCATTCAGCACAATCCGGTCGCCGATCTTGCTGAAGCCACAGAGCGGACCGAACAGTGGTTTGCAGATAACGGCTGGACAGTATTCGACTTTCAACTCAAGGCCTGGGAAGCCTGGCATCAACAACAATCTGGCCTGATTCATTCACCGACCGGCAGCGGCAAAACTCTGGCAGCCTGGCTGCCTGCGGTGCAGTCAGCGCTTTTACAGCCAAAGTCACCCACAGGCTCACAGGTGATGTGGATAACACCACTGCGAGCGCTGGCTACCGACACCTGCGAACAGCTACACAATGCTGCCGTTGCACTGCAAGCCGATATCAGGGTTGAAACTCGCACCGGAGATACCAGCCAAAGCACTCGCGCCACTCAGCGCAGTAAACCACCCTTTGCGCTGGTTACCACACCGGAAAGCCTGTCAGTAATGCTGAGTGACGCAAACGGGAGCAACACATTTGACAACCTGCACACAATAATTGTTGATGAATGGCATGAGCTACTCGGCAGTAAACGCGGTGTACAACTACAGTTGTGCCTTGCCAGACTAAAGCGCCAGTGCCCAAACCTGCGAGTGTGGGGGCTGTCCGCTACACTTGCGAACCTGCCAGAGGCCATGGCTACACTCATCGGCAATACAAATAAAGGCAAGCTGATACGTGGTGTGGTACCGAAGCAAGTGGTGGTCGAATCACTGGTGCCAAGTGGCACACAGCGCTTTAAATGGTCTGGACATCTGGGGGTAGAGTTAGCAGATGCTGTTGCCGGAGTTATTGAAAACGCCAACAGCACACTGGTATTCACCAACACAAGATCACAAGCCGAGCTATGGCATCAGGGGCTGCTTGAAAAACGCCCACAGTGGAGAGACCAAATTGCCTTGCACCATGGCTCACTTGATCAAGAACTGCGCTCTGACATAGAGGACCGGCTACGACAAGGCACCGTTAGCTGCGTAGTATGTACTTCATCACTTGATCTTGGTGTCGATTTTAGCCCGGTTGATCAGGTAATCCAGATTGGCAGCCCCAAAGGGATCGCACGCTTACTACAACGAGCCGGTCGCAGCGGCCATCATCCTGGCTCCATTTCAAAAGTTACCTGTGTGCCCACCCACGCTTTTGAACTGGTAGAAATAGCCGCTGCGCGCGACGCATTGAACAACAATAGAATAGAGTGCCGGCAGTCACCAACACTGAGCCTCGACGTACTGAGCCAGCACCTGGTAACCATTGCCATGGGTAGCGGTTTTTGCGCGGAGGACATGCTGCACGAAATAAAAACCACTACAGCCTTTAAAGCAATAAGCGATGATCAATGGCAGTGGGTACTCGACTTCATTACCCGCGGTGGCCAGGCACTGCAGGGGTATCCACAGTTTCATAGAGTCATCGTAGACAAAGGTGTCTACAAAGTAGTTGACAAAAAAATTGCACAGCGCCACCGAATGTCTATTGGCACCATTACCAGTGATGCCCAAATCAGAGTTGCTTATCAGCGTGGCAAACGGTTGGGCAGCACCGAAGAGTCATTTATCGCGCGCCTGAAACCCGGTGACACCTTTCGATTTGCAGGCAGACACCTGGAGCTTATTCGCGTGCGCGATATGACTGCACAGGTAAAGAACGCCACAAAGCGTAGTGGTGCGGTACCGAGATGGATGGGCACGCAAATGCCTATCTCCACTGAACTTGCCGACAGCGTGCTACACACACTGAACCAGTGGCAACGAGGAGAAACCAGCACGCCCGAACTGGAGTCTGTAGGCGGAATGCTTGAACTGCAAAGGCAATGGTCTGTATTACCCGGGCCAGACGACCTGTTGATCGAAAGCATAAAAACTCGTGAGGGGTACAGTTTGTTCTGCTATCCATTTGCTGGCCGACTGGCACACGAAGGACTTGCCATGCTGCTGGCACAACGAATATCAGCACAGTTTCCGATCACGCTTACGCTGCAAATAAACGACTACGGGTTTGAACTGCAAAGCCCGGTGCCAATTCACGATCAGCTTGCGCTAACTGAATCGTCGCTTAAACCCTTCTTCAATACCGACAATCTGATCGAAGACATTCTCGCATCAGTGAATAGCGGTGAAATTGCCAGAAGGCAATTCCGCAGTATAGCGAGAATCGCCGGGCTCGTCTTCAACGGCTACCCTGGCAAGTCCAAATCAGCCAGGCAGGTGCAGGCTTCAAGCGGATTATTGTTCGATGTCTTTCAGAATTACGACGAACACAATCTGCTGCTGGAACAGGCCCGACGGGAAGTACTTGAACAACAACTCGAAATACAGCGCCTGCAATCCTGCCTGGCCGGAATACACAGGAAAAAATGGCATATCACTACACCGCAACGACTTACTCCACTCTCCTTCCCGCTATGGGCCGAGAGTATTCAGAGCCAGACGTTCTCTTCAGAATCATTTCAAACACGT
>CALGNZ010000097.1 GCA_937957915.1 uncultured Granulosicoccaceae bacterium | reverse complement strand
TGCTGTTGCTCTTTGAAGGTGAGATCCCAGTGATAGTCGAGCCCGGTTTCTCCAACGGCAACGTAGCGACCGGTTGCGAGTTCCTCTTCGACATGGTCAACCTCTGCCTGATAGCCATCGGCGTCTACATGACAAGGGTGCAGGCCAATCATCGGGAAACAATGTTGCGGAAATTCAGCAACCAGTTCATTCATGGCGTCGGTCGTGTCTTTGCTGATATTTGGCAGATACATACGGTCAACACCGGCTTCGATGGCGCGCTGAATAACCGCTGTTCGGTCTTCGTTGAATTTGTCGGAAAACAGGTGTGTGTGGGTATCGATTAGTTGCATGTTGCCAGGCTGGTCGAGGATGAAAATGGTGAGTGCAATATACAGCATGTACACAGCGGGAATTTCTGCGTTTAGCAACAAATGTTCGTTGTCGAGGCGGGCTAGAAGGCTGTCCGAGAACTGGGCGGTTACGCCTCGGCAAGCCTTGCGGACTCTTCTATGTCCAGATGAGTAGAATGACCGGCACGGCGATCGTGACAATAATAATGTCGAGTGGCAGACCAAGTCGCCAGTAATCACCAAAGCTATAGCCGCCCGGCCCCATAACCAGTGTATTGGACTGATGACCAATGGGGGTTAGAAACGGCGAAGCGGCTCCAATGGCGACCGCCATCAATAATGCATCCGGGGGCAGGTTCAGATTTATAGCAAGGGAGTAGGCGATTGGCGCCATTAATACCGCCGTCGGTGTATTGTGCACAAGGTCTGACAGCAGCATTGATATGATGATAACCAGTGCCAGCAGGCTCCAGAGCGGCAGGTCAGCAGCAACTGTCTTTAGATTCAGTGAAATCAGTTCAGTGGCGCCGGTTGTCTGCAGCGCCTCACCCACAGGTATTAAAAAACCCAACAGCACAATAACCGGCCACTCAATACTGCGATAAGCCTCGCGGAGGGATACCACGCGAGAAAGCACCAGCACACCTACAACGGTGGTGAATGCTATTTGTACCGGTACCAGGCCGACCGCGGCGGCAAGGATACCCAGTGCGAAGGCCAGCGGGGTGATCAGCGCTCCTCGTTTCGGAGTGATTTCCGCGCCTCGATTCTTGATCGCCAGACAGCCAAGGTTTTTACACAATTGTGCCAGTGCACCTGACTCACCCTGCAATAGCAGCACATCACCGGTTTTGAAGCGTACATGTTTTAACCTGGAACGCGATGGACGTCTGTCGCGGGCAACGGCGAGTAAGTTAACGCCATAGCGCTCGTGCATGCGCAGTTCACGCATTGCGGTATCGGTAATTATAGAATCCGGCATCACCACCACTTCAATAACACGAACATCGGCCGACGCGTGCCAGTCTGTTGCTGTTTCGCTGTCGCCGGCTTCAAGCAGCGAAGGATCTTCGAACAGGGGCTGCAGTGGCTCGCTGTCTCCCTGCACTATCAGTATATCGTCGGTGTATAAGCGTTCTATTGTGTGCGGCGCGAGGCGACGCCTGCCATCACGGATGATAGCTACAACTGATGCTTCGTTATCACACAACTGTTCAAGGTCACCAACGGTTTTACCGACCAGCGTTGAGCCCAGGGGCACACGCATTTCGGTAACGTATCGGGCAATTTTAAATGGCTCCTGACCGTCGTCGCTTCCATCTCTGCGTGGCAGGAAAAACTGTGAGCAGAACGTTAAAAACAGTATGCCGCCAGCGGCAACGCACAGACCAACCGGTGTGAAGTCAAACATGCCAAACGGTTCGCCGGTACTGTTGGCGCGATAGGTGGCGATAACAATATTGGGTGGCGTACCGATTAGCGTGATCATGCCGCCCAGTAAACTGGCAAAGGACAGTGGCATCAGCAACGTAGAAGGTGAGCGTTTGGCTTTGCGTGCATCGCGAATGGAGATAGGCAGCATCAGTGCAAGCGCGCCTATATTATTCATAAATGCAGAGAGTAGTGCTGTGATGCCACAGTTAGCGGCGATCTGCCCTAAGGTGTTTTTTCTTGCGAATGCCATGTAACGCAAAAACAGTGACACCACGCCGGAGGATTGCAGCGCCTGACTGATAACCAATACACTGGCTACGGTTATCACTGCCGGGTGGGCGAATCCTTCAAAAGCGTGCTCTACAGGCACCAGGCCGGTGTAGACAGCAGCCATTAGCGCAATGCCAGCTACTACATCGTATCGCCAGTAGTTCCAGACAAACAATGCCATGGTACAACCAAGGATTGCGAAGATCAGTGTTTGATCAAGTGTCACGCGTAGCCCTTACAGGGGTTTCTGAAGATACATGGCAGAGGAGAGGTCGGCGTTTAGTATACGCGACAGCTACGCTGATTCTCAATTGCCAGGACACTATGCGACTGCTGCAAGTTCGGGCTGCCTTCTCAGTCCGCAATAGTTATTTGCTAGTTTCCCGCAGCTATACACTTGCCACAAAACCTCGCAGATGTTCGTTGATACTGACGCTTGCAGGTTTGAACGCCTCTCGTAATACCGGTATGGCTTTTTCCGGCTCCGAGTCTCCGCACATAAAGATATCGAATGCTGCGAATCCGCGCTCGGGCCAGGTGTGTACACTGATATGCGACTCTGCCAGAACGGCAACACCGGTAATGCCACCGTTGGGCGTAAAGTGATGCAGGTGAATATGCAATAAGCGGGCGCCTGCAATCTCGACAGATTCCCGCATGGTAGCTTGCATCAATGCAAGATCGTCAAGGTGGCTGGCGCCCCAAAAGTCGACAAGCAAATGGGTGCCTGCGAACTCGATTCCGTTGCGTCTGGTGAACTGGTCTGTGTTATCGACTGTGGTCATAAACTATCGCGTAAACCGTGCAGGAGACAGCTGTTTTTCGATCTGGCCAAATGCGTCCGCATTTTTACCGGCTTTATGATTGATCAGATAGTCACATAGCATGGCGATAGCGGGGGAGGTCTGTATGCCGTAACCTCCCTGGCCGGCCAGCCAGAAAAAACCGTTTGCCAGTGGGTCAAAGCCGACCACGGGGTCTCCATCTGCAACAAAGGTTCTGAGCCCTGCCCAGCGATGACTGATAGTTTGTATGTCATAGTCGATGAGTTGTTGAAAGTGATCAATGCCTGTTGCCAGATCTATGTCTTCCGGCCATGCATCGTGTGGCTCTACCGGTGTTTCATCGGCCGGGGAAATCATCAGGCCCGAACCAAATGGAATGCTGTAGAAGCGCTCATGTAGATCGAGCAGCATTGGCCAGTCGGCCATATTGTTCACAGTGCCTGTTGCATTATCAGTTTTGATGTCGATAAAAGGTACAAGTGCGGCACTGCGACGTTTTGGCTGCAGGCCGGTGGCGGGTAAGCCTGCCAGCTTTGCGATTTCATCAGCCCAGGCCCCTGCCGCGTTAACGATAACTGGCGCTCTATATAGGCTGCCGTTGCCGGTAGTCAGGTGCCATTGATTGTCAATGTATTCCATGTGCGTAACTGGTGCATCACAGATTATTTCACCGCCCGCTTTGCGCGCCTGCCTGATATAACACTGATGCAATGCGTCAACATCAATAGACAAGAGTCCGTCGGTATATAAGACCTGATCAATAGCGTCTGTTTTTAGTAGCGCTATCATTTTCTGTGCATCGGCAACTGACAGACTTTGCATGCCGTGCGACTTGCTTTCCTCGATGAACTCCAGGGTCTCTTTGTTATGCCCGCTGTTATGTCCTTTCTCGAGCCCGGGTTTGCCGACCAGTATCATTTCACCGCGTGGGCTGGTGAATGCGTGGTCGCTAACTGATGCAGGTGGCTGGTTCAAAAATGGCGCGGACATCGCGGTGAGTTGTTGAATAACCGGTGGTCCATAAAACGGTGCGAGGGTGGCGGCAGAGCGACCGGTAGCGTGGTAGCCCGGGTGTTGTTCCTGTTCAAGAATGACCACGTTGGCGGTTTCCGCCAGCAGCGCAGCCGCTGAGCAGCCAGCAATGCCGCCGCCGATAATGATAATGTCTGCGTTTTTCATCGTAATTTGCTAACGGTTTATTGAGCTGTCTGCTTGTCAGCACGCTGAATGGCCTGCCATATTTTTAACGGTGTTAGCGGTTTGTCCAGATGCCGAATACCAAAGGGCTGCAGTGCGTCCATCACCGCGTTACTGATAGGCCCGGGTGCGCCTATAGAGGCGAGCTCACCTACGCCCTTGGCATCGAGCAGCGAATTAGGGCTGGCTGTTCGGGTCAGGCTAATATTCAGCGCAGGCAGGTCAGAGGCTCTGGGCAGTGTGTAATCCATTAATGAGCCGCTGATCAGCTGGCCGTTTTCATCGTAGTAAGCCTGCTCCATTAGTACTTCGCCTGCAGCTTGAGCGACACTGCCTTGTATTTGACCGATTGTTGTTATCTCATTAATTGCTCTGCCGACATCGTCGATACTGGTATAGCGGTCAATGGTGACCTGTCCGGTGTCGAGATCCACTTCCACTTCACAAGCACAGGCGCCGCAGGGAAAGGTGGTGTGGATACCTTCGAAGTCTTCAATACCGACACAGTCGTTGATACGCTCTTCTTCTATTTCTTTATCTTTGTAATTGACGTCAGACCTGGTAGCAGTGTCTGGCTTGGCTGGCGTTTGAGACTGCGTCGCAGCCCTTAAAGAATGGCTGTCCGCCAGTTGACCCAGGCTAACTGAATAGTCGGTGCCAATGACAGTGAACTTGCCTTTGCTATATTCGATGTCGCCACTGGAGACTTCAAGATGATCGCTGGCTAACTGCGTGGCATTGTCGATCATGGTGTTGGCTGCACGATGCACCGTGTTGGCGGCCACCGCAATCAGGTTTGATCCGCCGGTGCCACCGCCTTTTGCCAGCCAGTCGGAATCACCCTGTTCAACAATCACTGACTCAACGGGTACCTCTAATGCTTCTGCGGCGACGATGGCCAAAGTGGTTTGATGACCCTGACCGTTATCCTGCAAACCGGTGCGTACTCTAATCGTGCCGTCTGCCAGTGCGCGTACTTCACTGCGTTCATCGGTTGAGCCGCCAGTCGCGTGCAGGTAAAACGCAACAGACAAGCCACGGCTCTTGCCATGCTGCAGGCTATGTTGTTTGCGTGTGTCGAAATTGGCTATATCAGCGGCACTTGCCAGCGAGTCGGCCAGGGCAGGAAAGTCTCCGCCGTCGTAGGCTTCATTCATGGCAGTCTGATAGGGCAGGTCTGCCGGCCTCACCAGATTTTGTTGCCGCAGCGCCAGCGGGTTAAGGTTAAGCTCGTGTGCGGCAACATCAATGATACGCTCCAGTGTTGAGCTTGATTCCGGTTTGCCTGCGCCTCGATAGGCGTCGGTCGTTATCGCGTTGGTGTACATCGCCTGTACCCGATAGTGCAGGCCGGGGATGCGATAACCCTGACCGAATACCCGCACGGCACCAGAGGTTGCCACGGCAGGTGCAACCGCGTTCAGATAGGCCCCCATATCTGCCAGTGCGCTAATACGAAAGCCGAGAAAGTTGCCCTCTTTATCCAGTGCCAGTTCAGCATGATCTACCCGTCCGCGACCCATCGCATCGGACTGCAATGATTCTGTTCGGCTGGCATGCCATTTAACCGCACGCCCTGTTCTTTTTGCAGCCAGCAGCGCCAACAGATGTTCAGCGTATGGCCAGATCTTTACCGCGAAGCTGCCGCCGGTATCTTTGGTGATAACTCTTAGCTTGTCCTTGTCGATTCCCATAAAACCGCTAAGCGAGCGCTGCAGTGATATAACGCCCTGGCTTGGTGCTGTCAGCGTGTATTGATCGGCGTCTTTGTTGTATTCGGCAAGTAACGCGCGGGTTTCAACCGGCGCTATGCAAATGCGCGGGTGTTTGACGGTGAGGCGAGTGACGTGATCTGCTTTGGCAAACAGCGATTCCGTTTCATCTTTGTTGCCGACTTCCCAGCTAAATGCACAGTTACCCGGAATACTTGCCCAGATTGGATCGGCAGCAGTGGCATGCTCTACGTCGGCAATAGCTGGCAATGAATCAATGTCGACTTCTATTGCCTCGACAGCATCCATAGCACTGTGGATGTCCGTGGCGACCACAGCGGCGATTGCTTCACCAACGTGCGTTACTTTTGTGGCTGCCAGTGCAGGTCGGTCGGGTTCCAGTACCGGTGCTTCAGTATTGCTAACCGAGGCGCGGCAGTTCATTGGCTTGAGTGCTGCAACATCAGGGTCTGCCGCTGTCAGAATAGTGCTGACACCGGGTAGCCTGAGCGCCGATTGAATATCAATCCGGTTGATCACGCCGTGCGCAACGTTTGATCGCAATACCACCATAACCAGCGGCGTGTCGCCGTTGTACTGGTTGGAAATATCGTCTGTAAATTTACCTGCGCCGCGCAATAGTGGCGGATCTTCCAGCCTGTGCATTCGTGTGGTTCGTTGTGTGTTTTGGTGAGTGTACACTGTTCTGTCGCCCCCTTGAGAGGCTGCACAACTCAGACAGTTGCAGCGTTGTGTAAACAGTGCCCTGTGAACACCATCTGTTGTAAGGTGTAAGCCAGAGAAATCCCTGTCTGAGCTGACCTGCAATTCATTTCACCCCACCGCGACGGACCCATAGCTTGAATACGCCAACGCATATGCTCATTGCTGCTTCTCTCTTTGCAAAGCCTGGCAAACCTGCAATTACCTGGGTTGCAGTGCTGGGCGGAGTGTTGCCGGATTTGTCGTTGTATTTGCTGGTATTCAACAGTCTGGTACTGCGAGGTGAGTCTACCGACAAGGTGTTTGGTGAGTATTATTTTTCGGATGAATGGCAGAGCATTTTTTCAATCGATAACTCGTTCTTTGTGTGGGCGCTGGTAATAGCAATCGGTTTCTATTGGAAGCGCGAGTGGGTATGGGTGCTCGGGGTGGCCTGTGTGGTGCATTTACTCGGCGATTTTCCGCTGCACCACGACGATGGCCGTGCGCACTTTTGGCCGGTCAGTGACTGGGTGTATCAAAGCCCGTTGAGTTACTGGGATGTCAACCACCATGCGCGAATTGTCGCACCGCTGGAAGGTCTGCTCTGCATCGTGCTGTACGCATTCCTGTTCTGGAAGTTTAGAAGCAGGCGCGCACGCGTGGTGCTGGGTTGTTGTCTGATTGGGCCACTGCTTATCGTGGCGGTGGTGATCGGGCTGTTTAAAATGGGGCTGCTGTCGGGTGCAGTCTGAATCAGTCGTCCGATATTGAAAGTGTAGGCAGCCACGTACGATGGGGGTTTGGTTCGAGCTGCACTGTCTATCGCTCTGCCTACAGCGCTAATTTTCGCCACTGGGCCGAATCGTTTGCTGATTCACCAGCGGTGGTTGGCTGTGCAGGAATCATGGCTGGAGTCGTCTGGCCCCAAGAGAAAACACGGGCCTGGCCCGCCTGCACAAATCACAAGGTGACGCCCTGATTTGGCGCTGTCGATTCATTTTTGAGACAGATTTTTCCGTACCGCTGCCGGTTGAAGTCATACAAAAATTGTCGATGCTGTGTTATCGTCGCTTGGCGCTACGGCGAGGGTTTTTCTCGTCCGCCGGGCTCACGAATCTTACATAGGAACTACGGCTTACCGTCGTGGTACAGGGGAATATTAATGAAAAGATCACTACTTGCCGGTTTTCTGGCAACGGCGCTGGCTACTACCGCATTGCCAGTTACTGCGGCAACCGAGATTCAGTGGTGGCACGCATTCACCGGCAGGCTCGGCGAGTTACTGGCCGAACAGGTTGAAACCTTCAACGCCTCTCAATCTGATTACACCGTTGTTGCCAGCCACAAGGGTAACTACTCAGAAACACTGAATGCGGGTATTGCTGCATTTCGTGCGCAGGAGCAGCCGCACATATTAATGGTATTTGAAGTAGGCACCGCAACCATGATGGGCGCCAAAGGGGCGATCATGCCAGTGCACGAAGTAATGAAAGTTGGCGGCGCACCTTTTGATCCGGATGGGTATCTGGGAGCTGTAAAAGGCTATTACACAACACCTGCCGGCGAGATGCTCTCATTGCCGTACAACTCGTCAACTCCGGTGCTTTATGTCAATCGCGATGCCCTGAAGGCAGCCGACCTTGACCCCGATATGGATCTGTCTACCTGGGAGCAGGTGGGTGAAGCACTCGACAAACTAAAAGCCAGTGGCAACGATTGTCCGTTAACGACGGCATGGCAGAGCTGGGTTCATCTGGAAAATTTTTCTGCGTATCACAACACACCCTTCGCCACCGAAGATAATGGCTTTACAGCGCTTAACACAGAGCTTGCCTTTAACGGTGAATTGCAGGTAGCGCATGTCAAAGCGATGGGCGAGTGGGCTAAAGACGGCAAATTTTTCTATGCCGGTCGCCGCAACGAAGGTGGTGCTAATTTCCGCGCTGGTGAGTGTGCTTTGTTTACCGAGTCTTCTGCCGGTTATGCCGGTGTAAAGAAAGAAGCGCAGTTTGAGTTCGACATCAGACCATTGCCTTACTGGAGTGCTGCAGAGGGTGCACCACAGAATACTATTATTGGTGGATCATCACTGTGGGTTATGTCTGGCCATGAAACCGAAGAGTACAAAGGCGTAAGCCAGTTTCTGAGCTTCCTGTCTACTTCTGATATTCAGGCTAAATGGCACCAGGATACCGGTTATCTGCCAATCACCACTGCCGCTTATGAGCAGACCAAGGCAGAAGGTTTTTACGATAAAAACCCGGGTACTGACATCGCTATCATTCAAATGACTGGCAAGCCCACAACTGCTAACTCTAAAGGTCTAAGGCTCGGCAGCTTCGATCAAATCAGAGGCTTGATTGACGAAGAACTCGAGGCAGTCTGGAGTGGTAACAAAGATGCACAGACAGCACTCGACAGTGCCGTTGAGCGTGGCAATCAGTTGCTACGTCGTTTTGAAAAAGCCAATAAGTAAAGCGAAGTATTAGTTGTTACACGCCGGTGCAATCAGCACCGGCGTGACCCTTCATTAAACCAGAGAAACATTTGTGATAGAAAAAAGAGTCACTTTCAAGGGCTGGATGTTGCCGTTGTTGTTGATTCTTCCGCAGTTGCTCGTATCCCTGTTGTTTTTCTTTTGGCCTGCTGCGCAGGCAATTTACCAGTCTGCCTATATTCCCGACCCCTTCGGGCTAAAAACGCAATTTGTTGGCTGGGAAAACTTCGAATTCCTTTTTGGCGATCGCTACTATCTTGAGTCGTTTAAGACGACCGCCATATTTTCAATTCTGGTCACTGTGCTGTCGATGAGTATTGCGCTCTGGCTGGCAGTCATGGCTGATCGCATTATTAAAGGGTCGGGCGTTTATCGAACCCTGTTGGTGTGGCCCTACGCAGTTGCGCCGGCCGTAGCCGGTATCCTCTGGCTGTTTATGTTTAGCCCCGGTATTGGCTTGATTACCTGGTATCTCGATCAGATTGGTGTTGACTGGAATCACTCGCTGAACAGCGGTCAGGCAACCGGGCTGGTGGTGGTGGCGTCTGCCTGGGGGCGTATCAGCTACAACTTTTTGTTTTTTCTGGCGGGTTTGCAGGCGGTGCCGCGCAGTGTCATTGAGGCCGCCGCAATTGACGGTGCACGTTACTGGCGGCGCTTTTGGACCATTGTGTTTCCGCTGTTGTCGCCGACCACGTTTTTTCTGTTGGTGGTGAATGTTGTGTATGCATTTTTTGAGACGTTTGGCGTTATTCATATGATCACAGCTGGCGGGCCACAACAGGCGACCACAACGCTGGTGTATAAAGTTTATGCGGACGGTTTTGTCGGGCAGGATCTCGGCTCATCGGCTGCACAATCAGTTGTTCTGCTTTTGGTGGTTGGCTTGCTTACTATCATTCAATTCAAATTCATTGAACGGCGGGTGCACTACTGATGGGCACTGTTTTCGGCACGGGTTCAGGCATGGTCGAAAAGCGCGGTAAGGCATTGTGGCTCACGCATGTGTGCATGATTATCGCGATAGCATTTATTTGCTTTCCTATCTATCTGGCGTTTGTTGCGTCTTCGGTGCAGCAAAGCGAGCTGGTAAAGCCACCAATGCCATTGTTGCCTGGCAGTCACCTGTTTGAAAACTATAAGGAGGCGCTGTTTACCGGTATTAACGCGCCGGTTTGGAAAATGCTGATGAATTCTATGATCATGGGCATGGGTATCGCCATTGGCAAAATTATCATTTCGCTGCTGTCGGCTTTCGCCATTGTGTATTTTCGATTTCCGTTTCGTGGTGTGTTTTTCTGGTTAATATTTCTAACCCTGATGCTGCCGGTTGAAGTGCGGATCGTGCCAACCTATGAGGTAGTCGCCAATTTTGGCATGCTCAACAGTTACTCAGGTTTAATTTTGCCATTGGTGGCGTCTGCCACAGCAACCTTCCTGTTTCGTCAGTTTTATATGACGGTGCCCGATGAGCTCGCAGAGGCAGCAAGGATCGATGGCGCCAGGCCGATGCGTTTTTTCTTCGATATTCTGTTGCCAATGTCTCGCACTAACATTGCAGCGTTGTTTGTCATTTTGTTTATCTACGGCTGGAACCAGTATTTGTGGCCCTTGTTAATTACCACAGACCCGGAGATGAACACCATAGTTATGGGCATTAAGCAGATGATTCCGTCGGGTGATGATCTGCGTAACTGGCCAGTGATTATGGCAACAGCGCTGCTCGCTATGCTGCCTCCGGTTCTGGTGGTGGTTGTGATGCAGAACCTGTTTATCAAAGGTTTGGTTGATACCGAAAAATAATATGGCCACAGTCTCACTCAAATCATTAAAGAAATCCTATGGCCGTGATGAGGTATTGCACGGCATTGATATCGATATCGCTGACCGCGAGTTTATCGTGGTTGTTGGCCCCTCGGGCTGCGGTAAATCAACGTTGTTACGCATGATTGCAGGGCTGGAAACAGTCACCAGCGGTGATGTACTGATAAACGATGAAAATGTTAATCAGCATGAGCCGATGGATCGCAATATCGCCATGGTGTTTCAGAATTATGCGTTGTATCCGCATATGACTGTATACAACAACATGGCCTACAGTCTGAAGATAGCAGGCACTCCGAAAGCAGAGATAAAAGAGCGCGTCGAGCGCGCAGCGCAACTGTTGCAACTCACCGAGTATCTGCAGCGACGGCCCCGCCAGCTATCGGGTGGTCAGCGCCAGCGCGTTGCGATGGGCAGGGCAATCGTCAGAAAACCTGCGGTATTTTTGTTCGACGAACCGCTGTCGAACCTTGATGCCAAGTTGCGCGTGCAGATGCGACTCGAGATTCGCAAACTTCAGCGCGAGCTCGGCGTCACTGCTGTCTATGTGACTCACGATCAGGTTGAGGCCATGACCCTCGGTGATCGACTGGTTGTGTTGAACGATGGTTATCTGGAGCAGTTTGGATCTCCCATCGAGTTATACCAGCGCCCCGCAACCCTGTTTGTTGCCCGCTTTATAGGCAGCCCGGCAATGAATATATTTGACGGTATGGCAGATGGAACCCAGGTAACACTTGATGGCGGTGTTCGGATCGATACCGGTATTGCTGCCAGCGGACGGGTAAAGGTTGGCGTCAGGCCTGAGCACTTCGTTGCCGATACCAATGGTGCGTTTAAAGTGAACACCTCCATGCTGGAGCAGCTCGGATCCAATACACTGGTGCACGGTACACTTGCCGGGGCATCGGGTGCAGGGGCTGCTGAAATTGTAGTAAGTCTGCCCGGCATTCATACTGAAGCGATGGTTGGTGAGGGGCTGAGTGTCGCACCTTCAGAATTGCACTTGTTTGATCCTGACGGCAAACGAATCGACGGCTAGCTGCACTGTGGCAGGGCCTATGCGGTTCTGTTAAACCAGCACGCTTTGGTAATTCATTGTGCCTCGCGCTTTGATCTCTGCAATTCGGCGACTGCACTTGGATAAACACTATTGCTGACGATGCGCTGATGCGTTTTCGTGTAGTCAATTTTCTGTAAAACATACCGAAAAAAATGAAGAGCCTCTGTACCGCTAGGGATTCAACGGACGCGCCGCAATGACTACGGTACTCGTCGTTGGCATGGTCGTTATGGATTTTGTATTTGACGTTGATGTCATGCCCGCCTCTGCCGAGAAATACATCGCATCAAATGCTTCTATGGTTGGTGGTGGTGGAGCGGCGAACGCTGCCGTAGCTATTGCCAATCTGGGTGGTCGCGCTGTGCTGTCCGGTCGCATTGGTGATGACATGATTGGTGATCTGATTGTCAGCGATCTGCAGCGGTATAATGTTGACTGCTCGCTGTTGCAACGAACCAGTGGAGCCAGGTCGTCTTATTCTTCCGTGCTGATAGATGCAAGCGGTGAACGGTTAATTGTCAATTTTCGTGGAGAAAACCTGTCTGATGATATAGAGCCAATGCGCCGGCTGGCAGCGCAGAAGACCGGCCGACCAGCCGCAATATTAGCTGACACTCGCTGGAGTAAGGGCGTGGTTGCAGCCATGAAGCTGGCTCGGCAACTCGGTGTGCCAGGCATACTGGATGCCGAAGCGCCACTTGAGCCAGAAGCATTGCACGAAGCGTCGCACATAGCATTCTCCAGGCAGGGATTAGTCTCACTGACAGGCGATGACAACCTGCAGCGAAGCTTGTTACAAGTGGCCGAAGCCTATCGGGGATGGCTCTGTGTAACCGATGGTGCTGATGGTGCCTATTATCTGGATGACGGAACAGTGCACAATGTGCCCGCTCCTGAGATTGAGGTTGTAGACACACTTGGAGCCGGCGACACCTGGCATGGTGCTTTTGCGCTGGCGATGGCATCAATTTGTTCGCCTCACCTCGGTGAGTCTGGTTTGGTACCGCCTGCAGAAAAAGAATCAGCAACCGATAGCCTCAACAAAAAATGCGGGTTGCAGTATGCCGTGCAGACAGAGCGCGATGCGATTCGCTTTGCAAACGCTGCCGCATCACTCACCTGTTGCCGCGCCGGCGGTGGACGAGTTAGCCCGTCACTGGCTGAAGTTAGCGATTTTTTAGCCCAGCAGAAAATGTAGCTTTTCAGGTGCACCTTCGTGTACCTGGGCATCTCCATTCTGTGCGCAAATCTATGAATGAAGGTGGATGCGCCTGGCGCTAATGCCACCCTACGGTTGCATCCAGCGTTCGCAAGTGTTGAGTATGGCGCCGAGTATAACAAGCGCGAAGCTTTTGCTCTTGCTCTTGATCTACCCGCGTTTAATCAGTTTTGAGATTGATCGAGGAAGGGGGTCGGCGCGCCAGGGATGGCGCAAAGAGCGCTGTCAGCCACGGATGGCTGTTTGCGCGGCCCCCTTCAGCGGTCACTCTCAAAATGCCGCAGGCACCCTTGGGATGATTAGTCGCAGAAAGACTTTTTGCTTCGTTTTTGGTCTTTTCAAAAATGAAGGCCCCCGGCAGGGATACCCCACTTGCCCAAAGCACGGAGACATCATCCCCAACATGCCGCAGGCATCCACAAAATCAAATAACCACAAAAAGACCTTTACCCCATTTTTGGTCTTCAAAAATGAAGCCCCCGACAGGGATACCCCACTTGCGCGTCACACTGCTCGCCAGAGCAGGTTCTCCTGCCAACCAATAGAGCTGCAACCACAGGGCTGGTAACATGCACGGAATGTCGAGCGAAGGACAAATAACATGACAGGCCGTAGCAGCCGCGTATATCGACGTCGCGATAACAAACAAATAATTACCGATGAGGATATCTATCATATGCTGATGCTGCACAAATATCAGCGTGTGACGCTCCGGCGCATTGCACAAAAGTTCTCACTAACTGAAACAGAAGTCAGAACAATTATAGGTCGTCGCTCCGGTGGCAGTTGTTGCGGTTAAGCCGGGGCCAGGGGCGGCGGTTCGAAGTGTTTCTGCGGTGGAACCGTTCAGGGTGTAGAACGAATGTTCTTCACCCTGAATACTGTACCGCTTGTATTTACTGCGGCTTTAGAACTAATTGCAGTGCAAATACCCCCGCTACTTCACGGTGATGGTGATCGCATCAGAAGCCACTGGTGGATCGTGCGGTATATGCAGGTAATTACCGAGCAATAGCTGCAATGTGTGCTGGCCCGCAGCCAGTTCGATACTGGTTTCAGTCTGCCCGCCACCGAAGTGTTTGTAGTTATCGTCAGCCGGAATTGGCAGAGACATTTCTGGCAGGCCGGCGTTAATGATCAGGTGATGATGCCCGGTATTCGGCACATCAAAACCGGCGGGTGCGATACCCATCCCTTCAAGACCAAAAACAACCGTCACCGGTCCGCTGATGACGTCACCATCCTTTGGTGAAAGTATCGTCAATCTGGTGCCATCTGCCGACGGCGAGCGAGGAAGTGCGGTGCTCGAATCGCTGTCAGAAGTAACCGCGTCTTTTACGGCCTCAATCGGATTATTAGAGCACGCTGTAATGGTGCCTGCTGCAACGAAAATAGCGGCGGCGATTTTTAGTGTGTGTTTCATCTTTATATTTCTGCGCTATTTTACGGTTATTTCGATTACTTCGGAGGCCACAACGGGGTTGTGTGGTACGTGAAGGTGATTGCCGAGCAACAGTTGCAGTGTGTGCTTGCCCGGTGGCAGCTCTATGGTGGTCTGAGTCTGACCTTTGCCAAAATGTTTGTGCTGATCATCTGCAGGAACCGGCAGGTCCATGGCTGGCAGTCCGGTGTTAATCAGCAGGTGGTGGTGGCCCGTATTTTCCTTTTCGGTGCCAGCTGGTGCGACGCCCATACCTTTTAAGCCAAAAATCACAGTAACAGGGCCTGTGATGGATTCGCCATCTTTGGGCGATATAATGTAGAGCTCGGCGCCTTCGGCGGAGGCAGACCGATCCAGTGCTATCGCTGATGTAGCCATCAAAAGGCTGCTGATAATGCTAATAAAAAGTGTTTTTATCATTGTGGTATTCGTGTCCAGTTTCGGTTTGTGGTTGCTGTGTTTCCAACGTTCCCGGTACCCCCGTGGCGCGTATTACAATGCCTGCTGGTTGAGTAATCGACTGTATGTGTCGGTTGGTCTGCGTTGGAAAAGTCTGGAACGATGTGTCAGCAACAAATGGATCATTTGACGGCTTGCCGGTTCTACGCTCCTACAGGTTAAACACGCATAGTGAGGGTTTTGTTCCCTGTTTTTTTAAAAAAAGTTTTCCGGTCACCGCTGTTTACTCACGGAAGCTGTACACTATGAGGCGGCGTGACTGCCGCTCAGACTATCAGGAGCGCAGCTTATGAATTATTCATCGTTTGTTTTCGTTCTCGCGCGAGGAAATATGTGCCGCAACTGGTCTTTAAATCGTGCTCTCCCGGAGACACAGCGTTCATTGCTTTTGCACTGGCACAGATCGTCCGGGCGCCGACGCAGCCCGTGTTTTTCGTGAGGTGAAGATGAATTTCGCCGAGCAAACTCAATTTGACACCATAAAAGCCGAGCTGTTGGCGGTTTTGCCTCGTCTGCACCGATACGCACGCAACCTGTCTGGCAATTCTGCCGACGCGGAAGATCTGCTGCAGGCTACCTCTGAGCGCGTGCTGTCCAGGTGGAAACAGTTTCAATCGGGCAGCGATTTCGACCGCTGGGCTTTTACAATCATGCATTCAATTCGCAATAACAATCTCCGATCTGACGCTGTCAGGCTGGGGCAAGGCCATGATGATGCGGCAGAAACGTTGATTGCTCCGGAAAGCCAGTCACCAGAGCGGAATAAAATTCACGAACAGGTGTTTGATAGTATAGAGAGGCTCCCGAACGGCCAGCGGCAGGTGATGTTACTGGTGTATGTGGAAGGTTTTAGCTATAACGCAGCGGCTGAAATTCTGGAAGTTCCGATCGGAACGGTAATGAGTCGCATTGGTCGGGCACGAATTAAGCTGGCTGCTGAACTCAATGCAGCCGATAATAAATTAACTTCCCATGCCTTGAGTGGTAATTTGTCCAAAGCAAACAGTGAGAGTAAAGCTACCGCAGGCAAACTCGCACAGTCCGACAAGTCCGTTTCTTCCGGCCAGCAGGCTGGAGGTTCGTTGCACACGGTGTTTAAACGATGAAAGACTTACACCCACAATTCGAGTTATTGATTCGCTACGCTGACGGCGACGCGGATGCAGATATGCAAAGGCGGGCAGCAGAGCTTATCAACTCAGACGCCGAGGCGGCCGAATTCTATCAAAGCCTGCTGGTAACGTCGCAGCCCCTAAATGAAATTCATGCCGAGCGAGCACAGCAACAAGCTGCGGTGCCGCAAAAATTTATTGATCAGATCAACAATGCACAACCGGTAGCTGTGAATTCGGCAGCCGCAGATCGCAGTTCTGAAAACGTAATGTCAATCCGGTCCACGGCTACTGACAACACCGGCAGTGCGGCGTCGAATAGCGACGGCCAATCTGGCCGGTTTGGTTTGATGGCGCTGGCGGCTTCGCTTTTTTTCGGGTTGATCGGTGGAGCCATACTGTATGGCACTGTTACCGGGTTGCCATCAGAAAAGCCCGCTGTACTGTCGCAAACAAACGCACCTGAATGGGTGAGGCTGGTGGCTGACTATCATCGTTTGTATGTGCGGGAAACGGTTACCGCCAGTGCTCGTGAGTCAGCGGATGCGGTATCGCTTCGGGTTGCTGAATCGCTGCAGGCGAATTTTAATGTGCCTTCGCTTGATCAGCAGGGTCTGGAGTTCAGACGTGCTCAATGGCTCGCTATTGATGATCAGCCGTTGCTGCAGCTAGCCTACCTGCCAAAGACCGGTAAGCCATTGGCATTGTGTGTATTGAAAAAATCCATAGCGCAGGACATAGCTGCAGAATATGGTGAGACAGGCGGCATGCGTTACGTGCACTGGCAATCAGGTGAGCACGCAGTAGTCATTGTTGGCTCGGTTAGTCTGGAGATGCTGGAAGAAATCAACGGTGTGGTAGAGAGTCAGTTGCTGTAGTCGATCTGGCTGTAAGCTGATTTAGCCCTCAACATTTAATTCGCGGCACGTTAAATTTCAGACAAGCTCAATCCTCGGCACAGCGGCACTGCTGAAGTGTCGGCGAGCCTCCTCGCCAGCGATTCGCGCTAAGTCCACTGGCCAAGTCCAGGCACTAAGCCCAATTACCAAGTCCATGGTTGTATCGCAGAGTCCCCG
>CALGNZ010000096.1 GCA_937957915.1 uncultured Granulosicoccaceae bacterium | reverse complement strand
TTCGTCTGCTCGATCAACGTAAACCGCTGACAGGTTGACCCAGCAGAGGGAAACCATCTATCAAATAAGGGTCAAAATCTGTTAGATTTGGGCGCCTATGTCAAAGCGTCATTTTACTTTCTGTCTGTGTCCTTCATTGCCACTGTTCGTTCTGGTGTCGGCCATTGAAGTGCTGCGCCATGCCAATCGACTGGGTGGACGCGAAACCTACGAATGGGTGTTTTTAACCGAGCAAGACCGCGGTGTTGTTGGCAGTAATGGTATGTTGTTGCAACCGACGGCCGCAATCGACGAGGCAGTAGATACCGATCTGGTATTCATTGTGGCGGGGTTCGAGGCGTGGGATCAGCACCTGCCGCGACTGGCCAGGTGGGTCAATAGCCAGGCGGCCAGAGGTGCCGATCTGGGGGGAATATCAAATGGCGGGTTTGTTCTGGCGGGGCTGGGTTTACTCGACGGTTATGCTGCCACTGTGCACTGGGAAGACTTCAGCAGTTTTTATGAATCGTACCCGTCGGTTAAAAGTCGTTATCAACGCTTTGTGATTGATCGCAATCGGATGACCTGTTCCGGCGGTGCGGCCACGCTTGATATGTTTCTGGAAATTGTACGGCGAGATCTTGGAGAGCAGACTGCACTTAAAGTGTCGAGGCAGATGTTGCTGGGTGACTATAGTCAGCAACACGGGAGTCAGCAACACGGGAGTCAGCATCACGGGAGTCAGCATCATGGGAGTCAGCATCACGGGAGCCAGCAACATGGCAGCCACCAACACGGCAGCGGGCATGGCGGTAATTTTGAGGCCGCTGCGTTGCCGCCCGCGGCTATTGGTGTGCAACACTATTCGCCGCAGGTGCAAAGTATTCTGGGTTTGCTGGATGCGGGTATGGCAGGTTCAATGACGGTGAGTGGGCTGGCAAAAAAAGTGGGACTGGGGCGTCGTGAATTACTGCGGGTATTGCGCCGTGAGACCGGGCAAACGCCCAGTGAAATTATAAACAACCGTCGACTTGAGCGTGCGCGTTCACTGGTACTGCATTCTCACCTGCCACTTGCTGCTATTGCAGATGCTGTCGGTTTTAGTTCACAGTCGCATTTGACGCTGCGTTATCGACAAATGTACGAGGTAACCCCGGCCCAGCATCGTCGTCAGTAGCTATGGTGTTACATGGCTGCGTGCTGATTGCAGGCGTTCTTGCAGCGCCCGATGGCATGGTGGAATTTGATACATGGCACATCGCTCAATGTCAGCCGATAGTGTTTCCCATTGTATGGCGTCGAGTTGTCGTTTGGTAAATTTGGCGAACACTTCCGGGTTAGCCATTTGTGCGACCGGGTTTAATGTATTAGCAGTTACTGCAATCTGATAGGCGATGTCGGGTTGCACAATAAATTCGAGAAAATCATCTGCATAGGGTGACGAATGTGCATGGTTTAGCGCGCTGGTTATTTCTGCAAACACGATACCGCCCTTGTCTTCAATGCAGCCGTGTGTTGGTGTTATAGCGCGTAAATTGGTGTGCCCGGCAAGCCTTGCCTCAGACACAGTGTAGACTCCGCCACTGATATAGAAATCAATTTTGCCTGACTGCAGTGCGCGGTTTAACGCTGTGTGATCATCGGTGGTTATAGCAGATCTGCCAAACCAGTCTGATGCGACAGTGCTGAATTTTTCCAGCGCGGTGTTATCGAGTTCGACAAACGGGTTTAGCTCCGCACCCAGACAGATGTGAAATATATTGAAGTCATCGTAACTCAGGATACCCAATCGAAGGTTCCTGTCATGTGCCAGGTTGAATCCCTGATCCTGTGCCGTCTGCTCATCGATACGATTTGTATTCACCACCAGGTTAAACGCCCCGAAGCGCTGACAGACACCGGCGATGTTGCCGTTGTTATCGTGCGCCCAGTGCACAAGGCGATCAAACTCGGGCAACAGATTGTTCAGCGTGCTGCCAAATCGTTCGCTATCAAGTGCTCGAATTTTATTGTGCTGGCAAAGGAAATTTCTGATCCACGGGTTGTTAATATTGAGTACATCCCATTGTTGCAGTGTACTGTCATCCAGCAATGCGTGCGCTGTTGCGGTGTCGCTCAACAGGGTTTGTGCGCGAGTTTCAATGTTATGTTTACGGGCAAACTCGCCAAGTATTTCGTCTGACTCGTAGCCTTCCCAGCACAGTATATTCATAGACTGTTTGCCTTGTTGTTAAAGTAGCTCGAGTATCACCGGGCAATGGTCAGAGCCCATGATGTCCGGCCGGTGAAAGCAGTTGTGCACTTTGTCGTCAAGCGCTTTGGATACACAGAAATAGTCGATGCGCCAGCCGAGGTTCTTTTCTCGTGTACCTTTGTTGAAACGCCAGAATGTGTAGTGCTCGCCGCCTTGTTCAAACAGACGAAACGCGTCCATGTAACCGTGCGCAAACAGTTTCTCGAGTTGCTCTCGCTCAGGTTCTGAAAAGCCGGACTTTCCGCGATTGCGGGCAGGGTGTGCAAGGTCAATTTCCTGGTGCGCCACATTCAGATCGCCACACAGGATAACCGGCTTGTGTGATTCAAGTTCAAGCATATAGTTGCGCAGTGTCTGCTCCCATTCGAGTCGGTACGGCAACCGCTTTAAGCCCGATTGTGAGTTGGGCGTATAAACATTAACCAGATAGAAGTCGTCGAATTCTGCGGTGATGGCGCGGCCTTCAGCATCGAATGCCGGTGTGTCGAAGCCGTTGCTGCAACGTAGTTCTTCACGAGCAAGAATCATTGTACCGCTGTAGCCTTTTTTTGCCGTTGAGCTATTCCAGTACTCGTTGTAACCGTGCAGTACCGGGCCACGTATTTGTTCAGCTTCGGACTTGATCTCCTGCAGACAGATGACATCGGCATCGAGCACCTCCATGGATTCGGTGAACCCTTTGCGCATCGCCGAGCGAAGACCGTTGACGTTCCAGGTGACAATTTTCATAGCTTGTTTACTACTACGCAGCTTCGACGGTTGATTGTACATCGCCTGCCGTGCACATTGATCGGGTTTCCCGTCCGTTGCGAAAAACCGTGTCTGGTACATGACGCCGGAGTAAGTTAGTCTTTTACATTGACTCGCCTTATCTGGTATCGAACGTTATGGAAATGCATCGCTTTGGCCGCACCGATCTTGATGTATCCCGTCTCACCTTCGGCTGTGGAGCTGTTGGTGGTCTGATGACCAAAGGCAGGGCCGCCGACCAGGATCGTGCGGTGGCGTGGGCACGCGACAACGGCATAAATTTTTTCGATACGGCGCCCAGTTATGGCAACGGTGCCTCTGAAACCAATCTGGGTCGTGCACTGGCCGGCAATAAAGAGGGCCTTGTTGTCAGCAGCAAAGTCGGGCTGCCAAAGGCGGAAATTAACAATGCGGCAAGCTACGTCGAGCAGTCAATAAATGCGAGCCTGGAACGCCTGAAGCTTGATCATGTTGATTTGTTTCAATTGCACAATACCATCGGTGAGCCTGACAGGCATGGAGCGATCACCGCTGATCAGGTACTCAATGAAGTGATTCCTGCGTTTGAAAAGCTGCGCGATGCCGGTAAAACCCGCTACATTGGATTCACTGCCAAAGGCGATACTGATCAGTTGCTGCAACTGGTTCAGTCTGACAAGCTCGACAGTGCTCAAATATTCTATAACCTGCTGGTGCCCTCGGCGGGTGAGGCCGTGTCTGCAGATTTTCCATCGCAGGATTACAAAGAGCTGTTAAAGGTATCCGAGGCTCATGGCGTTGGAGCAATCGGTGTGCGGGTGCTGGCAGGTGGTGCGCTGACTGGCTCGGAGTCAAGACACCCGCTTGGTATGCCCGAGGTTGCCCCTATCGGATCAGATACAGACTATGCAACTGATGTGCGGCGTGGATTGTTATTCTCGCCACTAATTACCGACGGTGTTGCCGGCTCTCTGCCCGAACTGGCTGTGCGCTATGTGATTTCTAACCCGATGCTGCCCACCACCGAAATTGGAATCGCCACCCTGGAGCAATTGCAGCTTGCAGCGGCAGCGGTCAATCTTGGTCCGCTGGATCAGCAAGCGCTTGCTCGCGTTCAGTCTATTCAGGCCACCCTTAGCAAGAGCTAGGAGTTACAGGGCGCCGCGGTCCTGCAGCAGATTGTGCAGCGATTTGGCGATTTCGCTGTAGCCTTCGGCATTAAAGTGCACAGCATCTGACTTTAGCGCAGGCTTTTTCAGCAACTTTGAAATAAGGCTTTCTTCCAGCACCAGGTTGAACTCCTCCGCCAGTTCTTTGTAGTAGGGGGCTGACGATGACAGCAGTTTTTTCTCGGGCACACCAATCAATACAACCTGGATCCGCCGGTCTGCTGCCAACTCGATCATCGCTGCCAGATTGGCTTTGGCCTGCGCGGCGCCGAGGTTGCGCAGAATATCGTTGCCACCGTGCATTAACAATAGCAACTCGGGGTTGGTTTTATCGAGAATGGCGGGTAATCGGCGCAAACCAGCGGCGGTGGTTTCACCGGAAACTCCGGCGTTGACTACCTTCCGCCCCGACAACTGAGCCAGCACGGCGGGGTAGCTGGATTCCTTGCTGGTGCCTTTGCCTGCGGTCAGGCTGTCGCCAAATGCGAGAATTGTGGCGTGGCGAGGTACTGCATCAAGTTTGGCTTTGTTGCACGCGGAAACAGCGAGTGCCGCACAAACAATGAGGGTTTTGAGAATATTCATCTGGGTTTGGTGCTCTCTCGGTAATATTACCTTTTATTGCAGCCCGATTTTTGCCATATTTACTGCTCGGATCGCATCGTAGGCATGCCGTAACTCTGCAGGTAAAAGTGTCGGCTGGAAATGAGTTCCAGCGGATGCAATTCGAGGCGCAGAGTTGAGCGGTAATTGCTTAACCTGGTCCAGTTGGACTCGTTCCCTGCGAGTAGCCAATTCTTGAAGATGTAGCCTGAAAACAGTGTACGCAATGGAGATGCATATCATGTACCCGCTGATGGATTCTTTAACATCCGCACAGATGTTGTTGTTTTTTGGCGTTGCGTCTGGCGTGCTTAGCACCTTTGCCTATATCCCGTATATTCTGGATACTGTCGCGCGGAGAACCGAACCGCAGCGAGCCTCATGGTTAATCTGGTCGGTGCTTGGTTCGATCGCCTTCGTGTCTCAGGTTTTCGAGGGAGCAACTTCGTCACTGTGGTTTGCGGGGGTGCAGATCACCGGCACGATCATCGTTTTTGTGTTATCCATTTGGGTGGGGAAAGGTCGGTTTCTAAGCAAGTCGGACTGTTTGATTTTAGTCGCCGCAAGCATCGGGTTGTTGCTCTGGTACCTCACTGACAATGCGGCCTATGCATTAGCCATTACCATCAGCATCAGTCTGTTGGGAGGGATGGCAACGGTCGTAAAAGCCTACAGAGACCCTGAAAGTGAAACGCTGGTTACGTGGGTTGTTTCGTTTATCGCCTCTGCTTGTGCAATTTTTTCAGTCGGTGCACTTGACCTGACATTGCTGGCCTATCCTCTCTATCTGTTTACCTTGTATCTTGCGTTTATAGTAGCGATTGTTCTCGGGCGTGCTCGAAATAATGCAAGTGCTCACGTCAGCCGTGATTCGGTGCGCAACATTTCAGCGTCGCCTTTGTTTTCAGGTCTGCGAACGACCGCTGATGTCGTCATCGTGTGTGGTGCTTTTGTGTTTGCCTTTAACTGGCTGGGTGCCAATTCGTCTGCTGTTGCAACACCGGCAAGGGAATACAGCAGCAGTGATACGCAAACGCTCTCTGTTGCCGGGGACCAAGTGGACTCGGCAGTCACTCTATTATCGTCACTACCTTCAGTACCGGAGCCCGCGAGTGACAATGACCCGTTTGGCCTGCGATCACATGACTCGGTGAACCAGATTCCGCAAATAGTTGTGGTGGCCATTAACCCTGTTCGAACCGTTGGTCAGGGCAATGCCTCGGCGCCGAAGATTCTGCATAGTTCAGATCCACAGGCCATCCAGGCGCGAGCTCAGGTGATGAAATGGCTTAGTGCCACAGCAGCACAGACACAGCAAGATCAGGTTGCCGGAGCCATCTCTTCGCGGCGGCCTGAGGTGCAGGTCGAACAGCAGGCTGACAGACAGGCGGCGCTGTTTTCTGCGTCTGCCGAATTGCCTGCCGAATCACCTGTTCAGGCCTACGAAGCACTGTCAGTCGTTCCCCCGCGAGTGGTCGACGGACCTCGGGATCTAAATTCACCGAGGTTGTCGCGCAAGCATTATCAACCAGTGATGGCGCAGGATTATCTGGTGCTGGACGAAGATGATCCCTTTGCGCAGCTGGTGGTGATCAGTGATATTGCGATACTCGAGCAGGCGCATGATTCAGTGCTTCCACCAGGCTGGTTGCGGCGTGGCGAACGAGTTTTGGCACTGTCGACTAATGGTGAATGGTTCCGCATCCGCGCCATCGACGGAATTGAAGGCTACGTACATCATTCACAGGTGGCAGTGGAGGCGTTGTCATCGCTTTCAAAAAACAGAGCAGGTTAACTAATGGTCGCAAAGCACTGTTGCGAAGTGCTGCTTTTAGCGCTGTTTCTATTCTGTCAATCCGCGCTTGCTGATGCGCAGGACTGGAGTGGATATCTCAATGATAAATCAGTGAGCGGAAATACCTATGGCTATATGTCCACAGTGAGTAAGTCCAGACCCGTCAGCAAGCTCAGGGTGTTGTGTCATTTCGATGGAGTGTCTACACTCTATTTCGACGAGGAAATTATTGACGAAAATACAACAACGTTGTCACTAACTGTTGATAGGCTCCCGGTCATTAACCTCGCTGTAAATCGGCTCGGCAGAAAATATGAGTTTTCGAGTCAGGAACCTGAGTTCTGGAAACTGATCGCACAACTGGTTGCAGGTGCAAACCTGAAAATAGATTCTGGTACTGCGCAATTGCATCAGTATAGTTTGGCCGGTTTTACTAACTCGTATTTGAGCAATTGTGGTTGGTCAGGCGGGGCGAAAAAGTATCAGCAGTATTTGCAGCACTATCGGTAATGAGTAAACTGGCAATCTGGCAGTAACGCGCTGGTTCTCCCACAGCGCAGTTGTAACCTCTCGATTCTGATCATGTGATACCTGCTGATGAATTTAATTGAGTAACAGGAGTAATACTTATGCAGCGTATCGTTCGACACGTGATTTTGCCGTCTGTCCTTTCCTGGTGTTTTCTGCTCGTCGGTTGTGCCAGTATTGTAACTGGTGAAAATCAAAGTGTTTATGTCGCGAGCAGTCCGAGCAGTGCCCTGGTCACACTTAATGGTAAGCAGGCGGGCAACACGCCGGTAACACTGAGCCTGAGACGAAAATCAACAGAAGCGATTGTCGGTATTGAGCTTGACGGGTTTGAGCGGCAGGACATTGCCCTTAACAGAAAAATAAACGGCTGGGTCTGGGGTAATATTATGTTCGGCGGTATTATAGGCCTGGTAATCGATATGTCTTCAGGCGCTATGTATACCTACAAACTGCCGGAAAACGAGGCCACCGCAGCAATGTCAGCACGCGCTGAAGGCGGCCCGGAGAGCAGTCCTGAAGGCAGTCCTGAAGGCATTGATATATGGATTGATGTGGTGCTTAAGCCCGATCCAAAACTGACTAAGATCGGTCAGCTGATTCCGGTCTCCTGAATACAGGGGCGTCAAACTGCGAGCCTTACGCGAGCTTCCGCAACGGAAGCTCGTTGTGATCTGGCCAGTGCAGCCTGATCAGCTACTGGTAGCGGTAATTGCAAACACTAAATCAAAAGTAGCGGTTCAGTCGATAGAACAGACGTGAGTGACGCAGTGTCTCCAGGGTTCGAAAGGCAATATAGCCCAGCCGGCCAATGACAGACGGTCTGAATATATACAGCGACTGTAGCTCGGCACTGGGCTCGGCACCCCAGCGTTTTTTGTAGTCTGACTCGCCATCGCCCATGTTTACTACGGTTTTACCGGATTCAATGGCTTGCTCGAACATACTCATATCGGCGATGATGCCGACGCCGTGTTTTTTATAGCTTTCGTCGTACTGACCAGAGATGCTGTAACGGCAGGCTCCGGAGTCGATAGCAAGGCTGTACGCAATAGGCTTTTCGTCCAGAGACACAACCCACACTGACAGACGTCTGGATCCGTCTTCGTGAGCTGCATAGCTTTTCCAGAATGACTCGCGTCCGTGCACTCGTGTTTTGCCGTCACCGTCGATAGCGAGCCAGCTGTTTGACTCGACTTCCGCACAACGTTCAATCGCCTGATCCCAGACTTCCGCAGTGCAGTTATTGAAGTAGGAGATGTCGAATTGTCCCATTGCCTCCAGTGAACGTTTGCGTCGGTCATGGTTTTTACGCAGGTTGCGACTCAAAGAAGCACGATACGCTTCAACGGTGGCGGGGAGGTTCACAACTTGTTGTGCGCCAGCGCTGACGTCACTAACGCGCCATTTCAGTTGTTGAAACGACCTTTGCAACGGCTTGCTGATTTCGTCGTTAACCTGAAGTGGACCGACAAGCAGGAGCGTGGCGTTTGTTTCGTTGTGCACGAGTGAGGCAAACTGGTCGATTGCAGTGGATCTGACATCCGGATGACAGAGGAACGTTCGAAATGGATAGTAGTAGCCAGCCATGGAAAGCACATCTATACCCATACGGTTCCGCAGTACACAGGGGAACAGATTGTCTTTTTTGCGGGGCTCTGCTTCGGATTTAATACTCGCCGAATACACCACCGGTTGCATACCTTCATCGTTTGCCGCATAGGCACGGCTCCAGACATCATACCAGTGGTGGCTCAGAAACTGATGTTCCGGAGAGACAGATTCCAGCACTGTACTCCAGTCTTCAGGATCAACCGATGTGCTGGAAGTTGTACTTACACCTTTTGAGTTCATAAGGCCGGAATGCTCTGTCAAGGTTGTGAGATATTCTGCATGCTCAGGCGCCTAACCTGCCTTTGCATAATCGGCGGTATTACCTGTTTCCGTCTGATATTTCAGTAGATCGCCATAATTTTGCGGGTTCTCCAGCAGCGACTCGTGAGATGAATATCCTTCGCGCCACTGCTCTTCAAACACCACATCTCGAGCGATGCTCATACCAAAGAAATATCGCGGATTGTCGGTGTGATTGTCCGGGCCTGCATGAAGCATATCGCTTCTATATAGAATAACAGTGCCTTTGGGCGGTGCGGTTTGAACCAGACGAAAGTATTTTGCTAACGTTTGCCGATGCTTTTTGATCTGCAGCAGTGTACGCGGGCTAAAGCTGAAAACGGAGTTTTTACCCAGTACAAACCGAAACAGATTTGGTTGATGGTTGTCGTAGCGGGTTGAGAAAACACGGTCAAGCAACTCGCGTCGATTAAGGGTGAACGCGTTGGATTTATACAGCCCCCAGAGTGTCTTCAGGTTGTGCTTTAGTATTGAGTAATTGCACTTCGCCTGATAGAGGCGTGTTAAAAAATCAGCCTGCCCGTCAAACATCATGTCGGCGCCGCTGTACTTATGCGTACCGGGAACAAACACAGTACCGCCTTGCTCCGGACTGATATCGTCAACAGCGGCGAACAGGCACAGAACTCCATCAGGATCGCGGTGAATGTATTGATGTGACGCACCACGGTAGCTGGTCATTGTTGAAATTTCCAACACCTTGCGTGTAGTACCGCAGTATTCGCTGATCGCCGGTTGCAAACGTTGTGCGAAAGTTGCGGCATAGGACAACACATCAGGGTTTGACGGTAACGGGCAGAAGTCGCGTCGGCCATACAACATATCGGTCTGGCTTGCGAATTCACCTTTTTGTCGTTCCGGGTCTTCCAGGTAGTGGCGCACCATTGACAGGCCGTGATTTGCCTCGCCCTCGGTGAGCAAGCCGGTAATGACCGCAAAGCCTTGTGTATCAAGCAGATGAATAATATCGATTGCACACGATTGGCTAATATTGCCGTCGTCAGTCAACTGAGCCGCCACCTCGAATTCCGAGGTGTCGTGTGAGATGTCAAGTTTTTTCATAGCGTTGAAGTCGGCAATTATTATCGGGTCTGAAGCGGCTCTGTGTCAGGCGCCAGCATTCGATAGTCGTGATGTGACCGCTGATACCTTTTGCATCAGGAATTCTCGTTCGCGTTTGTTCAACAGTGTCCAGTAGCACACAAACACGTAGAGGGCAGCGGCGCAAAGTGCCTGGCCTATTAGCAGCAGATAGCTGTCAGGCGGGCTGGTGCGTGCAAACCAGATCAGTGTTGCCAGCAAAATCAGGCTCGCCGGAATAATTCGCAGATAGGTTTCTCTGAGGTATCCAAGCAGGCTTGATCCGATAACCCGGCTGGTTAAAATAGGTGTGATAATTCCGTAAAAGCAAATTTGCGTGAAGGCTGTTGCACCGGCCACTCCAATCAGTCCGTATTTCTGTATGAATACAATACTCAGCACCAGGTTGAGCAGAGAAAATCCAAAATTGTAAAATGAAAATTTGCGGTGATTGGCAGTACCGAGCAGTATTGAGTAGCTGAGTAGTTGCGGGCCTTTGATTAACTGGGTAAAGAACATAATAGACAATATAGTCGAACAGGCGACTGCATATTTTTCACCCATCCATAGTCCGACAAAGTAGTCACCCATTACCAATACACCAATACACAACAGATTGGAGATCATCAGCATGAATTTGGTGCCGGAAACATATGTCTCATAGATAGCCTGGTTGCCCTGAGTGGCGTCCTGCTCACTAAACACCGGTACAAACGTTTCTGCGATTGCGTGAATCAGTTTGTTGGTGTATTCACTGAGGCTCCACGGAATCGTGTAGTAGGTGATTGCCGCGGCAGACATAAAGTAGCCAATAACGAAGGCATCGCTATAGTAGACAAGCTGCATAGCCAGCATTGAGAGAAACGTATATTTGCTGTAAGTGAAAATGGAGCCGACCACCGGTTTTTCAGCGTTTTTAATGTTCAGCGAGGCATCGGGCTCAATTTTACCAAGGGCGTAGATATACACGATCGCAGCGAATACATTGCCGAGTAGATTGACAATACCCATCGCCACCAGATCGTAGCCGTTCTCCAGTACCAGATAGAAAAAGCAGGCATTCATCAGGGTTACTGTGAGGCTGACACCGTTGATGATTTCGTGCCGCTGAAACCCGTACATCGAGCCCACCAGAATACCGGTGGTGACGAAGATCGCTATATCCAGTGATGCGATGAGCACCAGCGTATGGACACTTTCACCGAGCTCGCCTTCAAACTTGAATACGTCGACCATAAAGCCGGCGATAAAAGGGCTGACAAGTACCAGCAGAGATCCGACAGTCGCCATGATAACCAGGCCCGAGGCGAGCACTGTATTGAGAGACTTGTAGTCTTTGAGGGCTTTATACTTTGCGACGTACTTGGCGATCGCCGAGCTGATGCCCAGATCGAGTAACGCCATGTATCCGGTCAGGGCAGATATCACTGACCATACGCCGTATTTGGTATCGCCCAGTGTGTGCACCAGATAGGGCGACAACATAAAGGCAATAATGATCGTTCCGGCAATACCGACGTAATTGGAGAATATGTTTTTAGTTAGTGTCTTGAACATGTCTGAAGTATCGTCAGCTGCTGCGGTGATCCACACTGGTCCGGGTGGGTGAATTGCGGTCCCGTGCAGTGGGTCTGATACCGCACAGAAAATGGTTACTACCTTACCTGCATTGTTGATAAAACGATGCAGGCATGTTGATTGTTCATCAATTGTTACTTTTACAAAACTAACTTGCTCTGTACAGCCAGCAATCACTCCTTTCGAACAGGCACCGGATTAAAATTTCGCGTCACCTCTTATCAGTCCGGTTCGGCTTGTGGCAGGCCACGTTCACACCCGGATCCGGTGACCTGTTTTGCGAAATTGACTCCGGATGTCGAATCCTCGTGAGCAATACAGGCTCACTGTGAGGTATTTGCGGAATAGCGTATTTTTGCCAGCCTCAGTTGTTAACGGCGAGGATTCATTTGCTGAAGATGCAAACCGAGAACCTGATCACGTTGTGACTCATATTGAGTATCAGGAGGGTCGAGCAGTTCGGCTGATGTGTTTTCGATATCATGAACGGTAGCTCATTGATTTGCCCTCTGCGTTGCAATTCAGATTGCACAATGTGATCAGGGGAAACTCAAACCCAGTGTCAGGCAGCATCATGTCGACCTGATTGAGAATCGCTCTCTGGCTATTTCCGTTACTTTGAGTATGATGGCCCGAGGCTTCAGGTCAGTACTATACCAACAAGCTGCATTGCCGGTTTTAACTGCAATTGCGGCGCTCTGACCCTGCGGCACACATCCGCACCGAGCTGCCATTTCTGTGGTTCCCTGTGAATAGCACGGGTGACCAACCTCACTTTTTGTTCGTAAAACCAGAAGTTCTTAAATGTCGCCATCATCCAATCGTGGGGATGCTTTGCAATACACCAGTGGCAGCCTGATTTTACTGGCAACTGCGGTAATGTGGGGTGTCCAGTTTCCGGTAGCCAAGTCCGCGTTTGAAACGGTTAATGCGTTTCATGCAGCGGTATACCGATTCGGTATAGCAACCCTGATTTTGATCGTGATACTAGCGGCGCTGGAGGGCAGGTCTGCATTCAGGGTGAACTCTGAAACCGCCAAAGTGTGGCTGACGGGTCTGCTTGGTATGTGTGGGGCACCAACGCTTATATTCGGCGGGTTAATGTTCACACGACCTGAGATAGCGGCCATTATTGTTGCCACTCAGCCCATCCTGGCTGTGCTGGTTCAGCGTTTTGCCGGAGGTGAGTTGCCAGGCTGGCGAACCATATCCTGTGTGTTGCTGGCATTTTTGGGGGTCATCACCGTTGTCACTGAATGGAATGCGGATTTGCTTCAATCTCCGTTAGAAATGTGGGGCAATCTTATGGTGCTTAGCGGTGCGTTGTGCTGGGTTCTCTACACGTTTGCCAGTGGTCGGTTTTCACACTGGTCAAATCTGAGGCTTACTACGTGGTCGATGACATCCGGCCTGATGGGTAATGTGATTGTTGTCGTTGTGCTGGTGACCCTAGGGTATCTGACGCATCCATCGGCAACTGACTGGTATCAGGCCAGATATGAGTTGACCTTTCTCACTTATATAGGCGTGCTAATGGGTATGTTTGCATGGACAGCCGGCAGCAGAAGGGTCGGTGTCCTTAACGCGATGCTGTTTACTAATCTGATACCCGTGGCCACGTTCTTTGTCAGGTATTTGCAGGGCTATCGATTTTCACTTCTGGAGTTGGCCGGGGCGCTAATGGTGATTAGCGCACTGCTATTGCAAAATCTGGTGTTGCGTCGTCGTCTAAAACAGGTTGAGGCGGCAGCTTAATTGTACTGTCAGTTGTGCCTTCCGCAGATGTACATGGTGTTTTGATTCTTTACAGTGCAGGCGTAAGCATTACGCGGGTACTCTGTCTATTCACTGAGTTATACTCGACATTCGATTTGCTAACTTTGACCCGCAAACTTTGGAGGATAACGATGAGAATAATTGCCGGCCTGGTGGTTACTGCAGCTATTTATTGCACGTCTGTCTCAGCGGAAACAATAGAAACCCGCGTCGCTTTTACCTCTGCCGGTCAAGAGGTGGTCGGCACACTTGCGGTGCCCGCTGGCGATCCGGCACCTGTCGCGCTTTTATTGCACGGATTTACTGGCAGTCGCAACGAGTTAACATCCGATTTCGTCAAGCGGGGTGTATTTGGCTATACGGCTGACCAGTTAGCCAAGGCAGGTTTTGCCAGTTTGCGAATTGATTTTCGTGGCTCGGGCGAAAGTACCGCAGACATGAGTTTTGCCGAGACCACCTTCGAAGGTCAGGTAGCCGACGGTATGGCGGCTGTCGACTATCTGAAAAGTCTCGACAGTATTCAGACCGATGAAATTCATATCATAGGCTGGAGCCAGGGTGGGTTGGTTGCTACTGCAGTGGCCGGCCGTTCTGATAGTGCGGATGCGGTGGCACTGTGGGCAGCGGTAGCCGACGCACAGGCGACCTTCGGCGGTATACTGGGTGATGAGGTAATGTCGGCTGGCATGCAGGCCGCTCCTGATCAGTCAGTCGAAGTCACGCTGCCGTGGGGCCCGGAAATCAGTCTCAACGGTGCTTTCTTCGATGGCATAGAAACCTTTGATCCACTCTCTGAAATCAAGGCTTACGATGGTCCGCTCTTTGTCGCGCAGGGCACGAAAGATACCACCGTATTACCACAGAGTGCCGATGCGTTAATAGCGGCCCATGAAGGGCCGGAGAAAATGTGGAAGGCTGATATGGATCATGTGTTTAATGTTTTTACCACCAGCGATGCGCTCGATACATTGATAGAACAGACCGTTTCGTTTTTTAATGTATACGCTGATTGATGCTATAGCTGGCGAAGGTCCATGGTAACGCCTGTTGTTATGCTGATGCATCGGTGTGAATCAATTATAGATTGCACAGAGCCTGATTCTCATGGCATGTTAAGCAGGCATATAACTGAACCAAAAGGTAACCAACAATGATTCATGTAGTTGCAGTGATCAAAGCGAAGCCCGGTCAACGAGACGCAATTCTGGCGGCCTTTAAAGACAATGTGCCGGCCGTGCATGCGGAGCAGGGATGCATTGAATATCGCCCTGTGATTGACGCTGACAATGCAGGGCCCATACAAACCGAAATCGGTGCCGATGCTTTTATGGTTATTGAAAAATGGGAGACTATGGATGATCTGGCGGCGCATGCAAAGTCAGCACATATGGCGGCCTATGCGCAAAAAGTAAAATCGATGATTGCTGACAGATCTGTGCATGTGCTCGCTGATGCCGGCTAACAGTGTCGGGTGCCGCTTTTGATTGTGGGCGGTGCGTAGTAAAGCGCCTGAAGTAACACCGGGCGGCTGCGAACTCAGCGTGGCTCTCACAGCCTTATTGACTGTTGAACTCAGCTTTGTGTCAGTTGCTGAGTTGTAGACAAGTGTTTTAAATGACTGCCACATCCCGCCCGGCAGTCAGATGCCCCGAAGTGTTTAACGATAACTCTGCCTTTGACCAGTTGATTAACTACACACTCTGGTTCAGCGTGCCGCTCGATTTTGGCAATAGTCGCCTGTTTATGTGCCAGCAGGTAATCGATGTGCCACCTGAGTGTCTTGTCGTCACGAAGGTGTCGTTCAATTCTGCTGTCGATATTCCTTTTTGCTGATCCGGTATAGATGTACGTGCCAGCCGGAAAATCAAATGTTCCTAATCGTCCGACGGTGAGTCGGATCGGCGCTGTTAGGTTTATATAGAGTTGGTAGGTAGTCATTGTCACTGTCAAAGACACTTTTGTGGGGGTTGCATCAGACGATCGTTGAAGTATTCTTGTGCTGAAATTACAGTGTTGCTGCTGCATATTAGCGGGCATGATCCCGGTCGCCAAAATCAGGCGGTTGCAGTCAGGTGAGGTGCAGGAATGTTTCCCGGTGTTTTACAGGTTAATTATTTTCGCCGGGCATTGGAGCATCTCCTTATCCTTATAGGTAATACAATGCGCGCTGTAATTGTGTAACCTCGGGAAAGGAATGTAGATCACTCGACAGTCTGGAAGTCGAAGTTCACGGAAAACGAAATGATCAGTCGATCAGGGAGCTTAACCATGTTTACAAAAACGTTGTTTACAAAAACGTTCATGACAGATATTAATCGTTCGCTCAATTACAATAACTTTCTTGCACCTGCAATAGCAATAGCCGGCCTTTGGGTGGCCGCATCTTTGAACGCTGCGGACATGCCAAATGCCTGCCCGGTTGACGGATGTGAGGTTAGTATATTGTCTGTGGATCCTGCCGGTGATGAACTGGTGTTGATGCTTGAAGCCAACTTTACACCTGACAATGCACGTAACCACTTACATATGTGGTGGGGAGGGCAGTACACCGTCGAGCAGGTCGGTCGTAATGCCAAGTCTGAGTTTGGCGTCGAGCAGGGCAAGTGGCATCGTCACGACAGCTATCCCGAGTACACAACCACCGGGGCAGCCTCGGTTGCTGTGCGTGACGGGGCATCCACACTTTGTGTTACCGCAGCGGATAGAGACCATAACGTGCTGGATGCAGAGTTGTTTCACTGCGTTGATGTATCCAAATATTTACCTGGTTAGCACGGCGACAGTGACCAGATAAATGGTTCAGCGCAACAATGGAACTCGATCCGCCGCCCGTAGAATCTGCGCCTGACAAGAGCGAGGACAGGCCACGCTCCATCGGTCGCTTTGAGCTGGTACGTGAGTTAGGGCGGGGTACTTTTGCGGAAGTTTGGCTGGCATGGGATCCGGATCTCGAATCCCATGTTGCCATCAAGCTGCTGGCGCGTGGTAAAGAAGACGCGAAAGATCGTTTTTTACGCGAAGCGCGGATGTTGCGGCGCATTAACTCACTGCATGTGTTATCCGTTCATGATACCGGGCACCTGGAAGATGGTCGGCCCTGGTTTATTGTTGACTATGCCAGTCGCGGCAACCTGCAGATGCGCTTGCGGCAGGGAGGATCTAACGGCACCTCCTATTCGGCAGCAAATATATCCACACTCTCGCAGGCTCTGGCCACAGGCCTTGGCGCCATTCATGATGCCGGTCTGATTCATCGAGATATAAAGCCTGGCAACATTCTGTTCGCGACCAGGACCACAGATACCAAACAAACCGGTGCGGCGTCTGTACGTCATTCTGACGATACCCTTGTATACGCCGACGAAAGGGTTTTAATTGGTGACCTCGGTATAGCCAAGGATCTTGCCACAGGCACTCAAAGTAGTTCGATGATTGGCGGTACGCTCTACTACCTCGCGCCAGAGCAGAACACGTTAAATGCGAAGATTACCCCGGCCGTAGACACCTATGCAGCGACCGCTGTGATTTGGAATGTGTTGACCAGAAGGCAGCCACCGTTGCCGGAGCAATTGAAGACCAGCCTTGGTTTTATCGATGATGACTGGCAGGACTTTATCGAACAGGGTATGAGTGCCGAGCCCGCCGAGCGCTTTCAGAGTGCCGAGGCATGGTTCCAGGGAGTGACGTCGGTTATAGGGGACTACGCTGCAGATACTGTTGTAAATGTGCCCCCCGAGATAACTGATACCGCTGATATCTGTCCGTTTAAAGGCCTTGAGGCCTATCAGGCTGCTGATGCAACGTTCTTTTGCGGGCGTGAAAAATTAACAGCAGAGCTCGTGAATCGATTGCAGCTGCATAATGTTTTGGTTGTGGGTGGCGCCTCAGGTAGTGGCAAGTCTTCTCTGGTCAGGGCCGGTCTGATGCCGGCTCTCGCTAATGGTGCGCTGCCTGGCAGTGAGCATTGGCAGTCAATACTGATGACACCAGGCAATGATCCAATGGCTGAGCTTCGAAAGCACGTTGAGCTTTCGCAGTTACCAGAGTCAGATGCGCTTGCCGGCGATGTCACGGCCAATGCAATGAATACTGCACCGACGGTTGAAGCGATCGAAAAAGGTGGCGACGTTACACTCCTGATCGTCGATCAATTTGAAGAGGTGTTTACGCAGGTCGATGATGATCAGCGCAGCGAGTTTATGAGCCAGCTTACCGCTCTGGTCAATCAACCGCAGGCGCTTGTGAAGCTCGTCATTGTTGTGCGTGCCGACTTCTATGCCGAGTGTGCGAAAGAGCCATGGCTTGCACGCAGCATCAGTACTAACCAGGTGCTTGTCAGCCCGATGACCCCGAAGGAGTTACGGAGAGCGCTAACCGAGCCCGTGCGCAAGGTCGGGCTGTCTATGGAAAGCGGACTGATTGAAGCAGTGTTGAATGACTGCGGAAATTTTGCGGGTTCTATGCCATTGATGGCCCACGCGATGGTAGAAACCTGGGTCCGGCGCAAGGGTAATACACTGACTCTCGACGGGTTCCGCGCCTGTGGGGGAGTCACCGGCGCAATCAGTAATACCGCTGACTTTACCTTTGACACAAAATTGTCCGAGGTAGAAAAGGATGCCACCCGATCATTAATGTTAAAGCTGGTCTCAGCTTCTGAAAGCGGTCCTGATACCCGGCGTATTGTTAAGTTAAGTGAGCTTGAAGCAGAGCCGGGCAGCGCAAATCTGAAAAGACTGGTTGAGCAATTGACTGCCGCGCGCTTACTGGTTGTAGATAATGACGAAATACAAATAGCCCACGAGGCTCTGCTACAGAGCTGGCCGAGACTGCGACGATGGATCGCCGACTCACACGATGACCTGCGTACGCGAGAACGCATAACCCATCATGCGCACGACTGGCAAGAGATGTATCGCAATGATGATTTACTCTACCGTGGAACCACATTGCTGGCGGCACTTGAGTGGAAGGCTGCTAACCCGGATCAACTCGATGCGGTGACAACACTGTTTTTACAGCAATCAAATACTGCGCAACAATTGCGAGAGCGGGAAGCGCAGGAAAAATCTGCGCGCACGACCCGTTTTCGACGGCTTGCTGTATTGGCGCTGGCAGTGCTGGCAATTGGTGCGTCGGCCGCGTCCGTCTTTGCACTGCTGGCCTACAGGGAGTCCAGACAGAATGCGTTGCTGGCCACTGAAGCCACGTTGCAGGCAAATGCGCGTTTCGCCGGTGCGTTGGGGGCGACAGCGTTTGCGCATGTCGATGAAGATCCGCGTCTATCGTTAGTGCTGGCAGCTGAGTCAGTGGCAAGAGCAGAGGAACTCACCCGTAGTGGCTCTGCAGTGACTGCCGCTTCTTTTGATACGCGAGCCGCAATGATATCCGCCCGACAGCGACTGGCTGATGGTGGTCCGTTTTTGTTTGGCAGCCCGATGGTTGCCGGCAACGCACTGTCGATTGCGCTGAGTCCGCAGGGTACTGTACTGGCGGTCGGGCAGCTTGATGGCGGGGTGCAGTTCTATGACGTGCAAACTCGACAAGCCACACAGCCATTGGTCAATGCTCACAGTAGTGGCGTGCGCGATATGGCGTTCAGTGGCAACGGACTGGCAATGGTATCGTCCGGTGCGGATGGCATGCTGTTGAAATGGAAGCGCAATCCAACCGGTGAATGGCAAGCTGAGAAGCTGGGCCGTGTCGCTGATGTAATACCTGATGTTGATTTTCATCCGCACAATGGCACTGTGATTTCGGCCAACGACGACGGGACGATCAGAAGCTGGTTTGTCAATGGTCGCAGCACTCAGATGCCGCCGATAACGCAGAACGCCATCGGCTATAACGCTATCGCCATTTCCCATGACGGCACTCATGTGGCTGCCGGCAATGCAGATAAAACAGTCAGTGTATGGGCTTTGTCGAACAACGAGCAGGTGCTCGGCCCACTCGCAGATCTGCACAGCAGTCATCTGATTGATCTGCAATTTACCGCTGCATCGAATGGCATTGTGACACTGACTACAGATGGTGAGTCGAAGCTAATTGCCTACCCGTCCGGCGTTGATCAGGGCAGACGATTTCAGGCAATTAAAAAAGTAGGTGCAATGGTTCTTGATCGAACCACAGGGCGTTGGCTGGTTGGTGATGCCAGCGGTCGACTGTCGATCTGGGATGTTGACGATAACAAAATGCTACATCTGTCGGCCGCAGGGCATACACAGGTTATTAACGATATTGCGCTGACACGTGATAGTCGCTTTGCGGCGACCCTGGGGCGCGATCAGATCATAAGGTTCTGGACGCTTAACGATGACTACAGACTCGCCATGGAGTTTGAGACCGAGGGTGGCGAAGTTAAGGGAATCGCCTATAGCGCAGATGGAAAACTGCTGGCCTTTGGCAATCGTACAGGGCAGGTTTTTATTTGGCAGCTGGAGCCGAAACAGCTGGCCCGGCGGCTTGAGGCTCATGCTAATCAGGTTTGGGCACTGGCGTTTTCACCTGATTCCAGGCTGCTTGCCAGTGCAGATCGTGGTGGGCAGATCGTAGTCTGGGAGGCGAAAACCGGAAAGCAGCTACAGAAAATTACTGCGTCAGAAGAATCAGTATGGTCGGTGCTGTTTACAGCAGATAGTCGCTTTCTGTTGGTGGGCCGGGAATCAGAGATCGTCAGTTACTCGGTAACCGATGGCAGCATCGATCGGATAGTCGATGATAAAGTGACGCGTTTGACCAGGCTCATTGATGCCGGAGATGGTGTAACCCTGCTGAGTGCATCCGCCGGCGGAGAGGTCAGAATACACACCGTGGATGCCAGCGCTGAATCAAAGACGCTCTTCAACGAGAGCGATATTATCTGGAGTGTTGCGGTCGATCAGCAACGCCAGTTGGTAGCTTCTGCCTCCGGCAATGAGACGGTAGGTTTTTACGATCTGCTTGACGGCACACTGATAGACAGTTTAACCGGCCATGCTGCGGGTGCGACAAATCTGCACTTTCTGGGTGACGGTAAGACACTGGTGGTGACAGACCGTGATGGCATGATTCACTGGTGGGATATCGATTCACGCCGCAGACTATCTGCACCGTGGCGTGGACACCGCAAGTCAATCTGGCGCATGGCATTGCACCCGGATAAAGTGCACTTTGCAACGGCCGCGGATGATGGCGAAGTGAAAGTCTGGAGTGCACTGGATGTGGAGCATGCCTGTGCAATAGGCAACCCGGGTTTCGATAGTATGCAACGCCAACAGTACTTTGGCGATGAGCATCGTTTGCTCGCCTGTGAAAAATAGCGGCTGGCATTCGCGTCAGTTCACGCTCTGCTATAAGCCTTGTGTATCCTGATAAGCTACCGACCGTGCACTCCTGTTGTTGTCGGTTACTTACACCTTAACCCGGATTAGCAGGCTTAGTGGCTCAGGCTTAGTTATCCGGGCTTAGTGATTCAGGCATAGCTACCGCTGCATAGTTACTGAGGCAAAGTTGAAGGCATCGTTGTCAGGCGCGGTGCCATCTGCGTCGAAGAACTGCAATGGAGGTGAGTAAAAGATATAACAAGTTGACAGATCCTCCTCCACCACTGCTGATTGTTGTACCGGGTGGTGGCGCAAACCCGTCGGGTGCCGGTTGTGCCAGAGGGTCTGGCTGTGTGCTCAAATCAGCCACCAGCGAATAGGCTGAATCATTGGCAGCTGTGAATCGTATTTTCCAGCGTGTATTGGTAGTGTTTTCCAGTCTGCACTCGGTAGTGCTGCCAGCCACGACGGTTGTATCGCACGCTGCTGTATTTCGATTGTTGCTGGCAACGCCGGTCACCTGCATTCTGCCGTTTGCAGTGGTGTCGCTAATCGATACCAGCAGGGCTTTGTCAGCGGCATCTGCATTGATCACAAACTCATCTGTCTGGTTGCGGCGTAGTGGTTTGTTAACGCGCTGGCCGGAGGTGAGCTGTGGCTGCCCCAGTTTTATCATATGGCCCTGCGAGGGCACGCCCTGATTGTTAACCACAAAAAGCATGTAGTGTCCGGGTGGAGCAATGTTGCGGTTGGCGGTAATAGAGAGTTGCAGTGTATCGCCGCTTTGGCTAAACGACAGCGGAATCAGGCGCTGGTCCTGGTTCTGTGAATGGGTAACGGAGCCGGGCTTTATTAAGTGTGCCTTGCTGATACGTTCTGCCTGGTTACTTCTGATGGTCAGCACTGTTGCATAATCAGCAACGGCAGGTGCGGCACTGATGGATGGCCTGGCCGCGAGTGAATCGCCGTCAGAGAAGAGGTAAGGCGGTGAGAAAATCTCTGCGTTTTGTTCTTCGTAGCCGACTTCATCGCAGTCTCCGCAGTAGCCACCTCCGGCGGAAAGTACGCGTCCGTCTGGTAGTAAGAGTGCGATAGAATGATATTGGCGGTTAATTTTCATATCATTCATTTCGCGCCATTGGCCTGTTTCCGGTGACCATATCTCCGGTCGGTACACGCCTGCTTCCATACTGATTAAGCGTGTGCCGTCGCTGTTACCGCCGGTTGCGAGTACGGTACCGTCTGCCAGTATTGTCAGATTATGTTGTGTTCGGCGATAAATCATTGCGCCGGTGTCAGTAGTCTGGTTCGTGGTTGTATCTATAATAACGGCGGATTGATAGGAAGTGTCGCCGCCTTCTTTTTCAGTGCCACCGCTTACCAGTACTTTTCCGATATCGTACATCGCGTAACTGCCGTAGCGGCGCTCCGCAAAGTTGTCACGTTTTGGGCCTTCGATCAGTTGTCCGTTGCCCGAGGTTTTGATAGTAGCCAGCGTGTTCTGCGGACCGAAAGTCATAACATCGCCGTCGGGGGTTGTCTGCATCCACTGGTAGTCAACTGACAGGCCTGCTGTTTCGGGTACGGAAAGCAGAGACCGCCATGTCTCATCGAGTTGAAAGACCTCAGCGATTGGATCAGGGGTGTAGGAGCCTGCGTAGGTAAGTAACTCACCGTTGCCGAGTGCTGCAACAGATGAATACCACCTGGGGGCTGCCATATTGGTGACCTGCCGCCAGGTATTGGTGTCCGGATCATAAATGCTGGTATTCATTAGCGGGCCATTTGTGCCGTAGCGGCCACTGTCACCTCCGGCGAACAATACCCGGCCATCCCACATGTGAGCCGAACCGGCGCAAAACAAGTCTGAGTTGGTATCGTTGTTTGTTGCTGTATGCTGGTTGGTTTGCGGATCCCACAGCGTGACGCGAGTGGTGTAGTTGTCTGTGGTGTGTGGATCGTCGTCGAGGTCATCAGGCGTTGCATCCCACGCCAGTACTTTGCCATTCGGCAGCAAGTTAGCGTGCACTGCCATTACCGGCCATTGCATCACATCAGACCATTGGCCGAACAGGGCAGGTTGCCCCAGCGTGACTGGCGCTGCCTGTGCCGTGCGCTGTCCGTGGCTGGCGGCATTGATTGTTGTGCTATTGGCGCTGCCGGCAAGTGGCACATCGGGGGTAACGTGGTGGTGGCCCGCGCCATCTGCCAGCGCTGCCAACGGACTGGCGAGCAACAGGGTTGCGCTGGCGAGAGTACCGATAAGGCCAGTTGCGTTGGACATGCAATTCATAACTAATTCAATCTGTAGTTGTCGCGGGACTGGTTCGAGCAGAGCGCGTAAGCGTAGCGCTTTGCAATTGATGTTACTGCCTGAAGTCTCTGGTTTGTGCCAGCCGTAACTATTGTTTTCGCAGGCTGGCTTTTATTACACCTATTCTACCGTTTCAGTCCGCTTTGCATTGTCGGTATGGCAAAACTGAACTGACACTTAGGTAGTATGTTTTAGCCGACAGTGATCGGGTCATCTATATTCGGTGGTTCGGCAGGTTGAGCTAATAGAGGTGTCGAGTCGACTTAGTGATGCGCTGGCCAATGCGGTGTTTCAAACTGTCAGTGCCATACAGGTAAAGACTGCTTTGTTCCCGGATGATTATAACCGAAAGCACTGGCTGAAAGAGCTGGTCGAAAGCACTAGCCATAAAGGCATCAGTCAGATGGCAAATTAAATAGATCGTGTCCGTACAGCCACGCACTCTGTGCAAGTGGGTCGCCATTGGCCAGCTGCTCGTCTCTTTGCTGCTGTTGCGGGCCATCTGCAAAATGGTTTCTGATTTCTCGCCCGCGGCTCATTAACTGCACTTCAGTAGCTCGCGGTTTGCGGATAGATTCATAGCGTTGTAGAGCGCGTTCAACACTGCCTGTATTTGCACCGCGCAGACATTCGGCCAGCACTGCGCCATCTTCTATTGCCTGTGCGGCACCCTGTGCAAAAAATGGCAGCATGGCGTGAGCGGCATCACCGAGCAGTGCAAGTCTGCCCTTTGTCCAGCGCTCTAACGGCGTGTGATCATACAGTGCCCAGCGTTTGGTGTCGGTGGCAGCGGCGATCATGTCTGTTAGTCTCGCATCCCATCCTTCGAACTCACATGCCAGATCGTTTATGTCTCCGTCTGCAGTCCATGATTCTTCACGCCAGTTACCAGCGGGTACGATTGCAACGATATTGATCAGTTCGCCGTTTCTGACCGGGTAGTGAACAAAGTGTCTGCCCGGGCCAAGCCACAGGGTTTGTACCGAGCGGTTAGCCATAGGTGGTGATGCCTCTGACGGTAAGAGGCATCTGAATGCGCACAGACCAGAAAAGCGAGGGGGTTTGCGCTGTACAATAGCGTCTCGAGTGAGTGAATGAATTCCGTCGGCACCGATTACCACATCTGCGACAACGTCTTTATGCGAGTTGTTGCCCGTAGCGAAGCGGAGTTCAATTTTATCGGCAACCGGATTCACTGCTATACAGTGATGCCCCAGCTGTAATTGAGACTGAGGCAAGCTGCTAACGAGCATGTTGAGTAAATCAGCGCGATGTGCAACGTAGCAATGCGCGCCGTATAGTTGCAGGCAACGCTCCCCCATTGGCTGTGAAAACAGGATTTGACCGTTTTCCCATCGACGAAATTCCCACGCTGCGTCAAGGCAAACTGAAAAATCATGCAGCGCCTGCGCCAGCCCAAGTGGCTCGAGCGCGCGGACCATGTTTGGTGGTACCACAATACCTGCGCCGGTCTCTCGCAACTCCCTTGCGGTGTCATACACGACGGCGCGATGGCCGGCCAGGTTTAGATATAGCGCGCAGGCGACGCCACCAAGACCGCCACCGACGATTGCGATATCAAGTGCCGGGTTGTCTGCGGTCATACGCTGGCTCCTGATGTTGTCTAGCTTTTCAGCGCGTATAGATCGTGGTAGGGAAATGTTGACCCAATTTTTTCGAGCTCCTGCATGCAGTATTCATCGATCTGCACTTGCGCCTCTTTTGATAAAAGCTCCTTTGAATTTCCGCTTTTGCCGCTTCGTACCATAGGCACATGGCCGGCGTCCCATGCAGGTGGGGCGAATTTGTCATCGTTAGCCTTCATGTAACTGAAGCTGCTTTTCTCTAATACGTTATTGAACTGATCTTCGGTTAACTCAACCTGCAGGAAATCAGCAACCGTTTTTATGGTTGCAGTTGGGTCTTTTTTCATGTCTTCGTACAGCATGATCAAAACATTGTCTCGATCTTTTAATTTCCACCAGCTATCAGTAAGCATTGCCCAGGGCTGGTAGATAAAGCGATCGGTTTGAAACGCTGCAACCCACTCTTCCACAGGCACTGTGTGATCAAACAGCAGTTTGTTAAAACCATTTTCAAAATGAACAACAGATACCAGCGTGTCTTTCGGATCTCTGATAACGCAGATACACTTTACCCCTGTGTCGTAAGGGATGTAGTCTGCTTCAAGGTGGCTCTTGATGACATGAATGCCGGTTGGTGAATCACTGAGCACGCTGATGTCGTTGAGTTCCGGTCCTTCTATGGGTACCAGTTTGTCTGGCCAGGGTACGACGTCATCAATATGCTTGTATTCTCCTGCGCCGAGATAGCCGATCTGCACTGCAATTTGCTTCATCCACGTGGTGCCACTTTTCGGATAGGTGGTGATGATTACGTCCTGTTCCCGATGGTGATAATCCGCGTAGGCCTTTTCTTTGAATTCGTGGCTATTGGAGGTGTCAATGCCCCATTCCTCAATGACTTCGGCATAGTTTCCGGCGGCAAACTGTGCTTTGACCTTCTCAAGAAATTCGTCTGACATGGCATCGATCTCTACTATTTGCTGGTAAGTGCACTGGTTGATGGTAAGTGCACCGGTTGTTGGTGGGTGCACAGGCCTGTTGCGAAACGACGTGTGTCGGTGGTAGTCAATAGAATTTACGGGAGTTTATATCAGGTAACAAGCCGGCAGGGCAGACTATAACGAGCTGAGAATGCCAGTGGGCACACCGTCAGTACGGTGGCTTCTGATTGATTTACCTTGAGAATTGTTGCTCGGGGTCCGTATTAAACGAATCGTCGGTTTTTCCCTGAGCCTAGTGTTTATTGATTCATGAGGAGGTGAGAATTTGGTTGAATAGGGCCCGCGACCAAAACCAGCCGGTGCGCACGATCACGTTGTGTAATCCGGTTGATCGTACAGATGCTATGCTCCCGGGTCAGGACACGAGTTAATGATTTTACAGCTACGCTGCGCAGCCGTTTTTTGCAGAGTGGCTTACCATTGCCCTGCTGTCTGTGTTGAGCTGACCGTTGCTGGAAATTTTGTGCCGCAGTTGTCCTGCAGTTGTGCCGCTCAATGTTGTCGAATTAGCAAACAAGGATGCATCCAGGATGAGCAAGTTCTTTAAAGAGTCTCTTGAGCTACACCGCTTACTGCGGGGAAAGTGGGCAATAAAGTCAAAGGTGCCGTTGCAAAATAGCGATGATCTCTCGCTGGCGTACACGCCGGGGGTGGCGGCAGTTTCGAGTCATATAGCCGAGAACCCGGCTTCCAGTTACGCGTTAACTATGAAGGGTAACTCTGTTGCCATTGTGTCGGATGGCTCATCGGTGCTGGGTTTGGGTGATATTGGTCCCGAGGCGGCGCTGCCGGTGATGGAGGGTAAAGCAATCCTGTTTAAGGAGTTTGCCGATATAGATGGCGTGCCGCTGGTAATAGACGCGGACAGCGTCGGCGAAATAGTTAGCACCGTCAAAGCGATTGCTCCCACCTTTGGCGGCATCAATCTGGAAGATATAGCTGCACCCAAGTGTTTTCAGATCGAGAAGGATCTACAGGGAATTGGCATTCCGGTCTTCCATGATGATCAGCACGGAACAGCCATTGTGTTACTGGCTGCGTTGATCAATGCCTGCAAGGTAACTAAAAAACCCATTGAAACCCTGAAGGTCGTTATCAATGGTGCGGGTGCTGCAGGCACTGCCATTGCCGGGTTACTGCGATGCGTCGGGCAGGATTCGAGCGTTTGTATGCCTGTAGACGATGTCCTTGTCTGCGACTCAAAGGGCATCATTTCCAAAGACCGCGACAATCTTAATCCTGAAAAAACAAAACTGTTGGCCTATAGCAACCGACACAATCGCAATGGGTCACTGCTGGATGCATTGAAAGAAGCAGATGTGTTTATCGGAGTATCAAAGGGAAATTTGCTTTGCGGTGACGATATCAAGCTGATGAACAGTAACCCTGTTATCCTGGCTATGGCCAATCCAATCCCTGAAATAATGCCGGATGAGGCTTTGCAGGCCGGCGCTTCGGTGGTCGGAACCGGGCGCAGTGATTTTCCCAATCAGGTTAACAATGTGCTGGCATTCCCCGGTATATTCCGCGGCGCACTCGATGCGCGTGCAACACACATCAGTGAGGGTATGAAAATAGCGGCTGCTCATGCGCTGGCGGATTGTGTGAACCCGATCGACGCCTCACATGTACTTCCGAATGCACTCAATCGCGACGTCGCTCGCAAGGTTGCTGAAGCGGTGAAGGCACAGGCAATTGCTGAGGGGCTGCAAAGAGCTACCTGAGGCACAGCGAATTATTGCCCGCTTTTGGGCGGGTAGATTGTTAGTAAATAAAAAGTTGATCCGGTTGCAAAAAATATTTCTGCTGAATTGCACCATTTCAGTGCAATTTGGGCAGAGCGAACCCTGAAAATTGCCGGCTGTTTTAGCCTGAGCGCCGTTCTGGTGGCGAGCTAACCTGGTTTAACGCGATTTACTCCCCTCTTAGTCGCAAAGACTGCTCTATTTTGGTGCGGCGGGTGATCTGTTTTGGTGCCTGTCGTCCGCTATAAACACACTCTCAATTTGGTAAGGTGCGCGGTTGGGCACTACACATTTGAACGATTTCCTGGTTTACGCACCGGGCTTTTTACACTTGAGAGGGTTGAGATGGTTGGAGCAGATACTGCCTGGGTAATGGTAGCAACGGCATTGGTTTTGTTTATGACACTGCCGGGTCTGGCACTTTTTTACGGTGGACTGGTAAGGTCGAGAAACGTGTTGAGTGTGTTGATGCACTGCTTTTCGATTACCTGCCTGATGAGCATACTCTGGCTTGCGGTAGGTTACTCAATAGCGTTTGGTGAGGGCAACGCTTACTGGGGTGGCCTTGGCAAGGCTTTTTTGATGGGGATAGACGCTGATACACTGTCAGGCACTATTCCGGAAGTACTGTTTTTTGCATTTCAGATGACATTTGCCATCATCACTCCGGCTCTGATTGTCGGTGCGTATGTGGAGCGCATTGGATACGGCTTTGTACTGGTGTTTTCCAGTCTGTGGATGCTGTTGTGCTATGCGCCGGTTGCGCACTGGATTTGGGGTGGCGGCTTGCTCGCAGGCGAAGAATGGTCATTGTTTGAAAACGGAGTAAATGACTTTGCCGGTGGCATTGTTGTGCACCAGACGGCGGGTATCGCAGCATTGGTGCTGGCAGCGTTTCTCGGAAACCGCAGAGAGAAGTCAACGCCGCCGCATAACCCTGGCATGGTCATGATTGGCGCTGCAATGTTGTGGGTAGGATGGTTTGGTTTCAACGGCGGTTCGCAACTGGCGGCTGATGGTGGTGCTGCGATGGCTATTACTGTTACGCATATATCGGCGGCGGCAGCTTCGCTTAGCTGGGTACTCTGGGAGCGACTGCGCCACGGCAAAGCATCTCTAATCGGTATGGTTACCGGCACCATTGCGGGGCTTGCTTCAATTACTCCTGCGTCGGGTTCTGTTGATCCGGTTCAGGCACTTGTCATTGGTTCGATTGCGGGGGTCTTGTGTCAGCTAATGTGTGGTGTTGTAAAAAATGTCATGAACATTGATGATACGCTCGACGTGTTCGCGGTACACGGCGTCGGAGGTATATTCGGAATAATTATGTTGGTTGTATTTGGCCACGCGGGGGCAACTGAACAGTTAGGCGGGTTGCTGGTGGTCGGTGTTTTTACCGTGGTAATGACAACCATTTTGATTTTTGTAACCAGGCTGATTACGCCGTTGCGAGTCAGCGAAGAAGACGAAGTTCAGGGGCTGGACCTGGTGGCCCATGGTGAACGTGCATACAACCTGACGTCGTAACATGCTTTAGAACATGGCTTTGGCAGGTTAACAGTTGAGCCAGTTGGTATCCTGATACCAACTGGTTCTTTGCCTTTGGCACAAATCTGGGTTGTTGTGGAAGCGGTATTGCTGTTTTTTGGAGTCAGTGAATTTGTCAGTTCGCTTATATTACTGGGGCGGCTATCCTATCGCTGATATTTGCGCTAAATTTTAAATGTATCAAACAAGAACCTACGGTTAACACAATTGGCAAAATCGATCCTCGTTGTACACGGTGCTGGTATGAATATGCGCGGTTTGGCGCAGGTGGATATTTTTGGCCCTTTGACACTGCCTGAATACGATAGCGCAATCATAAAGTTTGCCGAGCAGGCAGGTGTGGAGCTTGAAATATATCATTCCAATATAGAGGGTGAAATTGTCAACAAGCTATACGCGGCGCACGAAGCATCTATACATGGTGCGATTATAAACCCTGCCGGTTTTACGACAGGCTACCCTGCATTGTGCGCGGCGATATTACAGGTTAACTTTCCAGTGTACGAGTTGCATATGAGCAACCCTGCTGTTCGTGGTCGAATCTCCGATATCGGGAGAGTGGCGAAAGGTGTTGTGTCAGGTTTTGGTATTGAGGGTTACAGGCTGGCACTGGATGGTTTGTTGCTGCAATAGCGCAGACCTGTTTAGTATTGTTTGGCGGTCGGCTTAATTGTCGCCGGAGCCAGCCCGGGAGCAAGCAGCTGGAGCGAGAACCTGGAGCGCGGGCAGCACTGATTCGTTAGTGAGTCCAGAAATGCCATCAGGTCATTGATAGCATTGCTCTTGAGGCCCGTCTGGCCAACTCCGCCAAATTTGATAAATCAAACTGATCTGCTATTGCCGGTGGTGCGTGCAAAAACGCATGGTCAATCATTCTCTTACTCCATCGTTACCACCAGTGGCTGCAGTGGCTGCAGTGGCTTTTACACTGGCCGGAATGTTTTCAAGCATGTAGTGGTAACTTCGGTTGATATTTCCGCGGTATTCTATCTACTGAACGGACTTCAACTCCTGATGAGTTAGGTAGAACAGTGCACAATCCGGGCAGTAGCCGTTAATGCGCTCATTGGTACGGGCCGATACGCAATCAACTCCGGATCAGCAGTTTCGCGCTGGAGGATTTGAATTTGGTTGACTGGATGCAGTGAGATGGCAAGTGGATACACCCGCCCGGAGCTAACAAAAGCGGATCTTCGAGCGTTTCAGGTTGCCAGGTGCGTGGTGGTGAATCCGGATCGTACAGATGTTCTAAAAGCCTTAACCACTGCCGAGAAAGGTTGTAAACGTAACAGGCTTTCTCAGGATGCAGCGCTTAGCGCCTATGACCAGTTTGTCAGTGGTAACCTGCAGTCAGTATTTATTGGTGACTACGAGTGCGAAGCCAGAATGCGTTACCCATTACAGGGGACTGTTTTGCAAGTGGTGCGCATGACGGACAACCTTACCGGCCTTATTTGTGACAGGCAACAAATTCAACCGGGGTGTCACTCAAGGCCGCCGATAAATCTTGGGGCGGAAGGGCTTTGTTCGGGGCGGAGCCCGGGCACAAAACTAAAACAGCTGCTGGTGTATTTCTGGCCGTTTCTTTCAGATGCAGACCTCGATGAAATCCACAACACCATCGCGGTGTATGTGATGTGCACGCTTGTCTCCGCAAGGAAAGAGGCAGAAGCCAGACAACAAGCCGAGTTGCTGCAACGTAAATCTGCATTGGAAACGTTATGCAAAGGGGTAAAGCCAACTTATACATCGCAATTCGTACAGGCGTGCACGGCAATTGCCAGCGATGTCGCCGGGCAGGGAGCCTCGGAAATTCGTTGGCGCGATATCAAACGACGCTACCCGGCCGCGGCATCCCGATTCAAAACTCATTTTCTCGCCATGCTTGTGAATGGCAGTGTCAGTGTAGAGTTGCTGCGACTGGCAACAAATAAAACGGATTTTGATATTCGATTAACTACCTGGCAGGGTGAGATGCGAATTTTTAACGTACCGCAACTCGTGATGCAGGTACGTAACATTCCAATTCACCATAGATTCAAGGCAGGTTCTTTGTGGCACAGCGAGCTCTCCGAATTTATAAAAGCAGAGGCGAAAAAATCCTGTCACCCGTCAACTGAAAACACCGTGGGCTGGCTGAGAATTCATATTGATGATGAAAACAAACTCTGTTTTGTCGACGAGGTGCAGTCTGATGCAATGGAGTTGGCGCTCACTCACTCAAAGAATCCACGCTACGAACTTGCGGCCAAAGAATTTTTACGTGATTGCAGTAGCTGGCATCTGGATGCGTTTGCCACGGTGTTTCAGTGGGCCCAGGATATCGGCTATCGGCCGGCCATTCACAGCAGACAATCTGCAATCGATAAGGAATATATGACTCGAAGCGAGCGCAAGTGGGTTACCTACTACGGCACTATCGTTAAACAGTTCGGCTTGCAGGAAGTTGAATTACAAGGCTACCCCGGAAAAATATGGGTGGCTGAGCATGCTGATTCTGCCATAGCGCTTAATACCGATATGCGAGGTGCTGGCAATTGAAAAGCAACTCTGGCGGCAACACCGGTCCTGTTGAAACCAGGGAGGCTTTCCTACAAAGCTGCGGTGGCTTTGTAGACTGGTTTACAGATTCTTTCAATGAGTTTGGGTCGTTTGATCATGGATGGAGAACCAGAAGCGGTAGACACAAAAGTGGATATCCGAAAAATACACGCTGGAGCTGTACATCGATATTCAGCGCTTATCAGCAATACCGATGGCCTGCAGTCGTGGATAGTGATATTAAACAATGCAACTGGTCTGGCAGGGAGCTACTGGAAACGACCCGCTATTTAGAACAGTTGCAGTGTGCCCTCAACAAAGCGATAGATAACGACGAGGGGGAATTGACTCGTGAGCTTTGTAATTGCGTACTTCGCTGGGGTGGCGTCGCCACACGACCTCATATTGCGGCAGACATTAAAACAGGTGTTACTGTAGAAAACCTTCCCACGCACCTGAATGATATGCGCAGACAACTGGACAAGCTTACCAATGAAGGGTTTTCTGATACCGACTTTAGTTACTGTGATCCGCATGGGTTTGTAATGCGGATTGACTCAGGTACTACCAAGATATTCTCGCTGCTGTGCAATTCCTTTATCATATATGATGGACGTGTTGCGTCCGCGATGGCTATGTTAGTGCTCAGGTGGTGGAATACCCTTGAGGCTGCAGAAAAGCTGCGGTTAGAAAATGAGTTGCCAAAAAACCTCAGGTTCTCGTACGATGCCATAGCCCAGGGCAGGAAACCGGATCTACCGGGGAAAGAGTTTCTGCAGCCGCTGAAAGTGGGCAGCCTCCGCAGCAAGGAAAATATTCGAGTGACATGGCTCATTGAAGAAGCGCTGCGTCGCGACAAGCTCAGAAGCCAACAGGCATCGAATTTCTCGACTATAGAAAACCAGTCACACGCGCTTCGAGCTGTGGAGGCTGCGCTATTTATGATTGGTTACGCAGTGAATACGTAATTTGTAAATGCCCTGACTTGATCGATCCAGATATCGACAGCGTTGATTGAAGCTGTCGTTACCGTTTGACCCCCCGCCACTACGCAAGTGTTGTTGAACAACAGGTTTCTGGTATTCACCAGGACACGGGAGAGCTATACGGCATTCCCTATTTACGCCGACCGCACCCATCTTGAATTACAAAATGCAACGGGATTTCAGCTATATCGCGCAAAGCGTTCTACGCCAAACATCTTTCTGTACCTGGCTGGAGTGAGGCTCGTTACCCTCTTAAAAAGCCTCCGAAATGAAGATGAGTCCTCATATCCGACTTCACGTCCAATTTCATCTACGGCAGCATCACTCATTTCTAATCGTTGTTTGGCTTCTTCAATGCGCACAAGCTGAGTATAGTCTTTTGGGGAAAAGCCTGTTGCTGTTCGAAACCGTCGAGTAAACGTTGATGCAGGCAGACCTGATCTTTGTATCATCGTATTGACTGGTTTTTCGATGAAGTAGTTTTCCGCTAACCACGATTGTATATCTCGTACTATTGCATCGTCATGTGAGATTGCTGTCACAAGGGACGTATAAGGTGTCTGGAAATTCCCACGGTCTGCCATTAGCCAGAATTTCGCACTACGCCTCGCTTGTTCAATGCCACCATAATTTTTTATTAGGAAAAGCGCTAGCTCTTGCCATGCGGTAGTTCCTCCGGATGTGACGATGCCATGGCTGGGATTTTGGAAGCAAATATTTTGCTCAAGCTTGAGCCGTACTTGCGGGTAATGTCGGCGGAAGAGATCTCTATATGCCCAATGAGTTGTTACTTCGACTCCATCGAGCAGTCCGATAGCCGCGAGATATACAGCACCAGAACACGCTGCTACTACTCGGGCACCCGCGTAGTGTTGATTCCATATCCAATCGCGCCCCGTCTTTTCTACTGCCTCAAGTGGTTCAAGGGCTGAAACGTTCATCCCCGGCACCACAATTATGTCTACATTGGAAGCTTCATCAAGTTCGATGTCTGGCGTTACTAGCGTACCACTTGCACATCGAAAAGGAGCACAACTAACCCCAATTATTTTAACGTCGAAGACGGGGTAGGGAGATTCGCCAGTTACAAATATTTCCCATGCCTGTCCAGCGCCAGAGAGTGTATCGTAGAGTCCGAACAGGCTGGAAGCACTGACTTCCTTTGTTGCGAGCAGGCCTAGCCGAATTGTTTCTGGCATTCTAATTTTCCTCAGATGAGCATTTTGCCCCGGAATCGGCGTTTTTGCCTCTATCTACGGTGACACAAATTCGCGCAGGATATCCACACACTCATTTGTGAGCCTGCAAAATGTTAGCAGTTAGTTCTCTCGACAACAGCAATTCTGAAATTGATGCAATCTCTCTGGAGGAGTTGAAATCGTCTTTCAATGGAACTCTGATTGATCAGACGCATCCTGAGTACGAAGACAGGCGACGTGTGTGGAATTCGCTTATTGACAAGCGCCCAGCGCTGATAGCTGTGTGCAGTGGGCAATCTGATGTTGTTGCAGCAGTTAATTTTGCCCGGAAACACAGCGTTCTCCTTTCGATTCGAGGAGGTGGACATAACGTTAGCGGGAGTGCTCTTTGTGACAATGGCCTTACGATTGATTTATCTGAGATGCGCTCCGTGCGAGTTAATCCAGGTAGTAATACTGTTCATGTGCAGGGTGGGGCAACGCTGGCTGATGTTGATCGAGAGACCCAAATATTTGGATTGGCCACGACAACCGGTAATGTTTCTGAAACCGGAATTGCCGGGCTAACACTTGGCGGAGGTTTCGGCAACCTGCGGCGCAAGTATGGACTCAGTATCGACAATCTCGTCTCGATTGACATTGTAACGGCAGATGGTCGAGTGCTGCATGCTTGTGAAGGTGAAAACTCCGATCTATTTTGGGCAGTTAGAGGCGGAGGCGGGAATTTCGGAGTAGTCACATCTTTTGAGTTCCGACTGTTTCCACTGGGACCAGAGGTATATTTCGCGTCTCAATTCTTCTCTATCGATCAAGCGTCTACAGTCTGTCGACGATGGCGTGACTTTATGGAATCGGCATCGGAAGATATTAGTTCACTTGGTTTTTTTTGGACTATCCCGAAAATACTGGCTTTCCCGAAGGAACTCCATGGCCAGCGTGTATTCCTCTATGGAGCTCTACATGCTGGCACGGCGACCCAGGGCGAAGCCGAATTGGCACCTCTACGTGACATTGGCGAGCCTGTCCTTGATTTATCGTCCATGGGGCCGTACTGCAGCTGGCAATCCGGTTTTGACGCTTTTTTCACGCCCGGCGCTATCTATAAAAATATTTATGCATACTGGAAATCACTTTATCTTAGTGGCATCACAGATGAGCACATCGACGAACTTGTTGAGACTGCTAAAAATCTGCCCAGCGACCAATGCCTTATTGCGATTTGGCACTTGGGGGGTGCAATGGCTCGTGTCGCCGAAGAATCGACAGCTTTTGGAAAGCGCAACGCACCATACATGCTGAGCTATGACAGTTGCTGGACTGAGCCTGATTTGAGTGAAAGCATCATCGCATGGACCCGGAAACAAGTTAAACAGGCAGAGCGATATGCATCAGGTGGATTGTATTTGAATTTTCCAGGGGTAGATGAAAATACAGAGGAGCAAGTTCGCGCAGCATACGGCAAAAACTTTGATCGACTAGCCGATGTGAAACGCAAGTATGACCCGGCGAATCTATATCGTGTCAATCAGAATATACGTCCTCAGATGTAAAAACAATTCAGATTGTGTGCTGCCCGGTAATCTGTTGGTTGAACTCGTCTAGTCCAACTGCCTGTATTTGTCAGAAATTTGTTGATTTTTTGCATTATTCGGATTTAACTCTTTACGGGGAGATGTTCCACACTGATATGGTGGAATATTTCCTCGTAAGTCAACAAATTTCCCTGATAGATACGCCGTACTACCTGATCACCACCCGTTGTGACCGGCGTGCATATTTGTGCGGATTTGATCGCTTAAACAATCGTTCCTATGAACACGCTCACAAACCGAGCACATGAATATCATTAGATGTCTGGAAGTGACTTGTGGTTGCAGTGAACCTAAAGCTAACTGGAGAGATCAATGGACTTACAATTAAAAGGCAAAGTCGCGCTGGTGACAGCTGCTTCAAAAGGACTCGGACAGGCTTCGGCCATTGCGCTCGCACGTGAAGGTGCGAAACTGGCAATCTCGGCGCGCAGTGATGCTATCGAAGACACTGCGGCACAGATTCGTGAAGTCGGCGGTGACGTTCTAACCATCAAAGCGGACGTGACGAAGCAGGCCGATATCGACAACATGATTAAACAAACGCTCGATACCTACGGTCGGATCGACATATTGGTGATCAACGCGGGCGGACCAACCCCTGGAAACTTTTTTGATCTGACGGTTGATGATTGGGAGGCTGGTGTGCAGTTGACACTGATGAGCGCCGTGCGCGTGTGTTATAACGTGATTCCGCACATGCTGGAAAATGGCAGCGGCAGCATCGTGGCGATCGAGTCGCTTTCGATAAAGCAGCCAATCAATAATCTAATTTTATCGAATTCGATTCGTTTAGCTGTAATCGGATTACTCAAATCGTTGTCGCTCGAATTTGGCAAAAAGGGCATTCGCATCAATTCGGTTAATCCGACCTTTACGCACACGGGGCGCGTTGACCAGGTTTTTAAAGCTCGCGAAGAGGCGACAGGAGAACCAGTTACTGAACAGCTGGCTGCGATCAATGCGTCGATACCTTTAGGGCGGATCGGGACACCTGAGGAGTTCGGCCGCACGGTTGCGTGGATCGCTTCCCCGGCCGCTAGCTTCATCCACGGCTCAAATCTCATGTTCGATGGCGGTCAGACAGCGAATACGGTTTAATACCGATTCGAGTCCCAAGGGAGTTCTAAGTCCCTTGGGTCCAATTGACGTAAATACCAATCACGATATCTGTCTTCAGAGTGTTCTCTTCGAGATTGTCGTCAAAAACTTAGTAACTGCCTCATTCTTCATCAGTGTATTCCGATGCTAGCTTCCAATCTATAAGGCGCTTTGGGCACAAATTACTGTTGGCATACTAAACATGTTCAGTGTGTAACGGCCAATGCCTGTGATGGTATGTTTGTGCTTGTCGGTCTTAATTCTGTTATGTCACTAATATTTCTACTCACCATCCTCCTGAAAAATATTTTCTATCGACAAACCAAATAATTTCGCGATCTTGAAAGCCAAAGGCAAGCTCGGGTCAAACTTGCCTTTCTCTATTGCATTAACTGTCTGTCTGGAAACTTCCAGTTCGGCGGCTAAGTCCGCCTGAGTCCAGTTCCGTTCGGCGCGCAGTACTTTTAGTCTATTTTTCACTAGTACTTAAGCGTCCTAAAGCCCCCTGTGGCGAATCCCGCTGCGGCAAGCACGAATAGTAGCCCTATCTCCTCGTGATCGATATCTATTAAGTCAGCTCTGGCAAGTACCAGCAGGCTTCCTAGCACAATCCAAAGTACGCCAAAAGTCATTGCCATGGACTCAAGCCAGATTTTTCGGATCATTTCATCTACATTTTTAAGCCAGTGAATATGGACCATCATCGCGGCGATTCCGATACCTAGGTTAATCAACAGAACTAAAATAACTAAGAGCAATTTTGGTTCTTGAACATTGGCAAGGCCTGCACTGCTCAAGGCAATTGAAAGCCCCCATGCTAAAGAAGAAACTACTGCCCAGAATGAGTTTCTTAACTCGCGAGCGGCGAAAGTACCAGGTTTGTGCGTTCTACTTCTCATATGTCAATCTCACTTGAATATAAGTAAAGTGTACTTTACTTTATTGTGCGAATATGTCAAGTACGCTTTACTATTTTCCGAACGTTGGGGAGCCTGGTTGGTAGGTGGATGTATGGAGACACATCACATTGCGCTCAGAAGAACGGTTTTTCCGGCGCATTACGTCGACGCAGATCAAAAAATCCGATGGGCACAATATATATTTTGGAGTCTTTTGTTTTGGTAATTCCTGAGTGTGCTGCCGCAGTTTCCAAATTGCTTATGTACTTGAGAGAAATGTATTTTAAGAGCGGGTAGATCCGCTTTGGACACTCCTCTGCCGTACGGCAGATCACCGAAATGGGTTATATACTGTAGCGGCACGAATGACAGTTCTCGGCCAAAATCAGAAGTAGCTGGGTTGGTTCCCTTAGTCCGCTTTCTTTGAAAAAAATCGATAAGTAGACACCTTGCAAATTGAAAGTGTCTACTTAACGGTCAACCGTTTAATAAAAGAACGGGGTGCCAATACAACTACCACTGCCGATCTATCTCCCTTGCCTCGTTGCTTAGGAAGGAAACAATGTGTTCGGGGCCATTCACAATATACCGAGTACCTTCGAAGCGGCGGGGGATTCAGATTGCTGAATTTCCACAGCGCTGCAATTTGTAACATCACAGAATTTCTTGACATTTATCTGGCAAAATTCACCGTAATTTAGCTCGCCGGGAAGAGTTGGTGCTGGTTCGCAAAGAGCGAATGCACTTATACTGCATCCGAAGAATACATAAATCCCTTTAATAACATTCACTAGCATTCTCCTTTTTGCAGTGACGATGGTAGCCCACACACTCACTTCAAGTACCGTGAGTTAATTCTGTTTTCAGGAATATCAGATATATTCCTTGAATATTCGCGTCGTAGTTGATCTCGATCAATTCCAATATCGTTTAGTGTTTCATCAGATAGGTTACGCATTTCTCGCCGTTCACAATAGATGACGTACATCAGTAAAATCCTGTCCACGCAATAATCACGGTACTTACTGATTTGAAATACAACACCGGTGGTTTTAGTTAGCGCTCTCATCTAGTACACACTCCCTGTGACTATTGCAGAGTTAAATCATTGCATTATTGGTGACGAGTTATCCGGTATTATTACCGGAAATAAATTTTTTTTAAATAAGCTCTCGGCCTCCAAAGCGAACAGTCAATTGGTACTTGCCTTCGTCAGAAAAGGGCACTTCTGAGTCAGTCGGCAGAGTAGTCTGTTTGCATTGCTAACGGTCGCCAGATAGATCTTGGTCCACTGGGAACCCGACGCGTGAGCGAGATCATTCTATAAGAGGCCTTGCTCACGCTGCGGGTTTCCATCTACGTTGGCTGTCTGTAAAGGGCGCTTCTGAGTCAGTCGGTAGAGTAGTCTGTTTGCATTGCTAACGGTCGCTAGATAGATCTTGGTCCACTGGAAACCCGACGCGTGATCGAGATCAATATATAAGAGGCCTTGCTAACGCTGCGGGTTTCCATCTGCGTTGGCTGTCCGTAAAGGGCGCTTCTGTGTCAGTCGGTAGAGTAGTCTGTTCGCATTGCTAACGGTCGCTAGATAGATCCTGGTCCACTGGAAACCCGACGTGTGAGCGAGAATCAATCTATAAGTGGCCTTGCTAACGCTGCGGGTTTCCATTTATGTTGAGTGATTGCGAAGCGCGTCCGCTGTTGTAGTTATTCGCTTTCTTTTAGTGATGAGTTTTAATTTTGTTGTTCAAAATCTGTTTTCTCATCGATTGGCAGGTCTAGTAAAGTTCTTCGCAATGCGTCCAGTGCCATCTCGGTACTGCCAAGTGTCACCCAGTGTTTTCCGCCGAGGAGCCGCGCCTGTCGCGTGGAGGTCGTTTCTTTGTTGGCTATCGCAATGATAATTTCGGTTTCGGACCTTGAATTATCATCGGTGGGCTTTTGGCTCACCAGTGTTACTAACGCATAGTCTGCATCGGTGTGCTGGAGCAGATGGCTTGCCAGATTGCGGGCTGTATCTGGTCCGAACTCCAGGTCTTCGCTGTCCATGGTCACCGCGTTTGCAAGTTGTGTAAGACTGCAGCTCACGATACCACTCAATATCACTTCATTGTGTTGATCGGTATTGACCAAACGGTTGCAGATATTACCGGCACTTGCCATCTCCATGGTGGCAACGGTGGCTTTGTTGTTACGTAGGTGGTCGACAATCATGCCTTCCAGTGTCTGGTTGTCTTCACAAAGAATAAAATTACCAAAACGCTCGCGTACCATTTTTTCGGCAGGTGCCAGTGCCAGGTCTAGTTCGGCCTCAGTGCTGGCGACGGCGGCAAGTTTTGTTTCGAGCTGTGGATAGTGAGATTGAAAGCCAAGCTTGACTGAATCTGGCATCATATCTTCTATGCCTGCCAGTAGTTCATCGGCGCGTGATTCCCCAATGCCGAACGAATGAAATCGCTTGAGGCGCGTGACTACCTGCATACCGCTTTGTTTGAGAATCCTCGGTATTACCTGCTCTGTGACCATGCGCCGCATTTCGCGCGGTACGCCGGGCGTGAAAAAGAATCGGGCGTTGCCTATGTTGATAGCGAAACCGCAGGCGGTGCCAATAGGGTTGTCGATAAACTCGCAACCAGCGGGCAACATAGCCTGTTTGCGGTTGTTGTCTGGCATAACACGTCCCCGGCTGCTGTAGAACGCTTTGAGTTTTTCCAGCCACGGCTCGTGAAGTTCGAGTTCTACACCTGCGGCCTTTGCAGCCAGCTCCTGTGAAAGATCGTCAACGGTGGGGCCAAGTCCGCCATTTACAATGACCGCATCTGCACGTTCTGCGGCTTGTTCAAAGGCCTGAGCCAGACTTGTGCGATCGTCACCGACAATTGTGGCCCAGTAGACTTGTAAACCGGCATCGGTTAGCTGCTGTGCCATATAGCTGTGATTGGTATTAACTGTTTTGCCGGTGAGGATTTCGTCTCCGGTGCAGAGAATTTCGATTTTCATAGGTATGTAGCGGCAATGTTAGGGGTTGGGGCGAGTAGGTCTTTTTATGACTTCAAAAACCTCGTCGGGCTGGAGGCTGGTTATCCCTGTTTGGGATTTAGTTTTGATTATATTGTTTTTAGAGAGTGTTTACATCGCGCGCTCTGTTGCAGCTGTGTACCGAGAGCATTCGCATTTTTGTCTGATTAGATGCGTCCCTGTTCTGGTCGTGGCAATGGCCAGTGCCGCGTTTCTCCTGTAATTGCTGGCTTACAGTGCTTTGTTGTCCAGGGCAAACTCAATGTATGGTCTCTACCGGAGCAAAGAATTTAGGAAAATATTCCGATTATCATGGAAGTGTCGACTACATCATCGTTGATTTATACTCATGCGGATAAGCTTGGGCGGACGAGGGGTCTATGCCGAAACTTGCTTAGCCTGCCCTTGTCCATCCTATTAAACCCTGTGTCGCTCTGTTTGGTGACAATAAGCTGAAAAGTCATGACAAAAACTATACGAACTGCGGATTGCCTTGTTGTTGCCTTATCATGTTTACTGGTTGGCTGTGCGAAGAATCTGCCTGAACTGCCTGAGCTGCCAAACATCTACTCTACGACTGATATTGCCATTGCTTCGGATACTCCAGCGCCGGCACAATCGGCAGCCAGTGATTTGCCAATTACCGCTGTCGATCCGGGCACGGGCAATGAGGTTACCTACGCGGAGTCCAGCATTAAAAGCAATGTTGACAACAGTGTTGACATCGTCAACAACAATATCAACAGTAACATTGCCGACAGCGGTAGCACAGACGACAGCGGTAGCACAGACGGCAGCGGCGATGTTGGCAGCAGTAACCCCGACAGCAGTTACCTGGACAGCAAGGATTCTGTGCTGGATTTTATTGTGAATGATCTTGTCAAAGCGCTATCGTTCATTTCAGGGTTGGAGCCACAGTTAGTGTCTATAAGTGCGCCGGAAAATGGCTCCACATTCGATGGTTTAGTTAAGCAATCAATGCAGCAACAAGGTTATCGATTTGATGACAACGGTTTTCAATCTGGCAGCAGGCAGCTCACCACGTCATTTGCGGAATCAGGTATCGCATCACAGGTACGTGAGTTGACGGCCATTATGGCAATAAACACTGCGCTGATTCGGCGAACCTACCTGATACGGGACGATAATGTCGAGCAGAAGAGTTTGTATGTTATTCGCGGCGTACTACCGAGCCAGGTTGAATTAAACGATCAGGTCAGTCCGCTTTAGAGCCAGCCTTCAGGCCAGGCTGTTCGTCGACTCGCTGTGGTGGTGCGGGAATACCGGTGATCAGGATATTTCCAGGTATTGCATCAGCACGAATAATGGCATCTCGATAGATCATCTATGCGATCCACGTCATTAGCGCATACTTTGCGTCGTAAAAATGCCGGCACATGCAGGTAGCTGGCCGCGTTGTTCGGCGAACCCCGGTGGCAGTGGTAAAGCCTGCAAATGAGCAAGCGGCGCGAGGGTGGCTCATCACACATCAGAGGTAATTTATACTTTGGGCGTCCAGGCCGATAGTTCGAAGCACGTTTTTTGCTGAATTAAAGCCTTTCTTGTCGCGTAAGGGATGTCTGATGAATACTGACCAGGTCAATGCGCAGGGCGTGCAGAAGGCTGCCGATGATGCGGTGGTAAGCCGCGTACCAACATGGCTGGTCAACTATCTCACTAATCCTGTGCCGGTTACGATTTCACTGTTCATTGCTGCATTTGCCTTTGCTGGCTGGTATTTACCAAATCATGTGACCGGCCCGATTGCGGCACTGCACGAGGATATGGCGGCGAACACCAAAGGGTTGACCGAGCAAATAGACGATACTTTTGAAAAGCTCCATGCTTCACTTGAGACTAAAGTCGACTCTGTTGAAGAGGAGTTGAGGGCCGAAATTGATACCACTCAGGCCGACATCAGCAAGGATATCGGTGAATTGCAGGTTACCGCCAACAGTGCCGCTGAGAGACTTGATCAAACTATTTTGGAGATTCCGGCTGCCAGTAAAGTCTCGGAAGAACTAAAGCAAACTCGCTCCGAGGTTGAATTGCTGAGTCAGGATGTTGATTCCGCAGAGCGAAAAGTCGACCGGATAGAAATGCTTATCAAGCTCGGTATTCGTCATCCTGCGGTGCAGGAGACAGTTGTTAAACTGATCGATGCAAATCCGGATTTATTCTCAACGCCTGAGGCGATTGCGGCGTTTTGGGAATCGAAAAAAGATCAGAGCGCCAGTGAATTTGAGCAGTTTATCCTCTCAAACTATAAGGAGATAAACGCCAAAGAGGCTATGTTGATGGCCTATGACAGTTTGTCAGAGGAGAGGTCGGTGGCGTTTTTTATTGATCTTGAAGAGCTTAAGGCGAACACGGAGCCGAAAGTTGGAGCGGCGATAGAAGCAATAGAGGATAACCTGATTGAGGGAGAGCTACCCGGGAGAAGATCAGCCAGTGATCTGTCAAAGTTCGATTCGCTAACGGTTATCGGCGTTTGTGATGCGCTGACGGACGTGGCCGATACGGATTGTTTCAAGTATTTTCTGGATGGCAGCCGTGAGGCCAGTAATGACAGTTTGTTCTCTGATATTGATGCTAACAAAGCGGTTGTCAGGGCTATCGCAAACAAGTACGAAGAGTTGATACCCGAGTCGTGAACGGGTGGCCAAACTAGCGTTGCCGATGTTTCAGGGCTACAAAATTCGATACACACAGTACGCCGAGTACCAGACATCCGCCGACAAGTGTCCAGTAACCGGGTTGCTCACCCACTGCAAGCCAGACGAGCAATGGAGCCAATATGGATTCCATCAGCATCAGCAGGGCAACTTCAGCTGACTGAATATAGCGTGGACCCAGTGCCAGCAGGCAGGAGCTTGCAGCAATAAAAACCCCGCCGTGCAGTGCCACCAGCCACCATTGGTTTACCGGTATTGAAAAGGGATCAACAAATGGCAGCAGCAAGGCAGCACAGGCAAGATAGGCAACAGGTAGAGCCGGTATCATTGATTGTGCACGAGCCTTACGTGCTGCAGTTAATGCGATAGCGAAGCATAACGATACCGCCAGAGCTGCCAGATCACCTTTAAGAGTGGCACCTGTGGCGATATTGTCTTCGCTCGTGGTACCGTAGCCGATGACCAGCAGCCCTGCAAAAACCAGTGCGACGGTCCATAGCATGCGCCGGCTCAATGTTTCCCCGAGTGCCAGCCAACTGATCAATGCGGCAAATACCGGCATTGATGCGATGATGATTGTGGTGTTGGCAACGGTGGTCAGTTTGACTGATGTAACAAACAACAATGCGCTGATTGCCGCAAAAAATGCGTAGACCACGCCCCAGCGACCGATTGACAGTAGTTGAACCGGTGTTTGTCGGCCGTGCTGAATTAGCAGCACAAACAGGATTACTACGCCGGCTAACAGCAATCGCCAGAACGCTACGGTCATCGCGTCTGCTTCAATCAATCGAATGAATAAGGCGTCCGGCACAACGAACAAAACACCGAGTGTTGTGATTAACAGGCCTTTTAACTGGGTGGTCACAGATGGGCTCAAGGTGGTTGTTGTTGGCCACTGGCCGGCAGAGATTTTCGGTATGCTGTGGTTAGGCGGCAACGTACATGACGGTGTGTCGCTGGCTGGTATCAGGATTGGGTGCAGAGTTCGATGGCAACGGTACTACCGGCCAGTTGCAACGTGAACAATCAGGAGGGTCAATGCCGGATGGCATTCTGAACGCAGGGCTTTTCGACCAGTTCAATGTGTGTTGTTTGTGTAAGTGGTGGGCCCGGTAGGATTTGAACCTACGACCAATGGATTATGAGTCCACTGCTCTAACCAACTGAGCTACAGGCCCGTAACTCTTACGTACTAATTTAGATGTTCGGTGCACAGTAGGCACACCGAATTATATTCCTTTATCTATTCCCCGTCGAGGAAACTGCGCAACTGCTCTGAACGAGTAGGGTGACGCAACTTTCGCAGCGCCTTGGCTTCAATTTGTCGAATCCGCTCACGCGTCACGTCAAACTGTTTACCCACTTCTTCGAGCGTGTGATCGGTATTCATATCAATACCAAAACGCATGCGCAGTACTTTGGCTTCACGTGGGGTGAGGCTTGCCAGCACTTCGTGTGTAGTTTCGCCAAGGCCGCCTGAAGTCGCAGAGTCTACTGGAGACAGTATGTTCTGATCTTCAATGAAATCACCGAGGTGCGAGTCTTCGTCGTCACCGATGGGGGTTTCCATCGAGATTGGCTCTTTGGCAATCTTCAGCACTTTACGAACCTTGTCTTCCGGCATCTCCATCTTTTCTGCCAGCTCTTCCGGAGTCGCTTCACGACCCATGGACTGCAGCATTTGACGAGAGATTCGATTGAGCTTGTTGATAGTCTCGATCATGTGAACCGGAATACGAATGGTGCGCGCCTGATCCGCAATAGAGCGGGTGATTGCCTGGCGAATCCACCAGGTGGCATAAGTCGAAAACTTGTAGCCGCGTCGATACTCAAACTTGTCTACCGCTTTCATCAGACCGATGTTGCCTTCCTGGATGAGGTCAAGGAACTGCAGGCCACGGTTGGTGTACTTCTTGGCGATAGAAATCACCAGTCGCAGGTTGGCTTCAACCATTTCTTTTTTGGCGCGGCGAGCTTTCGCCTCACCAATAGACATACGACGACTGATCTCTTTGATCTGGCCAACAGTCAATGTGGTTTCTTCTTCTATTGCCTGCATACGGCGCTGGTGACGCTGGATGTCTTCCCGAACCTCAAGCATGCGGGCAGCGTAGGGCTTGCCGCTGTCGAGGTGAGTCTGCAGCCAGTCTTCACTGATTTCGTTGCCTGGGAAGGTGGCGATAAACTCTTTACGTGGCATGTCGCAGCGATTGACGCACAGATCGCGAATGGACTTTTCCTGACCACGGATACGATTCACGCGGCCTCGCAGGTCGCGAGTGAGCTCGGCGATGAAGTTGGGTGACATCTTCAACTCCATGATCATCGCTGTGGTCTTCGCGGTTGCCTTTTGCAGGTCGCTGCTGCTGCCATCCTTGATTTTCGAGATGGCGCTCATCGCTTTGCGATGCCCTTCTTCAAGGGCCAGCATACGCTCGCGCACTTCTTCAGGGTCAGGGCCGGTGTCGACGACTTCTTCTTCTTCGTCATCGGCGTTTTCAGCGGCTTCTTCTCGCTCTTTGGCCTGCTGAGCCGGTGTTGGAATTTCATCCGGCGCGTTAGGATCAATAAAGCCGACCAGCAAATCACTCAGCCGCGCTTCTTCTGCGGTGACTTTTGCATAGCGGTCAAGAATTTTTTGAACGGTAGAAGGGTAGGTTGCCAGTGCGGCCTGCACTTGCCCCAGTCCTTCCTCTATACGTTTGGCGATTTCAATTTCGCCTTCACGCGTTAGTAGTTCGACGGTTCCCATCTCGCGCATGTACATGCGCACCGGATCAGTAGTTCTGCCAAATTCGCCATCGACACTGGCCAGCGCTGCTGCAGCTTCGTCAGCGGCGTCATCGTCCGGGCTGAGCGAAGTCTGATCAGACAGAATGAGCGTGTCAGAGTCTGGCGCTGCCTCATGGACGGTGATGCCCATGTCATTGATCATGGCGATAATTTCTTCGACCTGATCTGGGTCAACAATGCCATCTGGAAGATGATCATTAACCTCGGCATAGGTTAGGTAACCCTGTTCCTTACCCTTGGCAATCAGTTCCTTGATGCGAGATTGTTGGTTCTGGTCCATCGATGTTTTTCGCACGGATCGAGCATTCACGAAAGCGACACCTTATTGAAAGCCAAACCACCAGTTTAGCGAAATACAGCATTAATGTCCATCCCGAGATTAATGCTGAGGTAGATTTTTGGCGGTGGTGCGTGGAAAGTAGGGTGTCTAATTCATTTATCAAGTTTTAATATGGATTTCAGATGGTTATAAGAAGCTCTTTATTTGCTGTATTGGCTCTGATTATGCTGTTAATAGTTTTCAGCTAATCGCACAGCTGGTATTATTGTTAGTTGTGTGAGGTGGGTTCGCCACTTTTTTGTCGATTGTCTGTCTTTGACCGCTGCCTGCCCTAAATCACGTCACCGCTTTTTTCACGATTTCCCGCCATTTTATGAGCCACCACAAACGGTGTTCGGATGGCATAGACCAGTCTCCCGGAGCCTGTTCGGAGAAGTCTGCATAAGCTAATGCAAACCCCGTTATTACTGTTGTAAGGCCTTTTGAGGCGTTTTTTCGCTGGTTTTAGAGTCTTGGTTTTAGAGCCGCGATTTTTAAAGCGCAGAACGTTTCAGAGGCAGTATCGATACCGGTTTGCACCGCTACAGTCTTGCCTACAGTGCTCCTGCAATCATCACCACAGGAAAGCCTGCATCTAATGGTTGAACATCGAACGCTTGCGAACGCAATTCGTGCGCTCAGTATGGACGCAGTACAACAGGCCAATTCCGGCCATCCCGGCGCGCCGATGGGTATGGCCGATATTGCCGAAGTCTTATGGAACGACTATCTGAAGCACAACCCGGCAGACCCGATGTGGGCTGATCGTGACCGTTTCGTATTGTCTAACGGTCATGGCTCCATGCTGTTGTACTCGCTGCTGCATTTGAGTGGTTATGACCTGCCGATCGAGGAGCTAAAGAACTTTCGTCAATTGCACTCGAAGACCCCGGGCCATCCGGAGTATGGCTATGCGCCTGGTGTTGAAACAACGACTGGTCCGCTGGGGCAGGGCATTGCCAACGCCGTAGGGATGGCGATCGCCGAGCGCACAATGGCTGCGCAGTTCAACAAATCCGATGCTGAACTGGTCGATCACCACACCTATACGTTTCTTGGTGACGGCTGCCTGATGGAAGGCATATCGCATGAAGTGTGTTCGCTGGCCGGCACGCTCGGGCTCGGCAAATTGATCGCTTTTTATGATGACAACGGTATTTCAATTGATGGCGAGGTCGAAGGCTGGTTCAGCGACGACACCCCGGCGCGCTTTCGAGCCTATGGCTGGCAGGTGATCGACACTGTTGACGGTCACGACCGTGAGGCAATCAAGGCGGCAATTGATGCTGCGCGTGAAGAAACCGCCAAACCCACACTGATTTGCTGTCAAACGCTGATTGGTTTCGGGTCCCCGAATAAACAGGGCAAGGAATCAAGCCATGGTGCGCCGCTGGGTGCTGATGAAATTGAGCTTGCGCGCAAGGAGCTGGGCTGGTCACACCCGCCATTTGTGATTCCCGATGACGTGTACGCCGAGTGGGATAGCAAAAAATTTGGTGCCGCGGCACAGGCCGACTGGGATCGCAAAATGGCCGCCTATCGCGACAAATACCCGGCAGATGCTGCCGAGTTTGATCGTCGCATGTCTGGCGCTTTGCCTGCTGACTGGGCACAGCATGCGCAGGCATTTATCAGCGAGGTTGATGCCGCCGGTGAAAAGATAGCATCGCGCAAGGCCTCACAGAATGCGCTCAATGGCTACGGCCCGGCGTTGCCTGAATTGATTGGTGGCTCGGCTGATTTGGCCGGATCCAACCTGACGATCTGGTCTGGCAGCAAGGGCATCGAAGAAGATGCAGCCGGCAACTATATCTATTTCGGGGTACGCGAATTTGGTATGGCAGCGATTCTTAACGGCATTGTGCTGCATGGCGGTTTCAAGCCCTACGGTGCTACGTTCCTGATGTTTTCAGAATATGCCCGCAACGCACTGCGTATGGCTGCATTGATGAAGATTCCCTCTATTTTTGTATTTACTCATGACTCTGTTGGTCTCGGTGAAGATGGGCCGACGCATCAGCCTGTTGAGCAAGCCGCAACCCTGCGCCTGATGCCCAACATGGATGTGTGGCGCACCTGCGATGCAGTGGAAACAGCAGTGAGCTGGAAATTTGCGCTGGAGCGAGCAGACGGCCCTTCAAGTTTGCTGTACAGCCGTCAGGGGCTGGTGCATCAGGCGCGAACGCCTGAACAACTGGCAGATATCGAAAAGGGCGGCTATGTATTACGTGATTCTGATAACCCTCAGGTCATTCTTATTGGTACCGGTTCCGAGGTTGGTCTTGCCGTCGACGCTTACGACAAGCTGACTGCTGATGGAGTGGCCGCGCGGGTGGTGTCCATGCCGTGTACCGATGTGTTTGATCGGCAGTCACAAAGCTACCGTGATTCTGTGTTGCCGCCGGCTGTTACTGCGCGGGTGGTGGTCGAAGCCGGTGTATCGGCCGGCTGGTATAAATATGCCGGAACCAACAGCGCGATGATCTGTCTGGACACATTTGGCGAGTCCGGCCCGGCGGATCAGGTGTTCGCACACTTTGGCTTCACGGTGGACAATGTGACTGAGTCGGCCAAAAAGCTGCTATAGAAAACGGGTAACTGACCGTCTAATCGGGATTGGTCGAGCACCTTGAATTAATTTCCCTCATATCTGGAGAGTAAACGATGGCGATAAAACTGGCGATAAACGGGTACGGCCGAATTGGGCGCAATGTACTCCGGGCCTTGTTTGAAGGTGGTCGGCAGAACGAATTTGACGTTGTTGCAATCAACGATTTGGGTGATCCGGCGACCAACGCTCACCTGACTCAGTACGATACTGCGCACGGTCGTTTCCCGGGCGAAGTGAAAGTGGACGGCGACGATATCGTCGTTAACGGCGACCGAATTCGTGTATTTGCGGAGCGCGACCCAGCCAAACTGCCATGGGGCGATTTGGGTGTTGACGTGGTTTTGGAATGCACCGGCTTTTTCGCCAGTAAAGACAAAGCGAGTGCACACATTGCAGGCGGCGCGAAGAAAGTCATTATCTCGGCACCGGGCAAAGGCGTTGATGCAACGGTTGTGTATGGCGTAAATGAAGATGTGTTGAAGGCGTCAGATACGGTTATTTCCAATGCAAGCTGTACGACTAACTGTCTGGCTCCGATGGTCAAGCCATTGCACGACAAAATTGGCGTGCTCAGCGGTCTGATGACCACCATTCACGCTTACACCAACGATCAGGTTTTGACCGACGTGTACCATACTGATCTGCGACGTGCGCGTTCGGCAACCATGTCTATGATTCCGACTAACACCGGTGCGGCCGCAGCGGTTGGTTTGGTATTGCCAGAGTTGAACGGCAAGCTTGACGGTTTTGCGATTCGTGTTCCAACGATCAATGTATCTATTGTCGATCTGACTTTTCAGGCCGCTCGCGACACAACGGTTGATGAAATTAACGACATCATGAAGGCTGCGGCCGATGGCAAAGTGCTGGCCTACAACGACGCGCCGCTGGTGTCTATTGACTTCAATCACACCAGTACCACATCAAACTTTGATGCCGGTATGACTCGTGTGACCGGTGGCAGCCTGGTTAAGGTTTGCTCGTGGTATGACAACGAGTGGGGATTTTCAAATCGCATGCTCGACACCACCGTAGCGTTAATGAACGCAAAGTAACTCTGCGATTAGAACCCGGGTGCCCGCCGGTTATTAATTGTCGGCGCGCGCTCGGTTTCACCCCTGTTTTTACTGCCATTTTTTGTTTGCCCAACGGTTCTGTCGGTCGATGCGGTAATAGATGTCTGTGTAGCTGTGACCGCACAAGTTGCAGACCGTGAGTATCGATTGTCGTTGCGGTCAATCACTGAAATACCCGGCACCTCGAGCCGCCCCCGCCTGAACTGGTAAATTGCTGGAAGTTTATGAATACGCTTGAGTCTATCGATGTAAACGGAAAACGCTTACTGATCCGCGCTGATTTAAATGTGCCGATTAAAGACGGTGAAGTTGCATCCGACTTACGCATCGTCGCGGCACTGCCAACCATCAAAAGGGCACTGGAGCAAGGTGCCGCGGTAATGATGATGTCGCACCTGGGGCGCCCGACCGAAGGCGAACCGGCGGCGGAGTATTCACTCGGGCCGGTTGCCCGGCATATGAGTAAGTTGCTCGATATGCCTGTTGAACTCATTACCAACTATCTGCAGGAAAAGCCCGACGTGGCCCCCGGCAGCGTTGCCCTGCTGGAGAATGTTCGCTTTAACGCAGGTGAAAAAGCTGACGATGAAACTCTTGCCAGGCAATATGCGGCACTGTGCGACATCTTTGTCATGGATGCGTTTGGCACGGCACACCGCGCACAGGCTTCAACACACGGCGTTGCCCGGTTTGCACCGCAGGCGTGTGCCGGACCGTTGCTGTCGGGTGAGCTAACTGCACTGGGCAAGGCTTTGGACAATCCCGCGCGCCCGCTGGTTGCTGTGGTTGGCGGTTCCAAGGTTTCGACCAAGCTCACTGTTCTTGAATCGCTGTCAGGAATAGTTGATCAGCTGATAGTTGGTGGTGGTATTGCCAACACCTTTATTGCCGCTGAAGGTCATAAAGTGGGCAACTCATTGTACGAAGAAGATCTCATCGCTGAAGCCAAAAAATTACGTGCTGCAGCACTGGCGAAGAATGGAGACATTCCGGTACCGGTCGATGTGGTTTGTGGTCAGGAGTTTTCCGAAACAACGCCTGCGACCACCGTTGCGGTTGATCAGGTTGGTGATGGTGAAATGATTTTTGATGTTGGGCCTAAAACGGCACAACAGTACGCAGAGATTTTAAAAAACGCGGGCACTATAGTCTGGAATGGTCCGGTTGGTGTCTTTGAGTTTCCACAGTTTGCGGATGGTACTCGCATTGTTGGCGAGGCGATTGCGCAGTCCAGTGCCTTCTCTATTGCAGGTGGTGGAGACACGCTGGCTGCGGTTGATCAGTTTGGTCTGACAGATAACATCAGTTATATCTCGACCGGTGGTGGTGCGTTTCTTGAGTTTCTTGAGGGCAAGGTATTGCCAGCCGTTGCTGTACTGGAGGAAAGAGCAAGGGATTCCTGAGCCGGCCCTCTGGCAGTAGATGAGTTTTTTAGTTACGCCAGTCAGTGCGCCGGGTGGTTAATCTGTTATGGATTGAGGCTGGTGCGGCTCGGTTCTGACGGCTTGTGCCCTGGAGTTTAACCCCGGGGCTTGCCTGTCTCCACGCGGCCGACGACTGGCTGACCCGGGGACATAAGTTTGCGAACAGTGCAGACTCCCGTTTGAACGATTTACGATTGTTGTCTGTCGAACGATCTGCGACTTCAATCAGGTTGCTTTTTACCTGGCCTGCACTCTGACAGCGCGTGTTTTATTGAACAAAGCTGAGTGATTTATCAGCACAGCAGGACAGCAGTGCAGGACAGTGGCGCAGGTTTTTGGCGCACCACAACTGAGTCGATCAGGCTCATGGCCAGATGCATAGCTCGGCAATTGATGCCGGTTGAAAGCAGCATTTGCCCAGTTTCCAGTCATCGTTATTCTGCTAACAGTCATCAAGCTGCGACAATACGGATAGTCGCAGATGATAGAATATCGCACACACACTTAACCGGTAGTTTGTATCTATGCGTAGAACAAAGATTGTCGCGACCCTTGGGCCAGCAACTGACTCTGTTGAGACTTTGCGGCCACTGATAGCAGCTGGTGTCAACGTCGTTCGAATTAACTTCTCCCACGGTGAGGCAGACGATCATCGGCAACGAGTTGAGATGGTTCGCAGCGTCGCGCAGGAGGAAGGGCGTGTTGTTGGTATTCTGGGTGATCTGCAGGGACCGAAAATCCGTGTGTCAAATTTTGCTAATGGCCCCGTTGAGCTAGTTGAGGGCAAACGCTTCACCATCGATGTTGCACTTGACGAAAACGCAGGCGACATTAACGGCGTTGGCTGTACGTATCAGGAGCTGGCGGGCGACATCAGTGTTGGCAGCGTGCTGGTGCTCGATGACGGTCGCGTGGTGCTTGAAGCGACCGAAATAGACGGGTCAAAAATACATACCAAGGTACTGGTTGGCGGCAAGCTGTCCAATCGTAAAGGGATAAATCTCAGGGGTGGTGGATTGTCTGCTGCTGCTATTACCGAAAAAGACATTGAGGATCTGCGCCTTGCTGTCGAACTCGATATCGATTACCTGGGGGTGTCGTTTCCAAGATCCGCAGCAGATATTAATCATGCGCGTGAGTTGCTAAGAGAAGCTGGCAGCGAAGCCGGTATTGTGGCGAAGATCGAACGCGCCGAGGCCGTTGATGCAATCGACGAAATTCTCGAGGCCAGCGACGTGATCATGGTTGCGCGCGGTGACCTCGGAGTTGAAATTGGTGACCCGCAGTTGCCCGCTGTGCAAAAAGACCTGATAAACAAAGCGCGCACTGCCAACAAAGTGGTTATTACCGCGACACAAATGATGGAGTCGATGGTAACCAGCCCGATACCTACCCGTGCCGAGGTGTTTGACGTTGCCAACGCTGTGCTCGATGGTACCGATGCCGTCATGCTTTCAGCAGAAACCGCAGTTGGTGCATTTCCGGCCAAGGCAGTAACTGCAATGAGTCGAATTTGTGAGCATGCCGAACTGCAGCGGGCAGCGATGGAATCAAAGCATCGACTGCATCTCGAGTTTGACCGTATCGATGAATCTATCGCGATGGCTGCGATGTACACCGCTAATCATTTGAATGTGAAAGCCATTGGTGCGCTGACGGAAACCGGATCAACCGCGTTATGGATGTCGCGAATCAGCTCTGGCATTCCTATTTATGCGGTAACGACCAATCCGGATGCGCAGGCTCGCGTTACGTTGTATCGCGGTGTTTATCCGGTGCCTTTTCACAAGCGTCTTGAGTCATCCTACGATGCCAACAAGGCAGTGGTGCAAAAGCTGGTTGAACAGGAAATAGTGGAAGACGGTGACCTGGTCATTATTACCAAGGGCGATATGTTCGGGGTTGCCAGTGGCACTAACTCAATGAAGATTGTGCGAGTTGGTGACTGGATCGAATAGTGACGGGCGGTTGTTCAGCCAGACAAGCACCCTGAGTGTGGCTCGTTGCCAGGCGAGGATGTTGCGTTACAGCGTGTATCGAGAAATATAAGAGCCAGTGTGAGGTTCGCTGATTCCGGGCCGGCTCCAGTTGAAGCGGCTTGTACCGAAAGCAGCAACGCAGCCGTGCGAAGAAGGGTCACTTCGCAGCTGCGTATCGCTAGGGCCCCAAGCCAGCGAAGGCGGTTGCAATTTGCAGCACGGTTCCGCTGAAACGTAACGTTCCCGCAGCCTCAACACCCTGCAATCAACCGGGTTCGGTGCTTCAGGTACTCTTGGGAATCAAATTGTTAGCGCCTGGTAGCGCAAGTCTGCACGAACGTTGCAGGCATTCCTTTAACTCTTTGTTCTCATCAATCGGATAAGTGAAAAATGACAGACATCCAGGCTCTACTCGGCGCCGATGCCGAGCCGCTGTTGTCCCATCAGTGCAAAACTATCGATAAGGATTCACTTTACCTGCCGGGTCCGGATTTTATCGACCGGGTGGTTAGCGAAAGCGATCGATCACCTGCAGTGCTTCGGTCTATGAGTTCTTTGTTTAATGCTGGCCGTTTGGGTGGCAGTGGCTATGTTTCGATTTTACCTGTTGACCAGGGCATCGAGCATTCCGGGGCTGCGTCATTTGCGCCGAATCCGATTTACTTCGACCCCAAGAACATTGTTGAACTGGCGATAGAGGGTGGCTGCAACTGCGTTGCTTCCACTTTAGGTGTGCTGTCTTCAGTGGCGAGAACCTATGCGCACAAAATTCCGTTTATGGTGAAACTTAACCACAACGAGGCGCTGACATTACCCGCCATGTATGAGCAAACCATGTTCGCGTCTGTGCGGCAGGCGTTTGATATGGGCTGTGTCGCTGTCGGTGCAACGATTTACTATGGCTCGCCAGACTGCCGACGGCAGATTCAGGAAGTCAGTGAAGCATTTGAGCTGGCGCATGAGCTGGGTATGACGACCGTATTGTGGGCCTATCTGCGTAATTCTGATTTCAAAAAAGACGGCACTGACTATCATTCCTCTGCAGATTTGACAGGACAGGCGAACCACCTGGCAGCCACCATTAAGGCTGACATCGTCAAGCAGAAGCAGGCGGAAAACAATGGCGGCTACGGCGCGGTTGGTTTCGGTCACACCAACGATCTGGTTTACAGCAAATTAACATCGGAAAATCCGATTGATCTCGTGCGTTATCAGGTAGCGAACTGCTACATGGGCCGCGCCGGACTGATCAACTCTGGTGGTGCGTCAGGTTCTGATGACTACGGCCAGGCGGTGAAAACCGCTGTTATAAACAAGCGTGCTGGCGGTACCGGTTTGATTTCTGGCCGTAAAGCGTTTCAGAAGCCCATGAAAGACGGCGTGAAATTGCTTAACTCTATCCAGGACGTTTATCTGGACAAAGATATTACTATCGCCTGACGCCGTTTGGCTCTCTGTACGGCGGAGAGTTTGGAAGGACAGGACAGGGCCGCTGTTGTTACAGCGGCCTTTTTTATGGATGAGCATCTATGGATCTCCGGGGCAAGCTGGTTGGCTATTGCATTCGGTGGCAGCGTTGCAGACCAGCTCCCTGGTCGAATAAGTGGCCCCCTGTCAGGTTGCGTAAATCAGCGCGATTGCCCCTGATTCAATCCCCGTTAGTTAGCTAACAGGTCATAGGCCTCACGGTACTTGGCAAGCGTCTTTTGCATCACATCGTGCGGCAGAACAGGTCCTGGCGGGGTTTTGTTCCAGTCGAGTGTTTCAAGGTAGTCGCGGACAAACTGTTTGTCGTAGCTCGACGGGTTTTTACCGGTTTGCCAGCTTGATGCCTCCCAAAAGCGAGAGCTGTCAGGTGTTAACACTTCGTCCATTAATACCACGTTGCCGTCGTCATCGAGGCCAAATTCAAACTTGGTATCGGCCAGTATCAGGCCCCGTGGTTCAGCATGATCAGACGCCAGCTGGTATATCCGCGTGCTGATGTCACGAATCTGATTGGCGTAATCTTCCCCGATAATGTCAACGACGTCAGCGAAGCTGATATTTTCATCGTGATCACCCACATCCGCTTTGGCGGCAGGCGTAAACAGCGGCTCTGGCAGTCGCTCTGCCAGCTGTAAGTCTGGTGGCAGAGAGATGCCGCAAACTGCGCCGGTTTGCTGATAGTCTTTCCAGCCGGATCCTATCAGATAACCGCGCACAACTGCCTCAACAGGTATTGCCTTCAGCCTTTTTACAATCATGCAGCGATCTTTCGCCTGGGCGCGCTCGTCGGCATTGGGCAGAATATCTTCGAGCGTATAGCGGGTGCTCAAATGATTGGGGACCAGATCAGAAAGCCTGTTAAACCAGTACATCGACAGTTGCGTGAGCACAATTCCCTTACCGGCCAATGGCTCTGGCAACACGACATCAAAAGCCGACAAGCGGTCAGTGGCAATCATCAGCAAGTGATCATCGCCGACTGCGTAAATATCTCGAACTTTGCCGCGATGCACCATTGGCAGCGAGGTGATATTTGTTTCTGCGATGGCGCTGTTACCGACGCCAGGTGTGGTGCTTTGGTTGCTGGACAAAATAATTTCTCGACTGACTGGGCCTGGATTGTTGTATCAATGACGGTTTATCGCTCCGACTGTGGCACCACAGTGGGTTCTCGTGCATGCAAACATCAAATGTCGTCGCTGCGGCTCGCCGCATTCAGGACGTCTGTTTCAATTGTGCGTGCAGAATTTTGCCACTGCAGAGATATTTTCGGTTAGATAACAGTGGCGTGGAGCGGAAAATTTAGTCACCATTGCCATTTTAACGAATGACCTTGGCTGATGCAGGATCCTTTAGTTGGTGTGGTAATGGGCAGTGATAGCGACTGGAATGTAATGCAGCATGCGCATGACGTATTGCAGTCGTTTTCTATCTCGCACGAGTGCCGGGTGGTGTCGGCGCATCGTACCCCCGATCTGTTGTTTGAGTATGCCGAGCAGGCGCAGCAGCGCGGCTTGAAAGCCATTATTGCCGGCGCTGGCGGGGCTGCACATCTGCCAGGCATGCTGGCTGCCAAGACAGTCATTCCGGTGCTGGGTGTGCCTGTGCCCTCGCGTCATTTAAGCGGTAACGATTCCCTGCTGTCGATTGTGCAGATGCCGCGCGGTGTGCCGGTTGCAACTTTTGCCATTGGCGATGCTGGTGCAGCCAATGCGGCGCTGTTTGCGGTGGCGCAGCTGGCCCTGAACGATACCAATCTGGCGAAGCAATTGGTTGAGTTCCGCATCCGGCAACGAGACCGTGCACTGGCAATGGAGCTACCTGATGGGCAGTGATGGTTCTGCGACATCTGATGTAAATACAAAGGCTGTAGCGCGCACGCCGTTACACCCCGGTGCAACACTGGGGGTTTTGGGGGGCGGGCAGCTGGGACGAATGTTTGCTCATGCAGCAACGCAAATGGGTTATCGCGTAGTCGTACTTGATCCGGCTGAGTCAGGGCCTGCAGCAGAAGTGGCCAGTGAACATCTGTGCTATGGCTACGATGATGCCGAAGGACTGAAGCGGCTTGCGTCAATGTGCGATGCGGTCACTACTGAATTTGAAAATGTACCGGCTGACAGTTTGCGTTTCCTGCAACAGCATGTTCCTGTGTCGCCAACGCCTGAAGCGGTGGAGATAGCGCAAAACCGAATTCGTGAAAAGACTTTCTTTGTGAACAACCAACTACCCACGAACCACTTTGAGCGCATAGTTGATATTGCTGACATTGAAAATGCATGGGCGAGTATGAGTGGTAAAGCGGTTATCAAAACCACACAACTCGGCTACGACGGAAAGGGGCAACGAGTGTGTAGCAGTGCTGACGAGGCGCGGCAGGCATTCGAATCCTTTGGCAACGTTGAATGCGTACTGGAAGACTTTGTTGCGTTTGATCTGGAAGTCTCTGTGGTGCTGGCACGTGACAGCAACGGTACGGTACAAACGTTTCCGGTCGTTGAAAACAGCCATCAGAACGGAATTCTGGATACGTGCGTTGTTCCTGCACGCGTGTCTGATGTGGTTTCTGGTAAGGCGCTGGCCATTGCCTGTGAGTTGGCAACGGCGCTGGACTATGTCGGCGTACTGGCCATCGAAATGTTTGTTGCAGGGGATAACATCCTGCTCAACGAAATAGCCCCCCGACCGCATAACAGTGGTCACTACACGCTTGATGCGACCAGTTACTCCCAGTTTGATCAACAGGTATTGACACTGTGTGGGCTGCCCGCTGCCACCGTTGAGTTGTATCAACCGGCGGTTATGCTGAATATTCTTGGCGATTTGTTGTTAAAGGAAAGTTTTGACTGGTCTTCTATAGATTCATCTCAATGTCACTTGCATATGTACGGCAAGGCAGAAGCGCGTGTTGGTCGCAAGATGGGCCATATCAATTTTGTTGGTGAGGATGTTGACCAGTTACTGGAAGGTGTAGCAACTCTGCAGATGACCTGAGTGTCTCTTCTTTTCAAACAACAGTTTTAGTATTCCGCGGTATCGGTTCTCGCCGGCATTAATCTACAAGCTTGCTAACACAATCTATTACATTCAGGCCGACTAAACAGGTATAAAGTCGGCACTGGAATCCCCACTAGATTGTGACAAACAATTTAACAATTTTTGTTTTCCCGAAGCTCTTATCAAATGCAAAACACCATGGGCCGTTACATGAAGTCACCTCATGATATCGCTAACAATACTCAAGCAAACTCGTTCAAATGAAAAGTGCTAATGAATCGGGTAAACCGGTGCTGGTCTCGTGGCGCGAACTGGTGCTTATCGCGTTGGCTCTTGTGCTAATTGCTATTGCCAGTCAGCAGCAATCGACACTGCTTCAGCTCTCACCGGGTGTGCAGCCGGTGCATATGTCTCCCGATGAGACGACAAAGAGCTCCACCCTTAACAGCGCATGAGTGCGGTACTGAAATCTTTGGCTGAAGTGCGGGTAAGCAAGCGACATTCAGAGATAAATTCAGAGAATTTAGTAGAGCGAGATTGATATGGTCAAATCAACATTTTTCGTGCTTGCAATTTTTTTCAGTTGGTACGTTGTCAATGATGTGTACGGTAAACAATCTGTAGAATCACCGATATTGTTGTCCAAACCCAAAGCATACAATGCGGAATTCGAAATACCGGAGTTGACGGAGGAGCGCATCGAATTGCTCAGGCGAATTGCAGGGTTGCAAGTTGCCGGAGTCACGAGCGGTCGGGTTACAGATAAAGACGGATCGTCTTCGGTAGTGTCTTCAGAGAATAGTGCAGAGCTTCGGTCCACTAATTCTGAATGGAGAAGCTATCAAAGTACCGACAAACACAGTGGCGCAAAAGAAGGTGTTGCATCTTCCGGTTGGGCAGTTCCGACAACTCCTCTCTATCCAGCAGATGGTGAACCACAGGTAGCTCTGGTAGCAAGTTGTAACGATGAAGGAGAGAAATCGGTATATATCAAAATGCGTCCTGACTACCCGATTCCCGTCAATGGGAGGATCGTCGTAACGGGGCAGGTGGGCTGGGACTCCTCTGACCCTTATGACGCAACTTTTTCCTATGATGCAGGGTTGAATGTGTTACGCCTCCAGGCGGGGCTTGAAGATTCGCTATCTATGATAAAGGCCGGTAACAAGGTAAGAATACAGATGCCATGGCACGACGATCATCAAGTGGACTTTGAGTTTTCCCTCAAAGGATCGTCGAGGGCACTTAA
>CALGNZ010000095.1 GCA_937957915.1 uncultured Granulosicoccaceae bacterium | reverse complement strand
CATCCAGCCGATTTTCTGCATCGGTATCGTTTGTTGACAGATCCAGCGTGGTGATCGACCCTTCAACTATTGTATAACTCTCGATCACGGCTACCGGCGCATCATTTTGCGGAGTTATTGTTAGACCGACTGTCACCAGATTCGATGTCGCACCGTCCAGATCGTTTATCGTGTAACTGAAACTATCTGCCGTTGTCTCTGATCCATCATGCGTGTAGTCAACGGTGCCATCGCCATTGATAACAATAGACCCACGCAACGGACCTCCACTGACTACGATACTATTTACATCCAGCCGGTTTTCTGCATCGGTATCGTTTGTTGACAGATCCAGCGTGGTGATCGACCCTTCATCTACTGTATAACTCTCGACCACCGCTACCGGCGCATCGTTTTGCGGAGTTATCGTCAGTCCGACTGTCACCAGATTTGATGTCGCACCGTCCAGATCATTTATCGTGTAACTAAAACTATCTACCGTTGTCTCCGAGCCATCATGCATGTAGTCAACCGTGCCATCGCCATTGACAACAATAGATCCATGCGACGGCCCCCCACTGGTCAGGATACTGTCGACATCCAGCCGGTTTTCTTCATCGGTATCGTTTGCGGCCAGATCCAGCGTGTTCACTGAACCTTCGTCCACTGCAAAACTCTCGATATTTGCCACTGGCGAATCGTTGCTCAGCGTAATGGTCAAACTGACGGCAACGCTATTCGAGGTAGCACCATCCAGATCATCTATCGTGTAACGGAAGGTATCAGAAGTGGTCTCAGAGCCGTCGTGGCTATAGTCGATTGTGCCGTCACCATTGAGAATTACAGATCCATTCACAGGCAGAACCGTTAACGCAATGCCATCCAGATCCAGCCGGTTTTCTGCGTCTGAATCATTGAACGCCAGGTTCTGCTGTATGGTAGCCCCTTCCGACAAAGTATACGCTTCGGGCAGCGCTACCGGCACATCATTCTGGGGAGTAACAGCTATGCTAAAGACATTCGAGGAAAGAGTGTTTACACCGTCAGTCACATCAAAGGTAAAGCTATCGACGGTATTTTCACCCCCGAAATGCTGGTATGTGATTTCCCCGCTACTGATATCATCTTGTGTAAACGACGATCGAGTGCTGCTGGTTGAGTCGAGCAATCGACCATTGATCGGCGCCGTGGTTACCGTATAAACAAGATCGGCATCGGCAGTATCACCGTCGGTTACTGACAGCACCGAATCGCTTATAGCGCCAGGCCCGCCCTCAAGAACAGTCAACCCTGAATTAACCACAAGATTCAATGGAAGGCTTACAGAATCGGTAGACAAAACCGCTATGGCAGAAGGATCATTCAAACCACTAATAATCACGCTGCTGGTAGAAAGATTATCGCTGACAGTTTTTATATTACCGTCGTAATCCGATAGATAAATTTTGCCATTTTGCGGATGATATTGAACACCTACTACCAGAGAAGACGACAACACCGCACTATCATTCTCCGACTGTAGAGCACTATCGTAAACGATGTGACTGATGCCCTTGGTATTAGCCCAATATATTTCAGTTCCGCCGGGTAAAACAGTAAGGCCAAGCGGGGAATGCCCGGTTTCCGCTGGCTGGCCGATGACCTGAATCTGTGAGACTCCCGCAGACAGGTCGATTAGCTTGATCTCGTCGTCTGCATCAGAGACGTTTGCGAATTCGCCTCGGTCCGACCAATAAAGCCGCTGCGACGCTGGGTCGTACTCAATATCCGTCGGAGAGCGGATTCTATCTGGTGATGATTCTGTATACTCACCATCGGCAATGGTCAGCGGATTAGAACCATCCAGATCGTACCGAACAATCTCGTTGACATAAGGAGCCGCCGTCGTATTGGTTGTGGTGGTGTCAAGTGTCAGGTATACATGGCCATTCGCATTATCCAACGCTATACCCGTCGGGAATTTCAGGCCCGACAATAGTTGCGTTTTATTCGACCCATCCAGATCAGCAGAATACAAGCTTCCCAAATCACCTCCGAAAAAGTAATTGCCGCTGGCCTCCACCCAATAGATACGATCATTGACTGTATCAATTTCAATATCGAACGGTGTTTCAGTGGCACTCACAATAGACTGAATACCGGTACCGTCCTCATTCGCACGATAGATCACCTTGTCGGTGAAATCTGTCCAGTATACTTTTGCAATGGTATGAGCATCTCGAGATTCGTAGGCTCCGATATCAGGCATTACATCGTGAGGCACGCCGGTAGCATCTTCCCTGGCCGGACCACCACCTGCATTGATCGCCGGACTGCCAAATAGCAATCCATGGGTCTTCACGTACCCGCCGTTGTCCTGCAACGGCCCAGGCTTCGCATCTTCACCAACAATGTCAGTGTCAATCGCGTCCGGGAACACCGGATCTTCGACCAGATTATAACCCAGCGAAGTAACACTTCCGTCAAAGTCATTAGTACCTGCAGCCGTCGCGGTGTTACCAGAAAAAATAGAATTTTTCAGCGTTACGTTATTACTGGCGTTGCTAATCGCCCCCCCGTCCGTAGATGCTGTATTTCCGACAAAAGTACTATTTTCAATTTCTACAACAGTGCTTCCCCCATCAATGTCGACTGCACCTCCTCCCATTGAAGACACATTTCCGCTGAAGGTCACGTTTCGTATCGTAGTTGGCCCGTCAGTTTTTAAAGCACCACCTTCGGCAGAACTGGTATTCGACTCAAAAGTCACCCGATCCATGATGAACGAAGTACCACCGTGGTTGTCGATGGCACCACCCGAAGATGATGCCGTGTTGTTCATGAACCACACATCAGTCATCTGCAATGAGCCATGATTATGGATTGCGCCGCCTCTGTCTCCCTTGTTATTTTGAAAAGTGACCCGCTCAAGTGTTGCATCACCGAGAACGTAAAGCGCCCCCCCGTCTTTATAGTTTGGGGCGCCATCCGGATCTGCCATGTTGTTGCGGAAGACTGAATCGTAAATGAATAAGGAGGAACCGGAGTCTGCATACAATCCACCTCCCGTTGCACCGGTAGACGAGTTATCCGATAACACCACATCGTTAAGCGTCAGTGTCCCGCCAGTAAGCAATACCCCGCCGCCCGACTTGGCATTTGGGCTTTCGCCACCAGTAAGAGTCACGCCTTCAATCTGTACGGTGCCGGCACTAATCTCCAGTATGCGGTCAATACCGGAAGCATCTATTTTCGTTACAGCCGGACCCGCTCCACGAATGGTCAGATCATCAGATATATCGAGATCCCCATTGTCGCCTGACCCTGCAAGCGACAATGTGTAGGTCTGAGAAGCAAGCCGGATCTCATCCGCTCCTGCATCAGCCTCACTGGCAATGATTGCCTCACGCAGGGAAATTTCACCATCGGGCCCGGGGTTACTAATAAGCCCTGCTACCGAGTTTAGATTTGCAGCACTCGCGTCCACAACATCTGCTGTCGTCGACACATTAATCACCGCCAGCAGAGCATTCCAGTCAGCTTCGCCGTCATCGCTGAACAGTGTGTCAGCCTCAACCTCACCAGCGCGATACTCCAGATCCCAGTCAGCGTTAAAACTGCTGTGGCCAGTCAGGTTCGTACTCGCCGCTACGTCTGCGCCGGTCAGGCTACCAAGTGTATTGAGTACAGACTCCCCCTCCACACTGGATGCGAGGTTACACCCGTAGATCGCGATATCGCCATAGGGCTTTAGTGCACTACCCCACGCTGTTAGCTCAGCCGCTCTGTCAATAGTCGACTGCGCATTTATGGATGCAGCTCCAAGATGTACAACTGCATCAGCACCGTGCGAGATTATATGGATCGCATCGATTTGTTGCTGGTACTGCGATAATCTGTCACTTACCAACTCAATGCCGTCAGCACCGGTTTCAATAACCTGTATGAGATAGTTTTTTTGAGGCTCAGCATTCGACCTTATACTGGAGATCAGCAACTCATAGTCACGAACTGCAGCATCAACAAAGATCAGCTCCAGCGATCCACCATTTGGCGACAGATCAGCCGCCAGCACTGAATGGAAGTCTGAATGCTGCTCTGACGCATGTCCATCGCGAGTAACGATATCCCGATCAACCCAGTTAGGATTAGTCAGAGATAATTGCAACGATTCCTCTTCGGGCGCTATTGCAAACCCGACAAGGGACCCTGCGATATCAGCAGAGTAGAGAGTTCGCGACTCCAGCAACTCGAGGGCCGGGACAGTCGCTCCGCGTTTAATATCCCTATCGGACACGTGGTCAGTTCATCCATCTGTTCAACGGTGTTCAATATCCAGTCGCATGTAATTTACTCACTCACCTGCGTTGCGAGATCCTTTCCCGACAAGTAAGGGCATCGCGCAAGACCCCTGCCACGAGTGTTCAGGGCTTTCACTGATCACAAAAACAGCAGAAAACACTTTAGCAAGCGTCGAGTATCAGCAGATTAGGCTGGTACAGCACGTTCATTGTACAATTCTCTGTCATGCAAATATGGAACACAAAACCATAGGGAATACATACACCAGCCAGACCACTGTTTCCTTGCCTATGCAACTGAACATAGTGGTGTGCTACCCACCCCAACCTGTTAGCGCAACAGCTTTTCGAGCTAACCCAGTAACGAAACCAACAGCACGCAACGCTGTAACGTGAGCAGAATCAAATGGCACAATTTAACGAAAAAGTGGCAATTGTTACCGGCGCCGGATCAGGCATTGGATTTCAAATCGCTGCCGATTTGGCACACGCAAACGCAGCCGTTGTAATAAACGATATCGACACGACGCTTGCTGCTAACGCAGCCAAAGCAATCAATCAGAGTGGAGGCCGAGCCATTGCCGTCGAGGGTGACTGCAGCGACATTGCCGTTATCGATAGACTCATTGAATCAGCGTGTGACACCTGGGGCGGGGTGAATCTGGCGATTGCCAATGCAGGCATAACAACGTTTGGAAATTTTCTGGACTACCCGGTTGAGCAATTTCAACGGCTGGTCGACTTGAACCTGCGCGGCACATTCTATTTTGCACAGCGCACAGCAAGGCAAATGATTAGCCAAAACAACAACCATTCAGCGCCGGATAGCACAGTCCGACCTGGCGGACGAATACTGTTGATGTCGTCGGTCACGGGAATTCAATATCATCCGGATCTCACCGCCTATGCCATGTCAAAAGCGGCTATAAGAATGCTGGCGAAAAGCCTGGGGTCGGAACTTGGCAAACACCATATCAATGTCAACTCGATTGCCCCCGGCGCCACAATGACTGAACGCACCATGGAGGAAGACGACTACGAGTCGATGTGGTCAGGCCTGACCCCGACCGGCAGGGTATCGACAACTGCAGATATTTCAAATGCGGCGTTGTTTCTTCTGTCTGATGCCGCCGCTCAGATTACCGGACAGACCCTGGTTGTCGACGGTGGGTGGACCAATGTCAGCCCGCCTCCCTGATCGTTACTGCCTTAGCACCGAGGGCTTTGACAGCAGGGCTTAAACACGAATGCTTAAACATGAGGGCTTAAACACGAGGGTTCGCAGTCGTGAGGCTTGCATAGGATCAAGGCATAGCTATCAGCAGTGGCAATGGCTGCCATATTCAGTTGAGATCAGCGGCATATTGCCGCAATACCTCAAGCGGTATTATCTCAGTCGCCCGTTGATGCGTGCTACGCAAATAGACACGCGGTGCACACTCTGACTCATGCGCTTCGAGCCAGCGCTGCGCACACAGACACCAGCGATCACCTGCATTGAGCCCGGGAAAAGAAAACTCCGGCACCGGTGTTGTTAGATCGTTACCGCGGCCTTTAGAGAATTGCAGAAACTCCTCAGTTAGTTTCACACAAACCGTATGCGACCCTCTGTCTGCATCACCGGTGTTACAGCAACCGTCACGGAAGAACCCCGTTAGCGGATCTTCACTACAACTCTCCAGCGTTTCACCGAACACGTTAGCAGACTCATTCATTTGCAGCATTTATGGTTCCTGTTTGATTGTCGTCGTGTATTGCTGACTATAAGATCTTCTATGGACCGCCCGCAATAGCGACGAACTCGCTTGCGTCGATGCGCACACCGGTTTTTTGCCAGGTAATTCACGAATGCTGCAACGCACAGTCGGTTAAACCGGATAAGCTCGCGGTTTAACCACTGCGCAGAGTTCTTAAACTACACCATACGCCAACATTGCATCAGCGACCTTTTTAAACCCGGCGATATTCGCGCCTTTTACATAGTCGACATACCCGTCTGACTGATCACCATAGGTGACGCAGCTTTCATGGATTTCCGCCATAATACCCTCAAGCAGCTTTCCAAGTCGATCAGAGTCCCAGCTGATTCGCTCTGCATTTTGACTCATTTCAAGGCCGGATACCGCCACCCCGCCGGCATTCGCCGCCTTGCCCGGCCCGTACATAATTTTCGCTTCCTGGAAGACATGCACCCCCTCGAGCGTGGTTGGCATATTGGCACCTTCCGCGACTGCCATAACACCATTTTTTACCAGTGCACGCGCCTCTTCTTCGTTTAGTTCATTCTGCGTGGCACAGGGCAAAGCCAACTCACAGGCAACACCCCAGGGTCGCTCACCTTTATGAAAGGTAGCGCCGGAAAATTCGTCGCAATACTCTTGAATACGTCCGCGCTTTACGGTTTTCAGATGCTTGACCCAATTCAGTTTCTCCTGCGTCATACCGTCCGGGTCATGGATAAAGCCTCCACTGTCTGACAGGGTCAGCACTTTACCACCCTGATTTAGTATCATCTCTGCAGCATGTGTTGCCACATTGCCCGATCCGGAGATCACTGCATTCTTGCCCTCAATACTGTCTCCTTTATGCTTGAGCATGTTGGCCATAAAGTAGACCGCTCCGTAGCCTGTCGCCTCTGACCGAACCTGGCTGCCACCGTACTCAAGCCCTTTGCCAGTCAGCACGCCTTCCCATCGATTGGTGATCCGTTTGTACTGCCCGAACAGATAACCAATTTCTCTGGCGCCTACCCCGATATCACCTGCCGGCACATCGGTGTCTGGTCCTACATGGCGATACAGCTCTGTCATAAACGACTGACAAAAGCGCATAACTTCAGAATCAGATTTACCACGCGGATTAAAATTGGATCCACCTTTACCACCACCCATTGGCAGCCCGGTGAGGGAATTTTTAAACGTCTGTTCAAACGCTAGAAATTTGAGAATACTTTCGTTAACCGAGGGGTGAAAGCGCAGCCCGCCTTTGTAGGGGCCAATAGCATTATTGTTCTGTACACGCCAGCCGCGCTGTACCCGGATATTGTGGTTATCATCTTCCCAACAAACACGAAAAGAGACCACCCGGTCAGGCTCGGCTATCCGACGCAGAATTTGTGCTTCGTGGTACTCAACCTTGTCTTCGATAAACTCGAATATATCCTGCGCAACTTCCCGAACCGCTTGAATAAACTCAGTCTGCCCCTGGTTGCGTTTTTCCACACCCTCCATGAATTTTTCCAAATTCACGTGATCTGAAGCACTCATAGTATTCCTCCATAAATGTATATAAACATCCATTCTTTGGATGTAGTGTTCAAACTGACTCTACAACTTTGTACCACTATTTTGACAATGATTGAACGCGCCCGTGAGTTAGGCACCTGCGCTCACAGACCGCAGGCAACACGCCTTAGTCCCGATCAAACAATCCCGGGTTGCCACTGGAGATGGTGTTACCGAGCCGGGCTAAAACCAGACAGAAGACGACAAGCCCTTCAGGATACGCCCAGCCAGGAACTGTTCTGTACTACGAAGCCGAATTACTAAGCATGGCACAAGTTGCGCCAACTGTAAGCGCAACTCTGATTCAGTAATACTATTTTGCGCCAACACCCTTCGATTGAATGTTCAATCCATAGCGCACCAATACCACTCGCGTGTTTTTTAGGGCGGCAGCGATACTGTTTTGGGTTAGGTTGTCACGCTTTAGCGCCTGGCGTCAGAGACGTTGAGTTTTTCGGTAAGCCGACGGCCGCGAGTAACGATCTGAAGCATGTTACAGTGGCGCTGTGAACCCGCACAATAAAAACTACATAATCTGGTCTGGCGCGCCATGTACCGTGCCGGTTTGCTTATTGGTATTTTTTCGTGCCAATGCCTGATTCCAGGCAGCCCGCATTTTTGCAAGCTTGTCCTCAATCAGCTTTGCCAGAATTTGAGCCTTCTCCTGATCAATCTGCTCTGCGGATAATAGTTCACGCTGCATTCTGGCCAGAACCTGAAGTTCATGGATCGGATATTCCATTGGACTAACCGGTTTCTTCGCTGTCTTTGTCATACGAGCCTCTGATCGCAAACCGACCACAATGACAAATTCAGGCTGGTAACATCGTGATTAAGTTGGCAATTGAACGGTTGGCTGACGCGGCAGGCAATACTACTCAACCATTATGTGCACAGTTCGAGGCTAAATGGGGATGGTTGTGAGCGACTCGAACCGCGCCAATCTCAAGGATCGCCTGCGGCATTTTGAGCTTAAACACAGGTAGAACATGGTCAAAGGCAATAGCAAAAAACCTGCTGCCACCGATCGAACCTGTATGGAAGACTCTTTCCTGTTAAACGATTTGATTTGCCGTCAGGTTTGGTTTTGTCTAACCTATCAGTGGACTACGTGACTGTTGGTTGGTGGATGCGCAAGCTTATCCACCCTACGGTGATTCACAATGTCCGCATCGCGTACGATGGCAATAGCGCCAGCTCATCTACCTTCAATTGCCTCCTCCGCAAAAAGCCTATTACGGCCGACCAACCCCTTCACATCGCAACCTCTGCCATTACAAACGCGCTCTGCTGATCAACGAAGCATCGTGACCACATAGCCTGTCGCTACTAACGACTGTGGCGACGACGTACCAGGCCGAGCATCGCAAGCAGACCGGCTAATAACAACACGGGGTCAACACTACTGCCACCCAGTGTACAACCAAAACCTTCTAATCCGGTGGCAACGACTCGTGGGCTGTCGTCGAGATTGGTTTCGTCGTTGCTGAAAACACTGGCGATCGGAGCCTGAAAATCAGGTATGCCATCCGCATCGGCATCTATCGGATAGTTGAGCGGAAAACCACTGTCACTGAAAGTTTCAACCAGATCAACTAAACCGTTGTTGCCAACGTCATCTTCCAGCGACCATGACGCGTCGAATGTCAGCATAATTAAATTGAGACCGGACTCGAGCAAGTCTGATCGCCCGTCATTGTCTGAGTCAAGGTCAAGGCTATCGACAATACCGTCACGATCAGTATCGATGTTGCCAGCGCCTTCAAGCGTATCGATTATACCGTCGTTATCGTCGTCCAGATCAAGGCCATCATGCACCCCGTCTCCATCTGAATCAGTCTGTACGTCGATACCAACAGGCTCTTGAGAGTCTCTTATACCGTCGCCATCAGTGTCACCAGATTCATTCTCATCAGGTATTAAATCATCATCAGAGTCAATATCAAGCGAGTCTGCGGCACCATCACCATCGGTGTCGACCAAACCTCCGCCTTCATCGATATCGCTGATACCGTCGTTATCATCATCCGGGTCAACTTCATTCGCCACACCATCACCATCTGTGTCGACTGAATCAGTTTGAGTTGTGCAGTCTTTGGTATAGATACTCCAGGTTATTGGCTGTGATGTATCACTGCCGCCATCTGCAGTACCCCCGTCATCTTTAAGATAGGCTGTCACTTCGCTGACAAGCCCACCTGGTGTGCCCGGTTGCAACTGGTAGTTCAATGACAGTGACGGCCAGCTCACCCAGGGATGCACACTAAAGATCTGTGGATTGGTCACTGACGTTACCCTAAAACGCAGTTGTGAGGTCTCGCCATTATTGTCGGTGACATTCTTCATCCAACCAGCAAAGCGCACCAGACCGTCACAGGCACTACTCGTCGGCTCATCACCCGGTTCGAACGACGGCGGATTGTTGTACTCGGCAAACAGCGGATTCGCAGCAAGGGTAGTCAGACACAACGCGACAGGTGGCAACAGATAATACGATGGTTTTTTCAGTGCAGAGATCAGTTTCATAGTGAGTTTCTGTGGCATGGCCGGAGGAAAGAGGCAGCGCACGTAAGCACAGACTGCCCGGGACAGTCAGGTAAAGATGCTGCACGCGACTGGCGCGTCTCAACGGTGTGGTGTGCGAAGGATTGCCCGTTCACAAACGTAACGCGTGCGCTATCAGCCAGAACGCAAGAATAGGACCGCAGTTTCCAGGTAACCTGGTGTGTGACTTAGCCTCCTTCATTGCTCCTCTCACCTGCGGGCAGTTGCATCACAAGCCTCGCTGACCATTGCCACCGTTATACGCGGACCATGCATCGAATTTCGGGGCTTTCGCCGCCACCCGCGGCAAAGCTGTTTCAGTGTCAGTGCGTCTCGCAGGTTTCGAGCAGCGAACCGTCGCCAATCGAAAAACGAGTGCCGCTGCATTCCCGACGCTAATTGCGCGGGGCGTTATAGTGTCAACCGGGCTGTGCGAAGGCGATGGGACTCTGCCGCAGCGGACAGCTACAATTACGGGTGATCACCGAAACATCCGGTTTTAACTAACACAGACAATATGAGCACAGCGTCATGGCAAGTTTTCCAGCAAGCGCAAAGGTAGTCATCATCGGCCAGGGAGGCATTGTGGGCGCATCCATTGCCCATCATCTGATCGAAAGGGGCTGGGACAATATTGTCGGTATCGACAAGTCCGCCATCCCCACAGATATCGGCTCAACAGCGCATGCATCAGATTTTTGTTACGCGACTGCGCATGACCACATGACCTGCCACACCACCATGTACAGCATCGACTTCTACGAGAAGATGGGGCGCTACGCAAAGGTCGGTGGCCTGGAAGTCGCTCGCAAAGACGACGACGAAAGAATGGGGGAGCTAAAACGCAAGGTTGCCTCAGGCAAGGCGTTTGGCACCAGAGCACGCATGATCAGCGCTGCCGAGGCCAAAGAAAAAATGCCATTGCTCGAAGAAGACATGATTCAGGGCGCACTGTGGGATCCAGACGCTGGCCTGGTAACCCCACGCTCACAGGTCGTCACCGGCGAACTGGTCGACATGGCCGAAAAAACCGGCAAGCTCAGTGTCTTTGCGAATACCTCAGCGACCGCCCTGGATATCAAAGATGGCCGCGTAGTCGGCGTTGAAACGACTCGTGGATATATTGCAGCCGAGCACGTGGTGGTGTGTGCCGGATTGTGGGGGCGGCTGATTGCACAGATGGCAGGTGAAGACTTACCGGTTATGCCGGTTGATCACCCATTGTTATGGTTTGGACCCTACGATGAATTTGCCGGCACCGGCAAAGACATCGGCTATCCGTTGCTGCGAGATCAGGGCAACTCGGCCTATCTCCGTGACACCGGTGATCCGACAACAACCGAAGGCGGCATGATTGAGTGGGGTTACTACGAAGAGAAAGAACCGCGCATGTGCCACCCCCGCGATCTACAGGAAAAAGAAGAAGCGCGTCTGTCACCATCACAGCGTGATCTCGACATGGAGCAGATCATGGATCCACTGGAGCGTGCTATCGAGCTCACCCCGATACTCGGAGAATTGGGCTTTGATGAAAAGCGTTCCTTCAACGGTTTACTGCAGGTCACCGCAGACGGCGGCCCGTCACTCGGTGAGTCAGCCAAAGTACGTGGCCTCTGGTACGCCGTTTCCGTTTGGGTTAAAGATGGCCCCGGCACTGGCAAGCTGATTGCCGACTGGATGACCGACGGACGTACCGAACTCGATCACAGCAGCGTTGATGTAGCGCGCTACTATCCCTTCCAGCAGGAAGAACAGTATATTCATGATCGCTGCTATGAAACTGCGTTCAAGATCTATAACCCTGCCGTGCACAACCGAGAGCCCTACACCAAAGGTCGTGGTCTCAGACGAAGCCCGTTCTACGAACGTGAAACAGCACTTGGCGCCTACTTCATGGAAGCCGCGGGTTGGGAACGCGCACATGGCTACGCAAGCAACGAACACCTGCTTGAAAAGTTCGCCGACAAGGTACCGGTACGCGGATCTGAATGGGACAACCGACACTTCTGGCGTGTCTCCAACGCTGAACATCTTCAACTGACTGAAGACGTCGGCATGGTTAACCTGTCGCACTTTGCCATCATTGATGTCAGCGGGCCCGATGCCGAGGCACTGCTTGAATACGTCTGTGTCGCAAAGGTTGGCGGTGACACACCGGTCGGTAAAGGTATCTATACCCACTTTCTGGATCACAACGGTGGTGTGCGCGCTGATCTGACGATTGTACGAATGGCGCAGGATCACTATCGAGTGATGGACGGCGGCGACTCTGGAGCACGTGACCTGGTCTGGTTACAGCGCATGGCTGAGGATTACGATTTTAAAAACGTCACCGTCGAAGACCGCACCACCGAGTTTGCCTGCCTTGGTTTGTGGGGGCCAAACGCCCGCGCAACCCTGGCAAAGGTCGTTGATGACGCCGATGCACTCAGCCATGAAAACTTTCCGTTTGTCACCGTAAAAACGATTCGTATCAACGGTGTGGATGTTGCCGCCTTTAGAATTTCGTATGTCGGTGAACAAGGCTGGGAGCTTCATTTTAACTACAATGACGGCCTGGCGGTTTGGGATGCATTGGCGAATCTTGGCGTCACGCCAATCGGCGTTGAAACCTATGCCAACAGCAGAAGACTTGAAAAGAGTTTGCGTTTGCAAAACGCTGACCTGCTCACCGAATACAACTTGCTTGAAGCCGATCTTGCTCGGCCAAAAGTAAAAGCCGCTGACTTCCACGGCAAGGCCGCACATCTGGCACACAGGGAAAAATCACACCAGACAGCCTATCTGTGCACCATGACCATGACACGCAATATCGACGCCGCTGGCGTTGCACGGTACCCGGTTGGCACCTGCCCTATCATGCACCCGGACACCGGCGATACGCTGATTGATGCAGAAGGCAGGCGTTCATATACAACAAGCATCGCATTTGGACCAACCATTGGTAAAAATATAGCACTCGGTTACCTGCCCTATGAATACTGTCAGGAAGGTCGTGAACTGATGATCGAATACTTCGGCGAGCAGTACCCGGTTATCGTTGAGGCAGTTGGATACAAACCACTCTACGATCCGAAAAACGAAAAACCAAAATCCTGAGCCACCAGCAGCAACGCAGTAGACAACTTAAGCCAGGCTAACTGTTAGCCTGGCGCATTCACAAACGCAGCCGCACGATACACAGACCTGCCACACGTTTCCTGTTACGGCGCGAATAGTAAGCCCCGGCAACCAGACGCAATGTCCAGATCAGAGACGCTTCCTGCCATCGCAACCGCTCAAAAGCAACAATCTACCGGCTGTGCCTTATAGCCAGGCCCAATAGTCCAGCCGTCCAACAAACTGTTAACTCAGTCACACCTGCACCCTGCATCAGCCTGAACATGTTCCCATTTTATTACAGTTCCCCCTACCGGGTGATACACAAGCACACCTGCCACTCTGTATCTTCGCCGCCAATTGCCAGACGTGGTTAGCATTTAATCGCATCGAAAGCATTCAACTCAAAATAAAAAAACCAAGACTTAAAACAATCTGTAGAGGAAGTAGCATGCGTAGAAATAACTTGATACGCCCTGACTTTATACTTATATCCATTACTGCACTGACACTCTCTCCATCATACGTGCTGAGTGACAGCTCACAGAATGCAGATCAGACCATTAGCGCTCAAAACAGCATTTGTGTCGACAGCGACGGCGATGGCTGGGGATGGGATGGACAGAAATCATGCAAGCTTGCCGACCAAACCAGTACAACCCCGCAGGCCGCTTTCAAAAAGCAACAGACAGCATTCAACATCTATTCTGATTGTCTGGATACTAATGGTGACGGATGGGGATGGCACAACGGCCAAAGATGTCAGACCGGTACATCTTCTGTTAACGCAGCTACCCAACCAGCTATAGTTAAAGACCAAACCACCGTTGTTAGTGCATGCATTGATTCCGACGGAGACGGATGGGGCTGGGATGGACAGAAATCGTGCAGAGTTACAGACAAATTCACCCAACATCAGTATGCACCGGTCGTTACAAACCGTGTCAACCACTCTGGCTCATCAGTCCCCGAAAACTGTCACAAAATAAATTCTGGCAACTACCACATCACCGATTTGGTAACTGATGTCTTTCTGTCAGCCGGACAGTCAAACGCGACTGGTGGTCAAACAAACTATAGCCCCGATCATTCACGCGATCGTACAAACAACAGAATAATTGTGTGGACGGAAAACAACCGCTGGGAGATTGCAGATCCAAAAACACAGACATGGCATAACAGTAAATACCCGAGTGGAAAGGGTTACTATCAGAATCATCCGGCCTTCCAGATTGCCAGGGGCATTACTGATAACGATAGCTGCAGAGTCGTTGCTTTTATCGCGACAGCGGCCTCCGGCATGCCGATAAACCATTGGCTACACGACGTCAATGGTCACTATAGCTCCATCCTGCACAAGGTTCCCTCTGCGTTAAACGCTCTGCCAGGTAAATACAAAATTGACATGATCTGGTGGATGCAGGGTGAGGCGGACAATGATGAGATAGTCGATCGATACTTTCTAAAACTAGGGAACCTGATCAATCGGTTTAGAAGTCAGAACTGGTTCGACAACAACGGGTTGTTCGTGGCCAATGAAACACGCATTCACACCTATGCTAATGAAGCAATAAGACGACTGGCCACTGACGGTGACGATTTCACTGATTTTAGTCGGGGTGCGGACTCAGCCGACCTTCGTTTCCCTTCGATACTGCCTGCAGGTGTCCATTTTAATGCACAGAGTTTACGACAGATAGGTGACCTGGTTGCTGACAAGTACGTCTATGACTACCTGCCACGCGTAAACAGGTAGGCGCGGCGCTGCAGCACAACGGTGTAACCGGATGGCACACCGCTACCGTAAAACTACAACACACAGCAGACTGAGACACAGCATCACTGCAGCAACGCAGTGATGCTGACTTTGTGACCGTACACCGCGTCACATACCCTGCAATTTTTCGATAAACCACTACTCCGGGGGTGTGCAAGCTCCAGCTATCCGCCAGACAGCCAGATGAGTCACAAGCGAATCCTGTTTTTGCCGGAACCCGTTCCCATTACAACGCGCTTCACTCGACTGAGGGATGCACTCACTCACTTGCGACAAGCTATCGTCATGTACAACCTCTGACCACCATTTTTCCAATGGCTGTGTCGATGGCAGAAAACTCAGAGTAACAAACAGGACTTGGAAACATAGTATGAGGATTAATCGTGTTTAAACAAAGCCAGCTACTCCCTAACTTTATAATTCTATCAATTACAGCGCTCTCACCTACATACGCAACAGGCGACGATTCGCAAAATACCCATCGGCACACCAGTACTCAAAGCCATAGTTGTGTCGACGACGATGGCGACGGTTGGGGATGGACGGGAACACAATCCTGTAAGGCTGACGCGCAAATCGAAGCGGCGCCACAAGTGTCACACAAAGTACACTCGGATTGTCTGGATACCAACGGTGACGGATGGGGCTGGTACAACGGACAGAGATGCCAAACCAGCGGTACACCGGCAACACCAGCCAACCGGACAAATGTAATAGAAAGAAATAATACTGTTTCCTCAGCACAGTGCCTGGATACCAACGGTGACGGGTGGGGCTGGCACAATGGCACCAGATGCAGAACCAGTACATTTTCCTCAACACAGGCTACCCAACAACCTATTACAAACGCAGTTACCGCATCAGCTAACGCATGCATTGATACTGACGGAGACGGATGGGGCTGGGATGGACAGCAATCATGCAACGTTAGAGTCGCATCAACGCAACTGCAATCTGCACCGCTTATTACCGACTATGTCAACAACTCACGCTCGTCCGGCACAACAATCCACTATCAAAATACTCCGTTTCAGAAACACGGAAAACTTAGTGTATGCAAAAGGAATAACTACATGCTATGCGACCAACACGGTCAGCCCGTACAACTCACCGGCATGAGCTCGCATGGAATTCACTGGTCAGGCTGGCACACCTACAATCGCGGTGGCTGTCTGACCGAAGACTCCTTCGATCTGTTATCGCAAACATGGAACACCGATGTTTTTAGAATTGCAATGTATGTCAAATACGATGGTTATGAATCAAACCCGGAGGAGACAATTCGTCATGTTAATACAATAATCTCAGAACTGTCCGATCGAGGTTTGTACGTTATTGTCGATTTCCATATCCTTGCGGGTACCGGTATCTCGGGAAACCCACTGGACTATGCCAACACGGCAGAGACTTTTTTTCGTCGAATCGTACAGGACAACAATCACCGTCAAAACGTACTCTACGAAATTGCCAACGAACCGCAGGCGTCGGACCTTACCTGGGGTCACATTAAGCAGTATGGAAACAGAATTACCAAAGCTATCCGCGAGGAGGAACACCCAGACAACCACGCGATAGTTATAGTCGGTACCAACGCCTGGTCATCCTTTGGCATGGCATCCAATGGTAACTTTCTTGAGATTGTGGATAATCCGGTTATCGATTCAACCGGCAACCTGATGTATGCATTTCACTTCTATGCGAATGACTCGAGCCATATAGCCAGGGGCTACAAAGATGCCTTGAGTCAGGCGGTTCACCACATACCGGTGTTTGTTACCGAGTGGGGCACGCAAGACGCCTCCGGCGGAGGGATAAATGACTTTGGGCGCGCGCGCGAATATGTGCAACTCATGCAGCAAAAGAAAATAAGCTGGACGATGTGGAATTTCTCAGATGCCGAGGAATCCAGTGCGGTATGGAATAACACTTCATTTTGTGGTCAGAATCATGGCTGGCACGACCCCGCTAACCTGAGCACAACAGGTCAGTTCATCAAGCGCATTTTTGACGAGAGTTAGCACGGAGCGCCGTGCCGGAGGCGGAGTGCGCCGGATGCCGCAATCCGCATCAATGTTCTGGTGCGGTTCGTTTTCCTCACCACACCCTGGCTCTCAACGAACAAGTAACGCGGGCAACGAACAAGTCACGCGGGCAACGAAGAGGTAACAGGGGCTTAACCAGGACAAGCCGTGCAGCCTGATGCGAAGCGTACTAAATCGATGTAGACAAAAGTTGCTGCAAAATGGCTGGCATGAGATATTTAAAGCGCTCGTCAACCCCTCATTCCCCTACCGTAGCGAATCTCTCATGCATATAGACATGTCCACACTGTCCCCGATCCAGGCTTACGCTTTAATGACACAAACGGTCATACCACGGCCGGTCGCATGGGTACTGACTGAAAACGAGGACAAAAGCCACAACCTCGCACCGTTTTCGTATTTCAACGGACTGGCCAGCGACCCACCAATGATCATGCTGTCAATCGGGCTCGCACCAGATGGCTCCTTAAAAGATACTCGAGTGAATATCGAAGCAAGAAAGGAATTTATCGTGCATATAGCGCATCGTGAAATGGCAGAACCAATGACAAAATCATCGGCAACGATGCCCCGCAACGAATCGGAAGTTGATCTGCTCGGTCTGGAACTGACAGACATGCCGGGCTCAAGCCTGCCACGGCTTGCGGCCTGTCGTATTGCCTATGCCTGCGAATTTGATTCAATTCATATGATCAAAGATCAAGCCATCGTATACGCCACCCTCAAACATCTGTATGTCGACGATGCAGCCACTGGCACTGATGCCAAAGGACGTATGAATGTAAACGCAGTTAACGTTGACCCGATTGGCAGGCTGGGCGGTGGCGAGTACTTTGGTGCCGGTGAGTTAATCTATGTTGAACGCCCTGCATAACAACAAAGGGCTTAAACCTGAGCGCCAGTGACAGAAGTGAATCACAACTACAAAATAGGGCTTCCAGCCTGGGCATTCCCGGGCTGGAACAGTCTTTATTTCAACAACAAACCCTCTGCACTGGCCAGCTATGCCAGAGTATTTAACGCGGTTGAAGGCAACACTACCTTCTACAGCATACCCGACGAAAAAACCGTACAGCTCTGGCACGATGCCGTAGCAGGGTCAGACTTTCAGTTTTGCTTCAAACTGCCTAAAACCGTCACTCACACAGCAAAGCCCAACTTCAATGACCTTGCCCAATTCATTGATCGTATCGAACCGCTAAACAATCATATTGGGCCACTTCTGCTGCAATTCCCCGCAACAACCGGCCCCGCAGACTTACCGACAATGGAATCGATTATCAGCCGGCTGCCCAGGCAATACCGCTACGTACTGGAAGTCAGGCATCTGGCGTTCTTCAACCAACCTGAACTACTGGAACCATTACTCAACAAGTATCAGCTCGGGCGCGTCATGATGGATACCAGAGCAATATTTCGAGGCAACAGAAAGCACCCCGAAGTATTCGCAGCGCTGCACGACAAACCCAACGTGCCCGTACTAGGGAAGATCTACAATATGCTGGTATTCGTGCGCCTTCTGTTACACCCTGACCTGATCAGCAACGACCTATACCTGGATCAATGGACCAACAGAATCAACCAGGCACTCAATGCCGGTTGTGATTGCTACATGATGATCCACTGCCCCAACAACCTGCACTGCCCGCCAATGGCACTTGATTTTCACGAACGGCTCAGACGCATGGATCAGCAGCTCCCGGCGCTGCCATCGTGGCCAGTGCCTCAGCAAGCGTCACTGCTGTAGCTAAAAATCACACTGACTCGCACACACAACGATACAAAACACGATTCGCAAGCACGACAGGTTCGCGCAACGGAGTTGTTCTCCCACAGCGACGCACGTAGCACTTATACGTAACATGGTGGATGCGCTCCGCTTATCCTCCCTACAAAAGCAAGCTCGCTGGAAACCCGACGCGTCAGCGAGACCTATCCCGCCAGCATTCTCAACTCTGGCAACGCCCCACGTGGAACCAGATCTCCGATCCGGGAACTCCTCGCTTTGGGCTCTTCCATCGATATAAAACACACGATTCGCAAGCACGGCAGGTTCGCGCAACAGAGTTGTTCTCTCACAGCAATGCAGGTAGTACTCATACGTAACATGGTGGATGCGCTCCGCTTATCCCCCCTACAAAAGCAGGCTCACTGGAAACCCGACGCGTCAGCGAGACCTTGCTCACATAAACAGACTTGATATGCAGACTTGCTGACGCTGCGGGTTTCCATTCACGTCAGAGATCTAAGCCCACGAACACCGCAGC
>CALGNZ010000094.1 GCA_937957915.1 uncultured Granulosicoccaceae bacterium | reverse complement strand
TGTGCGCCGCGTCAAACATCCCATTGTCGAGAATGGTTCGCTGGTTTGTTGCCTCGCAAACGGCGCAATAGTTGATTGGTGATAGTCAGCAAACAGGCCACGCGCTTAACCTTCTAACGCATCTGGAATTCTTATCCCTTGCAAAGTGGATAGTGTCGTGTACACAATTGAGTTGTCGGAATCCATATCAGAATAATAAAAAAATGGCTGGCAATAGACATAACTGCTGTCCAGCGAGCTTTCAGGCAATACTTATCTCACGATGGCTGTTGGCAAAACGCTGGATTATTTACGCGCTGGTGGTGCTTCCAGCACTGCTAACGCTTTCAGCAGCGACCCCTCAGGAAACACTGACTAATTCGACGCTCAAAAAAGACCTGCGCGTTGTTATCCGGGGTATTGACGGAATTGAGCTGACCAATGTTCATGGCTTTCTGAATATCTGGGAGTTTAATGCAAAGCTGGTCGAGAGCGTTCCTCGCCTGCGGTATATGCATAAAAAAGCGCCTGAACAAATTCAGGCCGCGTTGCGTCCATTTGGCTACTACCGAGCCGTGATAAAAAGTGAGCTGGCGGATCTCGAGAAGTACTGGCAGGTCGCCTACGATGTGTCGGTCAATGACCGTGTGCCCGTAGCGAGCAGCGAGTTTCGAATCTCGGGAGATGGCAGCGAATTGCCAGAGTTTCGAGAGCTGCAGGAGCTTGATTACTTTGATCCCGGACAACTGCTTGATCAGCAAGCCTATGAAGAAGTGAAGCGACAGTTGCAGACTGTTGCCACTCGACTGGGTTTTTTCGAGGCCGAATTGAAGAAAAATGAAATTCTTGTCAATCTCGATTCGTATACAGCGCATGTTGCTCTGGTGTTTGAAACCGGGCCCCGATACAAGATAGGGGCTGTGACACTGGAGCAGGACCGAAAATGGCTTAATGCTGAATTGTTGTCGAGATTTGTCGAGCTTGAAAATCCTCAGGAATACGACGCCCGCGAGTTGCAAACACTGCAGAGCGATTTAAGCGGCACTCAGTACTATCGAGATGTCCGCATTAACGCCTCGGTTGATGAGGCGGCGGAGCGGGTAATACCCGTTGAGGTGGATCTAACTCATCTCAATCCGCGCCAGTACGTCTATGGTATTGGCTACGGTACAGACACGGGCGCTCGTGTTCGATTGGGCTTAACCGGTCGGCGAATCAATGATCGAGGTCATCAGTATAGTGCTGAGGGTAGATTGTCCGAGATAGGCTACGGCGCGGTCGCATCGTACACCGTGCCAACACTGGATCCGCGTACCGACTACTGGCGGCTTCGTTTCGGACTGGACCGTGAAAAATCAGACTCGCGCAACTATCGGGCGTTTTCGTTGGGTGGGGAGTTTCGTTACCGACAGGGGTTGTGGTTTAAAACCTACGCGCTTGACTATCAGGTAGAGGAGTTTTTTGTTGACGGGGAATCCTCGGTAACCAATTTGTTGATGCCAAGTGTTGACTGGACCAGAGTCTCTCCGAAGCAGCTCGACAAGCGAATCAATGCGGTAAACGGATCGTCACTGCAGCTGAGTTTGCGTGGGGCGAGTGCCGGCTTGCTATCGGACACGTCGTTCGTTCAACCTATGCTGTTCGCAAAGAAAATTAAGACTTTCGGTAATCGACATCGTGTGCTGGCAAGGCTTGGGGTAGGCACCACATGGGTAGAGGATTTCGATAAACTTCCCACTTCTTTGCGCTATTTCACCGGCGGCGATCGTACCGTGCGCGGTTATAGTTTTGAGGCTATTGCGCCGCTGGACTCGCAGGCAAATGCTGTTGGGGGTCGCCACCTGATTGAAAGCAGTGTCGAATACGAGATTCCTTTTCGAGAACGCCTGAGCTGGGCACTTTTTGCTGATGCCGGAGACGCTTTTGATAGCACGCCGGAGTACCGATTAGGTGCGGGTGTCGGGCTGCGATGGCAATCACCCGTTGGTCCGGTTCGCATTGATTTAGGACGCAGCTTTGATGGCCCGGGTGAAGGTAACTTTCACCTGCATTTTTCCCTGGGGCCGGATTTATGAAGGCCCTGAAGATAACCGGTATATCGTTGCTGGTATTGCTGCTTATTATCACCCTTTTTATTTCCTATATCACCATGACCCATGGTGGCATGCAGCGTTTGTTTGCTCTGGGTTCCAGTTATGTGCAGGGTGAACTCCACTGGAGTGAATTAAAGGGGTCTCTGGTCGGACCTGCCGATATCAATGATCTCCGATATACCGGCGACGATGGCACATCGGTAAAAATTGATAAAATTGGGTTTGACTGGTATCCACGCAGTTTGTTACGTCGACAGGTTGATGTTGAAAATTTTAGTGCATCGGGTATAGAGATCCGTCTGCCGAGGCCTGTCGAGAGTAAAGAGGCTGACAGCAAAGAGCCGTTTCAACTGAAAGATCTGCGCTTGCCTGTAAACGCCAGAATAAAGCAAATTGCGCTGGAAGATATTCGGGTTTATCCCTACGGCAGTGACGAACCCATAGTTGTAGACCATATACATTTTGGTGGCAGTGGACATCAAAGTGAGTTGCAGCTTGTGGAGCTCAGTGCACGAGTCCCGCAGGGTGCCGTAAAAGTCGACGGTATGATCAACACGTCGGGTAGCTGGCCAATGTCACTCACAGCTGCATGGCAGTATCAGGACGAAAAACTGGGGCCGTTGCAAGGTCGCGCAACCGCGAACGGTAACCTGGACGTGCTGACGATACATCATGAGTTGCTTGGGGCTGTTAGTTCAACGGCAGACCTGACCGTAAGTGATGTAACAGGCGATCTTCTGTTGTCCGGTGATTTGTCTGCCAGCACTGACAATCTGGGTGTTTTTTCAGCAGCAGCTGAGAACATGCCTTTGATTGTTGACGCTAAAGTTAATGGCAGATTGAATGATCTCAACCTTGATGCGAATCTCGCCAGCGATCATGAAATCACCGGCCCGCTTACGATGGTAGTTAGTGCAACTACCAACCAGGAGGTCGTCAGACTCAGGCAAGTTGAAGTGAGGTTTGATGAGTCGGCTGGCGTTATTTCCACCACTGGCGAAGTAGACATCAACACGCAACAGGTTGATCTGCAAATGCAATGGACTGATTTGGCGTGGCCCTTAAAACAGGGGCCGGTTGTCATTAGTGATTCCAGTGGTGTGCTTAGCGTTCAGGCCAGTGCAGATAGTGTCACGGTAACTGGTGATGCGGTGCTAGAGCAGGAGCAGGCGGGGCGCATGGAGGTAGACGTCGATGTGGTCGCAGACCTGAAGCAGGTGTTAGTCAACTCAATCACTGTGGGTGGTGCCGGTACTGATACCAGCCTCGATGTATCCGGGCTGTTCTCCATTGAGGACAATCGTGTTGATCTTAAAGGTGGCTGGGAGAATCTGCGTTGGCCCTTAACAGAAGGTGCTGCGGATTTTCAAAGTGACAGCGGACAGTTTAGTGTTATCGGCCCGTTGTCTGATTATCAACTGGGCGCGTCTGCGGATGTTGGCGGCGCTAAAATTCCGACTGGTAAGTGGTTGATTACCGGCAATGGCAATGAGAGTGCGCTTGGTAACTTAAAAGTAATCGGTAACACCCTGGACGGTCAGATACAGGCAATTGGCAGCGCTGGCTGGAGCCCGGAGCCCGAGTGGGACTTTAATATCAATGCCCGAGGGGTCAATCCCGAGTCGCAGTGGCCAGGCTTTGATGCAAGCGTTGATATCGACATAAAGAGTAGTGGGCGAGTCACCGCAGACGGGCTTAATCAGAGCACTGAGATTCTTGACATCGGGGGAATGTACAAAGGGCAGCCACTTGGTGGTGAGGGTGGTGTATCGGTGGTCGACGGTGAGCTGGTGGTTGACAATTTAAGTCTGGTAGCTGGCTCCGCAAAAATAACGGCCAGTGGTACAGTGGGAAGTGAAGTTGATCTACAGTGGCAAGTGCAGGCACCGTCACTTGAAGCGCTCGTACCGGGATTCAAAGGTGATGTAGCGATAACCGGTAGTCACTCTGGACGAGCCGATTCAATGGGCAGCCAGATTGCTATTGAATCCGCACAGATTGATTCCGACTTTCTAAAAATCAGTGATCTTGATGCTATGGCGACTGTTGATCTGTCTGGTCAAAAGAAATCGCAAGTTGAACTTCGAGCCAATGATATTTTATTAAGTGGTCAGGAGTGGGATGATTTATTGTTCAATGCCAGCGGTACACCACAGTCGCATGAGCTTGCGATGCAACTTAATGGAGCACAGGGCAAGCTCAACATGCAAGCTGTGGGCGAGTATGCCGACGAAAGCTGGATTGGCACTATAACGGACTTAAGTGCGTTGGCGACAGCCGTGGGCGACTGGAACCTCAGGCAACCCGTTAAGGTTGTCGCCGGAAAACAAGAGGTGCAGTTTGCAGATCTGTGCTTGAGCAATGCTGATGCGTCAGTGTGTGCTGCGCTAACCAGAAAGGCAGATGGCACTGTCGATGCCGATGCAGCAATACAGAGCTTTGATGTTGCTACACTCCGGGAAATATTGCCTGCGGATATTGGCATCGATTTAAAAATAGATGGTGAGGCGAAGGTTAATATTGATAAGCAGGGGAACTTGAAGGTCACTGCGAATGCAGGGTTTCCAGACGGTGCATTGCGTTACCAGGATAGAGGAACGATTGTAAAGAGAGAGTTAGGTCAATCGGAAATTACAGCAACGATCACAAACGAAGCGGTAGATGCGAATGCGAACATTGATTTACAGGATTTAGGTTTTATCACCCTTAAAAGTAATTTATCAGGGCTTGGGGTGAGTGCTAACCCTGATGCAGTCAAACCGCAACTGCGAGCCTCGCTCGATAGTGAAATTAAAGATCTTTCCGTGGTAGCTATCTTTGTGCCGGAGCTTGAAACAGTCACAGGCAGGCTTAAGACAAATCTTGTGTTTAACGGAGCGATCGACTCCCCGCGAATTACCGGTGCAGCAAACATTGATGACTTGTCGCTTGAGGTGCCGTCGGTAGCGCTGCAGGTAACCGACGGCGCTTTACAGGTAAGTGGTAACGGTCGAGGGGGCTTGTTATTACGCGGTGCGGCGCGTTCTGGTAAAGGCGTGCTGGAGCTTGATGGCACCTACAGTGCAACCACCGGTGCCCTGGATCTGGGAGTTGCCGGACAGCATTTTCGAGTATCCAATACATCGCGACAACAAGTTGATATATCGCCTGATTTAAATATCCGTTTTGCAGAAAACAAACTGACAGTAACCGGTGAGTTATTGGTGCCAACAGCGCTTATTGAAACAGGTGGAGGGGATTCAGTCATCGTTGAGTCTCCCGATGTCGTTATCGTTGATTCCACAGTAGTCAGGACTGAAAAGAAAGAAAACGATATTGATCTCAATGTGCAGGTTACGCTGGGTGATAACATTCGAGTTGATGCCGGTCAATTTGACGGCGCGTTGAGTGGTGGCATCACAGTCAATAAGAAGCCCGGGCAGGTTATTACCGGATCAGGTACTATCGAAGTGGTTAGCGGAGATTTTCTGGTATACGGACAAAAGCTGACCATGGAGCGAGGGCGTGTGTTGTTTAGTGGTGGCCCGATTGATGATCCGGTGCTTGATATGGATGTAGCCAGAGACGTAGCAGAGTACAACGTCAAGGCAGGTGTCAGGGTGACTGGAAGTGCACAGGCACCTATTCTTGAATTGCAGTCAGACCCGCCGCAAACAGATGCCAACACACTTTCGTTTATACTGCTTGGCAAGCCTGTAGATGCGCTTGGCGCCAGTTACACGCTGGGACGCTATATTACGCCTGATATTTATGTAAGTTTTGGCTTTGATTTGTTCGACCGCAGAGAAATTTTTACCTTACGCTATCAGTTGTCTGACAGGCTCTCTCTGATAGGCAGTTCAAGTCGGAGTAGAGAGCCGTCATCCGGGGCTGATCTGATCTACACAATTGAGAGATAGATCGCCAGAATTCCGCTATTACTTCAGTTATATCTCAGAAGATAAAGCCTCTGCTGCAGGGTAGCGTGCTGCGAATGCGATTTTCAGTTTTCGCAATGCTGCCACATGCTCCATATTGTGTTGTTCCCTGTCGCCGTTTGAATACGGCGTAGTGCTCGTGTCAGCCACTCCTGATCAACCCGTCGTTTCAAATTCGACTGGCGCTTGTCTCTGCACGAAGTATATACTGAGCTTATCGATAGTAGTCGTTGTTCGTGGCTGTTACCCGCATTAACCTGGCGGGGTATGGCTCGCAGCGCTCACAGGCAGTGACATCTCACTGCAAACAACCAAATCTTCAGTTTATAGTCAATTGCGGAGGCCAGTTATGCGTATTGGTGTACCAAAGGAAATTTATGCTGGTGAGCAGCGAGTTGCGTTGACGCCGGAGACGGCGACGTTTATTCAGAAGCTTGGGCACGATGTAACTCTCGAAGCAGGCGCCGGAGTGGCCGCGAATTACGCAGACCAGCAATATAAAGATGCCGGCGTAGCAGTCACTGATGATGTCCGAACTCTGTGGGGTGAGTCTGATGTAATACTGAAGGTTAGAGCACCACAGATGCATCCGGAACTGGGCGATGAGGTCGAGTTACTTAAAAGTGGTACGGTACTGATCAGCTTTTTGTGGCCTGCACAAAACCCGGAGCTACTCGACAAGCTGGCGGCCAGTGGGGTAACTGCCATGGCAGTTGATTCCGTGCCCCGAATTTCGCGTGCGCAAAAGCTCGACGCGCTGAGCTCAATGGCAAACATTGCAGGGTATCGCGCAGTTGTTGAGGCAGCCAGCCACTTTGGTCGCTTTTTTACCGGCCAAATAACTGCAGCAGGCAAGGTACCACCTGCCAAAGTGCTGGTGATCGGCGCAGGTGTAGCCGGGTTGGCCGCAATCGGTGCGGCGCGCGGAATGGGTGCAATAGTTCGCGCCTTTGATACCCGCCCCGAAGTAAAAGAGCAGGTTGAAAGTATGGGGGCAGACTTCCTCGAGCTTGAATTCGAAGAAGACGCCAGCGGCGATGGTGGCTATGCGAAAGTTATGAGCAAAGCGTTTATTGAAGCCGAAATGGCGCTGTTCGCCGAGCAGGCAAAAGAGGTAGATATCATCATTACCACGGCGTTGATTCCGGGTAAGCCTGCGCCTGAATTGATAAAGCCCGAGATGATTGAATCAATGCGGCCTGGTAGCGTGCTGGTTGATCTGGCCGCTGAGCAGGGTGGTAATTGCAAGTTGACTCGTGCCAACGAGGTGATTGAGCATCACGGCGTCACACTGATCGGCTATACCGATTTGCCAAGCCGTATGGCGGCTCAGTCGAGCCAGTTGTACGGTACTAATTTACGCCATTTACTAACAGACTTAACACCGGAAAAAGATGGCCAGATTAACGTTAACATGGACGATGAAGTCATCCGGGGCGCAACCGTTGTTAATGGCGGCGAGATAACCTGGCCGCCACCTGCACCGAAGTTATCAGCGGCACCACTGCAAACAAAGCCCGCAAGTCAAACCCGGGATGCCGTTGAACCGCCCCTGACAACTGCCAGTAAAATCAAGGGTAGTGTTATTGCCGCGGTGGTGGCGGTCATAGCGGTTTTTGCAGTGGGGGCGGTTGCACCTCCTGCTTTCATGAGCCACTTTACCGTGTTTGCACTGGCGTGCTTTGTTGGCTACCAGGTGATCTGGAATGTAACGCCATCACTGCATACACCGTTAATGAGTGTGACCAATGCAATCAGTGGCATTATCGTCGTTGGTGCATTGTTGCAGATTTCATCTCCGTCCGGTTTGGTGGTGATACTTGCGGCGATCGGGGTGCTGGTTGCAACGATAAATATAGCGGGTGGCTTTTTGGTTACCCAGCGCATGTTAAAGATGTTCAGGAAATAGGGCGCGGAAATGAATACTGGAATGATTACCGCCGCCTACATCGTAGCGGCAATTCTGTTTATATTAAGTTTGTCAGGGCTTAGTCATCAGGAGTCCGCGCGTCGCGGTAACTGGTTTGGCATAGCAGGTATGGTAATAGCGATTGTTGCCACGGTACTCAATGGTAGTGTCGATAACTATGCACTACTTATAGTGATGATGTTAATTGGTGGTGGCATAGGTGCGTATCTGGCTGCCCGTGTGCAAATGACACAGATGCCGGAGCTCGTTGCCATTCTCCACAGCTTTGTTGGCCTGGCTGCAGTGCTTGTTGGCTTTGCCAGCTATTTCGACCCGACGGTGCACTTTGAAGGGGTTGAAAAAACCATTCACAATGTTGAAATCTATCTCGGCATACTGATTGGTGCGGTTACATTTACCGGTTCTGTCGTCGCCTTTGGCAAACTCAATGGCAAGATAGGCAGTCGTCCACTGATGTTGCCATTCAGGCATCTGTTAAATCTTGGTATTGTCGTTCTGTGGATTCTGCTTTTGTTTGCCTTCCTCGGCAGTGGTGTGACGTTTGGTTCACTGGTGCTGGTGGTGATGACTTTTCTGGCGCTGGCATTTGGCGTTCATATGGTTATGGCGATAGGTGGTGCTGACATGCCAGTTGTTATCTCGATGTTGAACAGTTACTCGGGGTGGGCGGCGGCCGCAACCGGATTCATGTTATCAAATGATCTGCTAATTATTACCGGCGCACTGGTCGGCAGCAGTGGTGCCATCCTGAGTTACATTATGTGTCGTGCCATGAACCGCAACTTTTTCAGTGTCATTATGGGCGGGTTTGGTGGCGGTGCCAGCAGCACCAGTGACGAAGACGGTGAAGAGCAGGGCGAGGCGATTGCTGTTTCGGCTGACGAAGTGGCTCAACTGCTGACTGATGCATCTGAAGTGGTGATTGTGCCGGGTTATGGCATGGCGGTAGCACACGCGCAGCACCCGGTATCTGAACTGACCAAACAGCTAAAATCCAAAGGAGTTAACGTGCGGTTCGCGATACATCCGGTTGCGGGTCGGATGCCCGGTCATATGAACGTACTGTTGGCGGAGGCCAATGTGCCTTACGACCTCGTTCTCGAGATGGATGAAATAAACGAAGATCTGCCGTCTACCGATGTGGTGATAGTAATCGGTGCCAACGATATTGTTAATCCTTCAGCGCTCGACAACCCGAATAGTCCGATTGCCGGCATGCCTGTCCTGGAGGTCTGGAATGCGAAAACAGTGATAGTCTCGAAGCGCAGTATGGCGACTGGTTACGCCGGCGTTGAAAATCCGCTGTTTTTCAAGGACAACACGCGCATGTTATTTGGCGATGCAAAAGACAGTGTTGAGGCCATTCGTCAGGCGCTTGGCTAAAGAGCTCTGGCTAACTAAACGGTACTGCCACAGCTTGGTGAACAGGTGCACAGTCATAGATGACCCTGCCATAACTAATACTTGCCATTCGGTTCGCACCATGAGCCGTCGAGCTAAACTGGAAATCTGGAAATGCGTAATCTTGAAGCACCGGGCCGATCACCGGTAAGGTCTCCTCACGGCATGGTTGCGAGTTCGCATCCGCTGGCCAGTCAGGCGGGTATTGACATTCTGAAACACGGGGGCAATGCACTTGACGCGGCGATAGCTGTATGTGCTGTCCAGTGTGTGGTTGAGCCACAATCCACCGGCATTGGTGGTGACTGTTTTTGTTTGTTGGCACCAGGGGGTAGTGCAGATCTGGTAGCGTATAACGGATCGGGGCAAACGCCTGCAGCAGCAACCTATGAATGGTACGAACAAAACGGCATCACCGAAATACCACGTCAGTCTCCGCACTCGGTAACAGTGCCCGGGGCAATTAACGCCTGGCATCAACTCAATGCAGACCATGGCGCTATGCCACTGGCTGAAGTGTTAGCGCCAGCGATATCCTACGCGAGAGATGGCTACCCGATCACTTCGCGTGTTGCTGCTGACATTTTTAAGCAGACTGATCTGTTGAACAATGATGCGAATGCAGCAGCTGTGTTCCTGATAAATGGTAAAACACCTGCCGAAGGAACTATGCACCGGCAACCGGCACTCGCAATTACTTTGCAGGCAATTGCCGAGCATGGCAGAGATGCGTTTTATCGTGGTGCGATAGCAGAAGATATCGTCGCTTACCTGCAGAGTCTGGGTGGCCTGCACACACTGGACGATTTTTCATCGGTCAGCGGCGAATACGTCAAGCCGATATCGACGCGTTTCAGAGACTACGATGTCTATCAGGTACCACCCAACGGGCAAGGTGTCATTGCCCTGCAGCTATTAAATATCGTTAGTGAGTTTGATCATCACGATATGGATGCATTGAATGTAAAGCGCATGCATATGGAAATAGAAGCCGGCCGCATGGCGTATCAGGATCGCAACCTGTTTGTGGCAGATCAACGACAGGCTGAAGTACCGGTTGATTGGTTATTGTCTGCTGAACATGCGGCGGAAATTCGTTCAGCTATTAACCCGAATCAGGCGCTTGCTGAATTGCCGTCGTTCAATTCGCCATTGCAAAAAAGTACGGTCACTATTTCTGTTGTAGACAAAAACCGCAACGCGTGCAGTTTTATTAATTCATTGTTTCACGGTTTTGGCAGCGTGCAAATGGCGCCGAAGAGCGGGGTAATGCTACACAACCGCGGGCAGAGCTTTAACCTGCAGCAAGGCCATGCCAATTGTATTGGACCCAAAAAGCGCCCGATGCATACCATCATTCCCGGTATGGTCGCTAAAGGCGAGCGAGTGGTAATGCCCTATGGTGTTATGGGTGGGCACTACCAGTCGTATGGGCATATGCAGTTCTTAACTCGAATGATGGATTTCGGTATGGACATTCAGGAGGCTCAGGATGCGCCCCGAATATTCCCAATACCTGAGGAAAATGCGGTTGAGTATGAATCGACATTGCCTGAACCTATCATCAGTGAGTTACGTGCCATGGGGCACACGTTGGTGCCTGCAGAAAATCCGATAGGAGGTTCGCAGGCCATCTGGATTGACTGGGATGAAGGTGTTCTCACAGGAGGTTCTGACCCGCGCAAGGATGGCTGCGCTATTGGTTATTAGTCGTGGTTTCCGGCCGCGCATTGTGTGCCGGAGCAATGTTAGGTGGAGCATTGTGAGGCAGAGCATTGTGACGTGCTAAAAAATACACCGATAAAAGGTGTTCTTTTTGACAAAGACGGAACACTGTTCGGGTTTAGCGCGATGTGGGCGCTGTGGTGTGATCGAGTGCTGGCTGAACTGAGTGCTGGTGATGACTCACTTGGCAGCAGACTTGGCGCAGCAGTCGGATACGACACCCAACACCGGCAATTTGCTGCAGAAGCGTTGATTGTCAAAGCGGCTGCAAGTGAAATCAATCAGGCCTGGTGTAATCTGTTGCCGAATAGTTCTTTTGCTTCAATTGAAGCGATCGGGCATCGGCACCTGCAGGCGCTGCCGGCAGCGGTACCCGTAACCGATCTTGATAAGCTCTGCCAGACTCTGAAGGTAAATGGCATAAAACTCGGTGTTGCTACCAATGATTTTGAAGCCGTCGCCTGCGATCAACTGAAGCAGGTTGGTGCCACTGCGCATTTTGATTTTATCTGCGGCTTCGATTCCGGCTTTGGCGCAAAGCCTCAAGCGGGGATGATACTGGCTTTTTGTGAGCAAACCGGATTAGACCCGTCTGCTGTCGCGATGGTTGGAGACAGTAGTCACGATCTCGAGGCAGGCCGTGCAGCGGGCGCCGGGTTGCTTGTTGGAGTATTAACAGGGCCGGCGAAAAAGGCGGATCTGGAATTACTGGCGGATGTAGTGCTGGATGACATTTCCGACTTGCCGCAGTATCTTGGTGTCGACCGGTAAATTGATACACTACACGTGTCGCCTGTCAGTAGATTGTCACAGAAAATAGAGCACAGTGCTCTACTGTCAAATTCGTGTCCCCACTCAAAGGAGTATGCAGCGTGTCCGACAAAGGCAATGCCCTGGATAAACTGGTAGCCGAGGCGAGAGCCTCCTATGCGTCGAGAGAAGATGGGTACCGACAGCGCGCGCTGAAGATGTACCCGTGGGTCTGTGGCCGTTGCATGCGTGAATTCAACGATGCCAATGTCCGGGAGTTAACCGTCCATCATCGCGATCACAATCATGACAATAATCCGGCAGATGGCACCAATTGGGAGTTGCTCTGTGTGTTCTGCCACGACAATGAACATCAGCGGTTCGTTGAGGTTGTTACCTATGGAGAAGACAAAATCGCGCCGGTGGCAACCCACAACCCGTTTGCAGATTTGAAATCAATGCTCAACAAGGGTGATGCAGACAGCTAGGACAATCTGCCGCGTCGAGCGGCGCGCTGTCAGGCAGCAAATAAGCTGAATTTTGTTATAAATCGCTGAAGCGGCTCACCCCCTCTGAGCGGTGGCATTGTGCCGCCTCGATAATAAATCCGAAGAAGCAGGGTGCCCGTGAGCGACGCGAATCGAACCAATCCTGCGGATGCCGGCGGTAGGTTGAGGTTGATCGCAACCACGTATCGCGCAAACAGTCATCCATCCCTGGCTGGCAGCCCCTGTTGTAGTGCGGTGGTGAGTTTGCTCCGGATTTCACGCCCTGTTTAACCCCTGTTTCCACTGGAACGCTGATTGCCAATGGATACACACTTGAGTTCGCAACTTCGGAGCGCGTGTGGCCGGTTTGGTGATGACCTCATAAGCTCACGAAAAATCGATAAAAACAATCGCCACACCCCCTTCGTCATAGCGGTGGGTTGCCGGCGACACGCCTGATATTTCAAGTAGTTACCTGCCAGTGCTGCCATCTCCTCGATTGTTTGCAATATCTTAAGGTTTTTCGCTTTTGGCCTGAGAAGCTGAGCACACATGTGTGGCCTGTTTATTGGAACTATAACTTTTCGTGTGTACTGGCGTAGATTGATATGAGCTTTGTTAACTCTATGAATATTAAGGATTATTGTGCTTTTGGGGGGTTGGCCGTGGCTGATGTGTCCTGACGTTGTTCGGGTTATATAACGGGTCGAGCGCAAAATCTTGAAAAAGGGAAAGCAGTCCAAAAACCCCATCCTCGAGTCGCTTGAGCAGAGAGTTCTATTTTCTGCGGACGTGCCGTTTGCGGAAATCGATGTGGCTGACGAGCAAGATCTCTCCAGCGAGAGTGCTTTGTCGTGGCCGGGTCTTGCTGCCGCCAGCAGCAGTGGCGCTGTGCCTGATGCGCAGCGAGGCAACGAATTTCAAGCGCCGGAAAGCGTTTCCGCGAACGCCGTCGATTCGCCCGATGCAACGCCGATTGCTGCCAGTGACAATGCCGGAGAACGGTTTGATCACGATGACGAAGGAATCGGTGCTTCCCATCCGACCGTGGCAATGCTTAATCAAAGTGAGTATTCGTTACCGCTCGCCGAGTTTGAGTATTACTCTTCACATAATTCGGAATCGGCTAACGATCAGGTAGTCTCTGCGGATGACAGTTCTGCGCACCCATTCGATACGGTGACGCAATCTATTCGCACCGAAATTGTATTTATCGATCTTCAAGCTGACGATACTGAATTTCTGCTGCGCGAAATATACAGCGAGCTGGATGAAAGCGTGCAGTTGCGCGTGGTGACGATCGATGCCCACGAACAGGGTGTTGACAAGATTACAGCAACACTTGCAGAGACCGACGAAAAAGTTGATGCCATTCATATTGTGTCGCACGGCAATGACGGCAGCGTGCGACTTGGCAACCAGGTTCTTAACGCAGAGGTATTGGTGGCGGGCAACTCTGGGCCAACAAGCTGGGCATCTGCTTTTTCTGACGATGCCGACTTACTTATCTACGGTTGTAACGTTGCGGCATCGGATGAAGGCCGTCAGTTTGCAGCAGCGCTGGCAAAGGTCACTGGTACTGACATAGCAGCCAGTGATGATCTTACCGGTCACGTTAGTCTGGGTGGTGACTGGGATCTGGAATATTCCAGTGGCGCCATTGAGTCAGCGTCGCTGCTATCAGATGACGCGACAGCTCAATGGCAACACACTCTGCTTGCCTATACGGTAGAAAATACCGCTGATAGTGGCGCAGATTCACTACGTCAGGCAATACTTGATGCCAATGCGAACCCCGGCGCCGATGTTATCAGCTTCAATATTGCCGGAGCTGGGCCTCACACAATTAGCCTGTCCAGCGCACTACCGCAGATAACCGACACAGTCTCTATCGACGGCTGGAGTGAGCCAGACTACGCCAGTGATGGTGTGCCTGTCATTACGCTTGATGCTGCATCTGCAGGCGTGGGTGCGGATGGTCTGAGCCTGGGGGCGGGCAGTGATGGATCGCATATCCGCGGACTGGTTGTGATCAATGCGGATGATGATGGTATTGCTGTTTATTCAGATAACAACTGGATCTATGGTAACTATCTTGGCGTTCAGCAAGACGGCATCACAACCGCAGGTAACTCCGATGATGGCATACAGATACAGGATGGTTCTAACGGAAACCGTATAGGTACAGACGGCGATAGTTCGAACGATGCGTTTGAACGCAATGTAATCGGTGGTAACACGAATGGCATATCGGTTTTTGGAAATGGAGTTGCTACTGGTAACACTATTAGCGGTAACTACATCGGCATAGGTGCCGATGGCATTTCCGATATTGGAAATACCGGCCATGGTGTTGAGCTTTCCAGTGGGCCGGACGGTGTTACCGTCGGTGGCGCGAGCAGCGAGCTGGGCAATGTTATTTCGCATAACGATGGTTCCGGCATTCTGTTGACCAACGAAACCACCGATACCAACATTATTCAAAACAACCTGATCGGTACCACTGCTGATGCAAGCCAGAGTGTCGGCAACGGGCTTTCAGGTATAGCGATTCAATTTGGTGCCGACGATAACCAGATCCTGGATAACACTATTGCCGGGTCAGGTTCCATAGGCGTTCTTATTTCAGGTAACGCCAGCGGTAATGTCGTGCAGAGCAATACCGTTGGAACGGACGCATCTGGTGAAAACAATTGGGGGTCTGGAGAGGAAGGTATTCTGCTTGGGAACGGCGCCAACAACAACACAATCGGAGGCGTTGGTGTTGGCCAGGGCAATACCATCGCGTTTAGTGGCCGGCTAAACACGGAGTTCAATTCGGGAATATCAGCTGAAGGCTCATCCACCGCAAACAGTATTCGTGGCAATAGTATCTATGCCAATGGCGGTGCGGCCATCGATTTGTTTGACGGAGTGGCTGCCAACGGCATAGACTTGAATGATGCCGGTGACGGTGACAGCGGTGGTAACAATCGGCAAAACTGGGCGGTACTGAAGTCGGCAACTATTGCAAACGATGGAACCTTTAGCTACGAACTGGATACCACCACACTTGCCGCAGGTACTTATACGGTAGATTTTTATGCCAGCGTCGATCGCGATGGTGGCAGAGTTGAGGCTGAGCGTTATCTTGGCACTGTTACCGGTGTGGCCAGTGGTGATAGCTCACTAACCGGAACCTTGTCCTCGATTGCACTCGCCACTGGTGAGTTCGTTACACTGGTTACAACCGACGCCAGTGGCAACAGCAGTGAGTTCTCGACCTATGCAATGGCGATGGACGGGGACAGTGATGGTGTATCCCCTGAAGCCATCAAGACCACGTCAACCAATGGTGGCGGTCTCAGCATTAACGATGATGGTGGCAATGATATCTACCTGATCGCTGATGATAGCGATGCGCTTCTGGGTGGGCTTACCTCGTTGAGTTTCGAGACACAGTTTGCTACTTCACCGGCAACAGATTATTCGACACTACTGTCTTATGCTGCTCCATCCAACGCCAATGAAGTAACGATTGAACTTCGCACTGATGGAACTGCCACCGTGCTGCTGGCCGGTGGGGCAGTCAATTCGAGTGCAATTGACTACAACACGCTACGCGATGGATCGCGACACTCCCTCGGCTTTACGTGGGATGGCTCAACAGGAAACTGGGCGATCTATGCTGATGGTGTCGAGGTTGACAGTACTGCAATCAGCGGTGGCACCCTGCTGGCAAACGGGCAGACCATCGAGGGTGGTGGTGTGCTTCTGTTCGGTCAGGAACAAGACGCTCTAGCAAGCGGCTTCAGTAATACCCAGGAGTTTTTTGGCACGCTGTACAACAATCGTCTGTTCAGTGATGTGCGCACCGCTGACGAAATATCAGCCAGCTATCGCAGCGAGCTTCCACACGACGAAGCCGGAATGCTTGCGCAGTGGAACTTCGATGCGTTGTCTGTTGATGGTGTCGTTACTGATTCCGTCAGCGGTAACAATCTAACGGTCCGGCATGTGTCCGATTCTGGCTTCATCACCAGCGAAGCTGCACTCACGTTTGCAGTGGACGAAAACGCTATTGACGGCACTGTTGTCGGCAGGGTTTACGGACTCGACCCGCAACGAGAAGCCCGGATATCCACCCTGCTTTCTGCCGACCCTGATTTAAGGTATAGCGCCGAGACCGGTAAGTTTTATCAGTTGGTAAAAGCTGATGTAACCTGGGCCAGCGCGAACACATCAGCCCTGGGGGCAACGCTTGAGGGGGTCGCCGGGCAACTCGGTACGATACGCAGTGCTGCAGAACAGGAAATATTTGAAAATTTCATCTCTGCACTGGATGATGACATCTTACTGGGTGGCCGTGATTCGACCGTTGAAGGCGAGTGGCGCTGGCAAAGTGGCGGCATTGACGCAGACCAGTTCTGGCAGGGAGATGCAAATCGTTACGCACCGGATAATGCCTACACAAATTTC
>CALGNZ010000093.1 GCA_937957915.1 uncultured Granulosicoccaceae bacterium | reverse complement strand
GGCACTTTGCATGAAGTGAAGCCCATCAATCTGGTGACCACGTTGCTCAACGAGATGCAGCAGCGCCACGATCTTGATACCAGTCGGGTTGATGATGTAATGCTCGGCTGTGTTGCACCTGTCATGGAGCAAGGGGCTGTGCTACCTAAAATTGCTCTGCAAAAAGCCGGTTGGGACGAGAGTGTGCCCGGCGCGCAGGTGAATCGATTCTGCGCCAGTGGACTCGACACCTTTAACACAGCAGCGGCGAAGGTTGCCTCGGGTTGGGAGGATCTGGTCTGTGCAGGTGGCTATGAGTCGATGTCGCGGGTACCGATGGGTGCTGATGGCGGGCCATTTGCGGAAGACCCTGAAACAGCCATTCAAACCGGATTTGTGCCTCAGGGCATAGGGGCTGATTTAATTGCCACCATCGAAGGGTTCAGTCGCGACGAGGTCGATCTATTTGCGGTTGAAAGTCAAAAGCGCGCCGCTCACGCTCGCGATAGCGGCTGGTTTGACAAGTCGGTAGTGCCGGTGCGTGATGACAACGGCTTGATGATACTCGAACGCGACGATTTCATTAAGCCGGAGACTGACCTGCAAACCCTGGCGGGGTTGCGCGCCAGCTTCGAACAAATGGGTAATATGGCGTTTGATGCGGTGGCATTAAAGAAATACCCCGAGGTCGAGACAATCAATCATGTACACACGCCCGGCAATTCATCGGGTATCGTCGATGGTGCATCGTTGATAATGGTTGGCAACGAGCAGGTTGGTAAGGATCTTGGGCTTGAGCCGCGAGCCCGTGTTGTGTCTGTAGCATTAACCGCGACCTGTCCAACCATCATGTTGACAGGTCCGGGCCCCGCGTCACAAAAAGCGCTGGCGAAAGCAGGTCTGACCATCGACGATATAGATCTGGTTGAAATTAACGAAGCGTTCGCATCTGTTGCGTTAAGGCTGCAAAAAGATCTCAATGTGCCTGATGAAAAGCTGAATGTGGTGGGTGGTGCCATAGCCATGGGGCATCCCCTTGGTGCAACCGGAGGCTGTCTGGTGAGTACCATGATCGATGAACTTGAGCGTCGACAACTGAAGCGCGCACTGATTTGTATGTGTGTGGGCGGCGGAATGGGCATCGCGTCGATCGTAGAGCGCGTATAGACATTCGTTCCGGCCTTCGGGCACTCTCTTTGTAGCTGCTGTACAGCGACTGTGGCAGTACACAGGCAAACTAAAAGGCACCGGTAATGGAAGATTTCCAGTACGAGAAAAATACTGATGGCATTGTCACCGTGACCATGGATATGGCAGGACAATCCGCTAACACGATGAATGAGAACTTTGTTCCTGCATTCGACAAAACCCTCGACAGGCTCAGAGCAGAAGACAATCTGAAAGGCGTGGTGTTTACGTCGGCCAAAAAAACGTTTTTTGCCGGTGGTGATCTGAATCTTATTTTGCAGGTTGAAAAATCAGATGCGCAAACGTTGCATTATATAGAGGAAAACAAACGCCCTTACCGGGAGCTCGAAAAACTACAGGTGCCGGTAGTTGCCGCTATTAACGGTGCGGCGCTAGGTGGCGGCTACGAGCTGTGTCTGGCGTGCAATTATCGAGTTGTAGTAGACGAGCCCCATGCGGTGGTCGGGCTGCCGGAGGTAACACTCGGGCTGTTACCGGGGGCTGGCGGTGTTGTGCGTTTAACCGCCCTTATTGGCCTGGAGGCGGCAGCACCATTGCTAACCGAGGGCAGGCAACTCCAGCCAGCCAGTGCGCTTGCAGCCGGTCTTGTTGATGAAGTGGTCGACGATCAGGAAGGTCTGTTGCCCGCCGCCAGGGCTTGGATTCTTGCCAATCCTGACTCCCATACGCAGCCGTGGGATAAAAAGGGATTTAAATACCCCGGTGGTGATGCGCTGACACCACGCGTTCGCCAGGTGGCCACCATGGGTAGTGCAATGCTGGTGAGTAAAACCCGGGGGTTGATGCCGGCGCCAGAGGTCATCCTTGACGTGGCAGTCAACTCGATGCGAATGAACTTTGATCAGGCGCTGCGTGTGGAAAGTCGTGGTATATGCAAGCTGATTACAACGCCGGAGTGCAAGGCCGCCATCACCTCGTTCTTCTTTGGTATGCAAGCGATAAAAAGTGGCAAGGTCAGACCGGCTGGCGAGCGCTGGAAGGCAACCAATAGCGCAATCCTCGGTGCGGGAATGATGGGCGGTGGCATTGCATGGGCTCATGCGAGTCGTGGCTTGCGCACGGCACTTAAGGACATGAAAATAGAACAGGCGGAAAAAGGTAAGGGTTATTCAGCCACTCTGGCTGACAAGCGAATAAAACGCGGCCAAATGACCGAGCAACAGAAAGATGGCTTGCTGGGTCTGATTGCACCAACCACAGACAACGATAGCTTCAAAGGTGCTGATCTAATCATTGAAGCAGTGTTCGAAGATGTTTCGCTAAAAGAAAAAGTAATCCCTGAAACCTTTGCCATGTTGTCAGACGACGGGGTCTATGGATCCAATACCTCGACATTGCCGATCAGTCTGCTGGCGCAAAGCTGTCCTGATCCGGCGCGGTTTATAGGGTTGCATTTTTTCAGCCCGGTAGACAAGATGAAAGTGGTCGAGATTATCCTTGGCGAGAAAACATCTGAAGAAACGCTACGCAAATCCTATGACTACGTGCAGCAGATCGGTTACATGCCGATTGTGGTCAATGACTCTCGGGGTTTCTTCACCAGCCGGGTGTTTGGTACCTATCTCGATGAAGGGCAGCAACTGATACTCGACGGCATGAACCCTGTTGCCATCGAAAGAGCGGCGTGGATAGCAGGCATGCCGATTGGTCCGCTTGCGGTTCATGATGAAGTGTCTCTGGTGCTGTCTAAAAAAGTCTATGACACACACAAGGCGCTCGATGAACGGCTGGGTGTCGAGAACGGGTTCCCTGCGGATATTCGCGGCAGCCGCGATGTGGCATTTAAACTGGTCGAACTCGACCGTGGCGGACGTCAGTATGGTGGTGGTTTTTACCAGTACAGCGATGACGGCACCAAGAAACTGTGGGATGGTTTAAGTCAGTTTCAGCCAAACGAAAAAACTGACATCAGCGTAGAAGAGGCGATAGATCGCCTGCTGTACAGACAGGCAATAGAGACGCTTCGGTGTTTTGACGAAGGTGTTCTTCGTACTGAGGTCGAGGCGAATCTGGGTGGCATCTTTGCAATTGGCTTTCCGCCTCACACGGGCGGTGCCCTGCAGTTCATTCGGGGTATTGGCATTGACCGGTTTACTTCAAGAGCGGCAGAGCTTGCAGGTACCTGGGGCGATCGTTTCGTGGTAGCGGAAAGTGCCATCGAAAGACTTCGGCAATCAGAGCCTGTCGCCGCCTGACCTGTTCGCTGTATGAAATATAGCGTGCGCTGTTCGCATTCCTCGACAAGCAGAGCGACCATATAGTTATGAGTGAAGATACCTTACTGATTGATATAAAGGGCGCAATTGCAACGGTGACTCTACATCGACCGGAACGACTCAATGCGTTTAACGCCGAGTTGAAACAGGCCATGCGTACAACCGTCGGCCGGCTCAATGACAACGATGACGTGCGTGTTGTTATTTTGAAAGGGGCGGGGCGCAGTTTTTCGGCCGGTGCCGATATCAGTGGTGAAATGGCTGAGCCAATCAGCTTTCATCTCGATAGCGACTACAAGCCTTTTTTAACCGGTATCGAGAAGTCGGAGAAAATCTGGATTGCCCAGGTGCACGGCGCGGCAGCCGGAGTGGGGGCAGCGCTGGCGATGAACTGCGATCTGGTTGCCATGTCCGATGATGCGTATATCTATATGGCATTTGCGGCTATAGGGTTAATACCGGACGGTGGCAACACACAATTACTGTTGAATTACCTCGGCTATCATCGCGCTCTGGAAGCTGTGCTCGAAGGACGCAAGCTCAGTGCGGAAGAGTGTCTTGCCAGCGGTATAGCGAACAAGGTTGTGCCTGCGGAAGATCTTGAACGATCAACGGTGGAATGGGCAGAAAAGCTGACAGCGACGGCACCATTGGCAATGGCGGGCTGCAAGCGGCTGTTGCGCAGCGTAGGTTCTATGAGTTTTGGCGACGCTGTTACCCAGGAGGGGCTGGAGCAGACACCATTGTTAAAATCTCAGGATTTTAAAGAGGGTGTCAGTGCATTTATGGATAAGCGTAAACCGCAGTGGCGTGGACGGTGATGGTGTGGATGCCTGCGGCCTGTTGTGGGTGCTTGTGGTATTTTGATATCTCTTGTTCCTATGGGTTGCGCATACAGCCATCTAGATAATAGATTCGAAGAAGCAGGGTGCCGGTGAGCGACGCAAACCGCACCGATCCTGTATGATCTTCTGCATTTCGCACTCTCATATGATAACTATTGTGGTTTGTTTCGTATTCTTGAGTTACTTCACTTTGACTGATCGCTGCCGCCACAATTCTGTACAGCCGGGGTAAGGAAACCTCGACGCGAGATTTAAACAGGGACTCTCATGAGAGCGTGGTTGAACTTCAATCGCAGTATTGTTTTCCTTTGTACACTGATGGTAGTGCTACTGCTTTGGCTTAGTGTCAGCTTCCTGAAGCAGGCGTATACGTCAAGGCAGGATGCGCAATTCCTTGCTCGCTATCTGGAATCAGACGCCGTTATCAGAGACACTGTGATGGCGGTCGCAGATGAGCGTGCGGCATCGCACTGGCTGACCGGGCTGGAGGGGATGTTCTCTGCCAAAAGCTCACTCACTTTTCCGCACAACCGCACTGACGAGTCGTTTCGGAATCTGTTCGGGAAAATTCAACAAGCGTTAGCTGATCGCAAGTTTGCCAGTCAGCTTGCATACCAGCCTGATCATGTTCAAATTCTGATTGCCAGCCTTCGGCGTACTAGCGAAGACTTGCCATCGCGGCGTCAGGCGATAATCGATGATCTGGATCTCTCTCTCGATAGACGCAATCAGCAACTGGAATTGTCGGTATTCGATTATTACAGTTATTTGATCAGCAAGCTCGAGGAGTTACGTTCGGCGATTCGCTACAGGCCTACTCGACTCTCGAGAGAAGTTGACACGGGTTCTATGATCTCAAACGCTGCCTGGCACCTGAACTCGTCTCATCACGCATTATCTGCAATTTTTGAAGGGTATATTACTTCCGGTAAAACCGGTCTGGGTACGGCCTACGAGCGCTCCCTTAGTATGCAGCGCAGCATTGATAAACACTGGGATCAGCTAAAAAACATTGATGCTTACAACGGAGTTGATCAGCAGCTTCATTCGCTGGCCATCGAGTTGAATGACTGGTTTGGCACAAGTTATTTTCCACAGGTAAAACGCATGACGCGTGCTATCGGTGAGACATCTCCCGCTCCGTACACCAACTGGGAGTGGAGAAATCTGGCGCAGTCTCTGGAGACACGCACAGTCGATATCTTTGACAGGGCAGACAGAGTATCAGCGCAGAGAATCGATTCGGCGCTACAGCGTGCCAATCGAAACCTGTTGATTGATGTGGTGCTGGTGCTCGTCTGTGCCTTGTTGCTGACAGCGGCATTGTGGATTGGGCGGCGCATTCATTTTCAGGCCAATCACGATGATCTTACCCAGCTCAGCAACCGCCATATGTTTAAGGCTCAAAGCGAACTTATTCTCGATGAGGCGATTGCTAAACAATATAACTATGTATTGATCGTGTTGAATCTGGATCATTTTAAATCTGTGAACGATAGTCTCGGTCAGCTGACTGGTGATATGCTTTTACAGAGTATCGCGCAACGTATATCGGATGCCGCGGGTAAAGAGGCAGTAGTGGCGCGCATGGCTGGTGATGAGTTTTCAGTATTGAAGCGTTACCGAGATGAATCTACCGCCTATGCAATTGTCAGGAATATCGCTGATGCGGTTACCGACAGATTTTCTATTAATGCAGAGTCAATCTATATTACCGCCCGTTTCGGGTACTCGCTCTACCCAAGAGATGCCAGTAATCTGGAAGGGTTACGCAAAGCTGCCGATCTGGCCATATACAACGCCGGGCAAATAGGGGCTGGCACGATAGAGGCGTTTAATCCGGCGATAGCCGTTGCGTTTCAGGAACGCCAGAGTCTGAAGGTTGATCTTGCAAAAGCCATAGATCGAAATGAATTTGAGCTCCACTATCAACCGCAGGTTGATCTGCGACTCGGGATGGTGGATGGATTAGAGGCGCTGTTACGCTGGAATCATCCGCAGCGTGGTAATGTTCCACCTGCGCATTTTATATCGATTGCAGAAGACGCCGGGTTGTTGCCACAGATCGGGCGCTGGGTAATTGAGGAGGCAGCACGCCAGGCGGCGGTGTGGCGAGATTCGATTGGGCTTGAGTTACGCATGTCGGTAAACGTGTCTGTACATCAGTTTTTGCATGGCGATATCGCAAAGATAGTGCGGCGTGCTTTGGATGTGCACTATCTGGATGCTTCGCGTTTCGAGATAGAGATAACGGAAAGCGTTGCTATGGCAGAAATGGATCGCGTGCTGGAGAAACTGCAGTCATTGCGACAACTTGGGGTTCGCGTAGCGCTTGATGACTTTGGTACTGGCTACTCATCGCTAGGTTACCTGCAGGATCTGCCCCTGGATACATTAAAGATCGATAGATCGTTTATCACCAAGCTTGGCAACGGCAAGGGTGATCAGCTTGTGTTGCTGGAGAGTATTACTCATATCGCACGGTCACTTAACTTTCATACGGTTGCGGAAGGGGTAGAGAATGACCTGCAACTGCACCATGTACGAGAGCTTGGGGTTGATACCGTACAAGGCTACTTTTACTCCAGGCCACTGCCGGCAGATCAGGTACCGGCTGCGGTTGACGAGATTAATGCGGAACATGGTTTTGGCAGACAGATAGCGGCCTAGGGAATTGCGTTCTCGCGAGTTGTGCGAGGCTTGGAGGTATATGTGTTGGGCGGTTGCAGGCGGTCCGTGCTATCTTAATTGATTGGTTCTGCCCTGCCAGACAGGGATAGATAGACAATCTTCCGTCCAGGGTGCTTTGACAGGCTGTCCTTTGGCGCCATCCACGCTTCCCCAACATCTGGCTAAAACTATTGCGCCCATTACTTGGCATTGGATACAAAGTCGCTTCGGTTTTTCTGTTTGTCATTATGATGGCAATGGTTAAAATTCTTGATGAGCGGGTACCATTGGGGCAAACCATTTTTTTTCGTGCACTGATTGGATTGAGTGCGGTATTTCTGGTTTACCAGTTACGCGGGGAATTTCGGCAAACATTTACGATCGTATCGGCACGCAAGCATATCGGTTGGGCGACGAGCTGCGCGTGTGCAATGATGCTGTGGTTTACAGCCCTTACGCTCATTCCTCTTCCTGAGGCAACCGCAATTGGATTTGTTGTGCCATTGATAACAGTGGTACTTGCCTGGCTGGTATTGGGTGAGCGCGTGCGGGTTTTCAGATGGATGGCGGTGATTGTCGGTCTGATCGGTGTCGGGGTAATTATTTGGCCAAGGCTTGGCAACGGCGCTGATTATGGATCAAATGCAGCACTTGGCGCGATGGTGGCACTTTGCTCGGCGACGCTGTGGGCGCTGGCACAGATATTTTTGCGCAGGCTGACTAAAACAGAAAGCAGCGGCTCGGCAGTGTTGAGTTTTTCCGTTGCAACCATGGTGCTTGGGCTGGGGTCTGTGTTTTGGGGGTGGGTGAGCCCCGGTGCGCTCGAATGGCTGGCAATTGCTGTGTGTGGATTAGCCGGTGGCTTTGGGCAACTGTGTATTGCGCAGTCCCTGCGCTATGGTGAAGCTTCAACCATGGCTCCATTCGAATATCTGACATTCCCGGTAGCCAGTGTCGTTGGCATTGTGTTTTTTAGTGAGTACCCGGACGACAGCGTATGGCTGGGGTTGCCGATGGTGATCGCAGCGGGTTTGTTTGTGATGTATCGCGAACGACAATTAAATGCGAGAGCTGAATGAGAGGCCTGAGACATATTTTGCTGCCAGGTCTCCGGTCGTACCGCTAATGTGATCAGGTTGCCACCTTAATATCGCAGTCAAAGGCTTTTTATTCGCTATTATTAGGTTGGGATATTTCTCCCAACCTTTTGCAAGCATTCAACTGCGGGAGTGACACATATGCGTAAACTAGCCCTGGTACTACTGGTCGCAATTTTTAGTTATCTACCAAAAGCTGCTTTCTCCTGTGGTGGCTTTTTCTGTCAATTTACCCCCATCGTGCAGGCTGGAGAGCAGATTGTATTCAGTCAAAGCGGTGATGATATCAGCGCACTGGTAAGAATTTTTTATCAGGGCGATGCAGAGAATTTTAGCTGGGTTGTGCCGGTTCCGGCATCTCTTGAGCTCGACGGCGGGGTTGATGTTGGTTCCGACACCACTTTTACTGAACTCGATGTAGCCACACGACCGCAATTCGTACTGGACCGGCAGGGGGATGGTTGTCCGGTTGACCGGTTCACCGGCGGTGGTACAACCGGTGGCGTAACGGAGTCTGTTGCCGACTCTGGCTCAGGCGGTGTCAGTGTAGAAGAAACGACAGTGGGCCCGTTCGACGTGCAGCTCATCACAAGTGAGAACCCGGATGCCATGGCAACATGGCTGGAAGACAATGAGTACGATTTAACTGATCGCGGCCGAGACCTGATCGAGCCCTATGTATTAGAGGGCATGAAGTTTGTCGGTCTGAAGCTGAGGAGCGGGCAGAGCACGGGCAGTATTCAACCGGTAATTCTTCGATATCAGAGCGACAAGCCCATGATTCCGATTCGTCTTACCGCGGTTGCCGCACAGGAGGATATGGGCGTACTGGTATGGATAGTTGGCCCGGCCAGAGCAGTACCGGACAACTACCCGCATGTGACTCCGAATTACACGCGTCTCAACTGGTACGGCGGTAGTCAGAATGCCTATGCCAGTTATCAGACTCTGATTACAGAGGCGATGAATGATACTGCCAATGGGCAAGGTTTTGCCACGGATATGGCGCGCGCACTGGACAGTACTATTCTGTCACGGATAACCAATGCTGAAGGCTTGCAAAGCCAGTTGCTGACACTCGACAGCACGACTACTGATGCGGGATTTATTGCGGGGCTGGCTAACCTTGGCTCGAGTGCGGCATTTCAGGCTGAGCTGCAGCGAGTATTGCCGTTGCCGCAGGGCGAGAGTTCATTTATATATTTTGATGCAGATCGCCTGTTACAGGTATATAACGCCGAGACATTGGCCAGCGCCAGAATCGCTATACGCGATAGTTTTCAAAGCATAGAGATAGATCCGTTAAGCGCCAGTACTGCTCTGCTGCCCGCAGGTAGCTATCTCACTCGTTTGTACACTACTTTGTCAGCTGACGAAATGACGCTAGATCCAACCTTCGACTACAACTCGCAGATGGGAGATCAGTCAGAGGAAAGGCGTGCGACGCTCAGCGCCTCATGTGGTGACAATGGCACAGAGTGGACCTTGACACTGGGGGCCGGCACTGGCCGTGAGGGTGAAGTCGTTATCGATGCGTTGAGTGATATTCCGTTTGGACCGATACCGGTTGAAGTTACAGAGCAGGCGGCAACTTTCACGATAGCACGCACCACGGCTGCAGCGCTGCCGGACATTACTGCACAAAATGACTTCAGTGTCGTTGAGATCAACGGCGGTAGTCGTGGAGGGGGCTCTGCCACTGGTGGCACAACCACCGGCGTTTCCGTTAGCAGCGGGTCTGGCGGGGTCAGCTGGTATATAGGCGGCTTACTGGTGATCGCAGGTCTACGGCGTCGCAGGGGTGTTTCTCAGCAGTTGCCTGACTGTTTTGCGGCTCGTGTACTGGTTATGATGGGGCGTAGTTAGCGCCGCAGGGTTTTGTTGAGGTGTGATCTTTGAGGGGCTGTACGCTGCGTGTTTTACGATTGTATCGTGGCAACCTCTGCACGTAGTGCGGAGGTGTACACGGGGTGTTCATAGAATGGTTCTCGCTGACGCGTCGGGTTTCCAGATGTCTCGCTGACGCGTCGGGTTTCCAGATGTCTTGCTGACGCGTCGGGTTTCCAGATGTCTTGCTGACGCGTCGGGTTTCCAGATGTCTCGCTGACGCGTCGGGTTTCCATGTGTCTAGCCGACGGGTCGGGTTTCGATGTGTCTAGCCGACGGGTCGGGTTTCGATGTGTCTCGCTGACAGGTCGGGTTTCCATGGGTTCGCTGACGCGTCAGGTCTCCTCTTGTTTTGGCGCCGTTAGGTTTGACTCAGGTGAGTGTGACTTTCTCAAAGTGATGCAGCCGCGAGGCATTGGGTACGAGCCCTTTGACATAGTCTCTGGCAACAAAGAATGCCGGGCGCCACACCGGTTGAATAATGATCGCGTCGTCCTGCAGTATTTTCTGTACGTCTTTCATCGCTTCGCGACGTTGTTCGATATTAATCAGTGAGTTTGCTTTGTCGAGCGCTGCATCGAAATCTGGATTGGCGTAACCTGTTTCATTCCAGGGCACGCCGGTTCGGTAGGCCAGGTTCAACACCATTGTTCCGAGGCTGCGATGTCCCCAGGTGGTGATGCCGAAGGGCGTGGTCTTCCAGATCTTCCAGTATTCGGATTTTGTAATAATATTGACTTTCAGATTGATGCCGGCCGGTGCCAGTTGCTCCTTTATAATCTGGCAGATGGACTGCTGCCAAAGTCCGTTTGTGTTGCCGCAATCAATTGTTATGTTCAGCCCTGCACCGTAACCCGCTAACTTCAGAAGTTCACGCGCTCGGTCGTAATCCTGAGTCAGACGTGGCAACTCGTAATACTCCGGGTGCATTGGCCCTACATGATGATGCTCGGCGATGCTGCCGCGCCCGTTGAATGACTGTGTCGGAAATGCAGAGGGATCAATACAAGCCTGTATTGCTTTGCGTACGTCTATATTGTCGAAAGGAGCCTGCTTAACATTCATTCGCGCCACACCGGTAGCGGATGACTTGATTTCATAGATACTGGTATCTGGAAGCGCATTTGCCAGTTCGAGTGTTCGAACGTCCATGCTGTAGACCATGTCTACCTGGCCTCTTGCCAACGCCTCCAGCATTTGCACCGGCTTGTCGCCCGTATCGTAATAGTGAATTTCATCGAGGGTGGGCTGTGCTCCCCAATACGGCTTGCCACTGCGCTTTAGAATCGCTTTTTTACCTTCTTCGTATTCCGCTAGTCGATAGGGCCCGGTACCAACGGGTTCATTGCCGAAATGGCCCGAAAAATCACGATGCACGATGGCTGCAAAGTAGGCAGCAAAGTTTTCTGGTATCGAGAGCGTGGGCTGTGCAGTATGCAGGCGAAAGGTAAATCGATCGACTCGTTCTATCGCACCGGAGCGTTTACGCTTGGAGGTGGATCCACCGTAAGTAACCGATTCCGTCATCGCGTCAAAGCTACCAAGGTTTGCCGATCCTATGGTGGGGTTTAGCCAGCGATTGATATTAAAAAGTACATCTTCAACATCGAATGAATCGCCGTTGTGCCATTGCACATCACGACGCAGGTTGAAGGTCCAGGTTTTCAGGTCCGCTGACGCGCTCCAGCTTTTTGCCAGTTGTGGCATGGTGATGCCATCGGGGTTTGAATAGGTCAGACTCTCGCAGATATGGCGCGTCACATTCGCCATTTCGGTAAATTCATATTTGGCCGGGTCGGTAAGCGGATGCACTGTCATTGCGACGCGAAGTATTTGTTCTCTGGCAGATTCAGGCTCCTGCGCTGACGCAACGGGTATCAACCCCGGTCCGTCGCCCAGTATTTTTGATGCCAGCAGGTAAGCGCTGCTTGCAGACACGCCGAGCAATGTCGCGGTGCGTAGAAAATGTCTTCGACTTTGCGGATGATTGTCCAGGTCTTTTACGAGTGCAGGAAGTGCGGGATGAGCATCGCTGAGAAGCTTTTTATCTTTCATTGGTCGTTACCGTCGTCGTAGTCATGCGAACGAGCCATTTCTTCTGCAAGTAGAGCGGCACTGGCTGTGGCTGCTGCCGCGCGTTGCAATACACTGCTATCCTGTTTAGTGCCTGCTTCTTTGGTGCCTGGTTCTTTAGCGCCTGGTTCCGGCGATTTGCCCGGCTCCTGCGGGTTCGCAGCTGTGGATGTGGATGGCAGCGCTGCCGGTTCTGAACCGGCGGCGTCCGCATCGTTGGCGCCGTCTTCCGGTACGTGGATGCGCACTTCTCTGTGGGCAAAGTGAATCCCTGCTGCGGACAGGTTGTCTCTTACTTCCTGATAGGCCAGTCTCCTTATAATCCATTGATCACCCGGCTTACAGGTGAATTTGACCCTGATGATTAAAGCGGATTCTTCTATCCGGTTAACGCCCTGCGATTTCAGCGGCAGGATAAATTTTGATCCGTGTTCCGGGTGCTCTCTTAACGAGAGTCCGGTTTTCTTGACTATCTTTCGCAGCTTTTCAACATCGGTATTATAGGGCACTCGAATCTCGAGTTTCATCGTTACCCAGTCACGACTGTGGTTTTTAACTGTCGCCATCTCGCTGTACGGAATGGTCTGCACAGGCCCAAGGTGATGTCGTAATTGCATGGAGCGGATGGAGATTTTTTCAATCGTGCCACGCATCCCTCCGACTTCGACATATTCACCCATTCGAAATGCGTCATCGACCAGGAAGAAAATGCCGGAGATAATATCCTGTACCAGCTTTTGCGCACCAAAGCCCACGGCAATACCGATTACGCCGGCGCCAGCCAGTAACGGGCCGATTTTCACTCCCATCACATAGAGTGCTGTTAGCACCAGGAAAACTGCCAGCACAGCTGATAGAACGGTACGCAGTAGCGGCAGCAGGGTTTCGGTTCGGGTAGCACCCAGGCCGCCGCCGTCGAGTTCAAGGGCAGCCACCGGGTCAATATCGGATTCAGGCATTTTACTTTCGGCCCAGCCCTGAACGATTTCCCAAATCGCGAAGCCCACGACCGCCACAATGCCGAGTTCGACGATGATATCGAAGGCTCGTTGCACGATCGAGTTACCGGTGAGATTGCTGGCGGCCTGAAAACCCCAGGCCTTGGTCACGGTGAATAAGGCAAATACAAGAAGCACAATTCGAAAACCGGTTTGAATGACGTTAACGAAGCGTTCGCCTCTGGCCTGATTGATTGGCGCGGTGAAGACTTTGTCGGAAATGAGGTTCTTCAGAATCAGCTGAACACAGCGATCAAGAATCGGAAAGGACAATGTTATCCACCAGCAAATAGCAACGTTTGACGCTCTCTCCTCGTTGTCGATGAAAATGTTGAATGACCATACTGCCCAAATGACCAGCAGCCAGATACTCAGGCCAACTGGCCATAGACGGTGAAAAGCGGCGGAGGTGGGTTGGCGCTGCGGATCGGGTGGCCCGGCGGGATAGAACACGGCATTAAAGTGTTTCCGTGCTACCCACAGAAATGCGATAAAAGACGTATTAACAGTGAAAGTAAGCGCAACTATACCGGCGCGGGTCAATGATTTGTAAGCGCCCATGTGTTCGAGGAACGAGAGCGCAGCGAGTCCAAGCTGCAGCACCGCGAAAATCATCAGTAGAACATTAAACCCTGCTTTAGCCGGTCCATCTTCCAGTGGCATCAGTCTCAGATTTGAGTTGTTGGGTGCCAGGATAGAACGCATTACTGCGTTGAAGATTAGTATTGCCGTTACCGCCCAGATCAGATTCGACACCAGTGCGTGGGTTGGTTCGACCGAGTCGATCAAATAGGTCAGAACGGCACTGGCAATGAAATAGAAAATGGCGATACTGAGCAGCTCAAGTGCGACAGAAATGAGGCTGTAAAGCGCTATGGTTCCGCCGTCGTTGTGGCTGGCGGCACGAGCATTGAACTTTTTGCGCAGGGATGTTGGCCGAAGTATCAAAAAGCCCAGCCACCCGGCGCCCAGAATGATCAGGGTTTTGGTCAGTATCGGAACAAACCCTGCCCAGCCTTTATAGTCGGTAATTGAGTACCAGACAACGGACAGTATAGACCCGACCAGCGGAATGGAATCGATGAGCTCGAAGAGGTTGGAGCGTAATTGCGCAGCGCTATCGGCGCTGGTTAGCTCTGTGGCCTGGGGAAGGGTGGTCGGCTCAGCAGCGTACAAAGTGGTCAGGAATGTTGAAACCAGCAAAGCGAGAACTAATTGGCCAGAAAATCTGACCCAACTTCTAAAAAACATGGGACGCCATTACCTACAGTTCGATTGAGTGAATCACGGACTATCGACTATGTAAAAAACTGTGTCGAAATCTATCACAAATGCGCGAAGCAGGGTACCAGAATAGAAGGTGGTTGGCGAATTAGGGGTGGAACAGGTCGAAATTGATGTTGGCGCTACTTGCTGCCGACCGCCAATGGTCGGCTATGCAACGGCGGTACTCAGGACGGGTTTGGTGTTAATTTTGTCTATAACTGAACCAAGGGCAGAAGCGGGTACCGGTCTGGAGTAGTAGTACCCCTGTATATAGTCGCAACCGAGTTCAACAACGCTTCGCAACTGCTGTTCTGTTTCAACGCCCTCGGCTACTGTCGTGATGCCAAAGGAACTCGCCATCAAAATAATGGTGTTGACCAGTGAATGCTGTGGGTCGTTGTGATCGAGCTTGGTCACAAAGGATCTGTCTATTTTTAGCGTATCGAGAGGCAAGTCTTCGAGATAGCGCAGGGATGAGTAACCTGTACCGAAGTCGTCGATAGCGATCTGAATACCTTTTGCACGTAATGTGTTGAGTTTTGTAACCACGCGGCTGACGTTTTCCATCACAATATTTTCTGTGATTTCCAGCTCGAGATAGCCAGGTTTCAGGCCGCTGTAGGCAAGCGCGTCGAATACCACGGCTTCAAAATTGTCCTGGGTAAATTGTTGCGCGGAAATATTTACTGCAACCTGCAGGCGCTGATATCCCATTTTTTGCCACTTACAGGTTTGCTTACAGGCTTCCAGCAGCACACGTTCACCGATCTGGGTGATAAGGCCGGATTCCTCTGCGACTGGTATAAACCTGTCGGGCGGCACATGTCCGAGCAACGGATGATTCCAGCGTGCAAGCGCCTCGACAGCGACCACGCGTCCGGTGCGAGGTTCAATTTGCGGCTGATAGACAACATAGATCTGATCGGTGTGAACCGCGTCGCGCAGGTCAGTCTCCAGGCGTATTCGCTCCTGGTATTTGAGCGCCATGTTTTCGTCAAAGCAGTTGATGCGATTCTTACCGCTGCCTTTTGCCTGGTACATGGCAATGTCGGCGTTTTTCAGCAGCTCGTCTGCTGTATACCCGTCTGTCGGGTAGAAACTCAAACCGATACTCACAGAGATGGTGATTTTGTAGCCGTCGATATCAACCGTGTTTTGCAGCGACTGGTTGAGGCGTGCAGCGATAGCGACAGCAGTGCCACGGTCTTCCAGGTCGTGCAGCAACACAGCAAACTCGTCGCCCCCGAGTCGCACCAGCAAGTCACCATCACGAATACTTGCCGCGAGTCTGTCACTGACGCAGCGTAACAGCTTGTCGCCTACGCCATGACCCAGTGTGTCGTTAACTGACTTGAAACCATCCAGATCCATAAACAGCACGGCGAAGCGGCTCGCAGAGAAGCGCTCACTTTCTATCGATTCGGCCAGCCGTTTCTCGAAGTAAACCCGATTGGGCAGCTGGGTTAAACCGTCGTGGTAGGCCTCGTGTCTGATTTTTGCGAGCAGCGCAGATTGATAGATCGCAAAGGAAATTTGATTCCCGGCTATCTGTAGCAGATTCAGTTCTGAATCGGTGAAGCTCGGCTGATCAATATGCCGATGTATAACCAGCACGCCGTAGGTATCCTGCTCGTGAATGAGCGGGAAGTATAACGATGGCCCAATGCGCTGCTCTCGCCTCCACAGTGCCATGGCGCCTGATTCAAACTGGCTGTCTTCATTCTCGCGAATGATGACCGGGGCTGCATTGTCATAGCACCATTTTGCGGTGGGGTGATTGCATAGACTGGTGTTGAATGGTTGTGATTTGTCATCCGGCGTATTGCCGGCGGTGGTATCCTGTGATCCGATATTTTCAGTGTTTGTTTCAGGATTAATTGAACGCTCGCCGGTGCTAATGCTATTGATTCTGAAGTCGCCACGGTAAGCTGTGTGATCGCAGCAGAGACCGCTGGCAGTGGCTTCCAGAATCGATACCATTACCGCTTCCGATATACTCAATACCGTTTCGCTGCTTTGGCGTAACACGTCTGCCAGATCAGATTTGTTGTGAATCAGTTTACTCAGTTCGTTGAGCGCCGTCGTCTTTTCAAGTGTTGCCAGTGTCGCCTCGTGCATCGCTGCATTTTCAATCGCGACTGTTGTCAGCTGCGATAGCTGATCAAGCACATCGCGATTGTCAATGGTGTTGTCGAGGGGCTGTTGATTGTTGCAGCTGAAGGCAATATCGATAGTGCCAATAACGGTGTCATTTCTGAAGATAGGGATGGCGGCACAACTTTGCAGATCTTCCAGTCCGTCGAGTTTGTTATCAAAGTTCTGGTAGTCGTCTATGAACTGCACGGCGCGGGTTTTCCAGGCCAGGCCGCTTGCACCTTCGCCGTAACGAAAGCGGTGGGGTCGACACTGGAACCCGTCGCCAGCTGTGCAGACAGTTTCCAGATAATTACCGGATTCGTGCAGCATATTTATTTGCACCAGATCTGCCTTGAACAGCTTGACGATTTCGCGGGCAATATGCTGCAGGAGCGGCGTCAGTTCTGTGCGGTTGACCAGTTGCAGCGTTATCGAATTCAGCGCTGTCAGCAGATTGTTTCGTGTCGACAGCCGCGACAGCTTCGAGTCAATTGCCTGCAGCGCGATTTCTGTTGCAGCTGACTGTACTATTCTGGTTTGCTGCTTCAGTTTTTTGTCCGTGTCGCCGGTCAACTCGATCGAATGAATCAATAACGCAGTTGGGGATCCGCACTTACCCCTCAGCGGTACCCGCATTGTATGGACGTCATTGCAGACACCGTCTATGTCTGTCACCTGGCCGCGATTGGTCACCACCTGATAGCCATTAAGTTTCTGTAGACGGGTATCCGGAGGATAGTTGTCACCCATCTCGGTCGTCTCGTCACTCAGGTCATTGCCACCAGACAGAGCGAGTTGATCGAGAATATTGGTGCTGGTGCCGGCTTCAGCATCGGTTAAACCGATGAGTCTGTCGTCGGCGATGCCCATCAATTCCGCGAATCTCTTGTTGACAAACAAGTAGCGAAAATCGAGGTCTTTTATGGCGATGGCATCGCTGCTGCGGCCTGCGATCGTCTCGAGCAGCGCCGCGGGTTCAAGAATTTCGTTAATGCGTTCCAATGCGATATCGTACTTGTAGATTCCTTGAGTACGAGGTTGCCAAATCGGTGCCAAGTCCGGAAGTTTCCGGCACTAACGGATGTAATGCAGGCAACCACAAGTGGATGGCTGCATTTACGAGTACATAACCCCGCCCTGTGGCATAATCCCGCGTCTGCCCCGGCTGCTCTGACGCGTCAACACTTTGCGTTTCCAGCGCGGTTTCCCGCGATGTTATCCAATTACAGGAAAATCTGATGTTTGTGCTGTTTGGCGATAGCGCACTGTCCGCTTTTCGAGTTCAGCAACTGCTGGATAAGTGTCAACAAAGCAACTTTGATGTGTCAGGCTTGCGCGCCTCATTCTTGTATCTGCTGCAATCCGAACCGGCCGACGAGCTGAAGGCTCGTGTTCTGAAGCTACTCGGTGCGTCTGATAATGCTCCGTTTGCAGCAGATTTTATCGTCGCACCCCGGCCGGGAACAATTTCACCATGGTCGTCAAAAGCGACTGACATCCTGCGCAATTGCGGGGCGGATTGCGAACGAATCGAACGCGCGATCATCTGGCAGGTGACCGGAGACGTCAGTCACCAGCAGAAAAACCTGCAGGCGCTGTTGCACGATCGAATGACCGAGTCTGTTTTCACGGGCGTTGAAGATGTTGCACAGTTGTTTCGACAGCAGGCCCCGGCCGCATTAAATACTATCGATGTTATTGCCGGTGGCAAACAACAGCTTGCAGTGGCTAATGAACAGCTTGGCTTTGCGTTGTCAGCGGATGAAATAGATTATCTGGTTGATGGTTTCCAGCAGGTGGGTCGCAATCCCACTGATGCCGAGTTAATGATGTTTGCGCAAGCCAATTCAGAGCACTGTCGGCACAAAATTTTTAATGCAAGCTGGCAGATCGATGGTGTCAGTGCCGATGCTTCGCTGTTCGGAATGATCAGAGAGACGCATCGCGCGCAACCCGAAGGCACGCTGGTTGCCTACGATGACAACGCCGCTGTCATTCAGGGTCACAGTGCCGAGCGCCTGATGATCGACCCCGTTTCCCGCACGTATGCCGACTGTGCAGAGCCTGCCAATGTGCAGATAAAAGTCGAAACGCACAATCATCCAACCGCTATCAGCCCTTACGCTGGTGCGGCAACTGGCGCCGGTGGTGAAATCAGAGACGAGGGCGCCACCGGTAACGGGGCGAAACCCAAGGCCGGGCTGTGCGGGTTCAGTGTGTCTAATTTGCGTATTCCCGGCTTCACCCACGAATGGGAGCAACACGCAGGCAAGCCTTCACATATTGCTTCGGCACTGGATATCATGATCGATGGGCCAATTGGTGCCGCCTCGTATAACAATGAATTCGGGCGTCCCAATCTGGCCGGGTATTTCCGCACGCTCGAGATGCCAGTCACCGATGTTGAGGAATCGCAGTGGTTTGGTTATCACAAGCCGATCATGATAGCCGGTGGAATGGGCAATATTCGACCCTGCAATACCCATAAAAAACCGGTTCCGGCAGGCAGCGCCATCGCGGTGCTCGGTGGTCCTGCCATGTTGATTGGTCTCGGCGGCGGAGCGGCATCTTCAATGTCCAGCGGGCAGAGTGACCAGTCTCTTGATTTTGCCTCGGTACAGCGCGACAACCCCGAGATGCAACGGCGTTGTCAGGAAGTGATCAATACCTGTGTTGCGATGGGCGATACCTCACCGGTGCTGTCGATGCACGATGTGGGGGCGGGTGGACTGTCTAACGCGCTACCAGAGCTGGTCCATGATGCCGGTCGTGGCGCCGAGTTTGATCTTCGCCGGATTCTGATCGACGAGGCGGGTATGTCGCCCATGGAGATATGGTGCAATGAATCGCAGGAACGCTACGTGATGGCGATCGATGGCGACAAACTTGCCGAATTTGAAGCGATCTGCAGGCGCGAGCGATGCCCTGTTTCCATCGTCGGGCATGCCACAGAAGAATTACAGCTGACGGTCAGGGATAGTTTGCTCGGTAAAGATGCGATCGATATGTCTCTGGATCTGCTGCTGGGCAAGCCACCTCGCATGCATCGCACCGGCACCAGACGCGCGCCAGTTGTCTCTTCACTGCAGTTGCAGGATCTCGGCATTGCCGATGCGGTTGACCGGGTGTTATCAGCACCGGCTGTGGCCGCCAAGAATTTTTTAATCACCATCGGCGACCGCACAGTTGGCGGTTTGGTACATCGCGATCAGCTAGTCGGACCACGGCAGATGCCGGTGGCGGACGCGGCGGTCACACTTGCCGATTTTTCCGGTTACAGCGGCGAGACAATGGCGATCGGGGAGCGCACGCCACTGGCGATGATATCACCGGTTGCATCGGGTCGAATGGCAGTCGCAGAAGCGCTGACCAATATCATGAGTGCCGCTATCGGTGACATCAAACAGATCAAGTTATCGGCAAACTGGATGGCAGCAACCGGTGACGCGGTCGCTGATGCCGCGTTATTCGATACGGTAGAAGCAGTGGCACGCGGTCTATGCCCGGCGTTGGGGTTGTCGATTCCGGTCGGCAAGGATTCCCTGTCGATGAAGAGCACCTGGCAGCAGCCAGCATCAGAGCATTCTGCGTCAGAGCACGCTGAACCGGAGCAACTGCCAGCAGAGCAATTGGCAAAAGAGCATTTGGCAGCAGAGAATAGCGGCGCTGCAAAAACGAAGACCGTTGCCGCGCCTTTGTCGCTGGTGATAACCGCATTTGCTCCGGTCGCTGACGTGCGCATGGCGCGCACGCCTGAGTTGAAACCAGTTGCTGACAATGCGTTGTATCTGGTTGATTTGAGTGGTGGTAAGAATCGGCTTGGCGGATCAACGCTTGCGCAGGTGTACCAGCGCATAGGTGACGAGACACCGGATGTAGACAGTGCCGAGAACCTGCTTGGCCTGTACAACGCGATTCAGCAGTTGCTGCAACAGGAAAAGATACTCGCCATTCATGATCGCTCAGATGGCGGACTGTTCGCCTGCGTCGCGGAGATGTGCTTTGCAGGTAATTGCGGGGCCGCTATCGACTTGCCTGTTATCGGGGAAACCGGAATTGTTGGCAGCTTGTTCAGTGAAGAGCCCGGTGTGGTTTTTCAGGTGGCGAATGCATCGGATCGAACGCTGATCGAGTCGGTATTTAACGCGTACGGCATCGGACATTGCCTGCATCGTGTCGGTCGAGCCACTCAACAGCAAGAGTTACACTTTTCCTCGAACGGGGCGCCCGTTTATTCCGGTGCTGTGGCTGACCTTCGCAAGCAGTGGTGGCAGACCAGCTACCAAATGCAGAAACGCCGCGACAACCCGGAATGCGCCGAGCAGGAGCTCGAGTTGATTGCCAGCGACGACCCGGGGTTGACCCCTGTGTTGACTTTTGCCCCGGAAGATAACGTGGTTCAAAGTACCGGCGCCAAACCGAAGATTGCAATACTGCGCGAACAAGGCGTGAATGGTCATATCGAAATGGCCGCTGCATTCAAGCAATCTGGTTTCGACTGCATCGACGTCCACATGACCGATATCATCAATGGCGTAACCGGGCTGGCAGATTTTCACGGGCTAGCTGCCTGCGGCGGGTTTTCGTATGGCGATGTGATCGGGGCCGGTGGTGGCTGGGCCGGGTCTATACGCTATAACACAGCTGCGGCCAGTGAATTTAGTGCGTTCTTTGAACGAGCGGATGTATTTGCGCTGGGTGTTTGCAATGGCTGTCAGATGATGTCGCACCTGCAGGACCTGATACCCGGTGCTGCGCATTGGCCGGAGTTCAGGCGCAATCGGTCAGAGCAATTTGAAGCGCGTCTTTGCACGGTTCAGGTAGAGCCGTCGCCGTCTATTCTGCTCGCTGGAATGGAAGGATCAAGAATACCGGTTGTGATCTCTCACGGTGAAGGCCGTGTCGATTCAGATTCCGCATCCACAGTCAGCCTGCGGTATACAGACAACAGTGGTGAAGTTACCGAGCGCTATCCACACAATCCCAATGGGTCCATTGCCGGCGTCGCCGGACTGTGCAGTGATGATGGTCGTTTTAATATCATGATGCCCCATCCGGAACGGGTGTTCAGGACGGTTCAGCATTCCTGGACGCCGTCGGCATGGGGTGAGCGTGGGCCGTGGTCAGTCATGTTTGACAACGCGCGTAAATGGGTTCGGGCGAGTTAGGAGCTTGCGCTCCGGTTAGCGTGCGTGTCGCGCAACTGGTGACTTTCAGTGGTGCGCACGAGTATGACATCACCGCCGGGGGCCTTCATTTTCAAAAAGACCATAAACGAAGCAAAAAGTATTCTGCGGCCGGCCGTCGGGTGTTGGTGAGCGACGCGAATCGCACCAATTATTTGGGTGCCTGCGGCTGTTGTGAGTTATGTTTCAGGGGAAGAGAACAGTCAATGATATCCCTCCCGGGCTTTACGACTTGTTCGCCTTCAAAATCGGCTGTCTGGTAGTGGTGTCTATGTGTTGCTCGCGTACCTGGCCTGCGATGTTTATCGCAGGCCGGCGTCAGCAGTGTTGGAGTTTACAGCGGTCGAATGCGTCGGCTGGCGTCGAGGTCCAGATCAGCGTCGAGGTAACGACGCACGGTTGGTGCATCGATTTGCAGATGGGTTAGTGTGTTATACAACCATTGCGCTGTCGCTGAAACGGTTTCCTGGTCCAGCTGTGACCCGATAATATGGTGGTAGATTCGGTCATCGTATTCCAGTGGTGCAAGCAGCACACTGACGTCAGACTCAATGCGCGGAGAAGCTGCAATCATCGAGAACGGTGTGCTGGTCGGGTTACCGGTGGTTTTACTTAAATAGCGTTGCCATTGACGCACACGAGAGCGGAATTTACTGGCGGTGCTAAGCGCATTGTCGATCCTGGTTTCATTATTTATAAAGGCAGGCACCAGTAACGTGAGCTTGTGTGCTGCGGTTGCGGCAGGTCGTAGCTTTGGCATCAGTGCGCTGAAGTCGCGTTGAAACGAGGGCCAGCTTTCATTTAATCGGCCAACCAGTTCTGTCGAATCCAGTTCACTGGCAAGGTTTCTGGAAAAGTTGACCACTGAATCCAGTCGTTGCCAGTTAGTGTTGACACCGTTAAACAAAGATCCAAAACAACGCTTGTAGTAAAGGTCTTCCTCAAACAACTCTGAGAAGCGCAGGGTTTTGGCCAGCGTTTCGAGTTTTTGCAGATCGTTGTCTGTTACCAGCCCGTTGTGGGTTTTAAGTATTTCGTTTAACTGACGCCTGGCACTGAAGTAATGCGGGTTAGTGAGCTGTGAAGACTGCTCTCGCTTGGCGATGGTTTTTATCAGATGATAGAGGTTACGGCTTCCGGGTACTGCACTCAGATGAAATGTCTCGGCGGAGGTCGACAATTCGTGTTCGATGTATGCGGCTTGTACTTTTGCCTTCTGCAACAAGAGCCGCGTATCAGGGTCTGCATGCAGTGAAATGGCATGGTGTTGCATTTCTGACGGAGCATTGTCGATGCAGCTGCGCGCCCGATAAAGCTTCTGCAGCATACCAATGGTTTGATTGTCGTCGTCGATGTGGCGCGCGAACTCTGGCATGTTACGTAGCGCGTTGATTGATTGAAGCAGGCTATCAATACGATCAGGCAGACCGACAATGTGCTGCAACTGCCAGTGGCCCAGGCCAACGTCTATTAACCACCGGGCGCACTTACGACTTTTCTCCAGCCGCTCTCCATTGAGCTCCGGTTCGTTGTCGAGCAACGATGGCACGGAATCGGTGGCAGGAGTGCCGATGAAATTCAGTAATGCATTATCGAGTTTGTCGGGATCGATAAAACGCAGCATGCGAATGGCAAGTTGTGAGTTGAAAGACTCTGGCGTTACCGGCAAAGCCTTGAATTCGAGACCAGGTTTTGTGCGTTCCAGCTCTGCCAGCTGTCGGTCGGCGGGAGAAACCTCGGTCAGTACATCTGCCTGCAGGCTGAACAGACCAGTATTGGCACTGACCTGACAATTCAAACTGCTGTGTAGTTTGCGACCTGTGGCTCGCAGATAGTCCCGAATATCCGACGCGTCCGCAAATGGCTCGATGATCTGCTCGACGTGGGTTTCACAGGATTCAGCTATATGCGGATTTAGCCGCAGGGCGCCGCCAGTGTAGCGGATAGCAAAGGCATTATCGCGTCCTCGGCTTCGCGTTAACTCAACCGGTATCAGCAATAGCGGGGCGCGATGTTTGTTGCCGGTGTCGCCAACGGTAACTGCAAACCCCGCAGCAACGTAGAGAGAGTAGCGGACATCTTTGTTGCTGGAAGCTGTCTCTAGCTCGAGTTTTCGGCAGCGTTGCGTCAGCGTTGCAGCGTCGTGGCGAGTCATTAATACGCCGGCCGGGTAGGGCGCTATTTGCGCCTGAGCTGAGTCAGTTCGGTCGGCGACCAATTGCACGGCTTTCTGCCGAACAACCAGATCCCTGTAGATATCCACGCAAGAGACTGGTAACAGTTTGATGTCAGCATTGTTTGCGTCCCACTGCTTTAGTTGCGAATTTCGCAATACAGTGGTCAAGCGATGACGTGCCTTGTTAGTACTCTTGCCGGAGGTGCGTTGATCAGTAACAACATCGTTGAGCGGCAAACTAATTTCAGCTTTGGATATCATAGTTTCTCTGTGGCTGTTGTTGGAGCGCAGCGCTTTTTAATAAAGCCGCCCGGTAAGATTAGCAGGCCTGTGAAAAACAGCAGGCACAACCGCTTAAAAATCTTTACCTCGACTCACTGCCGGGACAGCGCTAATTTTGTGACGCCCGGGGCAAAGGAATGTGCGTTGTATCAATTTTCGTGCTGATTTTGTGAACTGCACACTAAACTCGATGAGGTATCGACATGGCGTGGAAATCCGGGGCGGGAGCCACGACTGATTGAGGCGCGTACTTCCCCGTACCCGACTAACCTGACTCCCGGTGCTGGCGGAAAGCGCGCGGCGGCAGTGATCTATCAGGCCTGAACAGTATCCGGGTTTTGTCGGCAAGCATGTCGGACTCAGGCTCAGATCAGGCGATAAACAAATTTGTTAGACTATTGTTAGAGAATTATCGCTGTGGATGCCGAATAATAAGATGGCGGAGATGGGCCGGGCACCGGCAATATATAGTGCTTTGCACGGTCAACTGTGGTTTTAGACGCAGCTAGGTGCAATGGTTTAGCTTGTGGCGAACGTGCGCGGAATAGAGGGGTACGCTCCCGTGAGATTGGGTTCGTCAGGGCAAATAAGAAAGTCCAGGCACCTGTGGGTGCTATGTCAATGAATACCTGGAGAATCAAGAGACAGTGATTATTAAAGCTGCAAACAAAATTCGAAGCTCCGAAATCACCTCTGAAGATGTCTTTCTGAAGCGGCGTGAGCTGTTACAGGCGGCGGGGCTCGCCCTGGGTGCAACGACCGCTGCGATGCTCCCGGGCGCTGGAATTGCTGCTTCAGGCGACGGCCCGGAGGGACAAAAACTTGACGGCGTCACTGCCTGGGCAGATAGCACGTCAGAAAAGCAAACACCGTGGGCACAGGCAACCAGCTATAACAATTTTTACGAGCTTGGTACCGACAAAACTGATCCGCAGAAGAATGCGAGTCGATTGATTACAGAACCATGGTCTGTTGAGGTCAATGGTGAATGTGCTAAACCCGGCAAATACACGCTTGAGGATATACTCAAGCCTCACGCGCTTGAAGAGCGTGTTTACCGCTTGCGTTGTGTCGAGGCATGGTCGATGGTGATCCCGTGGGTGGGATTTCCGTTATCAGATTTGCTAAAGCGATTTGAGCCGAATGGCAATGCGCGCTATGTACAATTCCAGACACTGCATGATCCTCAAAGACTTCCCGGTCAGCAGTATCCGGTATTGCAATGGCCCTATGTAGAAGGTTTGCGTATGGACGAGGCCATGCATCCATTGACGTTGATGGCAGCTGGCATGTACGGCCGTGTTCTGCCCAATCAGAGTGGTGCGCCGTTGCGCCTGGTGGTGCCCTGGAAATACGGATTTAAGAGCATCAAATCGATAGTGCGCATCAGCTTTACTGAAACACAGCCTGATACCAGCTGGAATCTGTCTGCGCCTCGCGAGTACGGGTTCTATTCCAACGTCAATCCGACAGTTAGCCATCCGCGCTGGAGCCAGGCTAAAGAGCGGCGTCTCGACGGGGATGGAAAAGGCCTGGCAGCGCTGTTTGCCGAAAAGCAGGAAACTCAGATGTTTAACGGTTACGCCGAAGAAGTAGCCGGACTGTATTCTGACCTGGATCTGACAAAGAATTTCTAGTCAGTTGCCGCTCTCACGATTCCATGAACAGTTCCGGTAAAATTACAGCGGTGGCTCACCAGACCAGCTCGTTGCGGTTATCCATATGGTTGAAGCCAGTCGTGTTTTTGATGTGCCTGCTACCGCTGCTGTTTAATGTGACGGGGTTATTTCAAGGAAAGCTGGGGGCAAACCCTGTTGAAGCCATACTCCATGATTTTGGTTTGTGGAGCCTGCGATTATTGCTAATAACCCTGTGTGTCACGCCCTTGCAGATGCAATTGCGCTGGGGGGCGGTTGCAAAGCTCAGGGGCATGCTTGGGCTGTTTGCATTCTTCTATGCACTGCTACATTTTACGGTTTGGCTGGTACTCGATCAGCAATTGAGTTTTTCATCGGCACTGGCGGATGTCATAGAAAAAAAGTACATCACCATCGGCATGCTGGCGCTGACCGGATTGCTGCTGTTGGCACTGACATCAAATAGATGGTCAGTGCGCAGGCTGGGCGTGCGCTGGAAAGCCTTGCACAGGATTATCTACCCGCTGGCAGTACTGACCATCATCCACTACCTGTGGCAGGTCAGGGCCAATGATGTGCTTGAGCCCGCTGCGTATCTTGTGGCATTGCTGGTGCTGTTGATCTGGCGTTTCATCAGAATGATAAAGCACTAAGCACGGGCGACTGTCTTAGGCGGTTAGTGTTTGGGTGTAGCCTTGGTCCTTCTAAAGAAGGAAGCCTCCGTCGAGGATGGCATGGTGGTGGATGCGCCTGGCGCTTATGCCATCTTTGGAATTGTGCGGTTCGCGCCGCTCACCGACATCCTGTGTTCGGTCGCAAAAAGACTTTTGCTTCATTTTTGGTTTGTTCAAAAATGAAGCCCCCGGCGGGGCACGCTAACCCATTGTTAGCTGGGTTGCACAGCGCACCACTCACCGGGGAGATTCGCTAGGTCATTTCTTTTACAGCTTCTGCTTCTTCCTGCAGTTCCTGTTCGCTTTCCTTCATTTTGCCTGCGATGAAATCGTTGACCTCGAGGCCTTGCACAATTTCGTAGTCGCCGTTTTTGCATACCACCGGAAAGCTGTA
>CALGNZ010000092.1 GCA_937957915.1 uncultured Granulosicoccaceae bacterium | reverse complement strand
ACCTGTGCTCTGTTGCCGGTGGGTGCAAGCTGTGTGTTGAGCGGAAGTTATCAGGTTACCGCAGATGATGTGATTAACGGTGTAATTACCAACATTGCCACTGCTGTCAGCGACCAGACTGGTGAGATCAGTGCCACGGTAACTGTCAATCCGGGTCAACCGGCACTGGCGCTGGTTAAGACGCTGGCCAGTATGGAAGACCTCGACAATACGGGTGGCATTACGGTAGACGATACGCTGCACTACTCGGTGATTGCGACTAACACTGGTGATGCTACGCTCACCAACGTCACAGTCACAGATCCGTTGCTGGCACCAAACGCGGTCAATTGTGCAACCGTACTGCCACAGGCCAGCTGTGAATTAACCGGCTACTACATAGTCACCAACGACGATGTTTCTGCCGCACGTGTGGTTAATACGGCAACTGCAGTGTCTGATCAAACGCCACCGACAGACACATCACATACCATAGACATTGCACAACCTGCACTGACACTGGTCAAATTAGCCCCGGTTAACACGGACAACGATGGCTCCGGGCACGTAACACCCGGCGACACACTGACCTACACGATTGTCGCAACCAATACTGGTGTTGAAGCTCTGTCTAATGTGGTCGTCAGTGACCCGCTGCTGACACCTGACACAATAAGCTGTGACTTGCTGCCAGCCGCCGCCACCTGCGTACTGACTGGTGACTACACGGTGGCAGCTAACGATGCTGTGGCAGGAGAAATTATCAATGTTGCCCGGGTGATCAGCGATCAGACTCCGGTGATAGAGGCAACTCATACGCTACCGGTAGTAAGCATACTTCCACCGGTCACGACTGATAACAGTCGAACTGACCTGCCGCTGGGCTCACCGGTGACTGTTGCTGTGCTGGGAGATGATACAGACCCGGAAAACAACATTGATCCGACCACGGTTCGCATTATAGATCCGGACACCGGAACCCCGGTCACCGCACTTGAAGTCAGCGGTGAAGGTAGCTGGACTGTAGACCCGAACAGCGGTGACATTACGTTCACGCCAGAGGCCGGCTTCGTCGGTTCACCAACACCAGTACAGTACCAGGTCACTGATACCACCGGACTATTGTCAAATGTGTCGCTGGTTACTCTGGCGTTCGAACAGCCCGCATCACTGACCGGCACGGTGTGGCTGGATATCAACCGCGATGGCGAGATAGATCCCGCTGAACCGGTAATGCCAAACTGGACACTCAGAGTGTTCAACGCCGATGGTGATCTGATCGCGACCACCACCACCGATGAGAATGGTGTCTACGCCATCGATGGCCTGATACCGAGTGAGTACACGGTGCACTTCCTCAACGAGGCCGGTGTATTTATGGCCGAGTCATCGACAGGCGGTGTGTTACAGGCAGGTCAAACCATCAATCTGCCGTTACCGATAGATCCGAGCGGCATTGTCTACGACTCTATCACCAGAGAACCTGTGCCAAATGTTACGCTGCATCTGCTTAACAGCTCAGGTGTGGTGATTGATCCGGTATGTCTGAACGCCAATCAGCAGGGCCAGACCACTCAGGCAGATGGCTACTATGCATTCGATGTTTATCCTGACGCACACCCAAGCTGCCCGCTCGACGATGTTTACAGTATCCAGATAGCTGACATTCCACCAACCTATCAGGGAATGTCGACTTTCATACTGCCCGAAACAGGCACGTTTGACAGTGATGCAATTGAAGCGGCCTGTACCGTTGACACCATACCATTGTCGGGTGCCTGCGAGATTCAGCCACAGGCGGTAGCACCGCAGGACGGCGAAGACACTACCTACTATCTGTACTTTCGACTGGCAGCCGGTGACACCAATGTGATTTTTAATCACATACCCCTGGACCCGGCACTGGCAGCTGCACTGGCTGATATGACAGTACAAAAGACTGCTTCTCGTCGGCGAGTATCCAGTGGCGATATATTGCACTACAACGTCCGTGTGCAGAACACACAGGATGATGCGGCGGACAACGTTGCGGTGACTGACAACTTGCCCAACGGGTTCTCGCTAATACCCGGGTCTGCTGTGGTCACGACCTATGACGCCGATCAGAACGCACTGGCCAGTGAGCGAGTAATCACTAGTGGTACAGACCCGATAGTATTTAGCGGGCTGACTGTGCCAGGCCAGCCTGACGGTGATATCTCCATCACGTACGCGGTAAGAGTTGGTGTATCCCTGGTGCAGGGCGAGTACACCAATATCGCCGAGGTCAGCGACGGTGGCAGTAGTAACCAGGCGCGGGCAACAGTTGATGTGATTGCCGACCCCGTGCTTGATAACGCCACGCTGATAGGCAAAGTTTTTCACGACCGGGACGCCGATGGCTACCAGGACAGCGCTGATGCAACCCGCATCACAGTCACCAGCGCCAGTGAATACTTTGGCGACAAGGCCTATCGAGTTGGTGATCTTGACGGGCGCACAAGCGCTGAGGATTCCCCACGGTCTGTTGTCGTCAAGATTCCTCTGGCGGAAGATAACCGCTTCGTGATCAGAAGTTCCGAGGGCACGATACTGACTGCCGACGAAAACCTCCAGATCACAGAGAGCCATGTTGGCCAACGCGCTCGAGGTATAACAGCGCAGGACATAAGAGTTACCACCAGAGTTACGCAGTCCGTACCCACACTTGCGCGCGAGCAACATAAGGCAGTGCTCACCAAAGTGCTGGAAATTACCATTAGTAACCAAGGCATCCACGAAGAGGGGCTACCCGGAGTCCGCCTGGCAACGGTACGCGGGCTGGTAATTGAAACCGACAAAGCCGGTCGATTCCATTTGCCGGATGTGGACAGCGGTCGCGACGGCGCAGGTAGACAGGCCATCGTCAAACTTGACGTGGCGACACTGCCGCGCAACGCAAAGCTGACCACCGAAAACCCTCGGGTGTTACGCATCACCAACAGTGGTCTGAACACCATGCGTTTTGGTGTGCAGCTACCAGTAGTGGAGCCACAGCAATCCAGCGCCTTAGCATCACGACAAATGGTAGAGGTAAAGCTCGGGTCGGTATTCTTTGATACCGATAAACATAATATTCGTGCAGACCAGCGCGGTGCCATTGAAGACATTATTAAACACCTCAAGGCACACGGCAGTGGTCGTATTTTGATTCAGGCGCACACCGATGCACGTCAAAGTCGCGCCTATAACATAGCACTGGCAAAGAGGAGAGCTAGAACAGTAGAGCGCGCACTGCGCTCGGCACTCGGTAGCAGTTTGCTTGAAAACATCACAGTGGACGTGGATTCCTCCGCCTATAGCGGAGGCACAGACACAACCAATCAGTCCACTGAGAACCGGGAGTTGGGACAATGAAAGTAGATAGTAAATTCTCAGTGATGCCCGCACCATCTGCGCAATCACTTGACCTTTGGATCAGAACAGCACTGGGCGTTGCATTTGTAAGCGCCAACGTAGCAGTAGCAGAACGAAGTGTGTCCGGCTTACAGGATGCACACTGTGAAACTGTTGCCTGTACAGATAGTCAGGCGCGGCAAAAGCCCGCCTATACATTGAAAATTGTGACATACGGTGAAGGAGAGTCCGCGATAGACGAACCATCACCTGACGACATGCAAAGCAACCGACGCGTCGATGTAACTTTTCAGGGGGTGTCACTTCAGGTTCCTGAGTCGGCCTCTCATGCTACTGTCGGCGACGGTAAAATCTGGCTGACACAGGATCCGCTTTCAACTGAACGCAGACTCGATGTCACTGCCGCAAGCCGAGTCAGGGTGTCTGATGGCATACTGTCAGAGCCCATTAGATTGAATGTGTTTTCAAACTATGCAAGCTATGTCAGCGAATGGAACGTTATGTTTTACGCGGCTGATGACAGTGAACTTAACAATCCACTGGCAAGCGTAAAGGGCTCAAAACTTGGTTACGATTCGATCCTGGAATGGAATGGAGTATTGGACGATGGCAATGTTGTCGCCGCCGGCGACGAACTCATCTACGTGTTGCGAGTATTCGATAAAGACGGCCACACCGATGAGACATTTCCACAAACACTGTCCATCGATAGTGCCAAGCGATTTCTGACTGACTCGGAGACACGCTCTCTTGAAGACCTGGCGCTGGAAGCACGCAAGCAACGCCATGCCCTGGCGCGACAGGAGATTCCAATTCGAGGTTCAAGAGTGCGCATTTACGGGCGCGATCTCGGTGATATCAGATCCGTTACCATCAACGATGAAAAAATCACGCTGGACCAGGAAAACAACTTTGCTGCAGAGTACATTTTGCCGGATGGCCAGCACGACTTTAACGTGATTGTGACCGATAGCACTGGTGGTACCTATAGCAAAGGCCTTGATGTCGACCTAAAAGATCAATACATGTTTCTGGTCGGCCTGGCAGATATCACGGTATCAAAAAATACCGTTACCGGCGGCATCAATGCGCTGGATGTGAAAGATGATGCGCGCTACGGGGGCAACATTTTTGTCGATGGGCGTCTGGCGTTCTATCTCAAAGGAAAAATTAGAGGTAAGTATCTGCTAACCGCACAACTCGATACCGACCATCAGGAAATCGATGAGATTTTTAATGGCTTGAATCGGGAAGATCCTCGCAGCGTATTCAGACGTCTGGACCCCGATCAGTACTACCCGGTTTATGGTGATGACTCCACCCTGATCAAAGACACAGACAGCCAGGGTAAACTCTACGTGCGTGTCGACTGGGACCAGTCAAGGGCACTGTGGGGCAACTTCAACAGCGGTGTCACGGGCACTGAACTCGCAAGATTCAACCGCAGCCTGTACGGCGCACAGCTGTCCAGTCGCAGCACCGAACGAACCGAGTCCGGCGACCACAAAACCGAGGTAAACGTATTTGCCTCTGAGGCACAGAGCGTTGCTCGCCACAACGAGCTTCGTGGTACCGGTGGCAGCCTCTACTACCTGGCTGATCAGGATATCGTTGTTGGCTCCGAAAAGCTCGCGGTAGAAATACGCGACAGCGAAACAGACCGGGTTATCAGCCGCAAGGCACTGCTCGAGGGGCGTGACTATGAGATTGACCATATTCAGGGACGCATTATTCTGAACCAACCGCTGCTTACCGTTGGTAACGAAATAGCACCTTCAATAATCAAGGACACACCACTTGATGGCAACGCCATCTGGCTGCTGGCAGATTACGAATATGTTCCGCAGTCGTTTGACGCCGATCAGGCAACCTATGGCGCTCGCGGCAAACACTGGTTAAACGATAAGTTCGCCGTTGGCGGAACCTGGGTTTTGGAAAACCGCGAGGGCTCAGATCGGGAAATCCGCGGAGTCGATGCCACTTTGTTTGCCAGCAAAGGCACCTGGCTCAAGGCAGAATATGCGCAAAGCACCTCGGCGCAGACTACCGGTAGCTTTACTTCAGACGATGGCGGCTTAAATTTTGAACCCTTCGACAGCAACACAGTAGCGGCAACAGAAGGTGATGCATTCAGCATTGAAGCTCGAATTGATATTGCGCAGCGACTTGACTGGCTACGCGAAGCAAGTGCCGGCGCCTGGGTTAAAAAGCGTGATGGCGGGTTTTCCGGCGGCGGCTACGATACCGGTGCCGATACCAGCGACATGGGGCTGGAGTTCAACGCTGCTATCAGCGACAAAATTGATATCGCAGCGCGTGCTACGCACAGTGAAAGACAAGGCATCAGCAGTCGGGAAACCGCAAGTGTGCAGGCCGACTACCAGTTAAATGACCGTGTATCACTGGCAGCTGAACTACGGCGGATCGATGAAACTGACAATCTGTCTGCTACTCGTGGCGAAGGAACCCTGGCGGCCATTCAGGCAGCATATGATCTGACCGACAGAATCGGTATCTACGGCGCAGTGCAGGATACCGTTGATGCCGAGGGCAGTTATGAAAATAACGATCTCTACACTGTAGGTATTGACGCGGAGCTGGGTTCCGGCTTATCCGTCAACGCTGAAACCAGTACCGGTGACGCCGGCGACGCCTTGCGCGGCGGTATTGAATACCGACTCACTGATCGCTCGAGCCTTTACCTGAACCAAAACCTGTCGACTGATCGCACTGACAATCGCCGCAATACCACCACAATCGGACAACGACACAAGCTGGGCGATAGCTTCAGGGTATTTACCGAACATCAGTTCACCGATGAAGATCAAAGGGCTGGACTTGGCCATACCTTCGGATTTGAACTGAAGCCGAGCGAATATACCGTGGCCAACGCTTCATATCAGGTTGCCAACTTTTCCAACGAAACTGGCGGTACCACTGACAGAGACGCTGTGACTCTGGGCTATGCGTTCAAACATGATAAAACCCACGCTACCACTCGACTGGAATATCGTCGTGACAAGAGCGATAGCGTTAATACCGAGCAGTGGCTAACCGCAAACAGCCTGAATTTTACACACAGCGCCGCGCTGCGATGGCAGGGAAAACTGAATCTGTCAAAAACCAATGATAAATCAAGTGGCGAAAATACCGCCCGGTTTACTGAAGCCGGCATCGGCTTTGCCTATCGACCGGTGTCTAATGACCGATTGAATATGCTCGGTCGACTAACGCATCTGTATGATCTGCCACCACTGTCACAGGCATCGACTATGGATGAGCGAGCGCTTATAGGCAGCCTGGAATTTGCCTGGCAGGTAAACAGACTATGGGAAGCAGGCGGTAAAGTGGCATACAAGGAATCGGAAGTTCGCGCTGATCGAAATTCAGGTGACTGGGCCAACAATGATGCAGCGCTGCTCGCCTCGCGCCTGCGTTACCATCTGTTGTTTAAATGGGATGCGCTGGCAGAATATCAGTGGCTGCGCTCTGATGCATCGAACGACCTCAAGCACGGGGCAAGGTTTTCTATGGGCAGACATGTGGGTGACCATGTAAAACTTGCTGTCGGATATAACTTCACTAAATTCGACGACAATCTGATTGATAGAGACTACGACGTCAGCGGATGGTTCGTGAATTTGGTAGGTAAATACTAGCCCGCATTATTCACAGGGCGACAGTTGATAATTAACGAAATGCCTGTGTAGAAAGCTCCAAACACGGATTCAGGTATCTTTTTCAAAATAACAGTGTGTCTTTTCACCATCAGACGAAAATATTGCTGCACATCTCGCATGATCAGGCTCGCCACGTGGCGGGCCACCTTTCTCGCTCGATCAAGCGCGACCTTTTTGCACTATTTACGCTGAATGGCGAATCCTCATGAATGATGCGGGCTGGTTTATCCGTACTTGCAAACACAAGTGCGGGTCACAGGCACTTTGGTATTCATTGAATGTTTATGGACGAGTTTATGGACGCGTTTGTGAACGCGATAGCGTTAAGTACAAAGGAATGCGTGTCTGTTGCCGATAGGCTGTTGACTTGTGTAGCAACAAAACAAGGCAGTCGTATTCAATGAGAAAACAGTTCGCGCTGGCGGCAATATTATCGCTGGCAACGCAGAGTCAGTCTGTAGTCGCCGAAGAATACAACAGCAGCCCCTTCTCGATGGGGTTGCAAATGGCGCCACTCACATTTGGTTTAAGCCTCAGATTCGCCAGTAGTGAGAACTGGAAATGGCAGGCCGTTGTATCTCCGGCAGACGCTGAAGATATTTCTTACACACTGCGTGCGCTGCGCACCACGCGAAGCACCGAATACTGGAACAGCTACCTGTTTGCAGGGGTTGCTAACGGACGGTCGACTTTTACATTCTTTGAAGAAGAATCGACAATTGTGACAGGCGGCCTGGGTGTCGAATGGAGCTGGCGCGCCAGAAATAACAAACTACCACCTTTGCTCGGCAGCGTAGAATTTGGTCTGGGCTATGAGAGCACCAGCGATAATCGTGACGACAGCGATTCTGAAACCGACGGTATAATTCTGGTACTGGGGCTAGGACTGCACTATCAGTTCTAAGCAACTCATTCAGGAGACCGTTTTATAAGCCCGTATTAAATGATAACGCAAGCCGGTAAGCAGTGGTTACAGGTGACAGCTCTACTTGATTTGACAGCACATTTTTAACTCTACTCCTCAGCGACAACCAGATTCAGTACCATTGCAATGATTGCCGCCGGAAGCAATCCAGTGGTTAGCAGCACTTTAGCCATGGCGGGCAGATGCTGAAGTGAATCAGGCTCCAGTTGCAACCCCAGTCCGATAGAAAGAGCGATTGCAAAGATCATCATATTGCGGCGAGTCCACTGCACAGATGACAACAGGTTGATTCCCGCTGCAGCCACCATTCCAAACATTACAATCACGCCTCCTCCAAGTACTGACACTGGCATGCTGGAAACTACCGCACCAAACTTGGGCACCAGACCACAGACGATTAAAAACAGCGCACCAATAGTGACCACATGGCGGCTCATAACACCGGTCATAGAGATTAAACCGACGTTTTGACTGAAAGATGTGTTTGGCAAGGCACCAAAAACACCTGACAGTGCGGTACCCAATCCATCGGCCATCGTGCCACCTGCTATCTCTTTTTTGGTTGCCTCTCGCCCGGCACCGCCCTTGGTAACGCCCGAAATATCACCTACCGTTTCAATCGCCGAAACCATACTCATCAAACACATACCAACAATAGCGGCAATATTAAACTCCACACCGAAATGAAATAGATTGGGAGCAGCGAACCACGCAGCTTTGCCTACTTCGCTAAAACTTACCTCGCCGAGCAGCAATGCAGCCAGGTATCCGGCCCCCAGTCCGACCAGCAGCGCCGAAATCGAAAGCATCCCGCGGGTAAAAAATTTCAGGCATAACGTTACTACAATGACGACCAGCGCCAGAGACCAATGGGTCAGCAATCCATATTCCGGAGTGCCGATCAGCGCCGCACCACCGGCTGCGTACTGGACCCCTATCCTGATCAGGGACAAGCCAATCAACAACACAACCAGCCCGCTTACCAGGGGAGGAAACCAGTGTCTTATACGCCCGATAGCCGCACCAAGAAAAAACTGAAACACACCGCACACAATGATTCCGCCCATCAAAGCTGCCATGCCATAAACCTGCGCGATTGGCACCATCACTGGAATAAACGCAAAACTGGTCCCTTGTACTAAGGGCAGTTTTGCACCAACAGGTCCGGCGCCAATGGTTTGCAACAGCGTTGCAACGCCGGCAAACACCATTGACATTTGAATCATGTAAATCATGCTGCTTACATCGGTGGAGCCGAATCCAATGCCGATAGCACCAGCGACAATAATTGCCGGTGTGACATTACTGACAAACATTGCCAGCACATGTTGTAACCCGAGTGGTACAGATACCGCCAATGGTGGCAGGTAGTCCGGATCACACATTTGATCCTGCGTCAGGTTCCTGTTTGTTCTACTCATGTAACCTCCGTGTGGCACTGATTCCTGCGCTTTATGCAAATACGGAGAGACTCTCAATGACTCTCGCCCAGCTACTCGCACCACCGGTGTAAGTGCAGTCTGGGTGCCAGAAAAGTTCAAGTCGGTAATTGCAACGGGATTGTGATACAACATTGCAATAACCCGTATTCATGATGTGCTTACACTGGATGGATGCTGACGCGCCAAACAGCGCTCAGGCCAGTCAGTTATTCAACAAGAGCCACACGAAGACCCCACAGGAGTGATTCATTGATCGACACGGAGCACCTTGGAGTAAAAATCTTCGAGTATATTGATGCTCTTGCAGAGCTGTCCGAGCATCCGGACCATCTCACACGCTGCTCGCTCACCCGTGAGCACAAGCAGGCAAATGCGATGGTCGAGCAATGGATGCAAACCGCAGGTATGACGACCCACACCGATGCCATTGGCAACATTATTGGGCGCTATGCAGGACAAACAGAGGCATCAGACGAATCTGCAAAAGCGCCCGCACTGCTGCTAGGTTCACATCTCGACACCGTTCGCAATGGCGGTCGTTTTGACGGTATGTTGGGCGTTATCACACCACTGGTTTGTATCGGTGCGCTTAATGCACACGGTATACGCCTGCCGTTTGCGGTGGAAGTGGTCGGTTTTTGCGATGAAGAAGGCGTGCGTTTTCCGTCGACTCTGTTTGGTTCTCGTGCCATCGCCGGTACGCTGAACTCTGACACACTGGACCAATGCGATGAGAACGGCATCAGTATCGCCAACGCGCTGCGAGATTTCGGACTCGATCCAGACAATCTGAAATCAGCACAACGTGCAGTAACTGACTTTCTCGGTTTCGTCGAAATTCATATCGAACAGGGGCCGGTGCTGGAGACGCAGAATATTCCGGTCGGGGTGGTCAGTGCTATTTCAGGGGCGGCGCGCTACCAGGTCAGCGTTACGGGCCAGGCAGGCCACGCCGGAACGGTTCCCATGTCGCTGCGCCAGGACGCACTGACCGGTGCCGCAGAATGTTTACTGGCAATAGAGAATGTGTGCAGCGATCACGAAGGACTGGTGGCAACGGTTGGCGAGATCAAAGCATCGCCAGGTGCCACCAATGTAATTCCGGGCCATGTCGAATTTTCTATCGATATACGCTCGAGCGAAGACTCCATTCGACAAATGGCAGAGCGCGAGATAGCAAACATATTCGCGCAGATAGCCATCGACAGGAAGCTGGATATACAGCCGGTGAAAACATATGAGGCGGGCAGCGTTGATTGCGACAAACAGCTAACGCGCCTGCTTGCTGACTCGATAGAATCCTTTGGTTACCCGGTTCAGACAATGCCAAGCGGGGCCGGTCACGACGCCATGGCATTGGCAGAGCTAACTCGTATTGCCATGCTCTTTGTGCGCTGCAAAGGCGGCATCAGCCACCACCCGGACGAAAGCATCACAGTGCAGGATGCACACGCTGTGGCCGATGTCTTGCTCAGATTTTTGCAGCGTTTTGATCCTGCTGCGCTAACCGCCGGTTAACTAATGATTCAATCCACATGACGGGAAACAATTAAACGGTATGCCGGAAACAGCTGAAAAAATACTGGTGGCGATAGGCGGCAATGCTATTCACCCAACCAGACGACCGGGTACGGTGGAACAGCAAATTGAGTTTGCTGTTAAAACCGGCAATGCACTGTTACCGCTGTTGCAGGCAGACAATCAGCTGATCATCACCCACGGCAACGGTCCGGTAGTCGGTAAAATATTACTTCGGCAGGTACTCGCACGAGAGACCGTACCACCGATGTCGATGGATGTATGCGTTGCACACAGTCAGGGTGGTATTGCCTATCTGTTGATGCAGAACCTGGAGAACGCGTTGCGTTCAGTCGGCAACAACAGACACGTCGTGTGTTTGTTAACACAGGTTGAAGTTGACGCAGATGACCCGGCATTTTCCAACCCGACCAAACCGGTTGGTTTCTTCTACAAAGAAAATGAAGCGCAGGATATACAACAAAAACTCGGCTGGACAATGAAAGAGGATGCAGGCCGCGGCTGGCGCTACGTGGTGCCGTCACCACAGCCAAAGCACATTGTCGACATATCGCTAATTGAGACTATTGCCAATAGCGGAGCGGTAGTTATTGCCGGCGGAGGTGGTGGCATTCCGGTGGTGCGTAACGCCGACGGTACGCGCCACGGCGTGGAAGCGGTGATCGACAAGGATTTGAGCTCTGCACTGATGGCCAACGTACTGGGCATAGATACAATGATGGTGCTCACCGCCGTCGACCGCGTGTACATAGATTTTGGCAAGCCGACACAACGTGCGCTCGACCATATTTCACTGGCTGAAATCGAAGCGCTGCAGGATCGCGGCGAATTTGCCGACGGCAGCATGGGCCCGAAGGTCGCCGCCGCTATTCAATTTGTGCGTGGGGGCGGTAAACGCGCAATTATTGCTCATCTCGATGATGCTGAAGCTGCATTGGCGGGAAGCGTCGGGACACAGATCACAATCTGATCATGCGGCGTATTACAAGTGTGCTGACTTGTCGGTACGCGAGCCAGCAATACCTGAAGTCGAAGTCTCTCGCTACAAGCTACAACCGCAACTCTGCAACTGTAAGCGCTCAGGTGCTCTAGCATGCAAGAGCGCTGCTGCAACTCAGGTTGCCAATCAACACAGCGACGCCTGTCACTTCAGTTTATTATACGCAACTGACGGCCTGATACCGGATGCCCAAATAACATGCAAAACCTCTACTCAGAACTAAGCCCGCCTGTACGCCGACTCATGGGACCCGGCCCCGTCGAAGTTGACCCGCGTGTACTCAACGCGATGTCAATGCCGATGCTCGGCCAGTTCGATCCGCACTTTACCGAGTACATGAATGAAGTAATGTCTTTGTATCGGGGAATTTTCCGAACCAACAACCAGTGGACCATGCTGGTCGATGGCACTGCCCGCGCGGGTATCGAAGCTGTGATGGTGTCACTACTGAGCCCGGGAGACAAAGTACTGGTCCCTGTGTTTGGTCGCTTCGGTCATCTGCTGTGTGAAATTGCCACGCGCTGCAAAGCAGAGGTCATCCCGATCGAGACCACCTGGGGCGAGGTGTTCGATCCACAACAAATTGAAGATGCGATAAAAAAATATCAGCCAAAGGTACTTGGCTGCGTGCAGGGTGATACATCCACAACGATGGCACAGCCGCTCGCAGAAATTGGCAAAATTTGTCGCGCCAACGGTGTGATGATTTGTGTTGATGCAACTGCATCAATTACCGGTATGCCACTCGACACCGACGACTGGCAACTCGACGCCGTGACCGCCGGTTTGCAAAAGTGCCTGTCAGGCCCTCCCGGAATCGCCCCGATCACAATCAATGATCAGGTGGCGGAAGTTATTCGTAAACGGAAACATATTGAACTCGGTATTCGTCCCGACGGGTACGAGGCATCCGACGGCGAGATGATTTCATCGAACTATTTTGATCTGTCGATGATTATGGATTACTGGTCCGAGGCCAGGCTCAATCATCATACGGAAGCAACTTCCATGTTATACGCAGCTCGCGAGTGCGCGCGAATTGTGTTGCAGGAAGGCTGGCAAAACCGCTTTGAGCGCCACAGTATCACCAGCGAAGCACTGGTTGACGGACTCCGCGCCATGGACCTCGACGTGTTCGGTGATGTGTCAAACAAAATGCCAAACGTCACTGGCGTCTACATACCCAAAACAGTCACCGGCGACAAGGTACGTATGGAAATGCTGAACGATTTCGGCATCGAAATCGGCACCTCGTTTGGACCGCTGCACGGTAAGATCTGGCGCATCGGTACAATGGGCTTTGGCTGCCGCAAGGATAACGTGCTGGCCTGCCTGTCCGCACTGGAAATGACACTGCGGCGCAACGGGCACAGTGCCACTGCAGGTTCCGGCGTGGACGCGGCACTGGCGGTATATAATCGAACCCCGGGGCAGGACGCAGCACGAGCGCGAGCCTGAAGACCACCCCGGTAACAGTACCAATGCGCTGGAGCTGCGGCCACGAGACTACTGCGAACGGCAGTGGCTCGGTGGCTGACCCTGGCAATTGAAGTTGGGCGACCAACCCGGTTTGTTTGCCCGCAAACAATACGCAGGATCTAACGAGAGACTATGTCAGCAAGCGATCTACTCAGCCGCGGCCCCGAGGTAATCGGGATCGGTTTACAAAGATTTGTTGATGATTTGCAGTCACAGGGAATCACTGCCTCGTCGGTCGACTGGCGACCGCCAGCGACCAGAGACCCCGCCGTACTTCAGGCCGCAGCAACCCTTAGCAGCGGCGCAATTGCCGAACTCGTTAACAAGGCCAATGAGGAAGCGCTCAGTCGAATGTTATCCGCTGATCCGGTGCTGGTTAACGTCAACCTTGCAGCTGAGCTCATTGAAGGGCTTGGCGAACATAAAATTTTGCACGCCGGGCCACCCATCGAGTGGACAGATATGTGCGGACCGATGCAGGGTGCGATTTGCGGAGCCATTGTGCTCGAGGGCTGGGCTAAAAATCTAGATGACGCAAGAGCGCTCGCCGGCAGTGGCAAGATCACTTTCGAACCCAACCATCACCACAGTGCCGTTGGACCGATGACCGGCATTGTCACCCAGTCCATGCCGTTAATGGTGGTTGAGAATAAAACATTCGGCAACCTCGCCTACTGTGCTATCAATGAGGGCCTTGGCAAGGTGATGCGGTTTGGCGGTAACGACGACAGTGTACTGGACCGACTGCGCTGGCTGGAGTCAACAATGGGACCACTGCTGGCTGATAGTCTGCTGGCTGTTGACGGCATTGGTCTAAAAAATATCATTGCACGGGGCTTGTCGATGGGCGATGAAATGCACCAGCGCAACGTTGCCTGCACCAGCCTTGTTCTGCGCGAACTGGCAGCCACCATGGCGCGTGTCAGTGAACCGGATGCCGCATCCGAGGCACTCGAATTTATAGCCGGTAACGATCAGTTTTTTCTCAATATTGCGATGGCGATGGGAAAGGCGATTATGGACCCCGTGCGCGATATCGGCGGCAGCTCCATCGTAACGGCTATGGCACGTAATGGGACAGAGTTCGGTATTCGTGTCAGCGGCTGCGGTGATCAGTGGTTTACCGCACCGGTTGAAATGCCACGCGGACTGTACTTTCCGGGCTATAGCGAAAAAGATGCGAATCCGGATATGGGTGATTCCACCATTGTCGAAACTATCGGTCTCGGCGGTTTCGCTATGGCAGCAGCGCCGGCAGTGGCAGGATTTGTCGGCGCCGGTAATGCATCGGATGCGGCAGCCTACACCAGCCGCATGGCAGAAATCACCCATACACGCAATCCGGAATGGACCATACCGGCGCTCGATTTCGCCGGCGTACCCTCTGGTATCGACGTAAGAAAAGTAGTGAGCTCCGGCATACCACCAACCATCAATACCGGCATCGCACATCGCGAGCCGGGCATCGGCCAGGTCGGTGCCGGGGTCGTCAACGCACCAATGGCCTGTTTTGAACAAGCCTGTCTGGCACTGTCTGAAAGGCTGGCAGCATCATGAGCGTGTTATTAAACGAAGTACGCAAAGGTTTTTATCTCGACTCTGTGGCGCTGATGCGCCTGTCGGCTGAGCTGTCTGCACTGAGTGGTATCGAAGAAGCCGTGCTCATGATTGGCACACCCAGCAACCTGCAAATTATGCGCGATGCAGACATCCTCGACTCAGCCGGCGAGGAGGCAGGTCCCAATGACCTCGTCATCGCCATTCGGGCAGATCGCAAAGCCAGTACTAACCGCGCATTGGCGCATGCCGAAAAAGCGATGAAAGGCAACAGCGCGGCTGGCAAGGCAACAGAGCACCGAGCTCGTACCTTACGCGGCTCGCACGCATCCAATCCTGATGCAAACCTTACTTTGATCTCAACCCCGGGCGAATATGCAGGCATTGAGGCAAACAGCGCGCTCGACCTCGGTTTAAACGTCATGATATTCAGTGACAACGTACCGCTGGAGCGTGAGCTGGAGTTAAAACAACGCGCCCGTGACCTCGATCTTCTGGTGATGGGCCCTGACTGTGGAACCGCCTATATCAACGGTGTACCGCTGGCCTTTGCCAATGCCGTTAACAAAGGATCAACCGGCGTTATTGCCGCCTCCGGTACCGGCTTACAGGAATTCAGTGTGTTGTTGCATCGCGCCGGTGGCGGCATTAAGCATGGCATTGGTGTTGGGGGCCGTGACCTCAGCGATTCAATTGGTGGAATTTCCACCCTTAGTGCCATTGATCTGTTGGCAAACGACGATGAAGTCGAGCAGATCGTGCTGATATCAAAACCCCCCGGAGAGGCGACGGCCAAAGCAATATTTGACAAGCTGGCGGCATGTGGCAAACCGGTAATCGCCTGTGTATTCGGGCTCAGTGCCAGTCAAATACCAGACGGTATCAGCTGCACTCAAACCCTGCGTGAAGCCGCCGAACTGACACACCGGCAGTCAGCAAACGCCGCCGATCCGACTGAAACAAACACCACCCCGGATCTGCACAACCTGGCTTCGGAACTGACAATACCGACCGGAGCTCAGTCTTTAGTCGGCCTGTATACCGGCGGCACCCTGTGCACAGAAGCATTGCTAATACTGGGCCGTGCCGGGTTAAGTTGTTCGTCAAATACCAGTAAAGAAGGCCTCGACAGCACGGCACAATATCAACTGATTGATCTTGGTGCTGACGAATACACCGTCGGCAGACCACATCCAATGATTGAGCCTGCTGTGCGCACGCCACTGCTACAACAGGCTGTAAACGATAAAAATGTCGCAGTAATACTGCTTGATCTGGTACTGGGCTTTGGTGCTCATGAAGACCCGGCGGCTGAAGTCGTATCTGCCCTGACAGCAGCAGAAGCCAACAAACCGCTGGTAGTGGCATCTGTCTGCGGAACCGACAAAGACCCGCAAGACTACCAGCGCCAGCGCGCTGCCCTGGAAGCGGCAGGGGTTATTGTTTGCAACAGCAACAGCGAAGCTGCAGAACTCTGCGCGCTGATACTCGAGCCCAGATAACACTGGCAATTAATAGCCATGGCAATTCCAACAGCGCAAGTTTTAGTGCATGGGTCATAAGGCTCAGGTAATCATCGCTGGCAAAATTGCGCTCGATTTACTGTGCACACCATCGACGGGTATTGTGCACGCAGTTTTTCAGCGGACTTTCTACCTCAGGAAAACCGGCACACTCACACCCGCTCCACCGATAACTACCGGCAACAACGCAAGGCAATCATTCACCGGCCAGCCGTCAGCTCGTGCGGTTAGCCAGCCTGCGTTATTGTGTTGTATCGGACAGGCAGAATTGGAGCGTGGTCCGCTAAATGTACGCACCACCTTGAATGATATTACGCATGTGACCGTCGGTGACGAATGGTCCTGCGATCAACAGCTGGTGAGCATAGGCAATATTGAGCTTGATTTATCCAGAGCTAAAATCTGGCTGCCGACTCCCCTGCAGCAATCCGCTGTTCCAGATCCTCAGAGTGTTGCGCTGCTGGCCCGGTTTCTTGAAATCAACACGCCTCAGCCTCAGGTGCAACACCGTATCAATGAGATGATCAACGAGCAATTGATCAATGCAGTAAAACAATTGCAGCAATGGCTTGATCATTATCAAAACCAGGGCGGGCAACCCGCAATACATTTTCCCGATCATCTGTTGGGATGTGGCGACGGACTAACACCGGCTGGCGATGATATTGTGGTTGGTGTACTACTGGCGATGCGTGCCTGGAAAATGCCCGCTCTGGACTTACTGGTAGCAGAAGTTACTGATCGACTGGATACCACCAGTGACATTAGCGCTGCACATCTGTTAGCGGCGTGTTCAGGAAGTGGAATAGCACCACTACATCAGTTAATCGATTGTGTTGGCACACGGGATGGTAACCAACTCGAGTACAAATTCAATAACAGCAGGCACAGCCGCAAACACGAACAAATACAGAGTGCTGCAACCGCACTATGCAGTTATGGACACAGTTCTGGTTACCATGCAATGCAGGGCGTTTTACTAGCGGCTCGGCATCAGCAACTCTGGCCACTATAACAGTGCCACAACAACACAATTTACTTACCGGCTTCCCCGGTTCTTTTCATCGCGGCGAAACCAGGCATCAGCCACGGGCGCATCGCCACAATAAGACTGCAGCCTCGGCGATCCCCGATCTCAAGTTGACTGTCCTCACGATTACATTCAACAAATTCGGCAACCAGTCTATCGATTCGATGACACAACTCCATACTTGACCGCATCGACAGGTTACCCGTTCTGAATACACGTTTTTCACCTGGCTCGGAGAAATTCCCGTCAAGAAAATCACTCTGAATAAACCTCTGATAAAACCGTTCAATCGGACCGTTACTTATCCAGTTAAAATTTTGATCAATCAGCAACTTCACCCGCGTGGGGCCAACTTTGATTAGTTTCAGTTTCTCAAGCGCACTCAGATGCTGTCTGCACTCTGCTTCCTGCATATCAAAATGGTCGATGATTTCGGACATCGACCAGTTGTTCATCACAAGAACTGCAACCAGTAGTAATCTCTCGTCGGCTACCAGCCCTCTTTCCTGTGATTCGGACAGCTCGCTGACAGCTATTGACTGGTCAGACATCAGTTGAATCAGGTCCGAGATCTCCATACCCAACACTGATGTGCATATGGTATCCAGCCGATCCAGACTAAGCCTGTTGGATGAGAACATTTGTTTGATAGACGCTTCAGTCAGATGCAACGCATCAGCCACATCCTGATAAGTTTTTTGCTGAGCTTTCAGTTGCTGTTTAACAGTGTCAATTATTGCTGCTGTTTCTGCCATCGAACCGACCACGCGTTAAAAAGAACATGTATCCACTATTTGCCAGGTTTTCACAATTACAGATAACTGCGCAAAAACTGATCACCGCAGCGCTGTACTGTTTTTATCAGCGAGGTTACCAATACCTGCGAGCACGACAGTTCATTGGTACTCCACACAATGCCGGTACCGCACCAATTGCCACAACAACGCACAACATCCGCCCTCTGTGGTAATGCAATATGGAGACAAAACGCACACCACATGAACACTTGGCACGGTTGTCGAATCCGGTTTAATCGAGTACCTGTGGGGTAGCGCAATATTTTTCCTGCCAAATGCACCAAGCCACTGACAAAGCTGGCAATGCTTGCAGAACACTGTCGCAGAAACCCGCAGCAGTCACCAACAGATCAGATGTTTCGTCAGGGAACAGTCAAATTGCCAAATGTTCTAGTTCAGCAAAGGTCATCAGTTCGGGATTTACTTAAACACCCTGGCCCGGTTGTAAAACGCCCGGTAGCTCGGCGTTTCACAGCAAGGATGGTGGCAGCGTTAGTGATGCTGAGTGTATTGAGCAGTTGTTCAACCCGTCAACTAAGCGACACTGTCCCTGGATCAACCGCACAAAGGCTGGTGACATACAGCCTGGAAAAGTTTGTCCGTGATCTTATGCAGCAATCAGAAATGCAATCATTGACCGGCCAAAAAATAGCATTGAATGTTCATTTTCTAAAAGATCACGCGCTGCTCGGCTACGCTACTCAATTAATTCGATATCAACTGGAACGAAAATTCCAGGTCGAATTTGCCCACCACAATGAGCCAGCACAATACGAGGTGGATGTATTCTTCAATTCGATTGGCACCGATTACGACAGTTACGGCTTGTCGATTCCGGGGTTCGGCCTGACCACATCACCAGACTCAAGAATCAGCATTCTCTCGATTGATATGTTCCACGGTATTACAGAAGGCTACGCACTGTTTAAAAATATGGAAAACGCAACAACTGATAGAACTCAACGTATACTCGCCCGGGTTAGAGCAGACAATGTCACAACACCTATTCTGGAGTTTCCGGTCAACCAACTGGATTAACGGTATTTCTATTGTTCTTTATTGCGCCAGGGCCGGACAGCCCGAAGCATTCAGTTAACTCTGCGAAAGATCCAAGGTTCCACGCTTTTGCCACTCCACAAACCTGACTTGCTGTCGCGAGCCTTACGCTCGGCGCGCGCGTATTCTCTGCGTTGCTGCCGACTCTGTTCTTTTTCATATTGCTTGTAGTGCCAGGCCATTCCGCTGCTTATCATCTGCAGATTGACATCAACACCGTTGTAGATCACTACACAAACCTTGCGCTGATAGCGATCCGTTTTATGGCAGCTTGCCTCTGCTCGCTTTTTTAGTATCAGAGAACGCAATGTATCGCGGGAGGCAATGCCAAAGGGCTGCGCCAGCTCCGGGGCGTCAATTCCAGCCAAACGAATCACAACTCGTTTTTCACCTGTCGGGGTGATATGAATGGAGTCACCATCGTGTACTTTGGAAACCGTACCGGTAATCGTAGAGGTGACCGGCGGATTGGCGCTGCAACCAATGGTTACCACAGCCATCAGCACCAACAAAATTGAAACGAGTTTTGAGTTCACCAATTTACAGATTTACCAATAGTTAAGGCACTTCAATGAGGTTGACCGCCAGAGACCCGCATTCCGGCACAGGGACTCTGTAAGTATAACCCGGCCTATCTCATAGCATGGGAATCCGGAGATAAGCTTGCTCTTCGCTAACACAATGGAGACCCGGGCGGCATCGCAGAATCTCCTTCGTCGTGATTATCTACTTTCTCAGGTCACAGGAATCATCGAATACGCAGCTGCCAGCACCAGGCAAGCACCCAACACCTGCACTCGAAGAAGCGTTTCAGTCGAATTAGACGGCTTTTTCATTTCATACACTCTGAAGTGGGACAGTGTATGTAGTGTAGGATACCGTTGTGCGGGTGGAAGGTCAGAAAAAGCCAATTCTCTGAGCAATTATGACGAAACAGGGCAGCGTTACCATTGCTCCAGTTTGCCGTGCACCGCTCCAGTCTGCCGTACGGGGCGGGAGACTATTTTTGCTTTGCCAGTGTCCGATGAGCCTGCTGCAAATGCAGACGCTCAACCATCCTGCCGTTGAGATTGATAACGCCGGAATTTTCATTGGCCGGATCGGCGAAAGCTGCAATGATTTCCTGCGCTTCAGCTATTTCTGCGGCAGAAGGCGCAAACAACCGGTTAGCGGCTTCGACCTGAACGGGATGGATCAGTGACTTACCATTAAAGCCCATTAACTTACCCTGCTCTGCCTCGCGCTCAAAGCCGCCTTCATCCTTGAAATCATTCCATACACTGTCGAGTATCAGCAGGTTGTTTTTCTTCGCACAAAGAATGACCTGCATCAACCAGGGAATCAGATATTGTCGATCATTACCCAGTGAGACTCCGGTCTCGAGCGAAAGATCATTATGCCCGATAACCAAGCCTGTGAGCGGCCACCTGGTGCTCAATCCGGCGTTCACGATTCCATCCAGATCCGCAATGCCAGCGGCTGTTTCAATCATAAACCAGGTGTTAACCCCAAGCGGTAAAGCGGCTACGATTGCATCTTTCTCAAAGATGTCCACCTCGTTTACAGAGGAAACTTTGGGGAGCAGCAACGCGTCGGGGTTGCAATCACGAACGGTCTCGAGATCGAGCAGGTACTCAGCACTACCAATCGGATTACATCGTATCAGACTGAGCTTGTCCTCAATTCGCGGAGCGGAAAATGCCTCAAGCAATTGCTGCCGTGCCAGTTCTTTCTGGCCGTGGGCGACTGAATCTTCGAGATCGTAGACAACCGCGTCTGAATGTATTGACCGAGATTTTTCCAGGGCACGAGTATTAATTGCTGGCACATACAGCGCCGAGCGGCAGTGTTTAGTCATAGTTACACATTGTGTATTAAGGAACGGGCAACTTCATTCTACACGTTGAACGTGGGCATCTGTTCAGTGCAAACGTACTGACAGGCAACAAAAAATGCCCGCATTAGCGGGCATTTTGTTTTAACACACAGGCCTGGCTAATGAATGCGCCAGTTCATCGGTCACCTACTCTACGGTAACGCTCTTGGCGAGGTTTCTTGGCTGATCCACATCCGTTCCTCGCATTACTGCAACATGATAGGAAAGCAACTGCAGTGGAACCGTTAACAGCAACGGTGCTACAGCTTCCGGACAACCAGGTATTTTCACCAGTGTTAAACCTTCAGTGGGTGCGATGTCGGTGTCTTCTTCAGTCATTACATATAACTGACCACCACGTGTTCGTACTTCCTCGAGGTTCGATTTGAGTTTTTCGAGCAAACTGTCGTTGGGCGCTATGGCCACAACCGGGACCTCGTTATCAACCAGGGCCAGCGGACCGTGTTTCAACTCACCGGCCGGGTATCCCTCAGCGTGAATGTAGGAGATTTCCTTAAGTTTCAAAGCGCCTTCCAGTGCAATTGGAAACATTGGACCACGACCCAAAAAGATTGCATGATCTTTCTCTACAAACTGCTCCGCCAGATGTTCGATGGTTCGATCGAGCATTAGCAATCGTTCCATTGTGATCGGGCTCTGATGCATCGCTCTGATAATTTCACTGCGCTGCTCTTCGGTTTGCGTTTCCTTGGCCTTCGCCAGCGTCAGCGCCACCAGTTGCAGAGCAACCAACTGAGTGGTGAACGCCTTGGTCGATGCTACACCGATTTCCGGGCCTGCCTTGGTTAACAGCGTGGCATCAGCTTCGCGAGTCAGTGTGCTCTCTGGCACATTGCAGATAGCCAGTGTGCCAAGGTAGTTGTCACCCTTTTTGACTTCCTCAAGTGCTGCCAGAGAATCAGCAGTTTCACCAGACTGAGACAGAGTGATATACAGGGTGTTCTCAGGCACGGCCACATAGCGGTAGCGATACTCACTCGCTATTTCAACCGAACAGGGCGTTTTTGTATACTCTTCAAACCAGTACTTCGCTGTCATTCCGGCATGGTAGCTGGTGCCGCAGGCAACTATGTGGATCGCCTGTACGCGGCGCAGCAGGTTAATATCCAGATCACCAAAGCCATTTAGCAGCAACTGATGATCCGTGATCCGGTCTTGCAAAGTGGCGCGAACTGCGTTGGGCTGTTCGTAGATCTCTTTCAGCATATAGTGCTTATAGGGACCCTTGTCGACCGAACCCAGTGTCAGAGTTGATGTCTTTACCGGGCGTTTTACTTCGGTACCGGATTCATCTTCTATTTTCAGTTTGCCTTCGCAAATATCAACCAGATCGCCATCTTCGAGATAGATAAATTCCTGCGTGACAGGTATCAGTGCTGCTGTGTCAGACGCGAGGAAGAATTCACCAACGCCAAGCCCAACCAGCAATGGACTGCCTTTGCGAACAGCAACCAGTCGATCAGGCATATCTGTATTCAATATGGCGATGGCATAAGCGCCGTCGAGTTGTGCGACGGTATTCTTTACCCCTTCAATGTAGTCACCCGCCTTTTTAACTTCGCTGTGCAGCAGATGTACGATTACCTCGGTATCCGTCTCCGAACCAAATTCATAGCCGGCGGATTTTAGATCGGTGCGCAGGGATTCATGATTTTCAATAATGCCGTTGTGTACCACAGAAAACTGATTGTTGGAATTGTGTGGATGGGCATTTGCCTCAGATGGCTGGCCATGCGTAGCCCAGCGCGTGTGCGCAATTCCAATACCACTGTCCATTGGAGATTTTTCAAGCTTTGCACCAAGCACGGCAACCTTACCAAGTGCACGCGTGCGCTGAATTTGATAGTCCTTATCAAGTACTGATATACCGGCAGAGTCGTATCCCCGGTATTCCATGCGGTGCAGGCCTTCCAGCAGGATAGGCGTTACATTTCTTTGCGCATACGCTGCAATAATTCCACACATAGTCTTATTCCGGTTTTGGTTTCTTTACAGGACGCGGCCAATTGTCCACAGTTTTCAGGGCGGCCCGGGTAAAGGCCAGCTGATTCGGCTCTACGGTTTTGGTGATAGTTGAACCAGCGCCGACAACGGCATTTTTACCAACCCTGACCGGAGCCACCAGCTGCGTGCATGAACCAATAAACACACCATCTTCAATTACTGTCTGATGTTTGTTGACGCCATCATAGTTACAGGTGATGGTACCAGCACCAATATTGACCTTTTCTCCAACCGTGCTGTCGCCAACATAGGACAGATGATTGACCTTGCTGCCTTTGCTGATGGTCGACTTTTTGATCTCGACAAAGTTTCCAATGTGAGCATCCTCGGCAAGTTCAGCACCAGGACGTAACCTGGCGAATGGACCAAGCGTGCAGTTTTCGCCAACGACACTGTCTTCGATCACTGTGTTCGCCTTGATTACCGTACCGCTGGCTATGGTGGCATTGGTAACGCTGCAGTTGGGACCGATATTCACATTTTCACCAATCGATACTTCACCGGTGAAAACACAGTTAATGTCGATGATCGAATCCTGTCCAACAGTTAGTTTGCCACGAACGTCTATTCTGGCCGGATCCATCAAAGTGACACCGGCTTCCATCAGTTGTTCGGCCTGACTCAACTGAAAGATGCGTTCCAGCTCAGCCAGCTGAACACGGCTGTTAACCCCGGAAGTCTCCCACTCGTGATCTGGCTGATGTGTACGCACAGTCATGCCTTGTTCAACAGCGAGAGAAAAGATATCCGTCAGGTAGTATTCGTTTTGCGAATTGTTGTTATCGATACGATCCAGCAACTCGCCCAGCACGGCACCTTTGGCCGCAAGAATACCGGTATTCACTTCCCTGATTTTAAGTTGCTCGCCGGTGGCGTCCTTCTGCTCGACAATTCCGAGCACCTGACCGGCCCGATCCCGAACAATTCTGCCGTAGCCGTGTGGGTTATCCATCATTACCGTGAGCAGTGCAAGATTAGTATCAGTTACATCATCAACCAGTTTTTGCAGTGTGGCTGTTTTCGTCAACGGGACATCGCCATAAGCGACCAGCACGGTGTCATCGGGCTGCAATAGTGGCACCGCCTGCTGCACCGCATGACCTGTACCGAGCTGCTCAGTCTGCTCGACGTAGTCGACTTCCCGGGTAACCGTGTCGCGAACCTGATCCGCACCATGGCCAACAACCAGTATCGTGCCGTTTGCTCCCAAATCAGACGCAGCATCAATGACATGCTCGACCATTGGCTTGTCAGCAATACGATGCAACACTTTCGGCATTGCCGATTTCATTCGCGTGCCTTTTCCGGCTGCGAGAATGACCACCTTTAAAGACATAGATTACCTGCGTAAAACTTGTGACGATATTGCCATTGTAACGGCACTGCTAAGAGTCGCTTAAACACACCTGTTTTTTTGTCCCGTCGATTCGCTCTCAAAGCAGCTTTCCAGGTTGTTTCAGGGTCAGATACAGACCGCACGCTAAATAGCATAGCAGTAATCAGGCAAGAGGCTGGAGTGACAAATCAGTCTGGTTTTGTAGCTGGAATTCTGACGTTTTTCCGCAAGAGCGCCTCAAAATTAGGATATCCTGAATGCCGGCGACGGCAAACAGCCAATTGGCTTGCTGGCAACGGGGCCTCAGGCCCGTTGTTTATGACAAATTTTACATAGAAAATTGAGCTGTCCCGTTGGGTCATGCTGGCTCCCGTTAGTCATCGACTGACTAAACCCTGATCGACAATTACGAGGAAATCACTTTGAAAATATCCAGACCATTCCAGGCTGCTGTGCTGAGTTCTCTGTTTCTCGGCACGACAATGTTTACTTCTGTCTCTATGGCCGAGACCCGCATCACTTACAAGTCGGCAAAGTCGACATCGTCCTACTATCAAATGGCGGTACAGATTGCCGAGTCGATGAAAACCGCCACTGATGGTGAAGTGATAGTAACGGTAGAGGAAAGCCAGGGGTCAGTACAAAATGTCATGGAAGCGGCTGTTCGTGGTGGCAACTATGTGTTTACCACGCCTCCGGCGCTGATCGGGCTTGCCAGAAACGGCAAGGCCATGTTCAAGGATAAAACCAACCCTGCATTTGCCGATATCAAGGCACTATTTCCGATTCCGTCCTTAACCATGCATTTTGTTGTTGGCAGTGACAGTGGCATCAATACATTTGCTGATCTTGAGGGCAAGACCATTTTACTCGGTAAAGGCAGCTTTGGCGCCAAAGAAGGGGCCAAGTACTTAAAGTTGTTCGGCCTTGAGGGTAAGGTAACCATCGCGGACGTCGAATTGTCGAATGCAGTACCGGCACTGAAAAATGGCCAGATAGACGGGTTTGTTACTGCGGGCTCCTACCCTGCACCAAACGTCATTGAAGCTGCCGCGGGCGCCGGTGTAAAAGTGCTGTCGCTGACCGACGAGCAGGTAACGGCAACGAAGCGAACCCGGCTGGTTATTCCCGCTGGAACCTATGCCGGGCAGGACGCAGATATAACCACCACCTCACTTCCCGTGGTCGCCTACAGCACCAGCAAAATGGACGATGAAACTGCTTATACACTGACCAAAACCTTTTGGGATTCGCGTGAAAAGATGGCAGCTACTGCTGCATGGTGGGGTGCTGTATCGCCAGACATGGTCGCCAACATCAGCACAGAAATTCACCCTGGAGCCATTAAACTGTACGAAGAAAAAAATATCGCTCTGAGTGATCAGCACCGTCAGTAAAACCGCCTTAAATACACCGATATCAAACGAACAAGCAGTAGTTCACGCACATGACCGACAAAGCAACCCACCAACGCTGGTGGGCATTTTTTGGTGCACTGGTCATCTTGTTTCATCTATGGCTGGTATTCAGTGGCCTGCTGCCCAATCTGATTAGCAGGCCACTACATATGGCGCTCGCACTGCCGTGGATTTTTATTGCCATGCCATCACAAGGCATAGAACGAGCTGTCGGTTTTCTGCTTTGTGGCGTCGGTATAGTTATTTGTACCGGCATCGCCCTCAGCCAAAACGCATTGGGTGATCAGTACGGATACCTCAACGGACCGCAGCAACTGGCACTGGCCAGTGTGTTGATTTTCATCGTTCTCGACATGGCTCGTCGCGCCATAGGCTGGCCTCTTCCTCTGGTGGCAGCAATTGCACTGCTATACGGGCTCGTCGGACATCAGCTACCTGGTGAATACGGTTTTAGCCAGATACCAGTCAACAGTTTTCTCGGCACGCTGACCATTGCCGAAGGTGGGCTGTGGGGCAAGCTCACCGGCATATCAGTTAATATTGTTGCAATCTTTGTGATCTTTGGCGCTGTGCTCAACGGAGGTGAAGCAGGCAAAGGCTTCATGAATATAGCAGCCTCGGTTGGTGGTCGGCTCCGCGGGGGGGCAGCGAAAATATCAGTGATATCCAGCGCGCTGTTCGGGTCTATTTCTGGTTCAGCATCAGCTAACGTGGCATCAACCGGTGCTATTACTCTACCCGCCATGACCCGACTGGGGTACCCGAAGGCATTAGCCGCGGCCACCGAGGCAGTCGCATCGAGTGGTGGCCAGATCATGCCACCTCTGATGGGCGCTGGTGCCTTTGTAATGGTTGAGCTCACCGGTATTCCCTACACCAGTATTATGGCCGCTGCCCTGCTACCCGCACTACTGTACTTCTTTGCCGTGTGGGTGGGCATAGACGCCTACAACCAGCGCCAGCCACTCAGTGCAATACCAGCCGAGCTGCTGCCAGATAAGAAGACGGTATTTATCACCAGTGGCTTCTTCCTGATACCTTTCTGCGTACTGTTGGCAGGTCTTTTTATCTATAAATTCACTGCACCCTTTGCAGCTGCGATTGCAGTTTTTATTTCCGTGCCCTTACTTCTTTTCAATGGTAGTCCGTCCCTGGATATCGCGAATTTCCTGCCCAAATTGCAGGATGTCTGCATCAATGCAGGTAAGCAGATAGCCACCATCGCCGCCATTATTATTTGTGCTTCAATCATTGTGGGTGTACTTGGCATCACCGGCCTGGGTGTGAAAATCACCTCAACCATACTGGCGGGTTCTGGCGGAAATCTGTGGGTAGCACTTGGGCTTACCGCACTGGCCTGTCTGCTACTCGGTATGGAAGTTCCAACGACAGCCGCTTATGTAATCTGCGTATCTGTGGCCGGGCCGGCATTAATTGAGTTGGGCTTAGCGCCACTGCAGGCGCATCTTTTTGTTTTCTGGTTTGCGCTAATTTCAACCATAACCCCGCCGGTTTGCGGTGCTGTGTTTATAGCCGCGGCAATGGTGAAAGAGAATTGGCTTAGGGTTGCATTGACAGCGATGACACTGGGTATTGGTTTGTACCTGATACCACTGGCCATGATCGCCAACCCTTCACTGATTCGGCTCGCTGAAACACCTGCCTATGCACTTCTGGCGTTTGTGAAAATAGCGATTGCGCTCGCCTGTATCTCTTTTGGCGTGATCGCAAACTATCCATGGCTGTGGCGAATACTCCTGATCAGCCTTGGGATATCGGCAATTTTTCTTAACGTTTGATACCACAGCGTTGAAGTAGTCTGCTAACAAGCAGGCTAAACGTAGTTCAGAGTATCATTGCACAAATAACAAGGCCCGCAATTGCGGGCCCGTGTAATTATTGTGGTGTGGTTTATCTAGCGATCGATATTGTTGATCATACGGCCAGTAACAGTCCGTCGACGAACTGCGACGAGCGCAAACATTGCCAAACCTGCAAGCCCGACTACGCCTGTGCCAACCTTCACAACACCGGGCTCAAGCTCTGATTGACGCCTGAGTTCAGTGGCATTTTGCATCAATGCCTGACGACCTGAAACCGGTGTTATTGTACCGTTCAGTGCCGCAGAGGCTGCGGGCTCGCTTGCCGCACCGTTGGTCTGATAGCTTAAGTAGCGAGTCGCAGATGCAGGAACGTAGGTACCATCGGGAACAACATCTTCCACTGCACCACCAATCGATAGATTGTCACCAATCAGCACAAAGCGCAGTGATGCCGGATCCCCGATAGCCTGCCGTGGAATAGCAATTTCAACATTGCTGCCGTTAGCCGCTCTTGGCGTAGTCGCCAGCGCTGTCCAGGTCCAGTCATCTCCGGTACCGCTGTAGGTATGTACCGCACCACCCTGTTGCATAATATCAGCGCCAATGCCAAGACCGCCCTGATAACCGGTCGCTGAATTGGAATCAGTGTCCAGATAAACAGTGAACAACCAATCCTGCAACAGTGTAAGGTCTTGCCCATCGTTACTAAAAGTCAGATAAAAGTACCGGGTATCATGTGCCATCGCCGAACGAAGGTAATCAACAGGATTCTCTGCCCCGGTAACATCATCCGGATCATCATCAAAATAACGCAGTGTTTGCCACTCTGACAGCAAGCCGTCTACATTGATCTGTGTTACCGGATTGCTGTGTATGACAGACTCATCAACCGTCTGAACAGTGATCGACACCGTGGCCACTCGACTGACTGTAATGCCATCGCTGACCTGAAAGGTAAAGCTGTCTGCCCCGCTATAGTCGGCATCAGGCTGATAGGACAGTTGCGGTGCAGTTCCGGTCAACGTACCTTGTCGGGGTTGTCCCGTAATTGTGTAGGTCAGCGTGTCCCCATCAGCATCAGAAGCGTTTAACGTCAGGTCAACGAGTGTGTTCTGACTGGTCACTACTTCCAGATCTGTTGCGTTGGGTGCTGAATTGACCGGCGCGACCGCGGTATAGGTAAAGTGTCGGTCCAGCGCCGCGCTCGTATACACGGAGTCAGGATAAAGATCCTCCAGCGTGCCACCGTAGGCCTCGTTTGATCCGACGAAAGCCAGTTTTACCAGTTCACTACCTTCAAATGCGGTTCTCGGAAAACGATATTCAAAACTACCGTTACTGGAGGCACCGACAACCTCGGTTATAAAATCCCAGTTCCAGTCATTGCCAGTACCCGCATAGCTGTAAAGGAATCGCCCTTGTAACACCCGGTCTGCACCAATAGGCAGGCCGAACTGCGCGCCGGTTGCAGGATTATCGTCAATATCAAAATAGACCGTCTGCCCCCATGAGGCATTGACCGGACCATCATTTTTGAAGGCAATATAGTAGAAGCCACCGTCATGAGCCATCCACGCCTGACGCCAGTCCAGTGGATTGGCAGCTCCTGTAACATCATCAGGATCAGCGGCAAAGGGTACATAGCCCGACCAGTCTCCAAGATCACCATCAAGTGTAACTGCGGCGGCCAGGTTGCTTATAACACCTGGCTGCAGCACAGTGATCGTCACTACCGCCATTTCGCTGGAAACCTGCCCATCATTGACGGTATAGCTAAAGCTGTCAGTACCCGTAAATGCTGCTGCCGGTGTGTAAGTCAGTGCCGGTGCGGTTCCGCTGAGCGTCCCGCTCATACCACTGTTATTTACCGTATAGCTGAGTGAATCACCATCTTCGTCAGTACCCAGCAAGACAACAGAAGCAACAGTGCCAGTAGTTGTTGACACCGAAACTGATGACGCAACCGGCACTTTATTACCAGTAGACTGATTACCACGATAGGCCAGCCACTGTATAGAGTTTGCCCACACTGTGGCCGGTTGAGTTGACTGAATACCGCGGATACGAGCCCGTGTTTCACCATCTGCAGCAATGAAATCCTGTGCGTTTTCTGTAATATCCAAACGCACTATAGAATCGTTTTCGTTACCAACGGTGCGGGTATCAAAGCTGACCCAGCTCGCGGTAGTAAAGTTATACAGAAAAGTCTCCTGCGCCACATTGGCAACAGAGTAGTGACCAGAGTAGGTCATAATCAGGCGTGTCACTTCATTGCGGTCATCTATTCTGCCGCTGATGTATAAGTCCACGATATTGCCAGTTGCTGTGGCCTCGGAATCAACATCGTAAGTATTTGCGTCGTCACTGCCTAGAAACTCAGCGGATCCAAAATTGAGTGCACCCGATAATATAGTCACCGATTCAGTTAAGTGCGTTGACTTGGGAACCAGTCGCACATCGACAGTGATCTGGCCGATTGCGGTACCTCCCAGACCATCGCTTATCGCATAGGAAATAGAGTCAGAGCCTGTAAAACCACTGGCAGGTGTATATCTCCAGTCACCAGACGCGAGCAATTCGATACTGCCACCATTAGTACTGCGGCTAGGCAGGCCTGAAACAATTAGCACATCACTGTCAGGATCAGTATCGTTCGACAGCAACTGCACCGCCGACAGCGTCAGTGGAGTCTCCTCGTCAGTGCTGTAACTGTCAGTATTGGCAACCGGAGCATTGTTGTTACTAACTGGCGGACCACCGTCGTCTGCGGTGATGGCGTTCAGACATATTGAGAATACCGACTCAAGCACATTCCATGCTTCAGCGTCATTGGTACCAGCGGTCGACAAGCCAATCATGCCATAGCGGGGGTTTGCAGTATCCGCAATACGATCGGTTATAATTTTTTCATTGATGACCTGGTTAGAAAAGTCTCTGTCGCCCAACAAAAGTGCCAGTCTGGCGATTTGGGCATAGATTCGGGCTTCACCATTAAACAGACTCTCTGAACCCCGACCAAGGCAGTCAGCTGGCAGACCATTAACGCAGTCGTCAACATCTTCACCTGAGTATTTCAAATACTCTGGTACCCGATTGTTGGTCAGATAAAAGTTTTTGAAAAACGCCAGGCTACGTGCTGCTGATGCCGCAGCCAGCGATTTTTGCGTAGCAGTCAGCGCATCACTGGCAGTTTTGGAAACGCGCGCCAGATGAATTGCCGTCCATAGTTCCTGAATCACTTTCAGGTGCTCACCCCGACGAGTGCCCTGATATTCAAAATCACCCGTCCAGCTACCATCCGGTCGATAACCGTTGTAGTAAAGGCCGGACAGGTTTATTTCTGAATCAAGCAGCAGCTGAGTCGTTGCCTGCAGCACACCATCCCAACGATGGTCGCGCTCGGCAGCATGAGCAATTGCGCCCAAATCCTGATAGTCCACCGGCAGCAAATCAGCACCGAGATAACCCGTTCCTGTAGCAGTCGACGGTGGTGTCAGGCTGTTGTCATCTACCTCTGACCAGTCCCACGCGAAACCAAGCAAACCACCCGGGTACTGAGGAAACCGGGTATTGTTTTCACTGCGACCGCGATCTGTAACAGTGGTCCAGTAAAGCCCTTCAAACATGGCGTCTGCCAGTGCACTGGCATCGTTACGACCAAAGTTCTCGTAGCCATCAATCAAGCCGTGAATCAGCCTCAGATCATCGAGCGGTGCATTAGCATTGAACCAGTTGTTGCGAAAGTCATCGTAAAAAAGAAAGGGACGCTGAGCGTTTTTGTCAATCGACCAGTTAGGCACGTGATACAAAGGCGAATACATCAGTTCACTGGCATATTGATAAGCTTCATCAAATGCGGATTGATCGCCCAGACAAGCAGAGGTGCGAAGCAGCAACCCCATATGCTCACCAGTGACGTTATGACCATTGGTATAGATTTCTGTAGAGTCTTCGTTATCTATTAGATTGGTATGTACGCCAAATCGATTCGGCGTTGGCAGTGAACCATTGCGCATATTATTGAGCACAAAGGCCAATCCGCTCTGTGCAGCCTCGGCATGCACCGGATCTTCGAACTGTGGACCCTCGTATGCCTGCAGTGCGGTGACCGGCGCATCAGCTAACTGTATTCGCAGCAGCGCAAACTGATCAACCGGCACTTCAATTTTGTACACACCGTTGCCGCGATTGCTAACCGTTGCAAAACCATTCAGTCCGTTGCTGTCCGGCGTACTCGCGACAACATTGGTAACCATTTTACCGTCAGGTGCATTGTAGTGAATGGCCACGTTTTTGACCGAGCGCACCAGCGGTAGTTGTAAACCACTATAGTTAACGATAAAAAGCGCGTGCTCGTTGTCATCAACAATAGCGCGATCCACAAATATGTCTTCTCCGTCTTCCAGCGTAAATGCTTCTTCGACGTGTATGCGTACCAGTTTTTCGACTTCACTGAGCGTGTCAGCTGCGGTGTTTGCATCAAGTTGTTCACCAAACAGGGTAGTACCGTCGATATCAGGCCGATAGATCGCCAGTCCATTACCAAACTTGTTTACACGCGCAGTTGCTGCACCCGTGAACCCAAATAGATCTGCGATAATACTCTGACCACGGGCGGCGCCTGTCTCGTCAAGCGTACCAGGTAACTCACCTGTCGCCAGCAGAGTGCCGCCATTTTGCACATATTGTCGTATGTATTCTGCATCCGCTGCCGACATAGCGCCGACGCTCGGCAGCAGCAGCATGTCGAGATTACTGATATCTGCCAGCGGGCCTGCGTCGCGGCCGTGCACTATTGTGTATGGAATATCCATACGCATCATCGCAGCTGACATTCCCCGATAGCTGCCCAGGTGTTTGGCGGTAACAACACTGTCGGTTGGCCGCTTGGCCCACCATGTGTCATCCGGTGTGGGTGGGGTCGTCACCGAGAAAATACCAAACTTGCCGCTTGGGTCGTAATCCTGAAAATCCCGAGTCGCCGAGCTATACCATATGGCCAAATGCGGTACCCGGGGCGCCTGGAATATCTCAGCTTCATGATCACCCACGTAACCAAACCAGTTACTTCGGAAATCACTGTCAACCGTGTTCAACATGGTCGGTGTCTTTGATTCAAACGGCACATTTTGTGTGGCCACGGTAGCTGCCATGGTCAGGCCCGCATCGAGTGTTTCGTAGCCATACGAAAAGCTCCATGATGGCTGCTCGTTGTGTACACTCTTGCCCCACTTGAGCATGGCAAGCTTGTTTTCAAAATCGTCCGGCGTAGCCCACTTCATGGCTTGCGTGTTGGAGACGCTGTCTGTTTCCCAAACGCGAATAAAATTATCTTCCACCGGCAAATACGAACCATCAAGACCGTATGCAGTGCCATCAAAGTAATCCAGTGGAAAGTTTTCGACGATAACCGCGAAGTCAGGATTAATGGCCTGCGCGGCCTGCCTCACGTCGTCGAGGAAGCCAGCTACATTGATATGGCGCCATTTGATCCAGGCCCGAAAGCCAGCATTACTCATATCGTAAGCGGTTGGTACGGTGTATCCCGCGCCACCATTCAAGCCCTGAGCTATTGTCCAGGCCCGAAAGTCCGCAGCTGCTGCCGGCTCCGCACCAGTCCAGAGTGTGCCTGTGTCGAGGTAGATTGGTACATCCAGCCACACGCCATCCAGGTCGGTGGCTGCGAGTTTTTCTACACGGGAAATAAAGTAGTCTTTATAGCCGGAATTTGGTGATAACCAGGCGCTCTCTTCACCGGGCGATACCCACACCTCCTGACCACCATAAAATACATTAGGTGTACCATCGATCCCCTGTTGCAGCCACTCCGGGTGATCTTTGGCGAACGTTGAAGCAGCAACAACACCGTTGTCATCAATGGCGTTTTTAGTCAGCACTTCAAACGACGGATAGTAGATAACCGCCTTCATTCCTCGCGCGTTTGCGAGTTCAGCCGCCTGATCAAGAAACACAACTTCCGCATCGAATTCCTGATCGGTCAGGTTATACGAGAGTTGGCTGTCCAGTTCCAGAATGCTGACGTTTTCGGATGCACGCTTATCCAGCAAGGTGATGAGGTCCGCCTCACTCATCGAGTTATAAATAAAGGTTCCGCCGATTCGACCTGAATACAGCCAGGGCTCGGTAGCGAATGTGCTTGTTGACAATAACAAAGCAAGCGCTGCCGCAAGCAGAGTGCGTACTAACATAGAGAATTCCGTATTTTTCTTGGTCGAAAGACCGCAATGAGCGGAAACCTCAATTTGCGCATAGAGTATGCCAGTGACTTCTCACAACCACACAGTTCTCATTTGCCGGTACAAGGGCTGATCGACTATTGGGAAGAGTCAGGCCACGGTTTTTGTCATAGCGGCGAACAATGACGTCTGAGAGGGCAAGATAGTGTGCTGAGTCACAGCTCGTACTTACAGCTTTGGCATTTTAACCAGAGATTACTTAAGCCATCCGCTGTATCTGCCGCAACACCGCCGTTGTAAAACGAGTGGAGTGTTTCGTGAGCAAAATTCAAATAGCGCTGGCAATGAAGCTGGCGGTAGTTGTCAGTTTATTTCTGACATCGCCTGTCACCGTAGCGGGTGTATTCAAGTGCACTGGTAAAGACGGTAGCGTTACCTACCAGTCGAGACCATGTCAGTCTGATACCAATCAGGCAAAAATTAAGATACGCAATCGTCCTGCAAATAGTGCTGTCACATCTGCTTACACAACTGATGAACCCGATAAAAAGATAGCGCCCGCTGTTGTGTTGTACAGCACCTCCTGGTGCGGTTACTGTAAAAAGGTGAGAAAACTCTTTGAAGCCAACAACATTGCCTACAAAGAGTACGATATAGAAGTATCGGCAGAGGCAAAACGTCAGTATGACAAGCTGAACGGCAGAGGTGTGCCAGTCACAACAATCGATGGCGAAGTAGTCAGCGGATACCAGCCACAAAAACTCTTAAGTCTGGCTAAAGCACATTAGAAGTATTGTTTGAAAGGACAGGCCACCCCAGGCGGGGCGGCCCTTTTTACACGCTCAGAAAGCAGTTATGCCTGCAGGTCGAACCGATCTGCATCCATAACCTTGGTCCACGCAGCGACGAAATCACGTACAAACTTCTCGCCGTTGTCGTCCTGGGCATAGACTTCAGCATAGGCACGCAGGATCGAGTTTGAACCGAAAACCAGATCAGCACTTGTCGCAGTCCATTTGACCTTGCCACTGTTGCGATCGCGGATTTCATACGTACCGTCCGACTCAACCGGATGCCAGCTATTGTCCATGTCAGTCAGGTTGACGAAAAAGTCATTCGTCAGCTGACCTTCACGGTCAGTAAACACACCATGCTTGGAGCCGCCATGGTTAGTGCCCAGTACACGCATTCCGCCTAAAAGGACGGTCATTTCTGCGCCGGTCAACCCAAGCAACTGGGCACGATCGAGCAGCAACTCTTCAGGGCCAACGGCGTACTTTTCTTTTTCAAAGTTGCGGAATCCGTCAGCCAGTGGCTCAAGTACAGAGAAGCTGTCTGCATCGGTCATATCGTCGGTGGCATCACCACGACCTGCAGTAAAAGGCACAGCAACATTTTGCCCGGCAGCCTTGATCGATTGCTCGAGACCAACATTGCCACCCAGCACAATAACATCTGCAACTGAAGCACCGGTATCCGCCGCGATTGATTCCAGTGCACCAAGCACCTTTGACAGTCGTGCAGGTTCATTGGCTGCCCAATCCTTCTGTGGTGCCAGGCGGATGCGAGCACCATTGGCGCCACCGCGCTTGTCTGAACCACGGTAAGTACGAGCGCTGTCCCATGCTGTCGCGATAAGATCGGCAGCAGCAATACCGCTGTCAGCGATCTTCGCTTTGACCGCAGCAACATCGTAGGAGGTTGAACCTGCAGGGATCGGATCCTGCCAGATCAGATCTTCGGCCGGTACATCTGGCCCGAGGTAGTTGGCTTTAGGACCCATATCACGATGGGTAAGCTTGAACCAGGCACGTGCAAAAGTGTCTGCGAAGTACGCGGGATCAGCCATAAACTTCTGGCAGATTTCGTTGTAAATCGGGTCGACTTTCATTGCCATGTCGGCGTCAGTCATCATCGGGTTGTGACGGATTGACGGATCAGTTGCATCAACTGGCTTGTCCTCGTCCGGCATATCAACCGGCTCCCACTGATTGGCACCGGCAGGCGATTTCGTCAACTGCCATTCGTAGTTAAAGAGGTAATCAAAGTAACCCATATCCCACTGCGTAGGGTTCTTGGTCCATGCACCCTCGATACCTGATGTAAACGCATTGGCAGCCCTGGCTGAATGACCCGGGTTGGCCCATCCAAAGCCCTGTGCTTCAACACCTGCACCTTCTGGCTCTGCACCAATGTTGGCATGATCGCCACCACCATGCGCTTTACCGACAGTGTGACCACCGCAAGTGAGCGCTGCAGTTTCCTCGTCGTTCATCGCCATGCGTGAGAAGGTTTCGCGAACGTGCTGAGCAGTACGTGCCGGATCAGGATTGCCATTAACGCCTTCCGGGTTAACGTAAATCAGACCCATGTGAACAGCCGCCAGTGGGTTGTACATGGTTGACGCATCGTCCAGATCATCGTAGCGGTTGGCGCTGTCAGCAAGCCACTCGTCTTCAAGTCCCCAGTTGATGTCGGTCTCCGGGCCCCAGATGTCGGCACGACCAAAACCAAAACCAAAGGTTTTCAAACCCATGGATTCATAGGCCATATTGCCGGCCAGTATGATCAGGTCAGCCCATGACAGCGCGTTGCCATATTTCTTCTTCGCAGGCCACAGCAGACGACGTGCTTTATCAAGGCTGGCGTTATCTGGCCAGGAGTTCAAGGGTGCAAAACGAATGTTGCCGGAACCTGCACCACCTCGGCCATCACCCATGCGGTACGAACCCGCCGAGTGCCACGCCAGACGGATCATCAAACCACCGTAGTGACCCCAGTCTGCTGGCCACCATTCCTGGCTCTCGGTCAACAGCGCCTTGACGTCAGATTTGACCGCTTCGAAGTCCAGCGCTTTTACCGCATCGCGATGATTGTAATCCGGATCCATCGGATTCGTACGGGCACCGTGCTGATGCAAAATGTCCAGATTCAACGCATTTGGCCACCACTTGGTGACCGGCTTGTCCATTGATGTGTTACCGCCGTGGGCGAAGGGACATCCCCCTCCAATATCGCCGTCCATTAGATTCTCCTCATAGTTAAGGTAGTTGTTTTGAAATTGTTTTTGATTGTGTGGGCAACGCGGACGCTGACCGGGTGGTGAGTTGTAGCTGTGTATTACCTATACGTCTGTATCTTCAACGTGATATCTCTCCGTCAATTCCAGATTTCAGTGTTTACAGTAATTGTGTTGACGCAACCGGGCCCTGGAGTATTTTCAATTGGTTGTTATTACTGGCAATCGGGACAAATACCCCAATACGTCACCTCTGCCTCATCTATCTGATAACCATGATCGTGGTCGGCTGTCAGACACGGCGCCTCGCCAACCGCGCAATCGATATCTATTAGATTTCCACATTTACGGCAAGCCAGATGGTGATGGTTGTCGACACGGTGTTCGTATCGAGCGGCAGAGCCTGCAGGCTGAATCCGACGAATCAATCCATGCTCAGACATAGCATTCAACGCGTCGTACACCGCCTGCCGCGAGATAACACCCAGCTCTGTGCGTACCGCCTGACAGATCTCGTCAGCCATGGCGTGGGGTGTCAGCTGCACTGCCCGATACACCGCCAGGCGCTGAGCAGTCACCTGCAGACCAGCAGCTTTAAGGGCTTCAGACACGTCCAGTGGATTTTGACTGATTTCGGAATCATCCATGGAAGTATACTGCTACCAGTTCTGTACTTAGTCAAGATTAGCATATAAAAAACTACCCGCCCCGGCCAGAAAGAGACGGTTACCGAGTGGCAGAATGGTCGTGGGTTTCAACAGTCCGGGTGAGCATGTAAAAGGGCGCGTATTATATGACCGAGCAACGTGGTTGCAATTCTTACTCTGGAACCGGGGAGCGAATGGCTACCCGGGTTAACGCATTTTCCCCGCATCAGAAAATGGAAACCAACAACCTATGCCAGGAGAGAATCAATGAGCAATTTCCTTTTGTATTCAGTTATCGGGTCTGTAGTACTGACAGTCTTGCTGAACGTTTTACCAGTGATATTTCCAAACGCCGCAAACAACGTACAGCGCAAGATCGAAGAGAATGCCAAAAAAGCCATACAACAACACGAAGATGACCAGCAACCGAGTGTGAAGGTATTTTTCCCCTGGAAGATTATGCTGATTGGCTCAGTGCTGCTGACGATACTGGTGAACCTCATCGGTTACTTCTCACACTGAATACCGCACTGGCGCTGATAATCCCCGGTATACCGATCAGAGTTCGCTTATTGACCAGTGGCAAATTCGTCGTAGGACTGGTCAGCATAAAAGACACGACTTATGATCTGGTTAACGCTGGAAGTAAAATACTACGCTTTCGCGATCAGACTGCTCAATTGGAAGAGCATTCCAGGACGAGCATTACGCACAAAAAATCATCCAGCCCCAGCTCGCTGCTGAATCTGTGAGGTTCTATTACCGAATTGCTCCACCTGAAGTGCCAGTCGCGGCAACTCAGCTAAGGCTCAGGTAAGGTCCAACCCGTTACCTACTCAGACAGGTATTCGGCAATTTGGAATACGACCACTACTACGCGCCTGTTGATAGATGTTCATCGCCTTTGGCATGCGTTTCTGCAAGTTGTCTATGCGGGTAGTTGCAGCCGGGTGGGTAGACATAAACTCTGGTGGTGCCCCTGGGTTGGCAGCAGCCATATTGCGCCAAAGTTGCGTGCTGGCCCGCGGGTCAAAACCGGCTTTTGCCAACATATCCAAACCCAGTACGTCCGCTTCGGTTTCATGTGAGCGACCATAGGGCATCATCACCCCGAATTGTAGCCCGATGCCAAGTGCTGCCATCGCCCCGCGCTTGTTGCTGCTGCTCGAAGCGCCAATCAGAATTTGACCGGCAAGCAACCCTGCCTGACCCGCCAGATTGGCTGAATACCGAGCCTTGCCATGATCAGCAAGAACGTGTGCAACTTCATGGCCCATCACAGCTGCCAGTTGATCTGGAGTTTCCGCCACTTTCAACAAGCCTGTATAAACACCAATTTTCCCACCCGGCAAAGCAAACGCGTTTACCTGATCATCGTCAAACAATGTGACTTCCCACGCCTGTTTATCATTTAGTTCAGTAGTTATCGCATTGGCTATGCAATTGACATAAGCGGTTTGGGCAGGATCTTTTGAAATTGGAATGGTCTTTTTCATATCGTTGTAGGCAGTGTTGCCTAACGAGGCCATTTGAGAATCGGAGACCAGACTCAGTTGCCGCTGCCCCGTTGGCGAAGTTGCACAACTGGCAGCGAACAAGCCTACGAGGCTGGCCAGAGTCAATGTTCTAAGTGGGTGATACATAACGAACCCTCCGTTAACAGGGAACAAATAAAATAAACTATCGAGAGTAAAAGAGCGAACTACCTACTACAGCAAAACTGGTAAGCGATACAAAGCGGTATGGCGGTACCGTTTTACGCTAATACTATAAACCAAAAATGAACAGCCACTGAAGTAACGCCACGTTGAATCTGGTATCGGCCAGTTCGCAGGATTGCGCACTTTCAAATGCGTTCAGTCAGGTTTAGAGCATTACCAACGAAGAACCCGCCGTAATGGGTTGCAAGATCTGTCAGGAAAACTAAATTTGACCCGAAGCAACAAGCCCTGACAGTTTTTCAAGGTATTCAGGATTACTAAATCGGCTGGCTTCAAAAGCGGGGGCATAATCTGGCAGAGCATCGCCCATCACGTGTGCTGCGGCCAGCTCTCCACCAGCGTAAGACGCCATTATCCCGTATCCGGAATAGGCACCTGCCACAAAGGTTCCGGGTACATCCAGCGGACCTATCAACGGGCGATTATCCGCCACCTTTGTGTAGTAGCCACCATCGACAACAGGTTTCGGCATGGCTTCTAGATAATTGCGCAGTCCCGGCACCATACGCGCCATGCCGCGCAGCAAAATTTCAGGGTAATAGGGCACTGGCTCAATTGGAAATGTCGGCACTTGCTGACTTTCACTATCGTAAGTCCAGTAGATATAGACGGTATTACCCGCACCGACAGGTCTGCCGTGCACACCGGCGGGAAACGTCTCTGTCAGAAAACGCGTCTCTTCCGACGAAGCTAGTAATTCCCGCTCCTCTTCTGCCCAGCATAAATCAAGCGGATCGTTCCAGACAATCAAAGGAGCGTCACGCGGGATAACCTGCAGTTTGTCATTTATCGATATCTTTACGTGCTTCTCGACCTCAACAGGCAGATCAGTTCCAGCCAGCAAAGCAGTTGCTTTCAAATGCGGCCCGGTACATAACACCAGTGCATCGCAATCGATGGCCACGTTGCCAACGTCCATTTTCACTTCAATCGAAGAGAGTTTTCCACCTTTCGTTTGCACGCCGGTAAACTCACCACTGACAAGGTCTGCTCCCTGCTCTCTTACTTCATCAAGTAAATACATACCGAACTGCTGCGCGCTCAAAACACCGCATCTACGCACGTGCAAAACACCGACAGTGTCTTTAGACAAATACGGAAAGTGGCGACGAATCAGTTCAGGATAGGTAATCAGATCAGCACCATCCAATGTCTTCTCAAAGCCAACCTTTGGTGACAAGTGATATTCGCTGTTTTTGGTGTTGTTGCCGTAGTGTCGAAGAACACCGCCACCGTAACGCTCATTGAGCAAAGCCTGTTGCTCCAGCGCTTCTACCTGCGACAGCTGCGCCGTAGCGAATACATAACCACGCTGATGCAGCTGAAAACGATTATTTGACTCGGCTGTGAATTGGTGAATTCTATCGATACTCTGGCTCATCAGAGCTGCCATCGAGCTGTCCGGGCCGGGCCAGAAATTTCGGTAACACTCAGTCGACTTATCACTAGTCAGGGAAAGCGGCGATCCGGATTCGACAAGTACGATTTTTCCCGCGCCCGCCTGCTGCAGGGCGTGACAAGTCGCAATACCTGCTATGCCCGCACCAATAACGGCTACATCGTATTTTTGCTTAAACATAAGCGATTGGCTCAATACTCGGGCAACACCTACAATCAATAATACGCAACAACGTACAATTGCAGCGGAATATTAAATCGCACTGCGATTAACAGCTCGCTGGGTAACTCGAAACGCCGCATAGCCCAAAGCGGTAGCGGCAAACAAGCTCGCTGCAAAAACCACCGCGAACCAGGCGCTGCCACTGTAGTCGACCAGCTTGCCTGCCACGACAGGAGCCGGGGCCACGAAAAGAAAATACAGGCTAAAAAACACACCCATACCGAGCGCTCTGTTGTGCGGCTCAATAGCCTCACTGGCCAACGACATAATAATTCCAGCTGGCGCCGCACCAATCAAACCAAATAGCAAAGATGACGGTAGTGAATAATCAGTCCAGAACAGAGAAAGTAACGACAGCGTGGCGACAAACATACAAAAATAGAATACCAGGTCAGGTCTGCCAGTTCGATCTGCAACTGCGCCACCTATAACAATTGAGATCATCATCACCCAACTACCAGATGAAATAACAGAAGCAGCCTGCAATGTGCTGTATCCGTTCTCCACCAGCCAACCCGGTGCGAAACTTAAGAAAACCACATAGCCGGCATTGAATAACGCCCAGGATATAGATGCGACCATGGTCAGCAGCAGTTCTGTACGCGAAAACCCGCTTTTTCTACTGGCTGTAACCTCAGTTTGCATCGGCCTGGTTTCACCGTTTTCAGAGGCAGGTTCCAAACTGACTCCCGGAGGGCGGTAAGCAAGAAACACTGCTACTGCACCCAACGCGCAAAACGAGGAGGCAACGATGAATGCTGTTGACCAATGTGAATTTTGACCAAGCCAGGTATGGATGATTTGACCGGCAGCAATACCCAGTGGCCAGGTCATCACCAAAAGCCCCATCGCTGTGGCAATCTCGAATTCGCCAAACCAATCAACAGTCATTTTGGCAAAGTAAATAGTTGATATTACAAAGCCTGCACCGCACACCATCCGCCCAACACCAATTTGAAGCGTAGTATCTGCAAGGGCGACTATGAATCCACCAACAGCAAGGAACGCCATACCCGACGATGCAAGGATCCGATCACTCGCATAACGACCGACCCATCCTGCAGGCAACGCCAAAAAGAGACCGGTCAACATAAAAACACCGATCAGGGTACCAACCATGGTGTAATCGATATTAAATTGGGCAATAAGTTGATCAGACACTGAGGCCAGTGTTTGAAACTGAAAACCCAATCCAAA
>CALGNZ010000091.1 GCA_937957915.1 uncultured Granulosicoccaceae bacterium | reverse complement strand
ACGAATATACCCCAGCTCCTCGGCTGCCTTGCGGATTGCCTGTCGGGTAGGTGGCCTGACTACATCCGGTGAGTTGAAATAGCGCGATACCGTTGCCGGTGAAACTCCTGCACGCAATGCAACCTCGACAATCCCGGGGGCACCTTTTCTGGTTCTGTGTCTGCCATTCATGGGGGCAGGGTATCATTCAATTTCGCTGATGAAAACGTTTGCATTTATATTTTCATTGCGTATGCTGTGGGCAGGCGCACGGTTGGCATGATTTTCACCGTAGCGTGGATCACCTTGCGCACCGGTGGACAATGCTTCCCGCCCAGCGAACATTTGGTCACCTCGTTATTGGCTGGCATTTCTGCACATGGTCCGGGGTTCCTGCCAGAGGGCTATTGGCCACACTTTTCTGGTTGAGGCGCCTTCGACTCATGCTGTAGCGCATGCGTTGCACCGCAAGCCTTGCGTGAAAATTTGAATTTAACAAACGGAGTGTATTGATTATGTCTGAAGCGCTTGCCACCGAAAACGATGCTGAGGCATCAGTCGCTGTAATTATCGACAACGGTCGTCGCGCCATGGAATCCCTCACTGGTGTTGATCAGGCTCGCGTTGATGAGGCGGTAACGGCACTGGCGTGGGCGGTATATGAGCCAGGCCGGGCAAAGGAACTGGCCGAACTGGCGGTTGAAGATACCGGCATGGGCAATGTCGACAGCAAAATAATAAAAAACACGCGAAAGACCTTTGGCACCCTGCGAGACCTGATGCGTGCTAAGACAGTTGGCATCATTGAACGCGACGAAGCGCGCGGCATGGTCAAGTACGCCAAACCCGTTGGTGTAGTTGGTGCGGTTACTCCGTCAACCAACCCTGCGGCCACCCCGGTAAACAAAGCGATGATGGCCGTCAAAGGTCGCAATGCAGTTGTCATAGCAGGGTCACCAGCCGGTTTTCAGACCACACTGAAAACCGTTAACTACATGCGTGAGCAGTTAGAGTTGATTGGATTGCCGGCTGACCTGGTGCAAATGCTGCCACCGCCAGTGAACAAGGAGATGACGCAGGAACTGATGGAGCAGTGCGATCTTGTCGTCGTTACCGGTTCACAGAACAATGTAAAACGTGCGTATTCGAGTGGCACACCTGCCATCGGTGTTGGTGCCGGTAACGTCGCCGTGATGATTGCGGAAACCGCGGACCTTGATTCTGCCGCTGAGAAAATCTGCGCGTCAAAAATATTCGATAACTCAACTTCCTGTTCGTCTGAAAACTCAGTGACTATTGTCGATGCTGTCTATGACGATGCTATCGCGGCACTGCAACGCGCTGGCGGCTATATGTGCAGCGCGGAAGAACGACAAAAAATCATTGATACGTTGTGGGTTAATGGCAACCTCAACCGCAAGGTCATCGCGAAAGACCCGGATGTTCTTGCTGACGTAGTCGGCTTGCCGGAGGAAGCAAAAAACGCAAAGTTTTTCATGGTAGAAGAAACCGGGGTCGGTAGCGACTTTCCGCTGTCAAATGAAAAACTCTCTTTGGTGCTAACGGTTTATCGCGCAGCAGACTTCAGCGGCGCCAAGGCCCGTCTTGGTGAATTGCTCGAGTATGCAGGTATGGGGCACTCGGTGGGTATCCACACCAATGACAACGCACAGGCTCAGGAACTCGCTGAAGATCTGAATGTTGTGCGAGTACTGGTGAATCAGGCGCACACCTTTGGTAATGGCGGTAGTTTTACCAACGGTTTCGAGTTCACCCTGAGTATGGGATGTGGCACCTGGGCCGGCAACAGCATCAGTGAAAATCTGAACTACAAACACTTTATAAACATTACACACTTGTCGACAGAAATCCCTGAAGACAAACCTTCTGAAGAAGCGATGTTTGGCTCTCACTGGCAGAAGTACGGTAACGCCTGAGCAGATGAGATCTGTCGTGGCGTGTGCAAAATAGACAACGTCTTTTTCAGGCTACGACTTGACACCACCCGACAATAATTTTTTTGCACAACGGTTAATCACGCTACCGGCTAACCCTTGTTACGTACAGAGAATGTGTGTGTTGAGCTGAGTGAATAACCGGTGCAAAACATGTCACCACAGGTACAGGTTAAAAATGAATTTTGAAGAATACGCCGCTAAACCGCTGCTTGCCAAAGCAGGCATAGCCATTCCCGAAGGTAAGGTCGCCACAACCGTGGCGCAAGCATCCGCCGCGACTGAAGCGCTCGGTAAAGTGGTTGTTAAGGCACAGGTGCCAACAGGCAAGCGTGGCAAAGCCGGCGGCATAAAAACCGCAGACAGTGCAGCGGAGGCTGCTGACGCGGCCAGCGCAATTTTGGGTATGACCATCGGCGGGTCAGTGGTTGAAAAGGTGCTCATTGAGCAACGAGCGCCGATCAAGCAGGAATACTACGCAGCTATATTAAACGATGCTGACAGCAAAGGGCCACTGTTGATGTTCTCGGATCAGGGCGGTATGGATATCGAAGAGATAGCACAGTCACAGCCTGAAAAACTCTTGCATCATGCGATTGATGTCCGCAGTGGTTTGGCTGCTAAAGACGCGCAACAAATGGTGTCAACACTGGTTGACGCAGATATCGCTGCAGCACTTGGCGAGTTGTTGGCAAAGCTGTACCAGGCCTATGCAGACAACGATGCGGAGTTAATGGAAATCAACCCGCTGGCATTGCTCGATGATCACAGTCTGATGGCACTGGACTGCAAGTTTGTACTCGACGACTCAGCGATCAAACGACAGCAGGAACTGGCCAAAAGTGGCACGCCTGAAAAACTGACCGGTCGCGAACTGGCGGCACAGGAACTCGACCTGAAGTACATTGATCTCGACGGCAGTATTGGCCTGCTGGCCAATGGCGCCGGATTAACCATGACCACCATGGATGTTATTACCCACTATGATGGCGCCCCTGCAAACTTTCTTGAGATTGGCGGCGAGGCCTATACTAAGGCAACAGAAGCGCTGAAGCTGATGATCGATAACGACAACATCAAAAGCCTGGTGGTGAATTTCTGTGGCGCGTTTGCTCGCACTGATGTGATGACTGAAGGTGTTATCAATGCGTGGCAGGAGTTAAAACCGGACATCCCGGTATATTTCTCGATCCACGGTACAGGATCAGTTGAGGCGCGCAGCATGTTGCAGGAAAAACTGGGCATGACTTCGTTTGAAACGATGGATGAGGCAATACAGGCAGCGAT
>CALGNZ010000090.1 GCA_937957915.1 uncultured Granulosicoccaceae bacterium | reverse complement strand
TCTCTCAGGCTGGCAATTTCCCTTGGCCTGCGCGTAATTGATTTGAGAGTATCTGCGAGCGGTTTCAACAGCTCGACGACATCTTCCTGCCATGTTGTCTGCGGGGCGACGAAATCATCCAGTGCGTCTATATCTACCTGATTATCAAGTACGGCAAACAAAAACGATTCGTTCAGGTTTTCCAGATCCTCCGACAGGGTTTTCAATTTTTCCTTGTCTGCTTCTTCGGCATTTTGACCGTTGGTTATAAGCAGCTCTCGCAATGTGGTTCTCTGTACCGTTTTCTGACTGATGAGCTCGGAGAGTTCATTGATACGCTGAATTCTGGCGCTGGCATCAGATGTGTCCGGGATCGTGGATTGGGCACGCACGGACAGCGAAAATACCAGAACCGAAAGGGCCGGTAATAACAGTATCGCGCGTATTATTGTGGACCCTGGAAGTGTTGTCATTGTTTACTGGCGGCTGGCGCGCCTGGTTGATATTGGTCGGCATGCACTGGTGTTACTGGTTGGCATGGACGGGGGAGGCCGGTGATGTAAATACAGCAATCGCTGTAATAACCAGAGTGTCGGAAGCGTATCAATCTTTGCTGGTTTACGAGTCGTTTGCAAGCGCCTATTTTACTCTGTTTTCAGCGAGCACCCTGCTCGAAATAAACATTTCATTTACACAGGTTTGTGGCTAACGGGCTACTCTGCTGAAGTGCCCGGTTTGGACCCATTAATAACCGCCACCTTGCTGTCAATTACTGCGTAGACGCCACCACAAGCTGACAGGCAACCTTGCACGTACTCGCCGTTTGCCAGATCGTAGCCGTCTACTCGCGAGATCAGTAACTTGACTGGTCGGCCGGTGGATCTTTTGGCGTCTGCGCGTTTGATCAGGCCCAGCCAGGGTCGATAGTCAATTTTACCATCCCTGCGCAGAACACCAACGGTGGCACCTTGTTCGGCGCTGGTCAGTTCGATATTCCGATAATTTTGTTTTCTGTATATGGTATGCATGTGATAACTGTATATAATAACAGTATACATGATGTTTTAGCCAGCGGGCTGTGCTTCTGGTCCGGGTATCGCGTTTTGTACAATCGTGTTTTGTTCAATCGAGTTGTGGTGATAGGGTATGCCGGGCTAATTGTGCCCGCAGGCCGGTTGTGAATTCCCAGCCGGGATACTATTCGTCGATTACGGTTATTGTATCGAAGACTTCACTTTGAACCTGATCGTCTGTACGCTCCAGAATGATCATGGGTACTTCCTCTCCGCTTGTAATCGTAGGGGTGTATCCGTCTGCAGCGGTGACGGTGAGAGTTTTTCCGGTGATTGTAATCGTGGTCACATTGCTGTTTTGTGCTTTTGCGGCGCCAATAGAATACTTTTCACTCACCGGAGCCCTGGCGGCGATCAGCAAGGCAATTGCCAGTGCGAACAAAACAAATATTGATCCGTTTTTTGGGTAGTCCATCGTTTCATTGCTCATTAGCTTAATCTACGCCTGAATCAAAATGCTTGTCAGACCTGTTAACAGTCAGGGGGTGTCCGGGTACAGAGTCAGGACGTCGTTGGTAATTTTATGACGAGTCTGTTTATTAGTTGTGCCGTGATGAGTGTGCGAAAACTTTCTCAGTCAAGCAGCGGCCAGTTATGGTATCGGCATGAGCCTTCAGGCTATGAGTCATTTTCTGTTGCTAAAATGGATCTGCCAGCGCGCAATTTACGCCGTAAACACACTCCCGATCTGTGCCGGTTCCACAAACCTGCTGCACAGAATGGCATTGTGCTCGCTGCTAACCAGTGATGCCTTCGACATTATTTGTGTAACACCAGTTTTTAGCTCGTACGTTGCCCCTGTCGATCAGTCTTCATTTAAGCGAATCCCGTGTTTAGCGAACATCACGTTTAGCGAAAACCCCGTTTAGCGAAAACCGTGTTTAGCGAAGGCCGTGTCAATAACTGTAAAACCAGGAGTTGCTGCATTTTTCTACCTGTTGTGTCTGATCTATTGCACACCTTCGAATGTGTAAAGATCGCTATAACGAGATACCAGATGTTCGCCTAATAACTTCCTTGCGCGAACCACTAACGGTTTGCTCGGTGCAATCTCCAGAACAATTCCCTTGTCGGGGTAGGTGACCTTACGTTCGGTGAGAGAGTCAAATTCCTCACCGTAAGATATTTCAACCGCGCCTGCGGCGTAGTTCGTAATTGAAATGGAGACAGACGGGCCGCGACGAACAATGTCGAGTATAAGTGGTGGTTCATTCTCATCAATTTCTGCGAAATTGAACGAGGTAGTCTCTTCCGGTAAACCGACAAACCCCTGCTGATCAACGCCAGCCAGAGCAATATAGTATTTCCCCGGGCGTATAAGGGGTGGCTCAGTGCTAGTACCCGTAAGTTGTTCAACCCTTACTGGTTCATCAAGGGTTCCATCTTCACCGATAGTCATTTGATAGGACACTGCGTCATCAAGCATGCGCCAGTGGATAGTATCTTCAGCGCTGATCCAGTCGCCTTCTGTTATCGCCAGCACCGGGGGTGGTAGCAGATCCACTTTCTCTGGGGTGTGGCCGGTCCGTGCGAGCAGTCCTTTTCCTCGTGGCAGGGTACTGGCTGTACGATTTGCCTCGGCAGCAACTAAACCCTCGGTAACACCGAGTCGACCGGCCTGGTCTCGAACGTCGACATAAAATGCTGTGCCACGGACGGCTGCTGATAGAAACGGTGTTTCCACTGAGTACTGAATAGGGGGTTTGCCACCGGTGCGGGGCTGAACCCGACTGTTCATAACACCTTTCTCTGCGCGCAGGGCAATCACACATTCTGTCGATTCATTGATGCAATCTATATTGACCACAATCATATGGCTATGAGGCTGTATGTTGACAACGGTGCCTGATCTAAAGCTGAGGCTGACAAAGCCATCTGCGCCGGTTTTAATTTGATTGCCAGCGGCGACTCGCGTACCTGTGCTGGTCGGGTTAACTACCCGATGCTCTTTTATCAGGGTGACATCGCCTTTGGAGAAAGTGATGATTCCGGCTTGTTGCTCATTGAGGTAAGGTTTGGGAATTCTGATGGTAGAGCCATTGGTTATAATTGACTCAAGATCGTCGATTCGATTGTACCTGGCGATTTGTTCTACAAATTCAGTGGATGCAAGTTCCTGTTCTACCACCTCTGCTATTGTCGAGGCTTTGGCAAGAACAATAATATGGTCCTGAGCCTGGCTGCCTGCCATGGCAACCGGCGGATTGTCGTAACCATTTTCCGCCGCGGTCGCAACACTGGTTATTGCAAAACCTATAGTTGTGAAGCCCAGTGCAGCCAAAGCTAAACACATTGAGAAACAGGTTGTCTTAATGCATGTTAGTCTCATTTTACTATCAACTCCCAGCAAGTAATGACGGTGGCACTAGGCACCGATCCCCTAACAGGCGGCAAGTAGTTAAATAACAGGAGCTTAATTAACATCATTCTACATTCGTAAACGTGGCGGAAATTCGAGTTCGGTGATTACAACGTTTCAAGCCGGGCTGAGTGAGATTTGCACCTTGCCGTCGAATCGACAGTTTCTCGATTTGTTCCCAGCCAGTGAGCGGCCTGACAAATGACATCACCTCACATTATCAGCAGCTGCGATAAGGTGACCAGCGTAGCGTCCGTCAACAGAGGCTGAATAGTCTCGCCAAACAGACCCGGCAAGGGCTACTGTCAGACTGACACAGGTGCGTTGCAGCGCTGTGTATGATTCAACTGACTTGTCATTGCTGATGCTTGAGCGGATTTCTGCTGCGGATGCCACAGGGATTTGCAAATTCGGTCAGGCCTGAAATTTTCTGTGAAGGCTTTGTGCGGCGGAGTTAATATAGAGGCCTTTAATTCAGCAGAGTCTCGCAGGTGAGGGCAGCGACCATTGATTAGCTATTCACACGACACATTCCTTGTTGTCGCCTCGATAGTGGTATCAATGGTGGCAGCATTCACCGGGCTTGCATTAACAAACAATATCTCTCACCTGTCTGATAGCCGCCGCAAGGCGCTGGTTGTGATGTCTTCGTTCGTATTGGGCACCGGTATCTGGTCGATGCATTTTGTAGCCATGCTGGCGCATCAGTTTCCCATGCCGGTCTACTACGATGTATTGCAAACGCTGAGCTCCGCGCTGGTAGCAATACTGGTCGTCGGTGTGTCGTTGCTTTTGCTGCATTTTACGGTTCGCACACCGCGTATTCTTGTTGTTGCGGGCCTGATTTTCGGTGTTGGTATTTTATCCATGCACTACCTTGGCATGATGGGGATAAGAGGCGTCGAACCGTTTTTCTCAGTGATGGTGACTTGTTTGTCGGTCGTGGTTGCTGTTGTGATGGGGGTCGCTGCGATCGCTGTGGCCTACGGGCGGCGGTCAAAACAAAATATTGTGGCGGGCTCGTTGCTGATGGGGTTTTCGGTAGTGATTGTGCACTTCACCGCAATGCACGGGACACAGTTCAGTCGAACGACAGACTTTGTGCCCGAGTCTGCGGTGCTGGCGACCAGCACGCTGGCAGTGATTGTGACGGTGACGGCCTTTGTGATTTGTGGTTCATTTTTGTTGGCGGCTACCACTTTCCTAACCACAAGCGTACCGGTCAATCAGCCGCTGCACGCGCAAGCGGACTCTGTGCAAGGCACGCAGAAGCCCGCCGGTCAATCACCGTGGCAATCAAAGGGGCAATCAACGGGGCAGGCGACAAGTCAATTGTCTCTGCATGGCACGCAGCAACGGGTTCAGCAGGGCGATCAACCTGGCTCTCAGTACAGCTCTGAATCCAGCTCTGAATCCATCGTTAGGACCAGCGCTGAACCCGCCCCTCAAAACAGTCCGCTCCACAGCGACGAAAGTGAGGCAGCACAGGTTCCGCACATGGCGGTTGCTTCAGCAGGGAATGCGGAACCACCAGCGCAGCAACCGGCGGCTGCTTCTCACGCAAGTGTGTCGTCCACCAGCCCTGAGCCAGTCAAAATTCCATTCGAAAAAGACAAGAAAATCGGCTTTGTGATGAGCAATGATATTGCCGCAATCCGCGCCGATGGTCATTACTCGCATCTGTATACCAGTGACGGAGTCCGGTTTTGCCCGTGGTCGATTACCGAGTCCGAGAAGCGGCTGGCCGACCAGGGTTTTCACCGTACGCATCGCAGTTATCTGGTGAACATCGAGGCTGTTGCCCGTTTTGAAAAACGCAAGGAAACGGGCATCTGCGTGTTTGAAAATACGCCACAACTCAGTACCGTGCCTGTCAGTCGCAACCGGGTAATAGGCCTTGTTGAGGTGCTTGAGAGATCAGCCTCATAGCGCGGTCGTCGGTCTGTCGTTGTTGTTGTTTCAAAAATAAAATCATCAAAATCAGATGGATACACTCTTGTATTTCATGAGCGTCGTTCGTGCATTTGTCGTATCTGGTGAGTTTGCAGCGTAGTTCGTGTGCTTTCCCTTAGGTTCTGTCCGGCAGTTTGCTAACGTTTGCGGCGGTAAGAACCATTCAAACGAACAGTGGGGGAAGTCGATGATTCCAGGTAGATTCGAGTATCACCAGCCAGAGTCGCTGGACGCCGCCGTGGGCTTGCTCGGCAAGCTCGGTGAGGACGCACGAGTCATTGCCGGAGGGCACAGTCTGATTCCGATGATGAAACTGCGGCTGGCTATGCCAGAGCATCTGGTCGACCTCAAAGCCATCACCGATCTCAAGCACATTACCGTGGATGGCGGCGTCATCAGCATCGGTGCCATGACCACCCAGGCCGAGCTCATTGGCAGCGCTGAACTCGCACTTGCCGCTCCCATCGTAAAAGAAACTGCGCTGCAGATTGCTGACCCCCAGATCCGCTATCAGGGCACCATTGGCGGCAATGTCGCCAATGGTGACCCGGGCAATGATATGCCAGCCCTGATGCAGTGTCTGGATGCCAGCTTTGTACTTCAGGGCCCCGACGGCCAGCGCGAGGTGAGTGCCCGCGAATTCTACGAGGCGGCGTACTTTACAGCCCGGGAAGATCTGGAAATTCTGAGCGCGGTTAAGTTTGCCGTCTGCTCTGGTGGTTACGCCTATGAAAAGCAAAAGCGAAAGATTGGCGATTACGCGACTGCGGCTGCGGCGGTGTTACTGACCAAAGGCGGTGACGGCGGTTGCAGCCACGCGGCAATAGCGCTGACCAATCTGGCAGACACGCCATTGTATTGCGAAGAGGCATCAAACAGTCTGATGCAGTCTGGCGTTGACGCGGCCAGTATCGACGGCGCTGTAGCCTCATGCATGAGTATCATCGAGCCTGTTGAAGACAATCGCGGCCCGGCTGAATTTAAAAAGCACGCCGCAAGTATGGTGTTAAGACGTGCAATTGAACTTGCCTGGTCACGGGCCTGAGGAGAACAGCAATGACTAAAGCATCAATTACGTTGAATGTGAACGGGCAGTCTGTCACCACAGAAGCTGAACCCCGTGAACTGTTAATTCATGTGCTCAGAGAGCAGCTTGAAATTACCGGGCCGCACATTGGCTGCGAAACCTCGCACTGCGGTGCCTGCACCGTTGAGATCGATGGTCGCTCAGTAAAAAGCTGCACCCTGTTTGCGGTGCAGGCGCAGGGGTCTGAAATCACCACGATAGAAGGTCTGGGTAACCCGGACAAGCTGCACGTGCTGCAGGAAAAATTTAAAGAGCACCATGGGTTGCAGTGTGGTTTCTGTACGCCGGGAATGATCACACGCGCTCACCGTCTGCTGGAAGAAAACCCTGATCCCACAGAGGAAGAGGTGCGATTTGGCATTTCAGGCAACCTGTGTCGTTGCACCGGGTATCAGAATATCGTGAAGGCGATTTTAGCCGCGGCCAGTGAATTACGTCAGACGGAGTCGGTAGCATGAGCGTTGAAGCAGAAACTATTGAACAGCGCACAGCCGCACTGAAAGGGCTGGGCACCTCGCGCAAGCGCGTGGAAGACTCACGCTTTACGCAAGGCAAGGGAAACTATGTTGACGACCTGAAAATGCCAAACATGTTGTTTGGTGATTTTGTGCGCTCACAACATGCCCACGCCTATGTTAAATCCATTGATACATCCGCAGCGCTTGCACTACCCGGCGTTATTGCAGTGTTAACCGCCAAAGATCTGGAGCCGCTAAGTCTGCACTGGATGCCGACACTGGCCGGTGACAAACAAATGGTACTGGCCGATGGCAAAGTACTGTTTCAGGGGCAGGAGGTTGCGTTTGTAGTAGCTGAAGATCGCTACATTGCTGCCGACGCGATAGATCTGGTTAAGGTTGAGTACGAAGAATTACCCGCGTTGGTCGATCCCTTCAAGGCGGAACTGCCAGACGCACCAATACTGCGTGAAGACATTGCAGACAATCTGGAGGGTGCCCATGGCCCGCGCCGCCACCCCAACCATATCTTCACCTGGGAGCAGGGCGACAAAGACGCGACTGAATCTATTTTAGCCAGTGCGCCGGTTGTCGCAGAAGAAATGGTGTACTACCACCGTACTCATCCGTGTCCGCTGGAGACCTGTGGTGCAGTGGCATCAATGGATAAGGTGAATGGCAAGCTAACTTTGTGGGGTACCTTCCAGGCGCCGCATGTGGTCAGAACGGTTGCCTCTTTATTGTCCGGTATCGCAGAGCATAATATCCGTGTGGTGTCACCGGATATAGGCGGTGGCTTTGGCAACAAGGTCGGGGTTTATCCGGGTTATGTGTGTGCCATTGTGGCATCTATCGTGACCGGCCAGCCGGTGAAGTGGGTAGAAGACCGCATGGAAAACCTGACGTCTACGGCATTCGCGCGTGACTACCATATGCAAGGGAAAATAGCCGCTACGGCCGAAGGTAAAATACTGGGTCTGTGGTGTCATACCACCGCCGACCATGGTGCTTTTGATGCCTGTGCTGACCCCACCAAGTATCCGGCAGGGTTTATGAATATTTGCACCGGTTCTTATGATATCCCTACTGCGTATCTGGCAGTGGACGGTATCTACACCAATAAGGCACCCGGTGGTGTTGCCTATCGGTGTTCGTTCCGTGTGACTGAGGCAGCCTATTTTATCGAGCGTATGATAGAAGTGCTGGCGATCAAACTGAACATGGATGCGGCAGAACTGCGCTCCATCAATTTCATTCGCAAAGAGCAGTTTCCGTATCAGTCTGCACTGGGGTGGGAGTACGACTCTGGTGATTACCACTCCGCATGGAATAAAGCACTCGAGGCGGTTAACTACAAAGCGCTGCGTGCTGAGCAGGCAAAACAGGTAGAAGCATTTAAAGCCGGTGAGACTCGCAAGTTAATGGGTATTGGCTTGTGTCACTTTACCGAAATCGTCGGTGCCGGCCCGGTCAAGAACTGCGACATCCTCGGTATGGGTATGTTTGACAGTTGCGAAATTCGCATCCACCCGACTGGTTCAGCGATAGCCAGGCTGGGCACTATCTCGCAAGGGCAGGGTCATGCAACAACATTTGCTCAAATTCTGGCATCTGAAATAGGCATCTCTGCGGACGATATCACCATTGAAGAGGGTGACACCGACACGGCTCCCTACGGGCTGGGTACTTACGGCTCGCGCTCAACACCCGTCGCGGGTGCTGCAACGGCCATGGCGGGCAGAAAAATACGCGCCAAGGCACAGATGATTGCTGCCTATTTACTGGAGGTGCACGACAACGACGTTGAGTGGGAGGTAGATCGCTTTGTGGTTAAAGGTGCGCCGGAAAGATTCAAGACCATGAAAGAAGTCGCCTTTGCATCCTACACACAGGCCATTCCGGGTGTTGAGCCTGGCCTTGAAGCGGTGAGTTATTATGATCCGCCGAACATGACCTATCCGTTTGGTGCTTATATCTGTGTGATGGATATCGATGTCGATACGGGCGTTTCTGATATTCGTCAGTTTTTTGCACTCGATGATTGCGGCACAAGAATTAACCCGATGATTATTGAAGGGCAGGTGCACGGTGGCTTAACGGAAGCACTCGCCATTGCACTGGGGCAGGAGATAGCCTACGACGAACTTGGCAACGTTAAAACCGGGTCGTTAATGGACTTCTTTATTCCGACCAGTTGGGAGACGCCAAACTACACCACCGACTTCACCGAAACCCCGAGCCCTCATCACCCGATAGGTGCCAAAGGGGTTGGTGAAAGTCCAAACGTAGGTGGCGTGCCAGCATTTTCTAACGCCATCAACGATGCCTTTAAGGCCTTTGGTTTAACTCATACGCATATGCCACATGATCACTGGCGTATCTGGAAGACAGCCAATAAGCTCGGGCTGCATGCCTGACCTGCATTGTTCATGAGAGTTCTGTGTTCGCAGTGTTGCGGCCCGGTATCGACAATGACTTGTTATAGTGTGCTGCAATGAGCTGGAAAACACTGCAATCAGATTTGGCAGAGGCGGGGTATATCGCCTCTGCCGAACTCGCCATGGCGTTGCATTTGGCTTTAACGCTTGAACGGCCCCTGTTGCTCGAAGGCGCAGCGGGGGTTGGCAAGACTGAAGTCGCCAAAATGCTTGCGCTACTGCAAAGCACGCGTCTTATACGCCTGCAGTGTTACGAGGGCCTTGATGCAAGTACTGCTATCTACGAGTGGAACTATCAACGACAGTTGCTGAGTGTTCGAGCAGTTGCGGAGAAAGATCTGTCGACGCAGGAAGTGGAAGATCAAATATTCTCTGAGCGATACCTTTTAAAAAGGCCGTTGCTCGAGGCAATTTCGCAATCGCAGCCGCCGGTGTTGCTGATTGATGAAATTGATCGTGCTGACGAGGAGTTTGAGGCCTATCTGCTGGAAATACTGTCTGACTTTCAAATATCGATTCCAGAGCTTGGCACCATCGACGCGGTGTCGAAGCCAATGGTGATTCTCACTTCAAACGGTACGCGCGATTTGTCGGATGCGCTTCGCAGACGTTGTTTGTATTCGTTTGTTGAGTACCCTGATCTCTCTACTGAACTGGCTATTCTGCAAAAGCGACTTCCGCATATCGATAAACTACTGGCAGAGCAACTGGTCGGGTTTGTACAGGCGCTTCGCAAGGAAGACTTACAGAAAAACCCGGGAATCGCTGAAATGCTTGACTGGTCGGCGGCGGTTGCGGGCCTGGGTGTTGCGAATCTTTCAGATGATCCCGTGCAGCTGCAGGCAACTCTGGTGTGTTTGTTAAAAACACAATCTGATATTGCCGCAATACCCGTTGAGGTGACTCAGCGCCTTGCCGGCAAGCTGGCTTAAGCCGAAGTATTTATGTGTGCAGCGCAGCTTACCCGATTTCCGCAGACTGTTACCGGTGTAAGCGAGCGGCTGTCCGGCTTTATGGCTCACCTGCGGCATAACGGATTGCCTGTCACCGTCACCGAGTATAGCCAGACCCTTGAGGCGCTGGCCTGTATCAACATGTGCAGTGCTAACGAGGTGAGGCTCGCCTGCAAAGCGGTATGTGCAGGTCGGTCCGACCACTATGATCAATTCGATGAGCTATTCAGGGCCTATTGGTTTAACGCAGGGCGTGAAAAGTTATCGGTCGTTAGCTCTGATCAGCAACGAAAAAAACCGAGCCCCAGTATTTTTCAGCCTGGTATTGATAACAATCGACAGCCTGATAGTTCACGTGGCACCGCTGATGAAACGGATTCGTCAGCGGCTGATGATTCGTCCGCACATAGTGGTGAGGGCAAGTTGATCGCAACGACCACTAAAAACCTTGAAAAAATTGACTTGCGCGAGCTAATGACCCCTGAGAGCGTCCAGCGCGCAGAGAAACTGGCGCACCAGCTCGCGGCAGCCATGCGCGACCGTCGGTCGCGTCGGCGTCGTGCGGCAAACCGGGGAGCAATGCTCGATCTTCGTCGGGTTATTCGAAAAAGTGTCAGCTGTGGTGGCGAACCGTTAACCCTTTATAAAAGGCATAAGCCTGATCGTCCGGTGAATATTGTGGCTCTGCTTGATGTGTCTGGCTCCATGACGGTGTACGCGAAAATATTTTTGTCTTTTCTAAAAGGGCTTGTCAGTCACGATCAGCGTACCGATGCCTATCTCTTTCATACGTCTCTGGTTCGTGTAAGCGATGCGTTACGTGATAACGACACGCTTCGTGCGGTAAACCGGTTGTCGTTAATGGCGCAGGGTTTTGGCGGTGGCACGAAGATCGGCACCAATCTGCAGCAGTTTAATCGTCAATACGCTGCGCAAACAGTGAATGGCCGTAGTGTGGTGATCATCTTGTCCGACGGCTACGATACGGATCCGCCAGAAATCATCAGTCAGGCGTTGCAGCGCTTGAAAAAACGTGGCTGCCGGATTGTGTGGTTAAACCCGTTAAAGGGGTGGAAAGACTATGCACCTGTTGCAGGCGGTATGGCAGCAGCGCTGCCGTATCTTGATTTCTTTGCAGCGGCTAACACGCTGGAAAGTCTGGCTGCACTTGAACCTCATTTGCAACGATTGTGAAAAGCAAACCATGAGTGACGGTAAATCATGAGTCACGATAAAGCATTCAATCGACCTTCTGATATCAGTGAGGTTGTGCAAAGCTTAAAAGATCGCGGTGATGCATTTGCGATTGCAACTGTCGTGCGAACGGTGTCAGTCACTGCTGCCAAGCCCGGTGCGAAGGCGGTCCTCAACGCAGACGGAGAAATTCTTGATGGCTGGATAGGCGGCGGATGTGCCCGTCATTCAGTGGTCAAGGCAGCACAGCAGGCAATTGCTGATGGCGAGCCTCGGCTCATCTCACTGCAGCCGGAGCAATTACTAAAGGAACAGGGGGTAAGCTCGGGGCAGCAAGCCGATGGCAAATTGATCGCCAGTAATATGTGCCCGAGTCGCGGGTCTATGGATATCTTTGTTGAGCCCGTGTTGTCTAACCCTGATTTACTGGTGATGGGAGCCAGTCCGGTTGCCGCCATGCTGGTGCGCCTGGCGCCCTTGTTTGATTTGAATGTGTGTGTGGTTGGTGAATCGTTCGAGGCTGATGCGGATTTATCTATAAAGCAACGCTATGTTGACTACGAAGCAATACCACCACAACACGCGCATCGGTACATTGTGGTTGCGACACAGGGAACCGGTGATACCAGTGCGCTGGCGGCAGCACTGCAACTGGATGCGCGGCATCTGGCGTTTGTCGGCAGCAGGCGCAAGCTTGAATTCCTGCGCGGTAAACTTTTGCATGATGGCTGTCAGCCGGGTCAGCTTGATTTGATCAAGGGGCCGGCGGGGCTGGATATCGGCGGTGTGACTCCGCAGGAGATCGCCATGTCAATTCTGGCCGAGATTATTCAAATTCGTCGTGGAAAATAGCATTGTGATTTATGCATTTAACATTGATGCGTCGAAAAAGGAAGCGACGAACAAACGATAGCCCATATGTTTTTGCAAAGAGCGTTTATGTGGGGAGCGTCTATGTGGAGAGCATCTATGTGGAGAGCATCTATACAAAGAACGCTTTTGCAGACCATGGTGAAATACTACTTAATACAGAGTTCTGAATAATGATCTTAAAAGACGAGGTAAATATTCCGCTCAATCGTGATGCAGTTTTTCAGGCATTGAATGATCCGGAGATCCTGAAGGCCAGTATCCCCGGCTGTGAAGAATTGCTGCAGCACAGTGACACCGAGCTTGAAGCAACCGTTGTGGTGAAGTTTGGCCCGGTCAAGGCCAGCTTTAAGAGCGATGTGGTTATCGATCCGACAGCAGGCCCGGAAAGCTTCAGTCTTAGTGGCAGTGGTGATGCCGGTGTGGCGGGTTTTGCAAAGGGTGGTGCAGAGGTAAACCTGACAGAGCAGGAAGATGGAACGTTGCTTAGCTACGAAGTAAATATAGATATCGGTGGTAAGCTGGCACAGGTTGGTGGCCGCTTGATAGAAGGGACGTCCAAACGACTGGCAAAGAAGTTTTTTGTAAACTTTGAAGAGGCCGTTCTTAGTCGGCATACCTGAGTTGTTGAATGCATGGTAATTTGCGCTCGCGAACCAATAACCGGAACCTGGCGCTGCCAGTCGATCGAGGATTGGATTGTTGGGCGCATCCAGAGCTGACTTACCAGCACCGTTAGTGCCCATCAGCACCGTTACCGAGCCATAGTCCAGCGACAGGTCGTTGCCTTTCTGCACGCTGTTGTTGCCGAAGTTTTTCAGTAACCCTTTGGCCTGCATGTGCATGAGCGGGCACTTAGCGCCACCCCCTGTTATTGGTGCGATAGCTAATGTTTCTCTGTCATGTAGTCATATGTCAGTCAAATTGACATATGGGTATTTACTGTTTTACTGTGCGTTAAAGTCACCGGAGTTAATAGCATCGATGAACGAGAGCACAGGGTACGAAGCCCTTACGGTTGAAACATTGCCCGCAAGGCTTGGCAAGGTGGCAGAAATTACAGCGCGCGTTGGTGCTGACAGCTCTGCATGGCAGGTTAAAGAGGTTGGTGATGGCAACCTGAACCTCGTTTTTATCGTCAGTGGCGCTGCGGGAACGCTGATCATCAAACAGGCGCTGCCTTACGTCAGATTGGTTGGCGATAGCTGGCCGCTGCCGCTGTACCGCGCCTTTTATGAATACCATGCGCTTACCCGGCAGGCGACCAGAGCACCCGGGTCCGTGCCCTCAATTGTGTTCTTTAATGAAGCGCAGGCGCTTATTGCGATGGAGTTCCTCGAACCTCACGTCATACTGCGGCGCAAGCTGATATTCGGTGAAAGAGTAGAGGGGCTGGCAAAGTTCCTCGGGGTGTTTTGCGCACAAACCGCGTTCCGGGGTTCAGAGTTGTCGATGCAAAGTGCAGAAAAAAAAGCTGATGTTGCACTGTTCGCCGGCAATGTAGAGATTCCTGCCATTACCGAGGCGCTGGTGTTTACCGATCCGTACTTCGACGCAGAGAGAAATAACCATACGCCAGGGCTTGACGGCGTTATCGCAAAGCTGCGCAGCGATGTGGCGCTCAAAGTAAAAGCGCAGCAAATGCTACAGCGCTTTGCATCAAACACTGAAACGATGGTGCATGGTGATTTGCATTCGGGGTCTATCATGTCCACGGCCACCGAATCACGTGTTATTGATCCGGAGTTTGTTCAGTATGGTCCACTGGGTTTTGATATCGGTATGCTGTGTGCGAATTTTCTAATGGCCTACTTCAGTCAGCCTGTGCACCGCGCTGATGACCTCGACGATTATCAAAGCTGGATACTTGGTGTTATCGACGAGACCTGTGAAACCTTCGTGTCCGAATTCAGGCGGCTATGGTCAGACGAACGAACCGGTATGCTTTACCCGGCAACGTTGTTTGAAGATCAGGGGCACGATAGCAGCGCCGCGTGCGATGCGGTGCTGGTCGGTATCTGGTCAGATGCGTGGGCTATCTGTGGCATAGAGATGCACAGACGCTGTTTATCTCTGGCACACAACGCAGACTTTGAAGACATTGAAGATGTGACGCTGCGAGCGCCACTTGAAGCGCGCAACCTGATGATGGGGGCAGAGCTTATTCATCGTGCCTCTGAGTTCAAAAGCGCAGTAGACGTTTGCGAACTGGCACGCACCTATAACAGTAAGGATTTCCTGTGAAAGTAAATGGCACTCACTACCGCTCCCTGTGGTGGAGCAATACAGACAATGTGCTCGAGATCATTGATCAACGCTGGCTGCCGCATGAGCTGCGTGTTCAGCAAGTAGGCACCATGCAGGACTTCGCGAATGCTATAAGTGAAATGCGCGTTCGCGGCGCGCCGCTGATTGGTGCGACAGCCGCTTACGGCATGGCACTGGCAATGGCAGAAGATTCTTCAAACGCCAACCTCGACAGCGCATGGACGTTTCTTGAAAAAACCCGCCCCACGGCAATTAATTTGCGCTGGGCACTTAATCGGTGTCGTGAATACTTGCGGCCAATGCCAGAGTCTGAACGAGCCGCGGCGGCGCTGAAGCTGGCTCATGAAATTGCCGACGAAGACGTTGAGATCAACCGCAATATCGGTGTGAACGGCCTTGAGATTATCCGACAGATAGCAGCGAATAAACCGGCTGGTGAACCGGTACAACTGCTTACCCACTGTAATGCAGGCTGGCTGGCCACCGTTGACTGGGGAACCGCCACCAGCCCGATGTTTCATGCGCATGATGCCGGTATTGATTTGCATGTGTGGGTCGATGAAACCCGACCGCGCAACCAGGGTGCGCTCACGGCATGGGAGCTGGTCAGCCATGGCGTGCCACATACCTATATCACCGATAACGCCGGCGGGCACTTAATGCAGCATGGTCAGGTTGATATGGTGATTGTCGGTACTGATCGTACGACGCGTCGCGGTGATGTCTGCAACAAGATAGGCACTTACCTCAAAGCGCTTGCTGCTAAAGACAACGGCGTGCCATTTTATGTAGCGCTGCCTTCTCCGACCATTGACTGGACGGTATCCGATGGCGTGGCGGAAATTCCGATTGAACAGCGCAACCTTCGCGAAACTACACATATACAAGGCAAAACCGATGACGGCACTATTGTGTCCGTCCAGGTGTCTCCGGATGGTACACCGGGAGGTAACCCGGCGTTCGATGTTACCCCCAATCATTTGGTAACCGGTCTGATCACAGAGCGTGGCATCAGCAAAGCGACTGAAGCAGGCTTGACCGAGCTCTTTCCCGAGTTTGCCTAGTGCTGATTCGAATGGCTGACAGATTCAAATAGCTGACAAATAGCGTGGGCGTGCCGGTTTGGTTAAGAGTGTAGTGCGAAAAACGAGTGCAGGAAGTGCGGAATCGGGGAGCATCGCAGCTCGCGATGACGCGCCGTTTATTGAAGCGGCATGGCTCTATTATCACGATGGTCTGAATCAGAACGATATTGCCAGCCGTATGCAAATCAGCCGTGCATCGGTTGTCAACTATTTAAGCGAAGCCAGAAAGCGCGGATGGGTCCGGGTCTATCTGAACAATGATGTTTTTCTTGGGCATCATTTATCGGATGAGCTGTGCAAAGCATACGGGTTACAAGACGCACTGGTGGTTCCTGATGATCAAACCGGTGTTAGCAGCGAAGTAGCCCGGGTAACGAGGGCTGCTGCTGATTGGTTGCCGCGGCTACTGGAGCCCGGTGATCAGCTCGGGGTGTCGTGGGGTGAAACAGTCTATCAGCTGGCGCAGCAGATGACACGCAACCCGATCGAGGCGCTAACCGTAGTGCAGCTGGTCGGGTCGAGGCCCGCTGCACCCGGCTTTGCCGCCGAGGCCTGTACCACTCTCCTGGCGCAAAAACTCGATGGTCACTGTATTAACCTGCATGTCCCGTTGCTGCTTTCAACAAAGTCTGTACGCGATATGTTATGCGAAGAGCCAGTGGTTGCGGAGCAACTGGCAGCGCTGGCTGCCTGCAATAAAACGCTATTCGCCTGTGGCACCTGTGTAGAAGGTGCGCACGTTGTTAAAACCGGTCTGATCGACCCAAAGCGTCTTAAGCAATACACGGCCAAAGGAGCGGTTGGTGTTATATGCGGGCGCCTGATTGATGCCGAAGGCAACCCGGTTGTTGCAGACACAGAAGAGCGCATGATTGGCGTCACGCTTGAGCAGATTCGCAACAAGGATACCGGGCTTCTGGTGGCAGCCGGACACGGGCGTGCAGTATCGGCGCGTGCAGCTATAAAAGGTGGTTACGTTACTCACTTGGCGACCAGCAGCAGTATTGCGCGAGAGCTGTTGCAGGCAGTATGACGTTTGAAACAGTGCGATGAGCCTACACCCTGTGATGGCACATTCTCACCGCCTGTAAACGTAGTTTCTCACTGCCCAATTGCATGCTTGTGGAATGTAGGGTGGATAAGCGGTCTCGCTGACGCGTCGGGCTTCCAGTTAGCAGCCTTTTGCAGCTCTTGTAGGGTGGATAAGCGGAGCGCATCCACCATGAAGTTATGTTTGACGTGGTCTAATAGATTGGTACCACCAAGTTAAGGATTTATAATCTTAACAAAGGTGGACAAATGACTAAACGAAAAAAATATTCTCCGGAATTTAAAACCGATGCTGTTGGCCTGGTCACTGAGCAGGGCTACAGTCAATCCGAAGCCGCCAGAAGTCTGGGTATCAACGTGAACATGCTGCATCGCTGGATCAAGCAGCAGAGGGACGATGAACCGTTTGTAGGCAATGGCAATTTGACCGAAGATCAACGGCAAATCAAAGAACTTAAACACCGCGTCAAGCAACTGGAGATGGAGAAAGACATCTTAAAAAAAGCGACGGTATTCTTTGCAGCAGAAACGAAGTGAAATACTCGTTTATCACCCGGCATAAGAATACCTACTCCATACGCCTGATGTGTCAGGTGTTGGGTGTTAGTCGCAATGGATATTACCACTATTGCAAGACAGAGAATCAACCAGACTTGAAGCGTGAAGAACTGCTGGAGCTGGTTTGTCAGATCGCAGACAGTAGCGGATATACCTTCGGTAGCCGTCGCATAGCTCGTGCGCTGGGAGCAATGAGCCGACCAGTCAGCCGACAGAAAGCCAGAGGATTGATGAGAGAGGCTGGTGTTTCGGTTCGGCATCGCAAGAAATACAAGGTGACAACTAACAGCGACCATAAACAACCCGTTTTCCTGAACCTTGTGCAACGTCAGTTCAATGTTGAACAGCCAGATACCGTATACGCTGGTGATATCACCTATGTGTGGACACAGCAGGGCTGGCTGTACCTGGCTGTAGTTCTGGATCTGTATTCACGTCGAGTGGTCGGCTGGAGTATGGGCAAGCGAATGAACGCTCAGCTGGTTTGTGATGCGCTGATGATGGCTATCTGGAATCGACAACCGGGAGAGGGATTGATCGTGCACAGCGACAGAGGCTCTCAGTACGCCAGCAAACGGTACCGAAAGCTATTAAAAGCCTACAAATTCAGGGGAAGTATGAGTCGCAAAGGAGATTGCTGGGACAACGCCGTAGTGGAGAGTTTCTTCGGTAGCCTCAAGCAGGAGCGCGTTCAGTGGCAACACTATCAGACACGGCACGAGGCGAAAAACGATATTCTTCAGTACATGACAATATTCTACAACGAGAATCGGTTGCACTCATACTTGGACTACCGCAGTCCGAATGAGTTTGAGCGCCAGATGCTACAGTTGCAGAAATCAGCTTAACTGACTGGTACCAAATCGCTTGACCACGTCAGGTCGCTTGTGCTGCGATACCGGATACCGGCGGTCAATACAAATATAGTCTGTATTTATCACCTGACAAAAGGCTCAAGTGGTGCCAGCCACTGACACGCAAAAAGCAATGTTAACTTATAAACGACTTCAACCAGGTCTCTTTGGTATTCCGACTCCCCGCCCCATTGCGGGGAGTCTTTTTGCAGTTGGCGTTGTCAGTCACCGATTTTTACCAGATCCTTCATTACACCGTCCATACCACCGAACACAGTAATTCGATCGACCTTAGCGGTTACCTTTTCCAGAGCTTCAAGCTCCTTTAAACGCATCAGCACCGGGTTATCTGACATCAGCTTTGCGGTATTCAGCAGGGATCGCGTCGCTGCTGTTTCCTCTCGCCGCTTGATGTTGTTAGCCTGTGCGGTTTTCTCGGCGGTGACTACCTGGTTCAGAATATCTTTCATATCACCTGGTAAAATCACATCCTTCACACCGACGTTAACCAGTGCAATACCCACGGACTCCAAACGCGCTGCTACATCCGTGGAAATCACACTATCGACTGCTGTCTTGTCGACCAGCAACTGATCCAGTGTTCGAGTACCTACCGCTCGCCGCAGTGCGAGTTGCAGTTCCCTATACACGTAATCCGAAGCATCGGTGAGTGCGTCCTCTGCTGTTTCAGCATCTACAATTTGATAGATCGCAGACAGGTTCAGTCGCAAGCTAACTCGATCCCTGGTCAGAATTTCCTGACCAGATACATCGGCAATGATCATTCGTGTATCCATGATCCTTGCTGTCAGCTTTCTTTTGAACTTCCAAAACAGGTGGTAACCTGGTTTTAACGTTGATACTCGAACTCCATCTTCTAACAGGAAACCAACTTGCTTTTCCTTTACATCAACACCTAGCACAGCACCTAGTTCGCCAGCTCGTTTTGCCAGAGTACCAGTTCGGCCAATTCCTCTGGCAACCTTTACGTCGACTTCCCTCGCACCAATTGCACTGACCTTCTCCACCCGGGTATCAACCAGGCCCTTCCAGTACATTGCAGTTGTGGCAGGTGCCAATAAATCTACCAGCTTGTTGTCCTGATAGACGATACCAATCTCATCGTCAGTTAAATCGACCACAGTAAAGTGGCGGCTGGCAAGTTCCGGGTTGGTTTTCGCCAGTGATTTAATCAGCGT
>CALGNZ010000089.1 GCA_937957915.1 uncultured Granulosicoccaceae bacterium | reverse complement strand
AGTGACCCTGAATGACAGACTAAAGTGTATGTCGCCATTGCTAGACGATGGTGGAGTGAACACTACTTTTCCGGTTTCAATGTCTGTCGTGGCTATCTGTTGGCCGGTATAAACGGGTGTGCCGTTGAGGGTCAGCGAGTCGCTATTTGGTGCTGTTACAACTGTGATTGAATGAAAGTTATTATTATCCAGGGAATCAATAAAACCAAAGTCAACTACTCTGAGTGCTATCGAGTTGTCTTCTTCTGTGGTAAGAAACAGGTTGCTTGCTGACGGTGCATCGTTGACCGGCTGAACAGTAATATCCCGCGATGCCACAGCGGACGCCAATAGATTTTCATCCATGACGGAGAATTCAACGGTGCGATTTGACGATCCGGGGTTATCGTCCGTGTTTTGGTAGGCTACAGATCTGAGGGTCGAAATGTAGTTGGCTATCGTATCTGTTCCAATGATGCTCAGAATGCCGGTGGATGCGTTCCAGTGTGCGGCAATTACTCCAACCGGATTTGCGTTAAGTGACTCTGTAAGTGAGTTATAGTCCGTTGAAGATAACTTAACCTGAGCAGAACTTAACTGGATGCTGTCTATGTCTTCAATGGTAAGAGAGTCGGACAGAGTTATGTCTGCACCATTTTCTTGAAACGCCAATGGAGTCGTTTCCACATTGGAAATCACAGGAGCATCATTGTCGGGCTGAACGGTAATGTTCCGGGGAGCCACAGCGGACGCCAATAGATTTTCGTCAACGACCGAGAATTCAACAGTGCGATTTGCCGATCCGGGGTTGTCGTCCGTGTTTTGGTAGGCGGCAGATCTAAGGGTCGCGACGTAGTTGGCAACCGAGTCAGTTCCATTCAGGCTGAGAATGCCTGAGGATCCGTTCCAGGTTGCGGTGATTAGTCCAACCGGGTTAGCACTAAGCGATTCAGTAAGCGAGTTGTAATCTGCTGAAGTTAACTTAACCTGAGCAGAACTCAGTTGACCGTTGTCCGGATCAGCAAGGGTCAGTGATGAAGATAGGGGGAGTGGTGAGCCATTCTCCTGAAAAATTAATGCGGCCGTTTCAACATTTGAAATCGTCGGCGCATCATTGTTCGGTTGAACAGTAATGTTTCGGGAAGCCACAGCGGATGCCAAAAGATCTTCATCAACAACTGAGAATTCAGCAGTACGATTTGCCAATCCAGGGTTGTCGTCCGTGTTCTGGTAGGTAACAGATCTGAGCGTCGTAATGTAGTTGGCAACCGAGTCAGTTCCATTCAGGCTGAGAATGGCTGTGGATGCGTTCCAGGTTGCGGTGATTAGTCCAACCGGGTTTGCACTGAGTGATTCAGTAAGTGAGTTATAGTCAGTCGAAGATAATTTAACCTGAGCAGAACTTAGTTGGTTGTTGTCGAGGTCATCAATGGTGAGCGACTGAGACAGGTTAATGGCTGGGCCGTTTTCCTGAAACACCAATGTGGCGGTTTCAACATTTGAAATCGTCGGCGCATCATTGTCGGGTTGAACAGTGATGTTCCGAGTCGCCACAGCGGATGCCAAAAGATCTTCATCAACAACCGAGAATTCAACAGTGCGATTTGCCGATCTGGGGTTATCATCTGTATTTTGGTAGGCGACAGATCTAAGGCTCGCAACGTAGTTGACTATCGAGTCAGTTCCATTCAGGCTGAGAATGCCTGTGGATGCGCTCCAGGTTGCGGTGATTAGTCCAACCGGATTTGCACTGAGTGATTCAGTAAGTGAGTTATAGTCAGTCGAAGATAACTTAACCTTAGCAGAACTCAGTTGACCGTTGTCCGGATCAGCAAGGGTCAGTGATGAAGACAGGGGGAGTGGTGAGCCATTCTCCTGAAAAATTAGTGCGGCCGTTTCAACATTTGAAATCGTCGGCGCATCATTGTCGGCATGAACAGCAATGTTTCGAGTCGCCACAGCGGACGCCAAAAGATCTTCATCAACAACCGAGAATTCAGCAGTACGATTTGCTGATCCAGGATTGTCGTCCGTGTTCTGGTAGGTTACAGATCTGAGCGTCGTAATGTAGTTGGCAACCGAGTCAGTTCCATTCAGGTTTAGAATGCCTGTGGATGCGTTCCAGGTTGCGGTGATTAGTCCAACTGGGGCTGCACTGAGTGATTCAGTAAGTGAGTTATAGTCAGTCGAAGATAATTTAACCTGAGCGGAGCTTAGTTGGTTGTTGTCAAGGTCATCAATGGTGAGCGACTGAGACAGGTTAATGGCTGGGCCGTTTTCCTGAAACACCAATGAGGCAGATTCAACACTTGAAATCACAGGTGCGTCATTAACATTCAGAATACTTATGCGGAATGTTTTCTCTGCGGTAGTATCAGAGCCGTCGGTTACTGTGAATTTAAAACTGTCGCTGGTACCGGTTCCGTTGTGTTGGTATTCAAGCTTGCTCTCGATAATATCGCGTAGAGTGAATATTCTATTTGCGGAAGTAACCGCGGTACCATCAACCAACAGGTTCCCGTACTGTGGTAGTGGGTCTTTCACCTCGAATTTGACTGTGTCCCAGTCGACGTTAGGAAAATCCGGATCGGTAGCATACAGAAGGGTGGGGCCGAGGGTGGAGATACTATCTTCAGTCACAATTAACTCTTTGTTAACTGTGACTGACGGGCCGGAATATGGTAAAAAACCGGCATATTCAAAGGCGCCAATATCGGCGTTCGCCTCTCTTTTTCTGCCAGTTACATCGACGATCGTTTCTGTCGCTGGGTCTAGATTTACAAGTTCACCGGCGTTGACGGCCGGGCTGGCCAGGCCAATTGTATAAGTCTCAGTGTAACCACCCTCGCTTTGAAGGTTGCTAGAAATGCCAGCGTCCAGGTTTTCCTCGTCTGTTGCAGCAGCGTTTGGCAGGCTGAGGTCTGAAATATTGTATCCTCGTGATTCGAAAATTCCTGAGCCGTAGACACCTATATTTAAGTCGACCGGATCGTCGTTTCCCTGTAAAAGGGTTCCCGCCATTGATAATGTTCCGTCGCCGATGTGAGCGGCGGCGTGCCCAAAAATAGCAATATTGTTTGCGATTGTACTTCTTACAATTTCTGCAGTTGCATTATTGTGAGATATTGCGCCACCGAGATCGCCCGTGTTTACGGCGAAAGTAGAGTCACTGACTTTTAGCGTACCGTTATTCCAGATTGCACCGCCGTGATCGGCGGTATTGAGATAGAACAGCGAACGTTCCACTGTTGTAGTACCGACGTTATGTAGTCCGCCACCCTGTGTGACGGTAATTGTGGCGCTGTCACTGGCATCGTTATTCTTGACAGTGGTGTCAACAATATAGGTTTCCCCTTTGTTGTAAATTCCTCCGCCGTAGAATGCCTCATTATCAGTTATGCTAGAGCGGTAGATGTAAAGTAGCCCGCCGTTCCAGACGCCGCCACCTGACTTAAAATCTGTTCCATCTGTTGCTGATGACGTTCTGATTATCGAGTCTTCTATCGTCACGGTCGAGCCGTTCGCAATGTTTGCTTCGTCGCGATTTATGAAAATAGATCCACCGGAGTCAGTGGCCGTATTGTTATGAAACTCTATGTTCTTAAGCGTAACCGTATTACCGGTATTGATGAACAATGCGCCTCCGGTGCCGGCATGTGAGTCGTGGATTTCAATGTTATCAAGGGTTAGGTCTGTGCCTGAGTTATAGATTCCGCCGCCACCATCGGATACCAGGCCACTTTTCAGCTCCACGCCAATAATGGTTGCTTCGCCGGCATCTTCAAATTCGAAGATGCGGTCCCTATCCATTGCATCTATTTTTGTCTGGGTATTTCCATTGCCGATTATTGTCAGTGGATTGCGGATATCGAAATCGCCGGCAAGATCTCCAGTCCCTGCTTCGATTTCGTATGTGTCAGATTGAAGATATATTACATCTGCAGTTGCTTCTGTGTTTGCTGCAAGTATGGCCTCTCGTAGCGATATTCTGTTGTCATTGCCTGGGTCCGCGATCAAACTACCTACCGATGATAGGTCGGGGGCATCGACAACATCCTGTTTCTCGTCGACGTAGATTGCCTCCAGCAACGATGATGAGGCAGCCAGACCTTCCTCAAGCAGAGTGGATTCAATGAGTTCTGTTTCGAATTCAAGGGCCCAGTTTCCGCCATACTCGGCGGGGCCAGTGGCATCGATACTGGCGGCCACGCCGGCACCGGTTACTGTTGCGATTTCTCGAAGTAACTCTCTGCCTGATTCCGATTCAGCTATATTACAACCGTAGAAAAGCAAATCAGCATCAACGGCTAACGCGTTCTTCCAGTGGGTTAGAGAGGAGTCTGGAAGCGTGTTTATGTCGAGGAGATCGGTCCCTATCTGAATCTTGCCGACTTGGCCGTGTGAAACTATATGCACAGCATTGAGTTGGCTGTATTGAGCTATCGTATCTGTTACCTGCTCAAGACCATCGGACACACCGATTGAGTAGACGTGAAGTGTTTGGCCTGGTTTGAGCTTCGCCTGCAGCTCATCAATGATTTTTTTGTGCTCTGGTATGGACTCACTGACGAAGACAAGTTCAACAGAAGAGCTTTCAGAAGGAAGTTTGATGGCGTCGGCAAGTACAGATGACTGAAGTGATTCATCACTTTCGTGCATACCTGTATGGGGCACGCTCGGAACAGGCTCAGCGAGATCAGTAGGCAGATAGTCGAGACCCACAGAGAAAGCGTCTGCCGAAAATAGAACTCGCGGTTCCAGTATCTCGACGACCGGTACTACGCTGTATGTGGTTTTATACTTTGGTGGCTTCAAGGTTGCTGGGCTATTCGAAGTATAATGATCTCCGCTGAGCGACTGCGCGGATTCAGCCTGCACTTGATTCATGTACCGGGGCTAAGGCAGCTACAAGCATGGGCTACTGCAAGGAGTAAGTTGCAGCTATTGGTCCATCGAGATGGGCCCGGTTGGCGATTTAGGGTTCGACCCGTTCACGTAATGCGACAGTCAGCTTTCGGATTGGCTATGGAATAGGTCAACTATGATCTGGATCGGGCAAAGATAGATACGTGTCACGAATTTTTACTGCCAGGTTCTTTGATTGTCATTCAATCGCCATATCTCCTGATACAGAGGTTGCTGGTGGTCGAGCTACATTCTTGGACTAGCTCGGGTAAAATGATGCCTCTTGCCATTAACTAAAGTGAAGCTGAAATTATGGATGCAAAAAGGGTGTTGGACTCTGTGCTGGCAGACGGTCAGTCAATGGCGTCGGGAGCGCTGGATCAGGTAATGGAGAAGGCTGAGAAACATCTCGATGTTCCGAAAGCCGGCCCGGAGCGCGACGCAATGGTATCTGGCATGAAGACCGGTGCGGTTGCGGCTGGCGCGCTGGCAATTTTGCTCGGTACACGGGCAGGGCGCCGACTCGGTGGAACAGCGCTCAAGCTCGGCAGTGTTGCAGCGATTGGCGGATTGGCCTATAACGCCTGGCAGCGGTGGGAACAAAACGTTCAGGGCGGGCGAGTCAGGACGATTGAATCGGCAGACGGCACCGCGGCCTCACCAATTGATTCGCTGGAGCAACAACCGCTGCAGGAGCGAAGCGTCGTGTTGCTTCGTGCCATGATTGCAGCCGCTCAGGCTGATGGTCACATTGACGCCGCTGAAAAGAAGATCATCATGGACAAGATGGGCAATCAGAACTTCGATACCGAGTTGCTCGAGTTTCTGCGCGGTGAAATTGAGAACCCGCCTTCAGTAGATACTCTGGCCAGTCTTGTCGAATCCGAGACAGCCGCAGCAGAAATGTATCTGGCCGCAAGAGTCGTGATCGATCAGTCCAATGACCAGGAAAACCAGTGGCTGGAGTCACTGCAACAGGCGTTGAAATTACAGCCTGATTTTGTAGCCGAGATGGAAAAAGAGATCGCTTAAAGCGGTGCACAATCGTGTGTGATCGCAGTTGTTGAATTCACTGTGGTCACATTGTGAGTCAGGTTCCGGTATTGGTATTCCGGCACCGCTCCGCCTGTCTGGCGCGGTTCTCCAGTTTCTTTCTCTGTTTTTCACTCAAGGGGCTCTGCGCACGCTCTGAAAGTTGCCGATAGTCGGTGATATCAACAGATTTTTTGCATTGATTGACAGCGGTTGTGATCCAGTCTGCGAGACGATCTCCGATTTCCGGACAGCCGTCCAGTACGTAGATTGTATAGTCTGACAATGATCGAATATTTATGTCGTTGAAGACCCGCTTGCTATTGCGCATATGTCTGTGCCTGAAGCGAGGATCATCTGCCTCACACAAAACCAGAAACCACTTGGCAGACTCCGGATAACCGGTGGCAATAAGGGTAACGACCAGGCCATGAATACTGGTTTGCTCTACCTGTTTCTGGTACGCGCGAGCTGCCGCTTCATAAACAATTGTAGGTATTCCATTTCGGTCTTTTTGCGCGCTATCGTCGTTGTTCAGCTGCGGCTTTATTTCAAGCGCAATTTCACGACCGGCAGAATTGACAAGGAAGTCGTAGGAACTGTGGGTAGCGCCGACGTACTCGATAGCATCGCACATGGGGCGCAAATGCAGTGCCCAGGAGGCTTCAAGCGTACTGGCGTACTTGCCGATCCGTCTGGGGCGAATTGAATAGTGACTCCCTGTCGTCATGGCTTGAGATCCCTTCACAGCCGGTTATAAATAACGTAACCCTTAGCAACCTATCGGCTGAGTGAATAATGTATTGAGCCAGCGAGTTTTTTGGTCGCCAGTCGCAATTGCCGTACAGTTTCGCCGAATCAGCTATCTACAGCAGCAGGCCGAGCCCTGCTAACGCTACGAGTAAGGTGATGCCGTGGTTAAAAAGCTCACTGTCAATTTTTTGTAGGAAGCGTTTGCCAATAACGACAGCGCAAACAGCCACTACGATCAGGGTGACGATCGGTGTTGCCAGTCCGCCATGCAACAGGCCGGTTTGCACGTAGGCGACTATTTTGCCAATGGTCGCTACAACTGATGTGGCTGCCATGGTGCCGACAAATGCTTCTTTGCGCATCTCGAGTTGACGAAAAAAAATAGCCTTTATGATGCTGCCACTGCCAATCAGGCCGGATGCAAAGCCATAGCTCGCTGCAACTGCAATCAGAAAGATCTTTCCCGGTGGCTTTTGTGCTGATACCTCAGCCAGCTCTGCGCGCTTTACACTGGCAGTAGTGCGTAACTGGCTAAGTCCGCGGCTAACATGACCAAACGCGGTGTTAACCGCCGGTATTTTCAGTCCGACATAAACGAGTACAAACATTCCCAGAGATCGCTGCAATACGGATTGCGACAGATGGGGCAATAGAAGACCGCCCAGATAGGCAAATGGCAGGCTGCCCGCTGTGATGTACCCGACCAGACGCCAGTGAATATGAGATCTGAAAGCAAAGGTTTTAGCCACCGTAGAAGCGGCGAACAAGATGGCAGACAATGCAATCACCTGATGCGCAGGCAACAGGTACGGACCAACTGCCAGTACAACCATTGCTGAACCAAAGCCGAACACACTGGAAATTAAGCTGCTGGCAAAGCCCAGTAGTGTGAACAACACATACATCATGGTGTCATAGCTCTGGCCAGCTCCTTGTTGTGTCTGCAAGTTTAACTGACACAGTTGCACTCACGCAGTTGAATCGTGTGGTTCTTTTCCAGACTCCTGGCCAGTGATTATTGTTACCTGCATTGTAAACGGGATCAGGCCTGGCGCACTCGTTCAGAGCGGGGGTCGTACATCGGTGCGAGACTGGCCTGGGCTTTCACTCGAGTTCCTGCAATTTCAATTTCATAGTCTGAGCTTTTGATATCTTCGGCGGATTGTCCTTCACACGGTACATAGCCAAGGCCGATAGCAGCACCCAGTGCGTGACCGTAGTTGCCTGAGGTCAGGTAGCTGACGATTTTGCCATCACGAATGATGGGTTCATTGTGATAGAGCAGTGGCTCTGCGTCTTCCAGTTTGAATTGCACCAGCCGTGTTTTCAGGCCCTCATCTTTTTTGCGCAGTACCGCATCACGCCCGATAAAATCGGCTTTATCAGTTTTGACCGCGAAACCCAGACCTGCCTCAAGCACATGATCTTCATCTGTGATGTCGTGACCAAAATGTCGGTAGGCTTTTTCAATGCGGCAGGAATCCATCATATGCATTCCGCATAACTTCAAGTCAAACTGTGCCCCGGCTTCAAGTAACGTTTCGAACACATGCGGTGTCTGATCGGACGAACTATACAGCTCGAACCCGGACTCACCGACGTAGGTCACGCGATGCGCGCGCGCGAGCCCCATGCCTACCTCGACAGGCTTTGCGGCGCCAAACGGATGATTATCTATTGACCAGTCATGTGGGCTGACGGCACTCAGTAGTTTGGTTGCATTGGGCCCCATAACTGCAATGACGCCCTCGTTGGCGGTTACATCAACCAGCACAACGTTGGCATCACCCTGATGGCGTTGCAGCCAGGCCATATCGCGAATGACAGTTGCCGCTGGCGTCACCATCAGGTACGCGGTCTCGGACAAGCGTGTAACCGTGACATCTGCTTCAATGCCGGCGCGCTCGTTAAGCATTTGGGTATAGACAATCTTGCCGGTTTCCACTGACAGGTTGTTACCGCACACCCGGTTGAGAAACGCCTCGGCATCGCGGCCTTCGATGCGTATCTTGCCGAATGATGTCATATCGTACATGCCAACGTTAGTGCGTATGGCCATGTGCTCAGCTTTGGCATTATCGAACCAGTTTTGACGCTTCCATGAGTATTCGTATTCTGCTTTCTGCCCCGGGTTGGCAAACCAGTTGGCCCGTTCCCAACCAGCTGTTTCACCAAAGACGGCACCCTGTTGCCTGAGATACTCGTGTAACGGTGTGCGCCGCACACCTCTGGCAGATGCCATTTGCCGATACGGATAGTGGTCTGCGTATAGCAGCCCCAAGGTCTCGGTTACTCTGTTAACGAGATAGGTCTTGTTACCCATAAATGGCTGCATGCGCCGGATATCGACATCACTTAAGTCAAACGGCGGATGGCCATGTTCCATCCAGTAGGCGAGGGCCATACCGGCGCCGCCGGAGGATTGAATGCCCACCGAGTTGAATCCTGCGCAGACAAAGTAATTCTGCAGCTCGGGCGCCTCACCCAGATGATAGGCATCGTCGGGTGTAAAGCTTTCAGGCCCGTTGAAGAAAGTATGGATGCCGGCTTCGCCAAGCAGCGGCATCCTGTTCACCGCTTTCTCGAGAATAGGTTCGAAGTGGTCGAAGTCTTCCGGTAGCTGGTCAAAGCAGAAGTCCTCGGAGATGCCATTCATACCCCAGGGTTTTGACACAGGTTCAAATGCACCAAGCAGCATCTTGCCAGCGTCTTCCTTGTAGTAGGCGCACTCGTCCGGTACACGCAGAACGGGGAGTTGAGTGAGTCCGTCGATACTTTCAGAGACAATGTAGAAGTGTTCGCAGGCTTGCAGTGGCACATTAACGCCGGCCATGCGGCCAATGTCATGCCCCCACATGCCAGCGCAATTAACCACGAAATCTGCATCGATGGTGCCTTGATCACTGGTGCCTTGATCACTGCCCTGTGTGCTATCGCGCTGCCAGCTGACGCCGCTTACACGTCCGCTGGTTTTACTGATGGCGGTTACCTTGACGCCCTCGATAATCTGAGCGCCGTATTGCCGTGCGCCCTTGGCAAGCGCCAAAGCAATGTTGGCCGGATCACCCTGTCCATCCTTTTCCAGGTACACGGCACCGGTAACGTCAGAAACGTTCAGATGCGGGTAACGTTGCTTGACATCGGTTGGCGAGATCTCCTCGATCAGTACATCAAAGGCCCTTGCCATTGATGCCTGCCGATAGATCTCTTCCTTGCGTTCTTCTGTCAGTGCAACAGTTATTGAACCGCATCGCTTGAAGCCTGTGGCGACTCCGGTTTCCTGTTCCAGTTCGCCATAGAGTTCCTGACTGTACTTGGCCAGCCGGGTCATGTTCTTGGTGGCGCGCAACTGCGCAATCAGTCCGGCTGCGTGCCAGGTGGTGCCACAGGTCAGTTGTTTGCGTTCCAGCAGCACAACCTCTTTCCAGCCCTGTTTGGCCAGATGATAGGCCACAGAGCAGCCGGCGACGCCACCACCTATAATTACCGCTCTGGCTTTACCAGGAACTGAATTGTTACTCACGCACTTGCCCTCAGTCGCAGATTTTCCGGATCAAACAAAGGTTGATCCTCCTGCACTATGGCAGGGTAGCGGCTACCGTAGATTTCAACTTCCAGTTCGGTGCCCGTTACATTCAGATCTGACCGCAGCATAGCAAGCGCGATGGATTTATCAATGCGGTGACCCCAGCCGCCGGAGGTCACTTCACCAACAACTTCGTCGTTGTGCCAAAGAGTGGACATATACGGAGCATCGCAATCGCCTGCATCAACGATGAGTGTCGCAAATCGTTTTGATACGCCTTGTTCCTTTTCAGCAGTCAATGCAGCTTTGCCGATAAAGGATTCCTTATCCCATTTTACGAAGCGTTCGAGCCCACCCTGCAGTACGGTGTAGTCCGTAGATAAATCCCCTTTCCATGCGCGGTAGCCCTTTTCAAGTCGCAGTGAGTTGAGCGCATACATACCGAACGGCTTTAGACCGAAATCAGCGCCGGCAGCCATCACTGCGGCATAAATGTCTGCTGTATCCTCGACTTTGGTGTGTATCTCCCAACCCAGTTCTCCCGCGAACGATACCCGGATCAACTGGCAGTATTTGTCTGCTATCTGCGCAGTCTGGTGCGAGAGCCAGCCCAGTGAGAGATCAGCGCTGCTGCAGGCTGCGAGAATGTCCCTCGATTTAGGGCCGCTCAGGATCTGGCAGGTAAAGCCTTCGGTGACATTCTGCAGCTCTATGGTGCTGTCTTCGGGTAAATGTGATTGCAGCCACTCAAAGTCGTGCCACTCGGCACCCGCTGCGGTAGTCAGAAAATAGAAGTCTTCGTCAATTGCCATGATGGACATCTCGGTGACGATACGCCCCTTGTCATCGGCAAAGTATCCCAGGCCCAGTCGTCCGGTTTTGGGTACGTTACCGGTGACCATACCGAGTAACCAGTCACGTGCACCGGCACCCTGCAGTCGATAGCGCGAGAAGCCGGGCAGGTCGAGGATGCCGGCCGCGTTGGTAACAGCATGACATTCTTCGCGAATGCGCTGCAGCCATGGCCCTTCGCGCTTCCAGGTATGGGTCGCCTCTTCTGATGTGTCATCACCGGGCAGGGCAAACCAGTTGGCGCGTTCCCAGCCGTTATAGGCGCCGAACTGTGCGCCCAGCTTTACGATTTCGTCGTGTACCGGAGAGTGTTTTTTGTCGCGCGCAGCAGGCCATTCGTGATGCGGGAAGTGCATGGCATACTCGTGCCCGTATACCTCCATCCCCTTTTTGTTGCAGTAGTCCTGATCGCAGAAACCGGTAAAACGGCGCGGGTCACACGACCACATGTCCCATTCGGTTGCCCCTTCGGTTATCCACTCCGCCATGACTTTGCCAGCGCCGCCGGACTGGGCAATGCCAAAGGTAAATACGCAGGCTTCAAACGCATTGCGTACACCTGGCATGGGTCCGATTAACGGATTGCCGTCAGGGGTATACGGAATGGGACCGTTAATACACTTGCTGATACCGGTTGCGCCGAGCAACGGTACTCTGGCCATGGCATCTTCTATGTGCCATTCAATTCGTTCGAGATCATCGCTGAACAGCTGGAACGAAAAGTCCTCCGGCATCGGGTCGTCGCTGGTCATCCAGTGGCCCTTGCAGTTGGGTTCGTAGGGGCCGAGATTTAATCCATGCTTTTCCTGACGCAGGTAGTACGATGAATCGACGTCGCGAAGCAGCGGTAACTTCTTGCCGGTAGACTTTGACCATGCCTCGAGTTCCGGAATTTCCTCGGTGAGCAAATACTGATGACTCATGGTCATCATCGGCACTTCGCGACCACCAAACGGCCTAAACCATCGGCCTACCTCCTGCGCGCGATAACCTGCGGCGTTGACCACGTACTCGCAGCGAATGTCGCCTTTTTCCGTGTTAACGATCCACTCGTCATTCTCACGTTTGATGCCGGTTGCCGGACAAAAGCGTACAATTTTGGCTCCGGCGTCACGAGCGCCTTTGGCATAGGCCTGAGTCAGCTGAGCCGGGTCAATGTCACCGTCGTAGGGGTCGTACAAGCCGCCTTCAAGATCGTGTGTTTCCAGAAACGGGTAGCGGTCTTTCAGATCGGCAATAGTGCACATGTCGATGTCCATGCCCTGATATCTGCCCATGCCTTTCACACGCTCGAACTCCTGCATGCGTTCAAGCGAATGCGCCAGTCGTATTGAGCCGGTAACGTGGTAGTTCATCGGGTAGTCAACAGCGTCGGCAAGCCCCCGATATAACTCGGTGGAGTAGCGCTGCATATTCATCACAGACCAGGATGCGGAAAAGGTAGGAACATTGCCTGCGGCATGCCAGGTAGAGCCGGAAGTCAGTTCGTTTTTCTCCAGCAATACGCAGTCTGTCCAGCCAGCTCGCGCAAGATGCAGCAGAGTGGAAGCACCAACAGCGCCTCCACCAATAATCACGACTCGGGCGTGAGAAGGTAGTTCAGCCATTTTTAACTTTTCCTAATGAAAATAAAGAGGATTCTCTGCGCTTGCCAATCGGCCGGACAGCACCACATATTGCGCCCCGGGAGTACCAAGGATCATGCTTGTTGCAGGGGATGCAAACCACCACAATGGCACTTGATTACACCGCACAGTCGTAATAAAGGTTACGTGATTCCCTGGCTGACTACGCGTCGCCTCAGGGACAATACGTTGCATATCGGGGTTCGCCCACTACGTGCTGCGAAGTGGACTCGCAATAGCAGGTTCACCACAGCATGCTTTGGCCGTGCGGTCAGATATTATTAGCCGGTTGATACAAACCGCACAACACAGACCACAGAGCACAGAGCACGGGTTATGTCGGTGTCTGTCGGTTGCTGGTTAATCGGCAGAGCCAGCGCATGTCGAGCGTTGGGTCAGTGAATACTCTGAATTTATCACGTGTATAAACAGCCGCGTACTAAAGGGCGCGCAGGAAACTTTCATAGTCGCTAATCACGCTGCTCAGAGCAACGTGATTATTGGTGCGCTGCCAGTAGTGCAATACCTTAAACCCCGACAGGCTTGTGCCTCTGCGAGGCCCGGGTCGAGTCCAGATAGAGAGCGCTGAGAAATTTATTTCGTCGTCACCATACACTTCCGGGGGCAAATGAAAGGACAGCTCATAGACCTGCTCGCGCTTGACCGGTGCATGGCAGATGATCCGCAGGCCTTCCAAAGACACATCAACCAATTGACCAAACTTACGACCTGTGAGATGCGAATCTACGTTGAGCGGGAAGTCGAGATCCTGTCGTGGAAAGCTCCGACGGTCATAACTAACTGAATTCTTCAAAACATCTCTCCAACGCTCAGTGCGCAATCGCCGTCAGAGCGATGACGGCTTAACAAGGCTCCCTTAAAATATAGGCTATTTTCGTTACTTGGCAACGCCGTACTACTGGATTCAGAGCGACAACCGATGGTCTGGCTTGTGCCCGGGTTGCACAAAGCGGGTGGACGTTGCGTCGCGAGCCACTATAGTTCGAAGCTGTAGTAAAGTTGCTCGTAAAATACTCATCTGTCTGCACGGTTGCGCAGGGCTTCATGCAAAGCTGCACTAGTCCACAGTTGGCGTTCTCCGTCGTTGTACGCTCAATAATTTCAGGTCTGATTTCTAACAATGGAATACCAGGGTTTGATTGATTCATACGGCCGTCGCTATTGTTAGTCTGGCATTCCCGATGGGTATCGTGGGTCGCAGTTTTGTTGCTTGGCGGCTCGATTGCGGCCACGGGCTGGATGTTAGTGATGGGCGGGTTGTCGACGATATCAACACTCGTGGTGGGCGGTGCTGAGTACCTGATTCGACTGCCGCAGCATCAGGCAACCCAGGCTGCATGGCTGGCAGCATTCGCTGTGTTGAGCTTTATTTTGCAGCTGCTGATTATACCCAGTGGCTCGCTGTTACTCATCGGCGCAGGTTTTGTGTTTGGCGTATTGCCATCAGTCGCTATATTCACCGTAGCGCAGTGCCTTGCGATATGGCCAATTTACCGAATTTGTAAGCATGGGCTGGCGGTGAATTCGGCTAGGGTGCGGCGCACGGTTGATACCTTTCTGGAGAAATCGCGGGTCTCACAGATCATTGGCTCAGAGCCATTAATCAGTGGCATGGTACTCCGGCTGACGCCGGTGGTACCCAGTGCGGCCGCCACGGCTGTCGCTGCGTTTTCCGGTATCAACCTGTCGGTTTTTCTTACATCAACAATATTGGTCGGGTGGGTAAGGCCATTGTTTTTTTCCAGTATCGGTGGGTCCGTCAAGGAGATGAGTGGATTTGCAACAGCGCTTTCGGGCGAATTTCAGGTAGCTCCGCTGGTGCTCGTGTTCATCGCCGTAGTGTTGTTACTGCTGGTGAGGTTGTGGCTCCGAAGCAGGCGTTATACGCCCCGGTAGTGAGCATTCGGAATGTGCTGTCAAGAGGCACGGCTCCCGCCATGGCTCTGCTAACTCAAATTGCCGGCCGAACACGCAGGATTGGTGAGGTTCGCGTCGCTCAATACCAGCCTTCGCCTGGCCGCAAAGACATTTTGCTTCGTTTTTGGTCTTTTCAACATGAAGGCGCGTGCCAATAATGAAGGCGCCCGGCAGGGATGTTCCGCTTGCGAGCCATATTAGCTGCGCGACAAAACACCGCCCGCCGAGGCTGATTCTACTGGCCTAATAAACGAGGTGGTCGCTAGCGACGAAAGCCTGTTTCCATCGTAAAGAAAACAGGGTTCAGGTCTTTTAATGGCTCTTTCAGCTTTTCAAGTTCGGCGGCCGGGCCGTGCACTTCAAGGTTGTCGAGGCTGGCAATTTTCAATGCTTCTCCCAGTAATTCACCCACATTTTCAAGGTGAGCGAGAATGCCTGCAGCGTCGTTGTAGCCTTCACGGCAATGTGCGCGTTGACCGGCAAAACTAAAACCGTAGAAGCAAACAGCTGATTCGCCGCGGGTTTTTTCAACCATTTGCTCGCCGAGACTTTTAAACTCGTCAAGCTTGCCATCATTAACTGTAAAATAAGGTACAAGCGTGCAAACGCTGTCTTCTAGTGCCATGGATTTCCCCCAATTAGAAAAGGCTTTATTTGATTGCCCTGTTGTCTGACAGACAACAGATCTAATATTAACGCGAACCTGCGTCTGCCTGCTACCAATAACCGGTCTGCTAAAAATCTGGTCGTTGCGTGGTGGTGTAATATCGACTCAGTAACCCTTTGATACACAAGAGGCGCTACAGGCAATCTTTAATGGAACTGTTGACCAATCAGCAAATGGCGCTGGCGGACCGGCTAACTATCTCGGCGGACACGAGCGCTGCTACAGCGCTCGCTGTCGACCCTGGTGACAGGCAAGGTCAGCGACAAGGCCTGACGGAGTTTGAGCTTCTCTGTAATGCCGGGCGCCAGGTAGCGAGCCATGTTGTCGACAATTATCCCACCTGCAGTCGTGTGTTGGTTTTGTGCGGTCCGGGCAACAACGGTGGTGATGGGTATATAGCGGCCCGTGTGCTGGCTGATGGCGGGTTTTCGGTACGTGTGGTCTCTGTGTGCTCTGCAAAGCGAGGGCGGTTACTGCAGCAGGCGCGGGAGTTTTGGGGGTGTAGCGTCGAACACATCGCCGAAGAGGCGATAGCCGATGTGGATTTGACCAACACTGACTTGATATTGGATGCCATGTTCGGCGCCGGACTGACTCGGGATCTACAGCATGAGGCAATGGCGTGGGTCCGCTTGCTTAATTCGAATAGCTCGCTGACTGTGGTGGCGGTAGATGTACCCTCCGGGTTAAACGCTGATACGGGTATGGCAGCTGGCGTTTCAATACAGGCGACTTCAACGGTTACCTTTTTCCGCTTAAAGCCGGGACACATCCTGTTCCCCGGTCGACAACGGTGTGGTGAGGTTGAACTTGCTGATATTGGTATAGATTCCTCTGTTCTGGAAACAATTGAGCCGACCTGTCATTTAAACAGCCCGATAGTCTGGAGGAATTGTTTACAGGCATCGGCTCTGTCGCATCACAAGTACAATCGTGGGCACACACTGGTGTACAGCGGGCCACCACATGCGACTGGTGCTGCCCGATTGTCTGCACGCGGCGCGCTCAGGATAGGCTCCGGGCTGGTAACGCTGGCCGCCCCTGCGGATGCGGTTGCTATTGTCGCTGCTCACTTAACCGCAATAATGATCGCGCCGTGGCATAACACGGCGAGTGCCATCGAACTTTCGGGTGATCCGCGAATAAACAGTGTGGTTATTGGCCCGGGGTTTGGTGTTGGCGATGAACTCTGCGCTATTGCACTTGCTGTGCTCGGTAATCACACACGTACTGAACTGCGTGACAATGGCAGCGCATCGCCTTGTGTGGTTCTCGATGCAGATGCGTTGACCTCGTTCACTGATCGCAGGAAAGAACTGTTCAGTGCGATAGCCGGTTGCCCTTCTGATGTCGTACTCACGCCTCACGATGGCGAGTACAACCGATTGTTCGAGTGTGCCGGCTCGAGACTTGACAGAGCACGTTATGCAGCAAGCCAAAGCGGAGCTATCGTTGTGCTGAAGGGGCCTGATACAGTCGTTGCCGCACCGGATGGCAGGGCGACAATCAATAACAACGCGCCGCCGACACTGGCCACGGCAGGTTCCGGGGATGTTCTGGCCGGCTTTATTGCAGGCTTGCTGGCGCAGGGGATCGATGGATTTACTGCTGCCAGTGCGGCGGTATGGCTACACGGCCAGTGTGCAAATCAATTTGGCAGTGGTTTAATTGCAGAGGATTTGGCGGAGCAATTACCGGCCGTTCTGGCAGAGTTTAATCGGCGCCAGCCAATCGGCGGATCATTGTCGTGAATTGTTCTGGTGATGTATTTTTTCGCGCCTGAGTACGTAGAGGGCACTGGCAACAATGATGGCGGCACCGACAAGCGTTGCGATCATCGGCTGGCTGCCCCAGAGCAGATAGTCAAACATAATTGCCCACAGCAGTGCGCTGTATTCAAACGGCGCAATCGATGATGCTTCAGCAACCGAAAATGCATAGGTCATGGCAAAGTGACCGCAAACGGCTAGTGTGGAGAGTACGGTTAACAAGATCCAGTCACTCGCCTGCATGTTGTTCCAGAACCATGGCATCAACAGGCACGCAACCAGACCGGTACCGGCGTTATAACTAAATACCAGTGAGGCGACGGATTCTGTTTCAGTAAGCCATCGACCCGAGGTAAAAAGCCCTGCATAAGCCACACTTGAAATCAGAACCAGTATGTATCCTGCAATATTGCCAGTGCCGGATGGCGACATCGCTATGAAGACGCCTATGTAGCCGACTACCACTGCGCTCCATCGATGTATGCCAACGCGTTCCTTTAAAACCAGGGCAGAGACAATGGTGATTGCAAACGCGGAGGTAAAAAACGTGACAACGGCATCCGTCAGCGGTAAATACCTGAGGCTGACGAAAAACGCCAGCGGCGCGATAATTCCGGTGATGCCTCTGACTGCCTGTATCCATGGGCGAGTCGGATGAAGCTCCCTGAGATTGCGCTTTGCCGCGAATAGTGCCAGTAGCGCCGTAACAATAATAACGCTGCGCACGGCAAGTATTTGCAGCGCATGAATACCATCTATAACAAGCCATTTGGCAATGGCATCCATTGCCGCCAGCAGCGCTATTCCGATCAGTATACCGACAGCACCCAGAGTAATGTTGTTTGCTCTTGGGTGCGGATTGTTGCCAGCCATGGATGCTGCTCAGATGAAGTCCGCTGGTAACGGATGTCACCAGGGAGGGTGGAACTCTTGACTCGTGCCGTTTCCGGAGCGCCTGGTTGGCAGGAAAATTCACGGCACTACTGTGACGGGGCTAACTGCCAGGCAGCGTAATTCCCGCATTCTTTGCGTAAACCTTGGCAACCGCAGCATCGTCCTCACGGCCCAGACCCTGTCCCGATGCTGCAATAAATTGCTGGAGTGCAGCAGCGGTAACCGGGGCGCTGAATTTTGCGGATTTCGCGATATCTAACACAATACCCAGATCCTTTAGCCAGATATCTACTGCCGAATGCGGGGCGTAATTGCCTTCCACAATATGAGGTGCTCGATTTTCAAGCATCCAGCTGGAGCCTGCACATTGCGAAATAACCTCAACAAATTTGTCGGGCTCAACCCCCTGCGTTATACCGAATGTCAGTGCTTCGGCCATAGTGGCTATGTGGACGCCGGCAAGTAGCTGGTTGACCGCTTTCATCGCTGATCCTGCGCCGGCAGCGTTGCCAAGTTCGAACACGGTTTCTGCCATGGCATCAAGAAAGGGGCGGGCGGCGGCAAAGGCATCATCGGATCCTGAGGCCATAATTGACAGCTGACCGTTTGCGGCTTTGACCGACCCGCCGGAAATAGGCGCGTCGAGGTAGTGAACGCCATATTTGCCACAGCGATCCGACATATCCCTGGCAAACTCCGGTGCAACCGTTGCGCAGGCCATGACCACGGCACCCCGGTTCATTGATTCAACAATGCCAATTTTCTCACCAGATGCACCGTCGCGGGCACCGAATAGCACTGTCTCGGTTTGTGCCGCATTTAATACGACGACGATTGCAGCGTCGAGCTCACCGGCTATATCAGCAGGCTCACCGGTCTCCCCGCCTTGTGCTGTGAATTTTTCAACTGAGCTCGCAACGACATCAAGGCCGAACACCCTGTGGTCCGCGGCACGCAGAGAGTCTGCCATGCCGTAACCCATTGACCCGAGGCCAAATACTGCTGCTGTACCCATTGTGTCTGGCCTCTTATTTGATCTGTTTGTATAAAAATAGTCAGGGGAAATGAGCCGGCGATTCGATGCTCCTGCACGAGCATAAACCAAAAGCGTTTGACCGGGTAGGTTCAGAGGGATTACGAGCGGAAAGTCTTTGTATCTCGAATGTGTGGCGTTGTGCGTGAAGATTGCGTTAGTGATGTGGTGAGTAGCGAGCATCACTCCGGGCTTCAAGTCGTACCCACCGAGGCCGTTGAGTGTCACGAGCTTTTAAATTTTCCGATCAGTGCGCAAAACGCAAATGAAAAAATGAGACCCGTGTAGAGGATCGCCTTATCTGCACGCAATTTGCACGGCGTCTGATTCGAACACGAGAAGAGTAGCGCGTTATGGGCAAAGCAGGTCCTGAGGGAATGAGAAAGCATACTGGCGAATCCAGGTACAGTGATAACTGTGAAAAGCAACAGCGTCGTGCATTCGGGTCCGTAGCGTTACCGAAGCGGGCTCCGCTGTTAGTTGCAAGCTTGCTTACAATAGCGATCGCACAGTCTCTGACTATTGGCGATTCTGTGGCTCTGGCAGAGGCCGCACCATCGGAAGTTTTAGCGCCGGCAGCACCGCCAGCACCTGTTTCCCTGCGCATGTCATCTGTCAACACACCATCAATGTTGAGGCATGCAATTTCGATGGACAGTGCGCGTGAGCAGATCGATGCAGACCACCGAGAGGTTGACTCGATGGCGGTGCGCATAAAAGAGATGATTGACGCACGCTACAGTGCAGAGGCACTGCTATTCAAAGACGCTCAAGAGACAATCGCTGCCCTTAAACAGCGAATCATTGAGCTGGAGCAACGCCATAGCGATGCGAACGGCAAATATGATGCGTTACTGGCCGAGCGCGATGGTCTGAATCAACAGTTGAGTCTGGTGCAGGCTGAACGAGACGGCGCACGTGACGATATCAACGTGCTGGCCGGGGAAATAGACAATCAGCGTGCAACCGTTGAAACCCTGCGCGCAGATATTGCAGATGCCGCAGATCAGCTCGCTGACAAAGAGGCCGCTGTCAATGAACTCAATGACAAGCTTGGTGTGCAACAGGCATCCAGTAAGGAGATTGAGGGCACACTGTCTGCCACTGAAGACAAACTCAAGGACAAGGCCCGTCAATTAGCTTTGGCTGAGGAACGACTTGCCGACACAAGGCAGCAACTCGGTAGCCTGCGTGGTCAGCTTGCTGACCTGAAAACCGATAGAAACAACGCGCTGAATGAAATTGCGAATATCAGACTAGAGCGCGATACCGCAGCGCAACAGGCGAACAATCTGCTGTCAGAGCGCGATAATCTGACAGGCAAACTGGGCCTGTTTGAGTCTCGGTCGAATGACGTTAGTAGTGCGTTGAAAGCAGAGCAACAGCAGCATGCTCAATCACGCGCGACAGTCGCGACTTTGGAAGATGAGATTGAAGCCCTGCAGGGTGATGTGGTTGCCAGGACCAAACAACGTGATGAATTACTTGCGCAGAAAAATGATCTTGAAGACGACAAGGTAAAACTCACTTCGGATCTGGACACCGTCAACGGAAAACTCGAGTTTGCCAATAAAGAACTTCAAAATCGCCAGCAGGAATTAGAAACTGCACGTGGTGAACTTGAAGACGTCACCGGTCAATTGACCGCAGCAAAGGCTGAATTAGAAGATTTGAATGGCCAACTGGCCTCGGCCAACGATGAAATCGGCAAACTGAATACGCACATCGGCAAGCTGGACAATAAAGTAGCAAAGCTGAGTACTGATCGTGATCAGGCCAGAGCCAGTATAAACAGTCTTAAGTCTAGTGGATCTACTCTGCAGGAGCAGCTTGAACAGGCACGAAAACTGGCGGCTTCGCAGCTGAAGTCTGCACAATCGGATCTCGAAGTGGAGAAAGATTCACTGCAAAAACAGATCGATCGCCGCGATCGTGACTTGCTGCAGCTCAATAGCCGTGTCAGCGAATTGGTGGCAGAGCTTAACGAGCTCAGTGCTCAGTCCGAAAGCGACATCAATGACCGCGACGCAAAAATTTCGAATCTGGAAGCGCAGTTAGCACAGTTGCAGGGAACAAAATCCAATCTGCTGGCAGAGGGGGCGCGTGCCACAGAGACGATGGAAAATCTTCATAATCTGATTGCGAGCCTTGAAGAGAAAGAACAAACCACTGCTGACAAGTTGGCAGCGCTGCAAAGTCAGTACGATGCGTTGCAGGGTAACGGGCTTGAAGAGGTAGGTGATCTGCAACAACAGTTGACTGAGTCAGAGGAAAAACTACGTTTGGCCTCAGAGAAGCTCAATGCCATGTTATTGGAGAAGCGTACCGTTGAAGCAGAACGCGATGCGGTTTTCTCGGAGGCAGAGAAATTGCGCGTGGCGCTGACAGACGAGTTGCGTGCGGCCAAGCTGGAAAACGTAACCGTGCAGAATGCACGTGCGGATAACTCGATTCCACTGCGACTCGGCAACGCTGACTTCTTCGCAATAGGCAGTGCAGAGTTGACCAAAGAAGGTGGTGAAAACCTCAAAAAGCTGGCTGAAATCATCAGCTCGTTTGAGGACCGCCGTATCGTGGTAGAGGGCCATACTGATAATGTTCAAATTGGTTACCGGCTAAAATCCGTTTATGCCACCAACTGGGAGTTGTCGGTTGCACGCGCAGCAGCGGCAGTTCGACACATGCAGTATCAGTCGAACATTGATCCGCATCAATTGTCTGCAGTAGGCTACGGTGAATATGCACCAGTTGCCTCCAATGATACAATCGAGGGTCGGCAGTTGAACCGACGAGTAGAAGTGGTACTGTATCCTAGGGAAGTCACCGAGGAGCAGTTCAGCTCAATCGACGAGTAGTATTTTTTCAGGCAGGTTGTAAAAAAATGGAGGCACTGGTTGCCTCCATTTTTGTTTTACAAGAGCCGTTTTAGATCGGCCAGGCGGGTTGTTCTCAGGCAAAGAAGCTTCTGGTCGAGTTGGCCAGTATTCCCGCATAGTTGCGACCGGTCACTGCCACAATACGCTGTGGTTTATTGGCGTACAGGTGTCTGGGGAAGTCGCGCTCTGGTTGTATGGCACTGGTCTTTTTTACAGCCATCGTTCGAGATCTGCCCGCGCCGATAGCGTACGCACTGCCAACAAATAACGAGTTTATATCGTAGGCGTTTTCTCCGGCGTGAATGATGCCCGGGTGGACGTGCCGCACGATGACTAGTTTGTTGCTGTGGTTGGTGATACGGATAGTGGGTTCCGGATCTACCGACAGTGAGATACTCAACTCTGCACCGGTTCTGGCGGGAGTTGCCGCCGATATAGGTGTGGTTTCTTCCACACCGGTAGACGCTGTGCCCAGTGCATATGCTGAGGTGTAAGCTGCGCCCGTTGCCAGTACAGCAGTGCCTCCAATCATTTTTAGTGCAAGTCGACGATTGGCGTCAAAGCCGGTACCCGCGTGCAGATCCGTTTCTGAGTGATTGGTTGTTGTATCATTTGAATTGGCTTTCACGTGGTGTTTCCCCGTTAAGTGTTGAATAATCATACACTTATTTTCCTTGAAATTAGCTGGCTGATACAGTTCGTTACAGTTTGATTTGTAGCTATGGCTGCGTTTTGAAGGTTTACACTAATTGATTATTGGGTTGAACCGGCCGTCAGTACCAAGCTGGAAGATGCCAGTTTGCGCTCGTAGTCTATGTGCCGTAGTAGATGTGCCGTAACGAGGATGGTCACTAGCCGCTAACCTTCATGTTGTTCAAAGCGCGTTTAAAGCATTTGTGATTACGGTACAATTGCAGGCACGCTTTTAAGCAGGTCCGACCATGAGCTTTGACCCTTCACGAATGTTTGCCAGGCTGGTTGCGATGATCGGTGCGTCTGCCATTCTTATGCGGCGCTTCAGTGATAGTGCGCATGAGCCAGCGCTCGGTAGCGCGCCGCAAATTCCCGAGGCGAAAGCGCAGGCGATACCAACCTTAAAGATGCCAAGTGCGAAAGGCTGGAGCGATGGTCATACACCGACTGTCGCTGATGGTTTGTCAGTCAATGCATTTGCAACAGACTTGAAGCATCCGCGCTGGATAGAGGTTCTGCCGAACAACGATGTTCTTGTCGCAGAAGCCTGTGAAACGCCTTCGCCTGTAAAAACCGCATTCGATTACGCCATCTATAGCACCATGAAGAGAGCAGCCGCTGTCGGTGAATCTGCGAATCGCATTACGCTGTTGCGAGATGCAGACAAAGATGGTGTGGCAGAGGTGAAAAAGATTTTTCTTGAGCATCAGAACAAACCGTTTGGGATGGCGTTGATTGATTCGACGTTCTACGTTGGCAATACCGATGGTCTTGTGTCGTTCAACTACGAATACGGTGCTGATCGAATCGACGGCGTTGGTACGCCTGTCGTCGACTTCAAACCTGATGGGCACTGGACACGGAGTCTGCTTGCCAGTGCCGACAAGTCAAAGCTCTACGTGGGGGTCGGGTCCTTAACCAATATCGCCGATCAGGGCTTTGAGGCCGAGGAAGGACGTGCAGCCATTTTTGAAGTAACAGTAAACAACGGGCAGGCCAGAGTTTTTGCATCCGGACTGCGCAACCCGGTTGGCATGGCATGGGAGCCATCCACAGATGTGCTATGGACCGTGGTCAATGAGCGCGATGGATTAGGTGATGAAGTACCTCCCGACTACTTAACTTCGGTGGAAGACGGTGGGTTCTACGGATGGCCCTATTGTTACTGGGGGCAAACCGTTGATGATCGAGTACAACAGGATCCGGCAATGGTGGCTAAAGCGATCGACCCCGACTATGCGCTGGGCGGCCACACGGCATCACTGGGTTTGTGCTGGATGCCAGGTGGCACCCTGTCCGGGTTCGACGAAGATGGCATGGTGGTCGGCCAGCATGGTTCGTGGAACCGCAGTACGCTGAGCGGCTATGCGGTGGTGTTCGTGCCGTTTCGAGATGGCAAGCCCTCCGGTCCACCACGCAATATTCTCAGCGGGTTTTTGTCAGCCGATGAGAAGCACTCCTACGGCAGACCGGTCGGCGTCACATTGGGGCCTGATCATTCGCTGCTGGTGGCAGATGATGTTGGCGATGTGATCTGGCGGGTAACCTCTGCAACGTAAGCTGAAGCTGTGTCCGAAAATGGTACCTGTGTGTACCGTGACTAATCTATGGATGGCCGCCTGGCCATGCATCACCTGCCGCTGGTGCCTGACCCCGGGGACCTGACCGCAGCCTGGTTTATCCGCAATGCTCTACCCGCAATGCTCTACCCGCAATGCATGTTTGGCAAAGTCGTTCCCTCAAAGCGCTCCCCGCAAAGCACTCCCAACAAAGCGCTCACCTCAAAACACTTCCCGCAAAGCACTCACCACGGGGCTCGTTCCGCGATAGCTCACTTCATGTCGCAGCGTTCTGCGCAGGTCGATCTCCGAATTTACTCGTTTGCGGGGGAGCAGGGAGCCTTGCTGAAAATTAGTGGTGGTTGTTTGCCGAACGGCGGTTTGCCATCGGTTTGGTCGATTCAAACGGTGATTTTTGGTCACATAGCCGCCCAATGTGTGGAAATGAGAACTGTGTCGCGCCAAAAAACACTCCATGAATGAAACTTTGACGCCGATATAGCGATCTGTGTGTCCAGTCCCGGACATGCATTCGCATTTTTTTAAAATGGTCGAAGAGCAAATGGACGGCTTGCGAAGCATCACCGCATTGCCGAGAAGTGAGGCCGACTCGCGCTGTGTAGCCTCTTCACCTCATATTTCCGGTGTAATTGAAGCAATGACTAAAGCCAATATCGATTCCAGCAAACAAGCAATCTTTCAGGCGATAGCGACGGAGCTCGCTGAGCATGGATTGAATGCAACTACCGTTGACTCGAAACGCCCGTGGGGTGGTTTCTATGTCATTGACGAAGATCAGACAGCGCTGTTTATTGACACTTATTTCGCCGAGCAGCGCGGTGAGATTGCGCTGGGTGAGCAAAAGCTCAGTCCCAAAATTCTGATTGTTGAGCCAGAGAAGCGCTTGTCCTGGCAGTATCATCATCGCCGCACCGAACTGTGGAAAGTTATCAATGGCAAAGCGGGTGTAATGCTGAGCGATACTGACGAAGAGACAACCGTACAAACGAAAAATATTGGTGATGTAATTCGCATCAGCTCGCAGCTTCGTCACCGTATTGTCGGCCTCGACTCCTGGGGCGTACTTGCTGAAATCTGGCAGCACAGCGATCCATCCAACCCGTCAAATGAAGACGACATTGTGCGCGTCACAGATGATTTCGGCAGATAGCAGATAGCAGCATCCGGGGTAAGCAGCTTACCCCGGTAGACTTGCTGTTATCGGTGGAAGCCCAACTGGTGTAAATCATCTCTTGCAGTCTGCGCGGCATACTTCGCCGCCATTCTCACGCACTGACAAAAACCTCAATCTGAGTTGTGACGACTGGCTAACGCTGCGCGATCGTTCTCGTGTATCTTCCATCGCGAGATCCGATATTGGGGCCATAAGTGGCGAATAGAATAATTCTTGATGGTGGTATGGGGCGTGAGCTCAAGCGAGTAGGTGCTCCGTTTAAACAACCCGAGTGGTCCGCCCTCGCATTGATGGAAGCACCTGATCGTGTCGTCGAGGTGCATCGCAGCTTTATCGATGCAGGCGCACAAGTGATTACCACCAACAACTATGCGGTAGTGCCTTTCCATTTGGGTGATGAACGGTTTGAAAAAGACGGCGTTCACCTAACAGCACTTTCCGGCAAGCTGGCTCGACAGGCGGCTCAGAATGCAATGTCCGAAGCAATGATACCGGTGAAAGTCGGGGGTAGCCTACCGCCGCTCAGCGGCTCGTATCGACCAGATCTGTTTGATGAAGTGCTCGCCCGCCGCGTGTACCCGCTGCTGGTTGAAGCACTCGATCCGCATATTGATCTTTGGCAGGCGGAAACCATGGCGAGCCTGGCTGAGGCGAGAGCGGTAGCTGCCGCGCTTGCGCATACGGCAAAACCGATCTGGCTCTCTTTCAGCCTTATAGATGACCCTGAAGTTAATGATCCGCGGCTGCGTTCGGGTGAAATGCTGGACGATGCACTTGCACTGGCCGTGGAGATCGACGCTGAAGCCTTGTTGTTTAATTGCAGTTTGCCGGAAGTGATAGGGCAGGCGATAGCGTCGATTGCGCCCCGGCGAGACACTGTTGCACCAGCGTTGTTGCTGGGCGGTTACGGTAACTCGTTTACCCCCCGTAAGTCTGACGCAGTGGCGAACAACGATGTCGCGACATTAAGATCGGAAGTAACCCCGCATCACTATCTGCAGCTGGTCAAAGAGTGGGAATCTCACGGTGCCTCAATTTTTGGAGGCTGCTGTGGTATCGGGCCTGAGTATATCGAGGTGTTAGCTTCTGAGATGTAGGGGGTGTGTGTAGGCCGTTCGTCGTTGATCAATCTCAAAACTGAAAGACGTGGTTTTCCTGATACCGGAAATTTTATCATTGGCGCTGGCCTGTCGGGCTTGTGCCTCGCGATTAAATATCGGAGGCATGACTGTTAAAACATCAGGCTTTTTGCGGGTAGATTTCCGGAAATTCCTCGGCATTCATGGGCCCGCCCGGTGTCAGGCGTTGTTCCAGTCCGGGGAATGGTGGCGACATTTCTCCACTTCGGATTGTGTATACCGCATCGTCGCCTAGCAGCCGTGCGGAAAACGCGCGCCGTCGGTGGGACGACAGGTTTTCCGGAGCGCCGTGCACTGTCATAAAGTGAAAAGCGATTGCGTCGCCCGGTGCCAGGTCCCAGCTGAGGATGTCATAGTCATCTCTGTGTGCCTCGATGTCGGGTAGCTTTTCGTGGTTTTCACCTGGGCGATCGTAAGATACACCGGAAAATTTGGTCGGCAGAAACGAGCGGTTCCACAAGTGTGAGCCCGAGATAAACTCGGCGCAGACCGATTGATCAACCGGGTCGAGTGGTATCCACAAGCTGCATAACTTGTTGCCATCAACGCAATAGTAGGGCTGATCGTGATGCCACGGTGTCTTGCGCGCCGTGCCCGGTTCTTTGACCAGTACATGCTCATGAAAAATTCGCACACTGGATGAGTCAACGAGTTGAGCGGCGATATTTCCGGCAGCTGATTCAAAGAAAAATTGCCGGTAGGGATCGATACGCTGCCAGTTGCAGTAGTCGCCGAAGAATCGCCCCTGTTCGCCCTCTGTGGTGTACACTTTGCCGAACGGCCCCGGCTCAGACAGATTCTGTTCAACACCGGTGCGCAGTGTTTCCATCCACTCGGTAAACACCCCGCGAAGTACCACAGCGCCGTTGCGGTTAAATGCTTCGATAGTCTCGCCAGACAGTGTGTGTTGTGGCTCTATGTGATTGCCCATTGTCTATCCCGGTGCGTTCGATATCCTTATTATTACGCACTTTTTCAAGCCCTGCAGCGATACAACAACGCACGCTGATGTAAGCCATGAATCAGGTCGGGATCGCCAATAATCGGTTACTGGCATACAGCGGCTTAGCTTTGTGATTAGCGCTGTGATCGGTGTTGTGGCGGGGCATGCAGGCTGCCGGCGTTGTTGTGGAGAGCTAAGTGAGCTTTCGCATAAACCAGTCAGCCGCCAGCGGTGAAATCAAATCGCAGTGACAGACGTTGTTCTAACCACGGGCGCAAGGTCTTTCAGATTGCACAATCCCAACGCAGAATTTGAATCGTAAAGGTTAAATGACTTCAGTGAGTATTTCGGGTACGACAGAGCATGGGATGTTGAAAACCAGCAGTAAATGCGGAGCCTGCTATTGAAGCTCGAACCTCTGGTGTCGGTGTTCTGGCGCCGATTTCTATTGGCTACTGTTGTCTGGGCTCTGGCATGGCCGATAGTGTATTTCTTCAAACTCGGAGATATTACCGGGCCTAAAGCATGGTTCTGGATAATAGGTGAGCTTAACTATCCGGTTGTCGCTGTGGCTTACGTACTTATCGACAGGCTGCTTGTGAGTTCCGGTCTTAAACCGTGGACAGTTTTTACCGTGGCGGTGCTGGTCATTGCGGTTTGCATGCCGTTTTATTATCAGCGATTTGGCTTTACCCTGGGGGTATCGCTGGATGCACGGCTATTTTAACGTCTGCGATATATTCGCCGTCTTATCCGGCACGTTGAGAGCGACCCCGTAGTGAAAATTTCCACAGACAAGGCGCTTTAGGGGGCTGCTGTCAGGTCAAAACCGGGCTCTGCCAGTGACGGGCCATTGCCGCGCAACCGGGTCTGCAACAGTAGGCGCCGGTACCGATCTGCATCATAGCCACAACCACGATGCAGCACGCAGCGGTTGTCCCACATCACAACATCTCCCTGTTGCCAGTCATGGCGATAGATCGAGGTTTTTCGAGTAGCTTCATCTATTAAATCTCTGATTAATGGCTGTGCAGATTGATCGTCCATGCCTTCGATGCTGCGCACATGCGAGCCAACAAAAAAGTTGTGTTCCCCGGTCACCGGATTGGTTCTGACAAGCCGCTGTCGTACCGGCCGCATATAAGTACGTTGTCCGTCAGATACTGCATCTTCGCCGACCTTGGTGCGGGAGTAGATATAGTCGTGGATGCCGACTTTATGGTTGATGTTTTTCTGTACATTGGCATGCAGCCTTTGATAGGCGCTGCGAGCGCTGACAAATTCCGTCTCGCCTGCTTCATCTGGTACTTCATGGGCCACCAGTAGTGAGTACAAACTGGGGATCTCACGAAAGGAGCTATCGGAATGCCACATATTGTTAGCTGACTGTGAGCGTGCTTTGCGTGTGTCGGCTTTAAATTGCGTGCCATCGGGCAAAATGTTACCGATACGACCTACGTAACTGATACTACCTGTGCTGTAGTAGGTGACATGTTCTTCTTCGAGCGTTCCGAAGTATTGGCTGAAGCGAATCTGCTGGTCGCTGTCAATTGGCTGTGAAGGGCCCCGGGCGTCACGGAACAACAGCACCGAGTAACGGTTGATTGCCTGCTCGAGTTGCGCATGTGTGGCGGCATCCAGCGGTTTGGATAGTTCCACACCGGATACCTGTGCGCCAAACTCTTCATGCAGTGGAACTATGTTCACGGTACTGGCTCCGATTGCAGGGCAAAAATTGTCTGGTCGTTACGGCTTGCTGGTCATCGTGCCATTGAAAGTGTTGTGGCTGCAAGTGATTCCCTCGTCTCGTTGTTGAGAGTAAGTGTAAATTAACGAATAGATCGGCCTGTCGAATTCAGACGGCGCAGTGGCGAAGCCGAGCCAGAAACGTACCCCGGTCAGGTTATAGGTAGGTAATTCTGATTGCTGTACACTTTAACAACGGAATTGCGTATCCAGGACGCTTGATATGATTTCGTCACTCACCGGCAATAGCAGTGGTTTGATGCAAAGTAAGTCCGCTGACCTGGTCCGGCGCGGGGTAATCCTTACGTAACGAAAATCATCGAATAAAACGGTCTGTTGTGGTGCGCTGGCAAAGGCAGAACTTCTGTCATACTCGCTCCTGGCCCGCATCTATTGGAGAGATCAAATGACAACAGAGACACTGATTGTTTTCCTCACATTCATTCTGGCACTGGCGCATTACCTGTTACCTGCCGTCTTTCTGATACCAGGAAATGGTCTGGTTGCGCTGGCAGGTTCCAGAGACAGTATCGTCGTACCAAAAAGTCCGGTGTACGAACGTGCCACCAGAGCACTCGTTAACTTTAAGGAAACCGTTCCCTGGGCTATAGGGCTGCTGATTCTGGTACAGGTTACTGGCGATGCCAATGCAGCGACAGCAACTGGTGGCTGGCTTTATCTTTTAGGGCGTGTTGCGTATCTGCCCCTTTATTTAACAGGCGTTCCCTGGTTGCGAACCTTTGCATGGGTCGCATCGATTGTCGGGTTGTGTATGGTTGCGTTGCAGTTACTGTAAGTCTGGCCTGGCGCCGCGTTTGAACCGATACCGCCCCGAAGCAGGCGGTATCTCCATTGCAATAACGGGTAATTTCAGTTTGCTGGTTGCACTGGCTTTCAGCCCGGCAAGGTCTCGTTAAAAAACCGAATCATTTCCTGCGCCATGGTTTCAAGGAAAGCGCGACGATCAAAGCCGTCGGCGTCGCCGCAGACCATTTCATACTCCACCGGGTCCGCCTTTTTGAAAGCGGGCCTGCAAGGGATAATCAGAAACGCAAAGTGACTGGCCTTTTCGATCCAGTGGGTCTCCGGGCGGGCGGGAAGGCGCTGTGCCAGAGGCGCCGCATTGCTGTGGTGTGGCACGCTATGATCATTCATGGCGGACCAAAGTTGCACCGGCACGTCAACATCTGCAAGGCTCTTGCGTGTGTAGGCAAATGCCAATCCGGGGGCGGCGATAGCCGCGGCTCGAATTCTCGGGTCATGGCCCCAGGCCTGCGAGGGCAGGGAGTCCAGTTTCGCCTTGACCATGATGTCGATCATCCCCTCGGCGCAAACAAATTCATCAGGCGACTGGCGACATAGCGCTGTGGCATGGTCGAAATCCGGTACGGCGCCAATCACCGACAGCGCAGTAAAGCCCCCGGCGGAAAAACCGTAAACACCCACTCGCTTTGCATCAATGGCACTGCGGGTTAGTTCATTTTGCAGCAGAAAATCCAGCGTCAAGCTAATATGGCGTGGCCGGTCCAGTGCCCATTGGTCCACCGAAGAACTCATGTCCGCAAAGTGGTTACCAGTATGGCTTGGCGCTGCGACCATAAAACCTGCGTTGGCAAGGGCCATCGCAAGGTCGGCATGCCCGCCGTACCATCCACTGTAACCGTGAGAAAACAGAACCAGTGGATACTGCCCTTGCTTAATCGGGGCATCGACGGCCAGCGCATAGCCAAATTTTGTGTTCGGGCTGTCCGGTGCTGCAACGTCGGTGGGATACCATAATCCGACCGCAATCGCCTTGTACCCGGGATCCGGTGCTTCCAATAGCCGAAACCCGGGGCCGGCAATTGCCAGTGAATGGAAAAAAAAGGTGATTAAAAAAAGCAGTGGTGAAAATCTCATTGGATGCTCCTGAGGTGAAAGTATCTGTCGTTGCGCTGCCGAATGCCGAGAAATAATCTGTCCTGACTCCGGTTCGAACCATCGACTGTTTTACTGCCGCACATAGTGCGGAAAACGATTAGTATCATCGGTGCAGGCGCCGAAACCCTCGACCTCGAATGCGATTCAGGCCGTTCGAAATCACGATCCGATCCTTGAACTCGGCGTAAATACAGACTGAATACCGGTTTTGACTTACTGATGCACAGCACGGTCACGGCACGCCGGGATGGATGGATGTGACTGGATAACAGGGCCCAGGGTGGCCGGAGAATGCTCAAAAATGCTGTCGGTTCCTTTACCTGTTGTAGTTGCATTGATGCTGGTGATGGTAATGCTAGCCAATCGCGAGGCATTGCAAAGCCTGCCCACCGGGCGCTGGTTTCTGGCCCTGTTGGGGGTGTACTGTGTGGTGCTGGTTCTCATCGGTATCCGCTGGACCAGCAACTCGATTAACGTGATGCCGCTGTTGCCGCTGCTTGCTGTGTGCTGGTGTATATTGAGCTGGATCGCATTCCGCAGCCTGAGTCGGTCAGGACCGGTGATTGACGCAGAGGATTGGCCACATCTGATACCTGTCATTGCTGTGGCTGTCGTTTTATTTGCGTCGCCCGTTTGGCTTGAAGTGGTGATTGTCACCACGAGTCTTTTTTATGCGTATCTGCTAATCCGGTTGGCGAGGAAAGGCGCTGATGCGTTAAGGATGGTGAAGTTTGGTGCGGCACGCAATTGCCATCGAGCGGTGTGGATAACCGGGGCTCTGCTTGTCTATTTTGCATTGATTGAAGTGGTGATAGCGCTGGACTTCGGCTATTTCGGCGGTCGGCACGCGGCAATGATCGTAACGATAGCCAATGTGCCGACGATATTTTTGCTGGGGCTTGTTGCCGTTGGGGCTGGCCAGGCCGGCTCCGGTGACGAGATCGAAGCGGTGCCGTCGGAGCCGGCGCGGACAACGGTAACGTCGCCACAACCTGAAAATGAACCGGACTATGCGGAGTTAATGCATCGTCTGACAGACTTGCTGGTTGATCAGGCACTTTATGCTGATACCGAGTTAAATTTGCAGCGCCTTGCGCGTAAGGCTGGCGTACCGGCAAAGCAGGTGTCTCGAGCAGTCAATAGTCAAACCGAATTGAATGTCTCGCAGTGGGTGAACGGTGCAAGAATTACTGCTGCCTGCGAGTTACTGCGTGAAAGCGACGATTCCATTCTTGAGATAATGGATAAGGTCGGCTTTGCCACTAAATCAAATTTCAATAGAGAGTTTCGGCGGGTAACCGGCACCAGTCCGAGTGTGTGGCGACAATCCGGACAGTGAGCAGCCCGAAAGTCTTTGCGTATCAATCTATAAACGGACGCGGTAGCATTCCAGCGTAGTGCAATAATCATCTCACTTGGGTATCAGGAAAATTTCATGGCTGGCTACATTGATCCGACCAAAGAAGTGTTTGGCGTCTTTCGCAACAATGATCGACCGGGTCCAATACAGATGCTGAACCTGGTGCGTTTTCGCGATCAGGCTGCCTACCCCGATGGTCGACAGATATCAGGAGCTGATGCGTATGCCGCCTATGGCAAAGACAGCGCCCCGGTATTCTCTCGACTGGGTGGCAGTATCATCTGGCGCGGTAACTTTGAACTGATGCTGATCGGCCCGCAAACCGAAAACTGGGACGAGTGTTTTATCGCACAGTATCCATCAGTGGCGGCATTTGTGGAGATGGTGCGCGACCCGGTCTATCGCGAAGCTGTGAAACATCGACAGGCGGCAGTAGCGGATTCGAGGCTTGTCAGGCTTGCGCCATCCGACTCCGGTGCCGGCTTTGGCGGGTAGTGGTCCGTGGTCCGTGATCCGTGATTAGTGATCCGTGATTAGTGGTCCGTGATTAGTACCATAAACCTGGTGGCCAGCTCTGCAAAAGATGTCTGAGCAGGGCACGAAATGCGCCGCCAGGGTTTCCGTGCAAATTGCTTATAGCCAGTGCGCAGTTCAAATTCCTTACGAGGATAAATTATGCTTCAGCCTAACAACAGAGTAGTAATGATCTCTGGTGCCAATCGTGGCATTGGTCTCGCGGTCGCGCAGGCGCTCGCAAGTGCAGGCTATCGATTGAGCCTTGGCGTACGCGATGTAAATGCTATCAACGCTGGTGACTTCGGTGACGATGCTATCGTCGTGCCCTATGATGCGACCTCCGACAGCGCAGCATCTGCCTGGACAAAAGCCACACTTGAGCGTTTCAGTGCCATCGATGCGCTGGTTCTAAATGCCGGTGTCATGTTTCCCGTTGGCATTGAAGACGAAAAAGAAGAAGAGCTCGACACCATGTGGGATGTCAACTTTAAAGGACCGTTGCGGTTGGTACGTGCCGCCTTTCCAGCCCTGAAGGCGTGTGGGCATGGTCGTGTCGTCAATGTTGTTTCGCTATCGGGTAAGCGAGTTATGAGTGGCGGCAACCTGGGCTATTCTGCGTCAAAGTTTGCGTCGCTGTCGCTGACGCACTCGATCAGGCAGTCCGGTTGGGATGACGGCATTCGGGCCACAGCTATCTGCCCCGGGCTCGTCGATACCGATATGGTGTCCCATGTGTCAGCGCCGGATGGCGAGTACAAAATTACACCGCAGGCAATTGCCGCGACTGCCGCTTATGCTTTGTCTTTGCCCAACGAAGCGTCGGTTGCCGAAGTACTGGTGAACAGCCGTTTGGAAACCATGTTGTAGCCCGGTTTTTTTGAACCGATAACCATGCGACCGGATGCAACGAGTGTCAGGTAAATCGTAGAGTCTGGCCAATGCCGGCAGCCCTGGCTTTCGTCCAGATGGCGTGGCCAAGTGCGATGTCAGTAGTGCTCAGGCCGCGGTGCCAGAATAGATTGGTTTCAGCGGCACTTTCCCGCCCCGGCAGGTGGCCGGCCACGATCTGGCCCAGTTCGCCGTGTATGTTTTCCTGTGTCACTTTACCCTCATCAACATGACGACGCAGCGAGCCAAACGGTCTGCCGGGCGCGCACTGACCCCAGTCGTCAACGACCACCTTGTCCATGATATCGGTGAGGGAAAACTCAACCGCGCTCATGGTGCCGTAGGGTACGATCAGTGACCCGGGTTTAATCCATTCAGTTAACAGATGTGGATGCGGTTCAGGCAATCGGGAGGCTTCTATCATGATGTCGGCATCGGCAAGACAGTCGTGCCAGTTGTCGACCACCGTGATATCTCTGTCGAGATCAGTGCGTAGTTTCTCGGCAAAGGCATTGCGACTTTCCGGGCGCCTGGAGTGCACACGAATTTCGCTCAGGTTAAACAGGTGATTGGTCAGACGCACGTTCCAATAGGCGCTGCCTCGCGCACCGATGTGCCCCATTACAGCGCTGCTTTTGTTGGCCAGGTACTTGGCGCCCAACGCACTCATGGCACCCGTGCGCATGTCAGTGATACCACTTGCATCAATAATTGCCTGCGGTATACCAGTATCCGGACAGAACAGCGTGAGCACGCCAAGTTCAGAAGGCAGCCCCTGCTTATAGTTGTTGACGAAGTCACCAACTACTTTGATACCGGCAACGTTAAGGGGTTTTACGACGCCACGTAATACATTGAAATGCCCCTTGTCTGACGTCTCCGGAACCAGGTGTACGCGTGGTTCGATAACAGTTTGCTGGTTGCCCTGCGCCAGTACCGCAGATTCAACCGCATCGAGTATCTCATCGTTGGAGAGGTCGAGGGCTCGCACGTCTACGCCATTGATGTAAGTCAGGTGCAGTTCTTTCAACGCTCGAGATCTCCGTGTTTGATACGATTGGCTAGCAAATCAATCTCCGCGCCGAGCGGACGATCTTGCTGCACAGTTGCCGAAATGCCTCGCACAGTCTCGTAGACTGATTGCAGTTTTTCGGGCAACTTATGTTGTAGTTTACGCAATTCAATCGATTGGATAGCAACTAACGCTTCAATGGCTGCAAGCTGCCGCAGCCTTGTGGCAATAGGAAACAGCGCTTTGGCAGGTATCGCTATGTTGGTTTGAACGTCTTCCAGTCCATCTGCTGATATCCCCGGGTAGATTGGCGGCGGCGTTGCCAGGTGTGCAATCTCGGCATACAGCGCTTCCGCTGGTTTGATCAGCGGGCCAAGTCCTGCGCCCTCTGCGCCGGCGAAAGTCAATCCGTTAGACAGGCCGGTGAATCGCTCAAACATCATTTTACTGATGCGCGATACCTGCAACGCAGCAAGATGCACCATTGCCTGTGTGGTTGCCACCAGCGTGATACAAAGGTGTGGAGGCAAATAGCCGCCATTGGATAGAATTTCGCCTGAGACGAGTGCGGGGTCAAGGTCTGTCTGATGCCTGGCATCAAGCAGTACAGCCGGATTATCCGAGGCGCCATTTAGTTCGTGTTTTAACGCATCAGCAGAAAAGTCCAGTGCAGCTATCGCCGCTCCATGTACCTGGGCGACATTGCGCAGGCTCAGCGGATCCTGTAGCCGGCGCGCCTCACCAGTATTAAAAAGTGCGGATCCCTCAAGTCGATAACGCAAACCGTCAGCCGCTGCAGACTGGCCTGGCTGTGGACGCAGGGCCAGCACTCGGGAATCGAGTGGCGACAGGTTTGATCGAAACCCTTCCATTGAAAGCGCCGCTGTGGTCTGGGCGGATTCGAAGCAGCATTTCAACTCTGCCCAGCCGACTGCGGCAAGACCGGCGGTAATCGTTGAGTGGGAAACCAGTGCCAGCCCTTCCCGTGGCCCGGGCTGATAGGGTGCAATACCCGCACTCTGCATTGCTGGCAGTGCCTCGACCATGTTGCCGTCGGCTGCAATCAGGTATCCCTCGCCAATCAGACCCAGCCCCAGTGCACCGCCCCAGGTCAGATCGGCGACACCGATCGTTCCGGTTTGCGGAATGAATGGAATCAGATCGGCATTCAGGCAAGCGACAATATGCCTGGCCAGTTCAGGGCGCGCTCCCGCGGCCCCTATTAACAGCGTGTTAGCTCTTACTGCCATTCCGGCGCGAATACAACTCCGGTCTAATGACTCTCCCACGCCGTGTGCCCGGCCACGAATGGTGTTCAGTGAAAAAACATTGAGTGCGCCGTCGGGCATTGCATCAACGACCCTTGGGCCAAGGCCCGTTGTTACACCATATATGGGCAGTCTTTGCGCAATCGCATCATCGATAACCGCGCGTGTGGCAGCCATTCGTGCCAGCCCTTCGGAGCTGAGTGCTACTGCTTCGCCGTTGGCAATGCGTTGCAGTTGATGCGGGTTTAGCGACCGACCGTCGAGTGTGACTGGCATGGTGTTTCGGTACCGTGTTTTGGTGAAGATCCTGAACAGTGTACTGCATCGTTATGCTGCGAGCTGCTACGTGCGAATTACTAAATTAGATCATGTGTTTTTAACTAAAATTTTATTTTTGTTTGCGTCATTATCAGTTGCTTTCAGAGGGTGTTAGCGAATAACTTAATGCGCGATTGAACGTTGTTTGAGTAGCACATGTCTGAGCAGTTTTTATTCATTGTTACCGGCAGTGGCAGGCATTCATTAACGGTACGGTATGTGGTAATTGATGGTGTCTGCGTTTGCTGAACCGCGTGGCGAAGGCTGTTGAGTCAACACACGTTACGGCGTGTTTATAGCTGCCTGTGAATGCGGTGGTAGCGAGCTGTTCGCACTTGATGGCCGATATCGATCAGAGTTTTGAAAGGAATGTAACTTTACCAAACACAGTGTTTGTAAAATTGTTAGATATTTTTTTGCGTCCTGACATGATAGCGTTTACCATCATCGCCGTTCGGGTTTGTTTACATCTGTTTTTTTTAATTAGAGAGAAATGCACTATGCAAGTTAAAAGGTCAACTTTGGCTTTAGTAGTAGCTGTTTTGTTATCAGGTTGCAGCAGCGCGCAATCACTTTTGGAGTCTTCCAAAGAACCTGAGCGCTTTCCAACGCCAGTGATTATTGTTAAACCTGAAATTGATTACTCTGGCGAGTACCCGAGTTGTTCGGAGGCCGGTAAGCGGCTTGCAGAAAATGTTGAGGTTGGTATGACGCTTAAAGATGCGACACGGCTGGTAGGGCAGGCCAAGTGGAGAATTCCGGGGTCCTGGTGGTGGAGTAAATCTTTTACAAAAGATGGGAAACCATTGGTTCGATTCGCGTTACAACAGGGGCGCGATGACACAGTAATTACTGCTATTGTCACTGATACGCATCGATGTGAGTCCTGATTCGGGTTGAACTGCCAGTTTGAACTGCGTAGTGTTGCCCGGTAGTACTGGCATTCGTCTGTTGTCGTGCCCACAGTATCCGCCACAGGCATCGTCGCGATAATCACATGAAGTAAATTTTTTTACATTAATGGCATAACCAACAACACAACTAACGACTGTCTTGTCGCAAAAGCATAACCCGCTGGCAGGTTGTGTATGGATGCTGGCGGCTTGCCCTGAAATTCTTCTGCCGTTTCCAGAACAGTCAGTGTCTGACTGGCTTATTTCTTCGTTACTATTAATCACTCACCTGTCCTTCTCACCTGTGCCTCCGTGGTTTTAGTGTATGCCAGCCCTGTCATAATTCACGATCTTGAGATGGGAAGGTTAATACATAATGTCTGGAACATAGCTCGATGTGTCGTCACCAGTTGTTGGGGGTAGCGCGATGCAGAAATGATGTTAAGTAGCTACCGCTGCCAGTACTGCATACGCCAATCTTTCAAACCTCAACGCCGCCGTTCTGCCCGGGCTGGGCGGTTGCTTTATGTAATTGCCGGGAAATCAGTTTGTAGTTCAATTGTAAAATGTGGAGCAGTTACGCAGTCTGTGATCCATTTATTTAAGAATCAATTAGTTGTTGCCGCCTCCTGTCATTCTACTTTTGTTATTTAAGTTACGCTGTCAGGTTGAAGGGATCGATCCGACGCTGGGGATCTGATTCCTTTAGAAGTTTGGTTACCTGTGTTGAAAAAAAAATTTGCTGAGTCGTCGACGACAGCGTCAAGTCGGGCAACAAACACTACTCCAGTGCTGCAAAGGCTGGAGCCCCGCACACTATTCTCTGCTGATTTGCCAGGATTAACTGGTGTTGATCCACTAGATGAGTCTCTGCTGGATATACCTTTATCGGAGTTACCGCCGGCCCTTCCTGAGGACACCGGCAAGTCGATAGAGTTGGTCTTCATCAATAGTGATGTGGAAGACCTGGACGTGCTTATTCGAGATATCGAGTCTCGCGCCGGCTCCGGACCACTTCTGCGAGTGTCGATAATCGACGCTGATAAAGATGGCATCAGTCAGGTGTCGGAGGCCCTGCGGACAGTCGACGGTCTTAACGCAATTCACATCATTTCTCACGGCACTGATCGCTCGCTACAACTGGGTAATAGCTGGGTGGATGCTGCAGTTCTGGATCAACAGGCGGCGACGGTATCCGAATGGCAGCATTCGCTGGACGAAGGTGCGGATTTACTGGTGTACGGTTGTGATCTGGCATCCAGCGACGACGGGGTAAGGTTGCTCGAGCGGCTGGGGCAGTTAACCGGAACCGATGTAGCGGCCAGTAGGGATACCACTGGTCATCATAGTGCTGGTGGCAACTGGCAGCTGGAGTATCAACAAGGACTGATAGAAACCGAGATAGCGCTATCCGTGTTAGCGCAAGCCGACTGGGCTCACGAGCTTGCAGGCGACCCCCCGATTTTCAATTCTCTCGGTGGTGATATCCCGGCCTTCCATATGTATGGTCCCGCGGTAGCGCTGGATACGGATGTCACCATCGTTGTTGATGATGAGGCGGCTACAGCTCGTTATGCCGGCGCTACCATCACCGTGCAGCGCGCCGGCGGGGCCAGCATGGAAGACCAGTTTAGTATTGCTGATGGCTTTCAGCCGCTGCTGGAAGGTGGAGCGCTGCTGCACAATAGTGCCGGGAACATCGGTACTGTTACAGAGTACGGTGATGGAAAACTGGTTATCGCGTTTAATGCCAGTGCATCCACTGCACTTGTCAACGAAACCCTGCAGTCCCTGTTCTACCAAACCGACAGCATCGGATTTGGCGAGGAGCTCCGCATCATCGACTGGAGTTTTGACATTGAAAGCAGCGATGGAAGCGGCGATGTGCTTTCTGTTGTCGGTCAGTCAGGTATCGCTGTAGATCCCGTGTCTGCCATTGCCGTCGATGACGACCTTGGAGAATTGTTGTCGTCGACATCAGTTGACGTAACACATAGTGAGTTACTGTCAAATGATACCAATCTGTCCGGTAACACACTCACCGTAGTAAACAACACCGAGCCTGTGCTGGGTTCGTTAACCAAAGACAACAGTGGAAAGCTGACCTACTCCTCTACTGTGGGCGCTACAGGGATTGACCATTTCGATTATACTATTACTGACGGCAACCCGGATATTCTGAGTCACTGGCGCATGCTTGATGGTGCGAGCGATGAGGTAGGCCGTAACGATGGGGTGGTTATTGGAAATCCGACAGTAGATCGTGAAGGGCTGGATTTCGATGGTGATGATTCGATCATTGTCGGTGATCTTAACTACCCGAGCCGTTTTACGATTTCGTTTGACTATAAACTCGGCGCGTTCGGAACCAACGGTGAAGTTGAGTACTTCTATCATCAGGGTGACTGGCTCCAACCAAACAGCATCAGTATTTACGCCGTGGATCACTTTTATACTCCCTTTGTTAGTACCACCGCACATATCGCTACCTACATAAAAGATGCCTATGACGGAGATGTGCTTGATTTCGGCGTCAGAATTCCTGTTGATAATGATGGTAACTGGCACAACTACACGCTGACTCGAGAAGCGGGAGTCGGTGTCAGTATTTATATTGACGGGATTTTACAAGCTTCATCCGATAGGGGTGATGGTCCGTTTGATCCGGCTGGAGATATTTATATAGGATCAAATCAATTCGATGAGGGTCTTGATGATCATCGAATGCGAGATCTAAGGCTCTATGCTGATGTGCTTTCTAATTCGCAAATAAAGGACAATGAGTCTAATCAGTACAGCACCGCTACGGTTAGCGTCGAGTTGCGAAATGAAGAGCAGATTGTTAACAACAGTGGTGTCTTGGTTACAGAAAATGCCAGTGTGATCATTACAGAGTCTGAGCTAAAAACCAGTGATGTGGATGTCACTGATCTGCCAGAAAATCTGACATATACGATTAACCCCGGTGGCGCTCCGGTGAATGGAGAGCTAAAGGTTAATACCGCAGTTTTGGTGGAAGGATCGTCGTTCACTCAAAAGGATATTAATGACGGAGCGTTAAGTTATAGCCCGGACGGCGGTGAGCACACGGATGACAGTTTCGCTTTCACTGTTGATGATGGTCGTGGCTCGACATCACAGGGTACATTCGCTATTACAATAGTACTGGTTAACGATGCACCGATATTAGTTGAGAACAACGGCGTCAACATTGTAGAGGGCGATACTGAGACTACTATTTCAGCGGAGATGCTCGCATTTAGTGATGTGGACGACAACCCGGACGAGCTTACCTATAGCATTGTCTCTGGTCCGGTAGCGGGTGATGTAGTACTGGCTACTGATCCCCTGATGCCAATAACCCGCTTTACACAGGCCGATATCAACGCTGGTCAGGTTCAATTTCGGCATGATGGGACTGAGGGGGCCAGTGCGTCCTTTGCTTTTGAAATGGCAGATGGCGGAGAGGATGGCGTCCCGGCTACAGCAGGTGTTTTTGATATCAATGTTAGTGGTGTAAATGATGCGCCACTGTTGATGAATCTGGATAACAGGCCGGTCTACAGCAAGCAAGATGGCCCGGTGATTTTGGATGCTGATCTGTCCGTCTCTGATGCAGAGCTGGAATCGATTTTTGCTGGTAATTTTAATGGAGCCGAGTTGCAGTTGCAGCGTTCCGGTGGATCACCAAACGCGGGTGATACGTTTAGTGCGACAGGCTTGCTCTCGCCACTGGTCGAAGGGGCAGCTGTGGCCTACGACGGTGTTAGTATCGGCGAAGTGCGACGTAACAGTGCTGGCGTGCTTGAGCTTTCCTTTGGCAGCGATGCAAACAAGACTCGTGTGGTCGATACCATGCGATCAATCGCCTATAGTCATCCGCTGAGTTCGCCACCAACCACCGTTGATATTGAATGGAGGTTTAGCGACGGCAACCATAGCGATCTGCAGGGCACAGGTGGTGCTCTTACAGCGATTGGGAATTCCGTGGTGACAATTCTGGCATCTCCTGAATTCACGGTGGTGGCACCGGATTCCCTGACGATCCCCGAAGATACCCCCGTTGTGTTCTCCGGTGCGACCGCTATCAGCATTGACGACGGTATTCTACAGGATCAGCAGTTGCAGATTGAATTACACACCACTGGCGGAGGCAGCCTCGCTTTCACCAGTACCGCCGGCGTTGATGTTATCGGCGGCAGTAACAACTCTGCTGCAATTACAATTGAAGGGTTTGAGAGTGCAATAAATGCTGCACTGCAATCACTGGTGTATACCCCATATACCAATGATGATACCAGCGATTCACTGGTGATCAGAATAGTACCTGAGGCGCATCTGGTTGGGAAATATGAGTTTGAAGGTTCTGCTGATGATACCAGTGCCGGGGTAGCACATCATGGAACGACCGTTGGCACATTGCCCTATGTGATCGATAGCGAACGGGGTTCAGTGGCTTCGTTTACAGGAGGTGGCGAGCACATAGTCGTTGCAGGAAACTATAGCGAGTCTACGAGCATTACGCTATCAGCCTGGGTCGATATTGATACTGTTACCAACGGTGCAGAGGTGATAAGTCTTGGTGATAACGTAGTGCTGCGTGTCAATGAGGGAGGCGCCGGCGGAGTCACCGGGATATTTCATTCAGTTAATGGATCGGGTGATTCTGACTGGTGGCTAACGAACAGTGGTGTTGATTTGGCAGAGTCTGGCTGGCGTCATATTGCCTATAGTGTAGATGACAGTGCTGCTACCCAGAAACTATTTATTGATGGTGTTCTGGTGGCTGAAACCGCCCATGCAAATTCAATAACGTACACACAATCTCCCGACACTGTTATCGGAGCGCATGTCAATGGTTCCGATTTTTATCAGGGGCAGCTGGATGATGTGCGAGTTTACAGCAAGGCTCTGTCTGATGACGAAATTCGCTGGCTTGCAGCGGGGCAACTGAAAGCTGTAGAGAAGCAGACGGTCGTTGAGTTGACTGCAGTGAACGATTCCCCCTCTATTGCTAACCTTGACGGTGCGGCCGTGTTTGACGAGGGCGGGAGCTCAGTGATTCTCGATACAGATGTTGCGGTAACAGATCCTGAGCTGACACCAGTGGACAATTTTGCGGGTGCCAGACTGACCTTGCAAAGAGCGGGTGGAGTTCCTGATCCCGATGATGTATTCGGCAACAGTGGGGTGCTTGGCGATCTGATAGAGGGGGCGTCTTTCGACTACGATGGTACATCGATTGGGTTGGTAGAAAAAAATTCAGCTGGTACGTTAACTCTGCTTTTTGATAACTATGCCAACACTATTGCGGTGGACAATACATTACGGTCTATCACCTACCAGAACATCAGTGTGGCGCCACCGGCACAGGTTACGCTGGAGTGGTTGGTCAGTGACGGTGATTCGGTGACATCCGTTAGTCAGGGTGTCGGGGGCGGGAAGACCGCATCTGCATTGTCGAGTGTTAACATCAACGCGGTAAACAGTATTCCGGTCATTGATACCAACGCAGGTCTGGTTGTTGGAGCCGGTGGAGCTGATCAGGTAATCAGCAGTAGCGAGTTACTGGTCACAGACATCGACAACGCTGCATCGGAAATTGTATTCACTTTGAAGTCGGCATTGTCTGGCGGTGTGTTAACGAATGCCGGTGAGCTGCTGAATGTTAATGACAGTTTTACCCAGAGTGACATTAACAGTTACAGGGTAAAATATACCAATAACGATATTGCCGGTTCGGATGCATTTACATTCACAGCATCTGACGGAACAGACTCGGTCAACGGGCAGTTTTCAATCAGTGCAATCAGTGATGTGCCAAGTCAATTGTCTGCAGGGGTGACGATAAACAAGGATAGCGGGAACGATGCCTATCTGTATGACTCATCTCATTTCAATCATATCGTAGGCGATTCGCTGCAAACCTGGGAGTTTCTTTTTTCCGGTCTGGAGCCAAATTCTGGCGGTGGTCAAAGCACTGTGTACTCAGCGGCATCTGTCAGTGGGCATACTAATCATCTGGCGATTAAACCGAATGGCGAAGTTGAGTGGTATATGCAAGGCTGGCCTGTGGAGGGGCTTTCATCTGGTCTGACTTATCATGGGTCTGCATTACCAATCCCTGACTTGTTCGACGGAGAGATGCATAGCATAGCGATCGTGTTTGACCTGCGGGCGGGTGAGCAGTACTACCAGATGTACATTGATGGGAAACTGGCCAACGAGGTGGCTTCAGGCTGGACCAATACCACAATTAAACTGACAGCCGATTTTCCGTTTGTATTTGGTCAAAAGCTATCTTCTGTAGACAGTAATCAGCCCACAGATCCAGAGTCACAGCTGCACTTTGTTAGTGGCGAGCATTTTACCGGAACCTTTCATGACGTCAGAATCTGGGATTCAATCCGCACTGCGGCAGAAATCGAAAATAACCGATTTGCACGTATTGATGTAGAGAGCGTTATCGCGCCCGCAGATCTACAAGTTAACTGGCAGATGACAACTCTGAATGGCGATTCTGCTGTAGTGAATGCTACCAGTAAGACGGGTAGTAATAGTCAACCAGTCACGCTGATAGAAAAGCACGTACAAGATGCCGAATTCACCAGTTCCCGCGTGACCTATCATTTGGCTCTCGATGAGAACTCGCCAAACGGTACGGTTGCCGGATTCGTGATGCCGCGCGACCCCATACCGGATGTTACAGGCTATCAGTATGAGTTACTCGACGATGCGGATGGGGCGTTCGCAATAGATCAGTCAAGTGGTAAGGTTACTGTGGCAGACGCAACCAAACTCGACTTTGAAAGTATGAGCGAGCACCAGCTGTTGATACGGATATCGGGAATGGACATTTCAGGCTCGGTATACGGCGAAGTAGTTACGATGGATGTCTTGCCCATCAATGAGTTTCCGATACTGCAAAACACCACAGGCGCCATGAGCTATGTGGAAAATACCGCAGCGATTGCTATAGAGCCGACTATCACGGTTTTTGACGAAGAACTTAGCACCAGTGATAATTTTAACGGTGCAACGCTGACATTGAGTCGGGTGGGTTCTGCGCATGGTGATGATCTGTTTGTCGCCACAGGGGAACTTGGGCCCCTGATACCGGGAGCGCCGCTGACAGTGAGTAATCTGGAGTATGGCAACGTAGTCTCCAATCAGGACGGGGAGCTTCGATTGAGTTTTAGCGAGAATAGCGCTGGCAACAATGTCAACGCGATACTTGGCCTAATTGGATATTTAAATAGCAATGATACACCGCCGGCCGAAGTACAGTTGCAATGGGTGTTTACGGATGGTAACGAGCTGGCGCAGGGGGCTGGTGGGTTAGGTACCAGTACTCATATAACCACTGTCGATGTAACAGCCAGTAATGATGCTCCAACAATCAGTAACATTGAAATCACGCGCCCTTACATCGAAAACAGTGAGCCGATTGTGCTCAACCGTGCCATACACTTGTCTGACCCGGAACTGGACAGCCAGGGTTTCGAAGGTTCAACGATAGCTGTCCAACGAGCGGGCACCGGCGCTAATGCTGTTGATCTATTCGGAGCTACTGGAGCACTTTTGCTGCAGCACGGTGGTCCGCTGGTCTACAACGGCACCGAAGTGGGAGTGGTAACGAACAATGCTGCGGGCTTACTTCAGCTCGACTTTAATCAGTTTGCGAATGGCCCTGTTGTGGATGCAATTCTAAAGTCCATTACCTATGCTAATTCAAGCGACGACCCTGCCGGGCAGGTGAAACTGATCTGGTCATTTAGTGACGGAAATACCGGACAACAGGGGATAGGCGGTGCGTTGGCGACGCAGTTTGTGCAAACCATCGACATTACGGCAGAACCTGACCCACCGGTTCTGCAAACCAATGCGTTGTCAGTTTCCGAGGGCGGAACCGTTGTGCCCGGAGTGTTAACTTTGAATACGGTGGACCCCGATACCACGGCGAGTAATTTGATCTACACAATAAACGATATCGAGTATGGATACTTCGCTTTTGCATCTTCACCCACAATTGAGACGGACACGTTTTCCCAACAGGACCTTATCGATGGCGGGGTTTTGTTTGTGCATGATGGTGGTGAGCGGCCGCCTGCCTATCGGGTATCTGTTTCGGATGGCTTGCACACAGATTCCGGTGATGCCGTGGTTAGCTTTACCGGGGTCAATGATTCGCCGACAGCCACTGGCATTCCCGCGAGAATTACGGTGCTTGAAGATGTGGCGTCTGACGTCCCTCTGTTACTGATGAGTCTCAGCGACAGCGATTCGGGGTCTGGCGCGCTAAGTGTTACTTTCACAACTGTGGCCGGAGGTGTGCTCGCTGTACAAAATACTGATCAGCTCACGGTTGCCGGGAACGCTGGCGAGAGTGTGATCGTCAGTGGAACGCTGGAGAACCTTAATAATTGGCTGGCCGGGTCACAGGCGCTTACCTACACGGGTACAACTGATGCCAACGGAACAGCGCTTGATAAAATCGCGATCCTGTTGACTGATAATGGTAACTCCGGTCAGGGGGCCATAGAGCAGTTGTCGGTTGGCGAAATTGTTGTGGATATACAGGCAGTTAACGATGAGCCATCAGGGCAGGATGGTTCCATTGTAATCAGTGAGGATACCCGTTACCTTTTTCGCGAGGCTGATTTTGGATTCACCGATCCCATTGACGGTCATTTCTTTTACGGGGTGCTGGTAGAGGTGATACCGTCTGCCGGGCAGTTAACGGTAGAGGGTGTGGCGGTTGACGATGGTACGTTTATATCAGCAGTAGATATACAAGCGGGCTTACTGGCATATACGCCTGCTGAGAATGAGTATGGCCACCCATATGCTGCTATGCAGTTCCGGGTGATAGATAGTGGTGGCAAGCAAAACAATGGTATCGACACAGACGCTACGCAAAATACGCTTGTGATCACGGTAGAAAGTGTGCCAGACAATCCGGCCGGTCAAAGCGTTACTTTGCCTCTGGTTGAGGATACTGCACACGTGTTTTCCAGATCTGACTTTGGTTTTACAGATCTGGCCGACAACGATTTGTTTGTTGCACTGTCAGTAGCCTCTGTGCCTGATTTGGGTGAGTTGTACCTGAATTCAGATCTGGTCGTAGTTGATCAGATCATAGCGATTGAAGATATCAATGCCGGCTTGCTCAAATACGTGCCACCGCTGCATGCACACGGCATTGCATTCGATGGATTTGACTTTCAGGTTATGGATAGCGGCACTGAAAATAGCACTGATGTAGTGCCAGATCGTATCACGTTTGATATCGAGCCATCAGGTGATGCACCATCAGGCGCCGACAACGCGATAAGCATATTGGAGGATGCGTCTCATACCTTTAGTTCCGCTGAGTTTGGCTTCAGTGATAAGCACGATAACGATAATTTCTCGGCAGTGCGAATCGTCACGCTACCAGTCTCTGGAAGTCTTTCGGTTAATGACAGGGTGCCATTTGTTGGTGAGATTATTAGCCGTGCAGTGATAGACGCTGGCGGTCTGCGTTTCGATACGCCGGTAGATTCGCACGGGGATGCATTTGCAAGTTTCCTTTTCCGCGTAATCGACGATGGTACTGTTGCACATGCCGGTGTCATAGAAGATCCGGTTGCCAGGCAAATGATCGTCACTGTGTTGCCTGTTAATGATGCCCCGGCAGCTGTCTCCAAAAGTATCAGTATTATTGAGGATACTGTCTACACAATGATGGAGTCAGATTTCGGTTTTAGCGATGCGGCAGACGGCAACAACTTTCAATCAGTGAATCTGATTAGCCTGCCAGCAGACGGTAGTCTAAGTCTGGCAGGCAGAGAAATCATTGCTGCGGCGACCGTTACCGTCAGCGATATCAATGCCGGACTGCTGCGCTATACGCCAGAGTTACATGCCAACGGACTGAACCATGCCCGCTTCAGTTTCAATGTTATTGATGATGGAGGAATCTCTAGTGGCGGGGCTGATACGTCTATGGCGGCAAATGAAATACGCTTTGATGTGGTTGCAGTTTCTGATCAACCGGCTGGGGAAGACAACAGGCTACAGCTAATAGAGGACAGGGAATACACGATAACAATTGCTGATTTTGGCTTTACAGATGTGCACGACAACGATTCGTTTACCGGCATTCGTGTCTCTCAGGTGTCGGGTAAAGGTGTGTTCAGTTTTAAAGGAGCCGCTATTGAGAACGGTTGGTTTATAGATCGTGCAGCGATTGATGCTGGTGCACTGGTATACATACCAGCGAAGAATACATTTGGTGCTGATATCTCAAGGCTTCAGTTTACAGTTCAGGATGATGGAAACTCGGACCACGGTGGTTACTTTGTGGATTCGACCAAAAATGAGCTCATCATTGATATTGATCCGGTCAATGATCAACCGCTGATCGCCATCAATAGTGGCGCCACACTTGATGAAGGAGCGGTGGTCGTGATTGACAGTGCTTCGCTCGAAGTACGTGATGTCGACAATTCATCCGAGCAAATCGTGTTTAACGTTTCCGCGCAGCCACAGAGTGGTGTGCTGTTTCGGGCCGACGAACCGAACGCTGAGTTGCTGCAGTTTACCCAGACGGATATCAACCAGGGAGTCATTTTTTATCAACATGATGATAGTGAGCAACGCGTTGATCGCTTTTCTTTCAAGGCGATGGATTCTAGTGGATTGCCGGGTGTATACGGTGAATTTCAGTTTTCGATAGAAGCCGTGGCTGAGGCGCCTGACGGTACCAACAAAGTCATCACAATATTAGAGGACAATAGCTATACGCTGCGCACAGAAGACTTAGGATTTCGTGACGCAGAGGAAGGAGACAGCTTTACCGGGCTAATTCTGACGATGCCTCCTGAAGCCGGTATGTTAACGGTTGACGGGCTGGTAGCCACTCCAGGTCAGAAGATACAGGTGCAACAGATAGAGTCTGGATCGGTAGTGTTTTATCCAGCGCTACATTCGAACGGGTTTGATACCGACCGATTCTTTTTCCGTGTTATCGATAGCGGTGATACAACGAACCGGGGGCTTAACACTGATCAGGTTCCAAACTATATTTCATTTGATGTTCTTTCGAGTAACGACGCGCCCGCCGGAACTGACGCTCTGATAGAGTTGTGGAGTGATCGCATACACACATTTACCTCTGCTGATTTTGGATTTTCGGACCCCCATGATGGCAATAGGTTTCTCTCGGTGGTTATAGGCACAACCACAAATGAAGGTCGTCTATTGTTTGACGGGGGCTTTTTGAGTGCCGGGCAAACGGTACTGGTTGCAGATATAGACAGCGGTAAATTAAAGTATCTTCCAGTGGCAGGATTGAGTGAGGCCGTAACTGATAAGTTTACCTTCGCTGTTGTCGATGATGGTGGTGTAGCAAATGACGGCACTAACAGGGATCCTGTAGATAACGTATTTGGCATAATCATACATGCAGTCCACCAGCCTCCAACCGCGTCGCCAGCCCGGGTCGTCATCGACGAGGATACCACCCATATTTTTACCCGTGAAGATTTCGGTTTCAGCGATAGCGTTGATGGACACCAGCTGCTGGCGGTCGAGATCGTATCCGTGGCTGGTAGTGGTGATTTACTATTGGATGGTCGGTCGGTCAGTGGCGTACAGGCGATAACGCTGGCACATCTGAATGAAGGTCTTCTCAGCTATGTAGCGTTGCCTAATTCAAATGGACTTGCTGCCGCACAAATCGAGTATAGACTGCAAGATGAAGGTGGGACTGATTTCGGTGGCAATGATACCTCTGATATAGCGACGCTGGTAATAGATATAAATCCAGTTAACGACGTGCCTGTCGCAGGTGAGTTTGCAGACCATATCGTGGTACCTGGCTCTGAACTAAGTTTGCAGCTACCGGATAAACTGTTTAAAGATCTGGAAGATGGTCATGATCTGCAGCTTGTTGTCAGCCTGTCCAACGGGGATCCACTGCCGGATTGGCTGGAATTTGACTCGATAAACAGAATTTTCACCGGTACTCCATTACCGGATGACGTCGGTACACTATCTATAAGCGTAACAGCCTTTGATTCTGGCAATGCAAGTGCGGTGGTCCAGTTTGATTTTACCATTGAGCCGCCAGTTCAGTTGACGCTCGCCGCGGCCAATAATGCTGTTGTCGATAGCGCATCTGATCCATTTGAAGATAGCGAAACGCCTGAGGTTGCTAGAGAGAACATTCGGCAGGGGCCAACGGGGGTAACGGTTGCAGAAACCATGGAAGTTCCACCGGTTCTGGAACGGACTCTGCCAATCCGCGAGTCGGTTGAAATATTCTCAGGCCTGTCGCCGCAAGTACCAGCACCAGATCTATTTAAGTATGTTGATGAAGTAATAAAGAGTTCCAGAAAAGCTGCCAGTGGTGAGGGTGATGCCATCGCCAATGCCGTTGCAGAGGGCTTTGGTAGTGAGGTGACAGAGCAAAATCTGGCCGAGCTTTTTGCATTCTCGCAAACCCAGTTTCTCGGTAATACCCCTGAATTGGTTCGTCAACTCGATGAGCAGCGTGAAAGTGCCACCAAACTGATTGCGCTCGACAGGCAACTTATTGGTGGAAGCGTTGCGGTAACCACGGGCTTGTCGATTGGATACATAATCTGGCTGGTGCGGGGCGGATTGTTGCTGAGCAGCGTGTTGACGTCAATGCCTGCGTGGCGCTGGGTTGATCCATTACCGGTGCTGGGTGCAGTAGATGATCAGGCCCCTGCAAATGATGGTGAGTCGCTGACCTCCATGGTTGAGAGACCCGTGCCAGAGCACCCTGTGTCAGTGCAGTCTGTGTCAGAGCAGTCCGCGAACGAGAATCACACCAACGAATCGACCACTGGTGGATGGAGAAAGCAATGAAACTGTCACCCAGATTCCATCTCTCTATAGGGCTCGCATCAATTGTAACGTCGTTGTTGTTACTGGCGATTCTGTTGAACATGATTCCTGATCGGCATGCGGCTGTCATTCAGTCGAGGGCCGCTCTTTCAGAAGCTGTCGCTTCGAGTACGACTCTGTTTCTAAAAAATGGCGACTATTCCAGTATTCAGAATCATCTTGAATTTCTCATCCTTAGAAATGCGGAAGTATTGGCTGCCACAATCTACCGCGCTAACGACGGCACCACCCTGACAGTTGGCGATGAGAAATTAGTGACTGAACCGTCTGTCGATGTTCAGTCGACCGAGACGAGAATGACTATGCCTATTCTGTCAGGAGAAAAAAAGTGGGGCAAGATAGTCTTCTACTTTACACCTGTGAATGGCGGGAGTCTGCTTCAAAAGCTGCAAAACTCCAGGCTTGTATTGATTTCTTTTTGTTCGCTTATCGGTTTTTTTCTGTTCTATGGCTATCTTGGGAGAATGCTCAAAGAGCTTAACCCGTCACAAGCTGTACCCAACCACGTGCGCTCGGCACTGGATACGCTGGCAGAGGCGTTGCTGGTCATTGATAGTAGATCCAACATTGTACTTGCTAATTCAGCGTTTCAAACAATAACCGGGCTCGATACAGACGAGTTAATAAGGCGCAAGGCTGAGTCTTTCGAGTGGTCTGGCGCGACGGAAAACCCGACGATTACTGGTACCGTGAAAGAACCTGACCCATACCCCTGGGCACGGGCGCTGCAAAGCAATGAGCCTACCCGCCACGATTTAGTATGGCTGCCCAATGCCAATGGAGACTGGCACAAGTTTATCGTTAACTGTTCACCGGTAGTGGGAAGCAATGGATCGGTGGGTGGTGCGCTTATCAGTTTTGATGACGTCACTATTCTGGATGAGAAAGAAACAGAAATTCGATTAGCCAAAGAAGCTGCAGAAGAGGCGAACAAGGCGAAAAGCGATTTCCTGTCAAACATGAGCCATGAAATCAGAACGCCGATGACCGCAATCCTCGGATTTACAGATGTGCTTAAGCGAGGTGGTGGCGCTACAGATGTTAATTGGCGAAAGCATCTGAACACAATCTCCAACAGCGGCAAACATCTGCTGGAGCTTATCAATGATGTACTTGATTTGTCCAAAGTGGAGTCCGGTGTTCTGGATCTTGAGCAAATTGACTGCGCGGCTCACGCTGTTGCCCATGATGTAGTGAATGTGTTGCGGGTAAGAGCAGAGGACAAGGGTATCTCACTTAAAATTGAAGTTGATGAAGCGTTTCCGGAAGTCATTCAAAGTGATCCATCCAGGTTGCGCCAGATTATTACTAACCTGGTGGGGAACGCAATTAAGTTCACCGACAACGGAGGAGTGGTTGTCAAGCTGCGAATAGAGAGTGAGTCTTCACGAGCGCAGCTAGCTATCGATGTGATTGATAGCGGGATCGGTATGAGCGAACAACAACTGGATGCGGTATTTACGCCCTTTGTACAGGCTGATTCATCTATTACACGAAGGTTTGGCGGTACCGGACTTGGTTTGTCCATCAGTCGCAAACTGGCTGTCGCCCTCGGTGGAGACATCCTCGTTCGCAGTGAACCTGGTGTCGGGACTACCTTTACTGCGCTGGTTGATACCGGGCCGCTGGATAAGGTCACTTTTATACAGCCGGAAAGTGTCTTTTCCAGTATCGAGTCGCCGGTCGTCACGGAGCATCAGCACTGGCAATTTCCGCCGTCACGAGTACTGGTTATTGACGATGCAGCTGAAAACAGGGAGTTGTTATCGCTGGTACTGACAGACCTGGGTATAGACATTGATACTGCTGAAAACGGTGCGATCGGTGTGGAAATGAGTAACTCCAATGCTTATCAGGTTATTCTGTCTGATATACAAATGCCAGTGATGGATGGATACGAAGCAGTGGCTGCAATGCGTAAAAACGGTCTGCAGATCCCTGTTGTCGCATTGACTGCAAATGCGATGAAGGGTATGGAGTCAACAGTGCTGGAAGCCGGGTTTACGCGTTACATGACAAAGCCTATTGATATTGACGCCTTAACCAGCATGCTTGCCGGTTTTCTGGGTGGCGAACTGGTGGAAACCACGGCTGACACTCAGCCGGTTGTAATAGCCGATGACCCTACGCATGACATGGCGCATGACGGTAGGCATGGCCTGGGTAATGAACCGTCCGATCGTACTGAGGGGCTTAGCGGTGAATACCATAGTAGTGAAGAACTACTGGACAGCGCAGCCAGTGTAGGCCCGATCTACAGCAGGCTATCAGGGGATACCCGGCTTGCACCTGTGATAGAAAAATTTATCGCTAGACTGGGTGACCAAATGGCTGAGATGGAGCGAGCGAGAAATGATGGAAACCTAACCGAGCTTGCTGCATTGGCCCATTGGTTAAAAGGATCCGGCGGAACTGTCGGCTTCGATATGCTTTCTGCACCCGCTAAGTTTCTGGAGCAGGGTGCCAAAGCGGGTAACTATGGATTGATTGACGCGCAGCTGTCTGAAATAAAAGTGTTGGCTGCGAGGTTGTCGATTGACTCTGTCAATAACCAGGGCTTAAAAACACAAGGCTCTAAAGAACAAGGCTCTGCAGTAACAGGCACCAGTCATCAGGGCTCTGTTGTTTATGGCCCAATGCTGCAAAACTCCGCGTTACAAACACCCGTAATGCACAACCCGGCTGCACAAAACGCACTGCCCGGAGGCATTGAAAGTGATTTACTGGCAGGCAATCCGGCGCTGAGGCCTATTGTTGTCAAGTTTCTCCCTCGCCTGATTCAGCAACTTGAGGCTATGGATCACTGCATGCAGAACCGCGACCATGCCGAACTGGCGGCATTGGCGCACTGGCTAAAAGGGTCGGGCGGAACGGTAGGCTTTGGTGTCTTTACCGAGCCCGCTGCCATGCTTGAGCAAGCCGCCAAAGACGCTGACTGGAATCTTGTGCAAACCTGCCTCGATCAAATAAAAAGTCTGGCTGCTCGATTGGTCGTATCCGGAAACGATTCAGACGTTTCCAGTGAGAGAGACGTCGGCTAATGGTGCCGGTTCAACCTTCTACAGGTTGTAGATTGTATGTGCGTACTTCAACATACACAGGAGCAGTGCCAGTAAAACCAAAGGCTTGATAGTGGACACCCACGAGGGCAGTGAAAGCGGTCTGATAATATAAATGGCGGTAACAATCATCAGTACGCCTGACAACAGCGCCATCTGACCCCAAAACTCGGTCAGATGTTGTAAACCGTACCAGAAAAAATTCCAGCAACCAGCCATAAACGTGATGCCGGCGGCAACACGTTTGACCATAAGCGGCAACTTGTTTTTCGAGCCAAGCCCCGGCAGGTCGATGGCAAAGATCAGCCCGATCAACATACAGACTGTGACAATTGTACCCATTGGCAGCATCGGTTCTATCCTGAGTTTACTGGCTTGCCCACAATGTATGGCAAACAGGCTTTACGCGTTTTTCTATAGCAACCATTGCGTCAACTATCAAATCTTCTCTCCAGCGTTGACCAATGATTTGAATGTTAACCGGCTGCTTGCCCTGGTTACTGCTATGCATATTTGCAGGTACGCTGCCGGCTGGTAAGCCAAGGTAATTCATGGAGTAGGACCACAACGCAGACCCTAGCGCTTCACGAACTCCCTCTGCACCTTGCGCATCTCGATCAGGGCAGAAAAATGGCTGAGGCAAAAACGGGCTTAGCAGCAACGGGTAGCGTTGTTGAAATAATGACCACTCTCGCGCGTAAAAACTGCGCTTGGCCATCATTTGCAATTGCTCTACGCCTTCGTAAGGCGGAAATTGTTTAAAGTACTCTGCAAAAATAGCTTTTAGTGTTGATGAACCATCCGCTTCAATAGCGGCCCCCATCAACGGTTTTACCTCTCCCATCAAAACGCGATAGGCAACCATACCGATTTCATCGAGCATCGGGGCTTCGACATCTTCAACGACGTAACCTGCATCGCGTAGAGCACCGGCCGCGTTATCCAGTGCATCGCTGACATCCGGGTGTAAATCGAAACCATAGGTATTTTTGGTAAAGCCGACGGTGATGGGGTTTTCCGGGCTGTTCCCAAGCCATGGCAGCGGAACATGAAACGGGTCTCGCGGGTCGGGTGCAATGGCGACCGGCATGGCCAGGTGTAAATCTGCCGCGCTACGGGTCAGTAAACCCTGCACAGACATCGCTTGTGCCAGCATGCCTCGCTCTGCAGTTTGCGACGGGTTCCAGGCGGGTACCCGGCCGAGACCGGGCTTTACAGTTACCGCCCCATTGGCTGCTGCCGGGAAGCGCAGGGAGCCACCGATATCATTGCCGTGTGCCAGTGCCCCCATACCGGCCATGACGGCTGATCCGGCACCACCGGACGAGCCACCGGCAGAGACATGATCACCCCAGGGGTTGTTGGTTCTGCCAAACAAAGGGTTGTCGGTGTCAGCCCGAAACGAAAACTCGGGTGTATTGGTACGACCTATGATCACGGCACCTGCGTTTAAGAGGTTGCGCACGATGGGAGCGTCATCCGGTGCGATCAGGTCTTTTAGCGCCGGAATACCATTGCTCGACGCATGACCCTGCTGGTCGACATTGATTTTGATGGTTACCGGCACGCCGTGCAATGGCCCCGGGGCCGCGCCTGCTGCGTGTGCCTTGTCGAGTTCACTGGCGCGTTGCAGTGCGGAGTCGGCCAGTGGTTCAACAATCGCGTTGAGTCCGTCGTTGACACTGTGCATTCGGTCAACGGTTGATTGCACGACTTCGGTTGCAGATAGCTGGCCGCTGTGGGTGGCTTTAACAATCTCTGTGGCGTTGAGCTGCCAGACAGGAGGGGAGGCAGAGTCAGTCATGGAATTGAATCCCGTGCAATGGTCGACCACCGCAGTGTAACGTTGCACGTTTGAGAATGCACTAGGGCTGAAGCGGCGTGAATCTGTAGCTTTGGAGCCTCACGGTCAGGTTCGCACATTGCAATGGCTAAGCGGGATAGTTCGTGGATCGGAGATCTGCTCCCACAAAGCGATCGGGCTACAAGAATCTGCGGAGGCCACAAAAGTGTCAAGCATTTGTGGGAGAACAACTCCGTTGCGCGAACATGCCGCTTTAGAGCCTCACGTTCTCGTTCGAAAACTGTAAAGGCAAAGCTTGATAGTTCGCGGATCGGAGATCTGCTCCCACAGAGCGATCGGGCTACACGAATCTTCGGAGGCCACAAAAGTATCAAGCATTAGTGGGAGAACAACTCCGTTGCGCGAACATGCCGCTTTGGAGCGTCACGTTCTCGTTCGAAACTTGTAACGGCAAAGCTTGATAGTTCGTGGATCGGAGATCTGCTCCCACGAAGCGATCGGGCTGCAAGAAGCTTCGGTGGCCACAAAAGTATCTAGCATTTGTGGGAGAACAACTCCGTTGCGCGAACATGCCGCTTTAGAGCCTCACGTTCTCGTTCGAAAACTGTAAAGGCAAAGCTTGATAGTTCGCGGATCGGAGATCTGCTCCCACAG
>CALGNZ010000088.1 GCA_937957915.1 uncultured Granulosicoccaceae bacterium | reverse complement strand
CAAGTGTTGGGAAATCCTGCAGATGGTCTTTGCCGTCGGCACAGTCCTTTGCCAGTTCACCATTCTGCATGACTACCGGGCACGGAAAAGAGTGACGTTCACCGGAGCGCAGGGTTTCCTGTAATGCTTCGGCTTCTGCCTGTAGCTCGTCTGGTATGTTGCCGTATGAAGAGAGTTCTACCATGCCGACGCCATTGCCCTGACCATCTTTAGACAGGCCCCACCAGGTATCAGTCTGCGCCCAGCTGCCATCCATTGCCGCTTTTACTCGGTCAACATAGTAGCTGTCCCAGTTGTCGACGATAGACATCAGATGGCTGGTTGCGCCAAAGCGCGACATGTCAGATGCCTGACCGAATGCATAGACGCCCTCTGTTTTTTCAGCGATGGTCATTGCAGCCGGGCTGTCGGTGTGTTGTACGATGATGTCAGCGCCCGCATCGATAAATGCCTGGGCGGCTTCGGCTTCTTTAGCAGGATCAAACCAGGTAAAAACCCATTTCACATCGACCACTGCATCCGGGTTGTGTTTGGCGAGTTCCATTTGAAACGCATTGATACCACGTACGACTTCGGGTATCGGGAATGATGCGATATAGCCAATCTTGTTTGTCTTTGTCATTTTTGCAGCGATCAATCCCTGCACCACTCGACCTTCATAAAAGCGTGCAGAAAAGGTTGATACGTTGTCTGACTCGCGCTTGAAGCCTGTTGCATGTTCGAACTTGACATCCGGGTACTGTTTGGCGACTTCGTTGGTTGGATCCATAAAGCCAAATGATGTGGTGAATATAACGTCATGGCCGGTTTCTGCGAGCTGCGTAATGGCTTTCACCGCTTCAGCGCCTTCCGGAACATTTTCGATATAAGTCGTTTCTACACTGTCGCCAAATTCTGTTTCAATTGCCTTGCGGCCAACATCATGGCGGTAGGTCCAGCCGAGATCACCGATTGGCCCGACATATATAAAGCCGACTTTGGTGGCGTCTGCGCTGTGGGCTGTGGTGCTCAGTGCGCCAATGGCTGCAAAGGCCGAAGCGAGTAAGAGTTTTTTCATAGAGAGCGGTTCCTATGGAGGTGTCCTGTGTGTCAGGATGGTGGGTTAAAAATTTTCCCAAGTGAGCCGGGTGCGTTTTGATGGATTAAGCGCGGATTGCGTGATATCAGCACTAAAACCAGTATTGTAAAGATATACGGTGAAGTGGTGAGAATTGTTTTCCACTCGAGTTGCCAGTTAGGAAACAGATTGTCGAGCCTGAGTTCGGAAGCCCACAGCAATCCAAATATATACGCCCCGATGAGTACTCGCATAGGGCGCCATGTGCCAAAAAGTATCAGCGCTAATGCCAGCCATCCCTTGCCTACAGTGACTCCTTCTTTCCAGTCTACATGCACAAGCACGATAAACGCGCCGGCCAGACCAGCCATAGCTCCGCCAAACAATATGCAATAAAAGCGAATTCTCGGCACGTTATAGCCCAGTGCAAATGCGCTGTCGTGGTTCTCGCCAACGGCGCGAATTACCAAGCCTGTACGAGTGCGTTGTAGCAGGTACCAAATGACCGGCACCATAATCAGTGAGAACCATACCAACAAGTCTTGTCCGAACATTTCGGGGTGATCGGCAACCTGCACTGATGTGTAGTTAACGCCAAAGAAGTTGCTGCCCAGGGAGTTGCTCAGGCCTGCGCCTAATATACTCAGGCCCAAACCCACGGCCACATGGTTGGCGCGCAAGCCCTGAGTTAAAAAACCGAAGACAGCCGCGAGCAGGGCACCTGCGATGGCTGCGCTGCACAGCGCCATCAGATAGTCACCGGTAGTAAATACGCGCTCTTCCTTTTGACAAAAACCAGGAATGAGTTCTTCAAGGCAGGTAATGGTTTGCAGGTTGTAAGCGGCGATGTAGCCAAACAGCGCGCCGATTAACATCATGCCCTCGACGCCCAGATTCAAGACGCCGGATTTCTCCACCACCAGTTCGCCAAGTGCAGCCAGCAATAGTGGTGTGGCGAGCAGTACGGCTGCTGCAAGCAGGTTAATTAAAAACGAGACAGTTTCAGGAGTCATGATCGTTTCGATGCGGTGTCACATAGTGGTTCATGGTTGTATCAGGGTTGAATGACAGGGCGGGGCCTGGCTACGCTTCTGCGTACACGATACTGATCGAGCATGGCGGTGCCCAGAAACGCAAACAGCGCGACCACTTCAATGAGATCAGCGATCGAGTCATCGACACCCAGCGACGCCTGGATGTACGAGGCGCCGACGTTGATATAAGAGATCATCAGGGCAGCCAGTAAAATCCCTACCGGGTGCAAGCGACCGAGGAACGCAATGACGATGGCAGCAAAGCCAAAGTTCTCGAGGTAATTTTCTGCCTGTATCAGTTTGCCGGTTTCAGCTGTCATGTATACAGCACCTGCCAGTCCGGCCATCGCGCCTGAAACAATGAACGAGAGCCAGATAGTGTTGTTCGGGGAAAATCCGGCAAAGCGCTCTGCACGCGGTGTGTGTTGCGCCACGCGCAGACGATAGCCGAGCAGGGTGAATAAAAGAAAACCCGCAAGTATAAGGAATGCGACTAACAGAATAATTAAGCCGTAGTGCAGCTCGGTGCCTGAGATTAAATCAGTCGGGCGCACACTTTTGGCCAGCGGATAGGTTTCCGCCTGGCCCGCTTTGGGGTCGCCTTTCCAGGGACCGATACACAGATACGTCAATATATGGCTGGCAACGTAGACGAGCATTAACGAGGTTAGCAGTTCGTTGGTGTTAAATTTTATTCGCAGCACGGCGGGGATCATCGCCCACAAACAGCCGCCGATCATGCCGGCAATCAGTATCAGTGGCAGTGCCCACAGGGATTCCGGGCTGCCCAGTAAAAGGTACCCGGCGTAGGCGCCAACCGAGCCCAGTGCGAATTGACCTTCGGCGCCGATATTCCAGACATTTGCGCGGAAGCCTACGGACAGACCAATGGCTATTGTGGCGAGGTATGCGGCTTGCTGTGCAACGAGCCCGAGTTGCACTTCCATGCGGCGCCCTTGCCATGGGAAAGTGAGCAGTTGCCAAATCGCATCAGCCGGGCGGTCGCTCATGGCTAGCATCACCAGCACAGATATCACGGTAGTAATGACCAGTGCCAGCATGATTGAACGAACGCTGGTCCAAACCGTGGTTTCGCGTCTGGGTTCGAGATAGAGCATCAGGCTGCCTGCTCACTGCCGGTCATGGCCAGACCAAGCGCTTCAATTGTCCAGTCGTTGATATCGCGTGCACGCCCCAGGCGCCCGTGATGCAGCACTGCCAGTCTGTCAGATATTTCGAGGAGCTCGTCGAGGTCCTGGCTGATCACCAGTATGGCGGAACCGGAGTTGGCCAGTTTCAGCAGCGCCTGTCTTATTTTGGCGGCTGACAATGCATCTACGCCCCAGGTGGGCTGGTTGATTATTAGAATACCGGGACGTTTTATTATCTCGCGGCCAACCACAAACTTTTGCAGGTTGCCACCCGACAGGTTTTTTGCAGCCCGGTTGAGCCCGCCGTGCTTTACGTCAAATGCAGTGGTAATTTCTGCGGCCAATTCCTGCAGGCGTTTGCGGTTGACCAACCCCTTGCGATTAATACTGACATTGGCAATGTTAGTTAGCAGCGTATTGTCGATCAGATTCATGAATGGCACCGCTGCGTGACCGAGCCTCTCCTCGGGTACAAACATCGCATTTAGCTGGCGCCGCAGATTGGGCCCGTTGTTGCCAGCGGCGATGCCGTCGATTTTAATGCACTGGTGGTCTGCACAGGTGACTTCCCCACTGAGGGCAGCAAAGAGTAACTCCTGGCCGTTTCCGGCAACGCCGGCGACACCAAATACTTCGCCGGCCGCGAGTGCCAGTGACTCCACCTGTAGTGTATGATCAGCCTGTGAAAGCGTAAGGCCGGCAACTTCAAAGCGTGTTTCGCCCACGGTTCGTTGTTCGCGCTGGGCGGTAATATTACGGCTGCCAAGCATCAGTTCGGCCATCGATTCAGGGCTGCTTTCACGCGGGTCGCAACTACCGACAACCTGGCCTGCACGCAGTATTGTCGCCGCGTCACACACCGACTGAACTTCTTTCAGCTTGTGACTGATAAATACAATACCGTGGCCCTCGGCTGCGAGCTTGCGCATGGTATTGAACAGTTGCTCTGCTTCCTGCGGGGTGAGTACCGAGGTGGGTTCATCCAGTATCAGCAGTTTCGGGGTCAGTAGCAACGCACGTAGTATCTCGATACGCTGGCGCTCACCAGCGGACAGTTCAAACACCAGTTTTGATGGCTCGACCGCGAGGCCAAATCGTTCGGCGAGGTTCAGGATCTGTTTTTCGAGCGCACGCCCCTGAATGGCACCGTCAATACTAAAGGCAATATTCTCAGCAACAGACAGCCCCTCAAACAGGGCAAAATGCTGGTGAACCATGCCAATGCCCATGGCCCGTGCGATCTTCGGGTTGCGTATTTCGACTGCAGCCCCTTGCCATAACAACTCGCCTTCATCCGGTTGCTGCAGACCACAAATAATTTTCATCAATGTCGATTTACCGGCACCGTTTTCGCCGAGCAAGGCATGTATCTGCGAAGGATAAACCGCCAGATCTATGGCTTGATTGGCGATCACGTCACCGAACCGCTTACTGACGCGTCTGGTCTCAATTAGAGGAGTTGGTTCCGACATTGCTGGTGATCTTCTGTGTAACTCAAGCCGTATTGATTTTGACGCAACATTTTTGACTGGTTGTGCTCGCTTATTACGCGAGCAATTGAACGCGAGCAAGCGGCCGCACGAGCGGTTTCAAGGCCGTTACCCTACTGCAACTAGACTCTGTCAAAGGCTAAAAGTCTGCGGGCTGAAACAATGGCGGCCAGCACCGTTGTTGCAGGGCCACTCTTTGCGCGAGCCGAAAATCCGGAACTGCGACGATGGCAATTCAGGGAAGATTCTCGCCGATCATAGCTTCGCACTCGCTTCATTATACTTGCTTACTGATCACGGGACGTCGTTTTTGGCGACACGTTCGAGGCTGGCACCCGGAAGGGAACCATGTAAAAGCTGGCTGGTTGATCGGTCGGCGCTGCCGTGTGGTCGACAACGCGCGGACGCACCTTGCCGTTGATAGTTGCATGTCAGGTGCTGGTACAGGACAGGGTGCAAACTGGCACTTGCGCAAACGATTGGCACCAACGATTATTGATGCAATAACACCTAACGTACTGGAATACAGCGATGAAGATGACTACCGAAGAGGCCTTTGTAAAGGTACTACAAAGACACGGAATTGAACATGCCTTCGGCATTATCGGATCGGCTTTCATGCCTATCTCGGATTTGTTCCCGCAAGCTGGTATCCAGTTTTGGGATGTGGCTCACGAGACCAACGGCGGTTTGATCTGTGACGGTTACACGCGTACCACCGGCAAGATGGGCATGGCGATCGCTCAGAACGGCCCCGGTGTTACCGGCTTTGTTACCGCAATAAAAACAGCGTACTGGAATCACACGCCAATGTTGCTGGTGACGCCGCAGGCGGCAAACAAAACAATCGGGCAGGGTGGCTTTCAGGAAGTCGAGCAAATGGCCATGTTTCAGGAAATGGTCTGCTATCAGGAAGAAGTTCGCGATGCAAGCAGAATAGCCGAGGTGCTCAACCGGGTTATCCTCAAAGCCTGGCGTGGCTGCGCTCCTGCGCAAATTAATGTGCCACGCGATATGTGGACTCAGGTAGTTGATATCGAACTGCCTCAGGTAGTCCGTCTTGAGCCGCCAGCGGGTGGTGCCGGTGCAATTGCCGAAGCGGCAGAGTTGTTGTCGAATGCAAAATTTCCGGTGATTCTGTCGGGTGCCGGCGTGGTGATCGGTGATGCCATCGGTGAGTGCGCCCAGCTGGCAGAGAAACTGTCTGCCCCGGTTTGCTGTGGCTACCAGCACAATGATTCGTTCCCGGGTTCACATCCAATGGCCGTAGGTCCACTGGGTTACAACGGCAGTAAGGCTGCGATGGAGCTGATTTCAAAGGCTGATGTCGTGCTTGCACTTGGCACTCGTTTGAATCCATTCTCGACTCTGCCTGGCTATGGCATAGATTACTGGCCGAAAGATGCAAAAATAATTCAGGTCGACATCAACGCAGACCGCATTGGCCTGACCAAGAAAGTAAGCGTTGGTATCTGTGGCGATGCCAAGCTTGTATCGCAACAGTTGCTGTCACAGTTGTCTTCGAGTGCCGGTGATGCGGGTCGTACTGACCGACAAGAGCTGATTCGTACTACCAAGTCTGGCTGGCTACAGGCATTGTCAAGCATGGATCACGAAGATGATGATCCGGGTACTTCGTGGAACAAAGACAGCCGCGAGCGCGATCCGGAGCGTATGTCTCCACGGATGGCATGGCGTGCTATTCAAATGGGTTTGCCAGAAGAGGTTATCATCTCCAGCGACATTGGTAACAACTGCGCAATTGGTAACGCGTATCCAACCTTTGAAAAGGGACGCAGGTATCTTGCACCTGGCTTGTTTGGCCCCTGTGGTTATGGTTTTCCGTCGATCATTGGCGCCAAAATCGGATGCCCTGATACACCGGTAGTTGGTTTCGCTGGTGATGGTGCATTCGGTATTTCCATGAGTGAAATGTCATCCATCGGTCGTCCTGAATGGCCTGCGATTACCATGGTTATTTTCCGTAACTACCAGTGGGGCGCTGAAAAGCGTAACACCACGCTTTGGTACGAAAATAACTTTGTTGGCACGGAGCTCGACGCTGAACTCAGTTACGCCAAGGTTGCTGAAGGTTGTGGACTGAAAGGTGTTACCGTGAAAACAATGGATGAACTGACTGATGCACTGCGTGAGTCATGTAAAGCGCAGGCAGATGGCGTCACCACGTTTATTGAAATTATCCTTAATCAGGAACTTGGCGAGCCCTTCCGTCGCGACGCAATGAAAAAGCCGGTCGTGGTAGCGGGTATCAGCCGTGATGACATGCAGCCGCAGGCGGGTGCTCTGTAGTTGTTAAACTAGCGACAAATAACCCTGGTGGTTAAGAAGCCCGCAGCTGTTATGCAGCTGCGGGTTTTTTTTATGGGTGATGCTAAAGTTGCAGGCCTGCTGTGTACAGATCTGAATAGTGATAGCTGGCAGCTACGAAGCAGTGCCTTGCTGCGAGTCAGCTTTGGAGGTCATTCTTTCCTGCATCTTGTGCAAGCTGTGTTCGGCAAAGTCTCGACCTACGTCAGCGTAGCGATAGTATGGCGCGACATTCAGTCGCTCCAGTATTGGCCCTTCATCGGCAAATCTTGTAGCGATGCTCAGCACGTTCTGGTAGCCAATGTCCCTGGCCAGATTGGCTATTTGCAGGTCTTCACGATGATTGCTGAGGCTGACCAGTATCAAGTCGCAATCAGCAAGTGAGGTACGCTCCCAAAAATCACGATCAGAGGCATCACCGTGCACGCAATTGACGCCATCCGCTTTAAGTTTTTTGGTGTGTGCGTAGTTTTCTTCTATTCCGACGATGTCGGTGTGCCCTGCATCCGCCAGTGACCGGTACGCGCCTAAACCGACACGACCCATTCCCAGTACCGCTATTTTTGCACCGTTGAGTGATTCGATGACTTCCTCAGGCAGTCGTTCTTTTCGTTCGTGGATAACGAGATGCTTTTGATGCCGTCGATACAGTTCGTGGGCTTTCTTGTTAATGGGGGTGGCAACAAAAAAGGACAGGGCCATGGCCAGCGCCAGCGTTGTAATCCACTCTTGTCCCAGCATGCCCGACTGTGCGGCTATGGCAGCGACGATTAAACCAAATTCACTGTAGTTGAACAGGCTCAGCCCGGTAAGCCATGCTGTTCGAGCGCGCAGGCCAAATGCGGTGAGCAGAGCAAAGTAAATCAGTGGCCGCAGCACGATCAGGAGGCCGAGTACCACTGCAACGGCGAGCAGTTCAAGCTTGGGGAATCCGTAGTAGCCGATTTGCAGGAAGAACCCGATGAGCAACAGATTTTTAAGACCGGATAATTGTTTGTAAAGCTCATCAGCTTTGGTGCGGTTTCCATGCCCTATCAACATGCCGGCAACAATAGCACCCAGCCCGCCTTTCAAAGACAAGGCCTCGAACAGTTCGGCTGCACCCATCGCAAAGATAACGCCGCCCAGTAATAGTAGTTCTCCGTGGCCGAGCAGGGGCAGGAAGCGCCTGGACAAAGGGATCAGAATCGGCAAGCCCAGTAACAGTATGGCCCACGGTGACGGATAGTGGCCGGAAGATGCAACCAGATAGATTACGGCCAGAATGTCTTGCACCACCAATATGCCTATAGCGATGGATGCGTAATAGGAGTCTGATTCGCCTCGTTCTTCAAACAGTTTGACCGCCAGAACCGTGCTCGAGAAAGACAGTGCAAAAGCCAGTATCCAAGGCTCTATGGCGGTTTCAAATTGTAATGGCTGATAAATAGTGCCGACGGCATAGATCACCGCTGTTGTCAGTGGCAGGGCGATTAGCATGTGCAATATCGCTGAGCCCCACACATAGCGTGGTTTCAGTTCTGACCCTTTAAGGTGCAGGCCAATCATGAACAGCAGCAGCACGATGCCTGCATCTGCCAGTGGCTTCATGTCTTCGCCGTCGCCAAGACCAAGCATATGCGCCACGAATCCCGCAGCGAGATACCCCAGCAGTGGCGGGTAGCCCAAATGCCTGACGGCCAGGCCAGCGACAAATGCCAAAATAACTACGGTAAGTTCCATCCATTGAGTATGGCACGCGGATAACAATTCGTCCTTAAAGATCTGACTGGCCGGTATGAACAGTGGCATCGCTTTTAGCAGTAATGCCCTGGCCGACAGGCTGCGCATCAACACCAATGCCGGAGTTGCGTTTGTATGGTCGATCGTCCCTGAGTGAGGCTGTCTGATTGCTTCCGTAATTACAGATTTAAGTATTCATTGTGTGCAGATGGCTATACTGGCAGCGCGGCACATTTGAAAATCGGAGGATTCACCATGAAATCAGGACTGGACGATGTTCTTGCAGCAGGCATACAGGCGGGCGCGGCACCGGGAGCGGTAGCCATTGTTGTCAATCGCGACGGGGTTTTATGGCAGGGTGCTGCGGGGGAGAGAGCAGCCGGCTCCGGGGTAGAAATGACAACAGACACCGTCGGCGCAATCTTTTCGATGACCAAGGCAATAACCGGTGCTGCTGCCATGCAGCTGGTAGAGCAAGGCAAGCTTGATCTTGATGCGCCGGCTGGAAAAGTCTGTCCGTGGTTGCATGAGGTTCAGGTGCTGGATGGCTTTGCCGATTCTGGTGAGCCAAGATTGCGAGCACCAAGGTCGCCCGTTACGTTGCGAAATTTACTAACGCACACCTCTGGCTTTACCTATGAATTGTGGAATGCTAATGAGGCGCGCTGGAAAGAAACAACCGGAGCCCTGAGTCTGTTCACGCTCGAGAATAAGGCGCTGCAGACTCCGCTGGCTTTTGACCCGGGTACGCGTTGGGAGTACGGAACCGGCATCGACTGGGCAGGGAAAATGGTTGAGGCAGTTTCTGGTATGACGCTCGGTGAGTATTTCGCGAAGTTTCTGACTGGCCCGTTGGGCATGTCGGATACCGCATTTACACACTCACCGTCGATGTTAGAGCGTGCATCCGCTGTACATACCAGGCTGCCTGATGGCTCATTGCAAACCATGGAGTTGCCACCACCGGAAAATCCTGAATTTGAAATGGGTGGTGGTGGATTGCATGGCACCATGAGCGACTACGGAAAGTTTATTCGCATGATTTTAAATGATGGTGAACTCGATGGTGTTCGCGTATTGAAGCCCGAAACCGTGGCGACCATGTGTGAAAATCATATTGGAGATCTGCGCGTTCAAAATCTCAAAACAGTGGCTCCACCATTTTCGAACGATGCAGAGTTTTTCCCCGGGCAACCGAAGTCGTGGGGTTTGACGTTTCAGATCAATGAGACAGCAGCTGATACAGGCAGACCTGCCGGTACGTTGATGTGGGCTGGCCTTGCCAATAGTTTTTTCTGGATTGATCGCAGCAATGGTGTTGGCGGTGCCTATCTCAGTCAGATATTGCCTTTTGCCGATGAGAAATCAATGGCATTGTTTTTTGATATAGAAAGAACTGTGTATCACTCACTGGCCTGAGTATTGGCAGGCGGCATTGGTAGTTGTCGTATGGTCGTACTAATCGGTACTAAGTAGCGTGGCCGTACGATCGTGTATAATTTTGTCTTCAACCAGACGATAACCAACAGGGAGCGATTGTTCCCTTTTCAAGGCCTGCGATGCGGCTGCGGACAAATAGCAAACGCTTCAACTGCCTAACCAGTGTACTAACACTTCACCAAAAAGCTCCCATGAACCCACAGCTGATTGAGCAGGCGCTCGACAAATTTAACGTGGCCTCAATCGGTCACTTTCCAACGATACTGGAGCCGTTGCCGCGCCTGACTCAACACTGCGGGGCGGCGGGGCTGTATGTTAAGCGCGATGACTGCAGTGGTTTAGCGTTCGGTGGTAATAAAGTGCGGCAACTGTCTTACTACCTCGGCGATGCGATAGCTCATGGTGCAGATACCATCTTAATAACCGGCGCGGTGCAATCTAACTATGTCCGCTGCACGGCTGCGGCGGCAGCAAAGCTTGGTATGACCTGTCACGTACAGCTTGAGGAACGTGTCAGCAAGGAGAATCACGCGTACAACCATTCGGGAAATGTACTGCTCGACTATCTTTTTGGTGCAACAGTAACGCGATACCCGCATGGCGAAGACGAGGCTGGTGCTGATGCGTCACTGGAGAGTCTGGCCAATGCGTATAAAGAGCAGGGTCGCAAGCCCTATGTGATTCATTTATCCATGGGCCACAAGCCCTTTGGCGCGTTGGGTTATGTTGATGCGGCACGCGAGTTACTTGTGCAAATTGCCGAACAATCGCTTTCTATCGACCGTATTGTGGTCGCCTCTGGTTCAGGCCATACGCATGCAGGCTTACTGACGGGGCTGAGGCTGGCTAATTCGTCAATTGAGGTGATTGGCGCCTGTGTCCGCCGCCAGGCAAGCCTGCAACAGCCACGTGTTTTAACGCTGTGTGGTGAGGCAGAGCGTCTGTTGCAGATTGATTCGGTTGTAACAAGTGCCGATGTGATCTGCGATGACTCTTGTCTGGCACCGGGTTACGGGAAACTTGGGGCAGAGGCGCTGGATGCGCTAAAGCATGCAGCCCGACTAGAGGGAATGGTTGTTGACCCCGTGTACACGGCAAAGTCGCTGGCCTGCGCCATGGCCGTGGCAACAGTCGCAGAATCGAACACGCTCTTTCTCCACACGGGTGGAACACCGGCGATATTTGGATATGAAGACGAGTTAACCGCTGCACTCGCCTAGATTTATCAGTCTTTTTGGCGTGGTGCTGACTGATTGTGGGTCGCCGGCCGGGGAAAGGTGATGTTCAGCGGCCGGGCTTATAGTAGCAATGGAGGCGAAAACCCGATGGTTCCGCCGTCTATTACAATCGCAGGTTTGCATAGCTGTGCGGTGTTAAAGAACGTATCTAATAATGTCCCGGCGGTAATTAGTTGTTATGTTATCTGCTCAAGCCGCTAGTCGCGGCAAAGGCGTGTACAGCAATACCGATCAGGCACAGGAGAGTCTTATGATTATTAAAAAATTATCGAAGCACATTGGCGCATCACTATTGATGCTTGCCGTAGCCAATGTTGCATCCGCCGCGTCAGTACCAAAGGTGGTTATTAATGGTGTTAAAGATGGTCGAATTACATCAGCAGATGGCTCGGTACTGTTTACCGGTGTTACCAGTGATCCGGAGGGTATCAATCGAATCAATGCTCAGCTCAAAATGGCTGATAAAAAAGCCTATTTAATGCCAAGCGGAAAGTTCGTCAGTAAATCGATCAATATACCGGTTAAATTTACCGCTAAAGTCAGGCAGACACAGTGGACAACCGCAAAGTATCAGGTGCCGGACGGAAATTATGTTTTTATACTTCAGGTTGTCGACAATGCCGGAACTCGCACACAGGTGTTTGAAGTGCCAGTCGGTGTTGGAGCAGCTGCCGCTGCAATGGCTCCTGTTGCAAAAAGCAAGTCTGCTGCGCCAAGAGTTGCCATCAATTTTCCTAAAAATGGCAGCACAGTCAAGGGGCAGGCGGTCTTCAGCGGCGTTGCCAGAGACGATGGAAAAGTTTTAAAGATTATCGGCACAATCATGAATGCCGCAAATGGTCTGTATCTGGCGCCCAATGGACAGTTTGGCCAGCGCACAGAGCTCGCCTTGCAAAGTAGCGGGGGAAGCAACGCACAATGGACAACCCCGACCATTCAGTTGCCCCCGGGAGATTACGTGCTGGCAGTCAGAGGTGCAGATAACGACGGGCAATTCAGTGAATGGAGTCAGTCCAGGTTTAAGGTCGTAGACCCTGCCCCGGCAAACAATGCCGCTATTGTTGCTACCCAGTCAGCTGCGACCGGCACTGCAACGGCGGGCAAAGGCGTTGCGTCAAACGGCATGCCCTACTGCAGTAACACCGGGCAGGATGCCGACGGAGACGGTTTTGGGTGGGAAAATAAGGCTTCTTGCGTAGTTGCGGGGTCCAGAGCTGACACCCATCCCAACTGTGCATCGTCCGGATCCGATCCTGATGGAGATGGTTTCGGTTGGGAAAACGAGAAATCCTGCATTGTGGTCGTTCACTGTTCTAACGCCGGATCCGATCCTGATGGTGATGGTTTTGGTTGGGAAAACGAAAAGTCGTGCATTGTCTTACAGGCCGGTGGTCGGTTTCCAAAGTGCGCGTCTGCTGCGTCTGACCCGGATGGCGATGGCTACGGTTGGGAAAACAGCAAAACTTGCCTGGTAAACTAAACGTTTTCCGATCTTTGCCTATCAGGGTATCGCTGCAACTGGCAGCGATACCCGGCTTGATTGTTTTGTAAGGCTGGCAACAATTGCCGCAGTAAAGAAAGCAATATTCTCCGCGCTGTGTGGAGAAACAGTATGTCAGCCTCGCTGACGTTAGTTGCTTTGTCTGAAAATAGCTCCTTTCACGTACTCCCCCATCTAATCCTCCACCGGATGCGTACAAAATCTCGCCTATCACTGTGCTTTTTCGCACCACGCGCAACGCGTAACAGCAAATAGCCGTTGCCGTTGCTGCTGTTTCTCTGCGCTTCTCCTCATTTATGCTGCTTGCGTTTGAATGGCCCTTTTCCGCGGTATGGACAGATGCAATGCGCTGGGTTTTTTCTGTGGTTTTTTTGCAAATATTGGTTTTTCAACAATAACTGTTGGAAATGTCAGGGGTTTTGCATGATTTGTGCGAGTCGACAGCGGGTTCCGTAGTCTATCAATTTGCAGCTGTCCAGATTCATTCCTGGCGAACTGACGATGCAGGTCCTGAATAGTTAGGCATTTCGTTGAATTACTGATGATTACCGAATGTCGTAAATTAACAACTTTTGGTGTGAAACCCATATTAGCCGTGGTTTCTGACAGCCAGACGGGGTTAAAAAATCTATTCTTTCGCAATCGCAACACAAAAACCGCTCGAGAGTGTAAACGAATGTTGTTTTTTTGCTAATTCCGCGTTAATGTTGTTGCAAGTCTGCAGCGGCGAGTTTTACCGTGCTGACTCTAACTAGTGGTGCAACACACACGTACAAGAAACAACAAACACGAAGATTGGAGAAATACGAATGAAAAAGACTCTAACAGCTGCTGCAGTATGCGCGGTAATGGCACCGATCGGTGTTGCTTTCAGTGACACAAACGTTTCAGTCGGCGGTTATGCTCGAACTGGTTTCAATTTTTTCATGCCTGACGAAGGTGATGACAGCACCAACTTTACCTATCGTGGTCGTTTTCAGGTTGACGCAAAAGACGATTCTGGTGTCAAAGGCACCCTGAGACTACAGGGCGACGGAACTTCTAGCGACGGAAACGCAGGTGTTGACCGCGCGCTGATCCAGTACAACGGTTTCCGCCTCGGTTACTCTGACAGCTTCCAAACAACTTTCCATGGCTACGGTAACCCGATTGAACGTCAGGATGGCCAGTACGGTTATGACCAGGCTTCTTTCATTGACTACACAGGCAGCGTAGGTGGCTTTGGCTACGGCGTTGGTGTTCAGGATACTGACCAGCGTAACGCTGGTAACACAGACCTCGACTTCTACATCGGTACAGGTTTTGATCTGGCTGGCGCATCTTTCAAGGTTTCATACCTGCAGGATACCAACGCTGGTGAAGGGCAATACAAGATCTCTGCTGGCTACTCCTTCGGTGGCGTTGCTTTGAATCTGGGTTTCCGTGATCAGACTGGTCCAAACATCTATTCTGCCGGTGGTGACTCTGATGCAGGCGTTCTTGGTGAGGAAGCTTCCTGGTGGGCAGGCGCTAAATTCTCTCTTAACGACGCCATGTCAGTCGGTGTTGCCGCGACTGGTAGCGATGCAGATGACAGCGAAGAGTTTGCTGCAACATTGTTCTGGGATATCGCTCCTGGTTTGAGCTTCCGTCCTGAGATTCACGTTGCTGATCCAGGTACTAACGTTGGTTTCCGTATGTACCGCACATTCTAAGTTAGATTGTCAGCATAGAGTAATTGCCCGGCAACTTTGTTGCCGGGCTTTTCTGTGCCTCAACCTAATGCTGGTTTGTTACACCTACTGTGGTGCGCTTGCCGCTGTTAGAACCGGGCGCACAATGCAGTTGCGCTGTACAGGCACGGATACCCGAGTCGTGGAGTTAAGCTGCTTCGGCAAGGTGCCACTTACCATCTCTGAAGGCCAGCAGCGCTTTTCTGGCACGGCTATCCCCATCATCCGCTATAAACCCCGTTTTCAGGAATTGGTGAAACCCTTCCAGGTTTGCTGCACTTGACTGATTCGACCGGTAAAAGCCCATAGACCAGTTTTTAAAGTCTCGATCGGGAGCATCGCCCCGATACAGAACCTTGGTCTCTACGTGGCGGTTGTCCTTCCCGATTTTATTGTACAGTGTCTCAACACTTGCTTTCTCGCCTTCCAGCGCTTGAATAAAAGAACCTTCGTGGAAGAGCAGCATGCCCGTGATATTCAGGGATTGGTTGTTTTCGCGCGCTGCGCGCAAGAGGTTTTCGAGTTCTTCTTCA
>CALGNZ010000087.1 GCA_937957915.1 uncultured Granulosicoccaceae bacterium | reverse complement strand
TTAACCAGTATTTTTGGATCAGACTTTAAAAAGAAAATCGTTAAATTCAAATGCAGTGCGTGGGGTAATGACCCATTGGTAAAAGGCGCCTACTCCGCAAGCAAACCTGGCCATGCAGGTCAGCGTAGTGTGCTTGCGACTGCAGTGGCGGAAAAACTTCACTTCGCCGGGGAAGCCGCTTCAGAACGCGCCTTCGCCACAGCCCATGGCGCCTGGGAAACAGGCCGTGACGCAGTGCTGAAATGTGGAATAAAAGCCTGAGCCGAATACCATTCAGCTCAACACGTAAGGTGGATAAGCTTGCGCATCCACCATCGAATATATATGGCATTATGTTTATACAGCAAGACTTCAGAGCGCGCTTGACGAATGCTCGGTTTCTATTTCTATTGAATCATAACGAATCGCTTGAGGGCGGAAGTTTCTCTATTGGTGGATGCGCAGGCTTATCCACCCTACAGCAAGTGGTACGGGCGAGCAGCACAACAGGAACACTGCACCTGCGAGGTAACAGGAGCTATATTTTTTCGGCGACTGCCAGCGCCTCGGCCATCGCCAGTTCAACGGATCTTGGGGCGACGCAATCACCGATTGAATAGAATTTATCGCTGCCCTTTTGTGATGCCGCTTTGCCGAGGGCGTTCTCAGACTCAGTCCCCTGCCAGTCTACAATCAAGTCTATTCCGGTGCGCTCGGACATTTGTGTGGTATACGGGTTACGCAGAATTACCGAGCTACCATCGATTTTTTCGATAATCGACTGTGCGGTGAATTCAACACCGCGCTTTCCTAACCGTTCGTACCAGGCATTTCTGTTGGTCGGATCCAGATCATTCGCCACGGCTACATCTTCTGTAATCAACTCAACACTGGCGCCCTGATCAATAAGCCACTCGGCACACACTAACCCAGCCTGCCCGCGACCGTCATTAATTACCAGAACTCTTTTGGCTGCAGAACTTTCAAGATCAAGTAGCTGTACCGGGTGATAGACCTCGGGCACAGAACACGCCACTGCCGGTATACCAGGTATTTCTCGTGTCCGACACAATGCACCGGTTGCCAAAATCACCTTGTCTGCATCTATGCTATCAACACTGGATACCTCCCTGTTGAATTCAACCTCGACCCCGAGCCGTTGCAACTCCGCGAGCCTCCATTCAATAATTCTGCGCAACTCTGTCATCGACTTTGCACGGGCCCAATAGTCAAGCTGACCACCAGCCTGAGACGATCTTTCATATACTTTTACCTTGTGGCCTCGTGAAGCACAGAGCCTTGCCGCTTCAAGCCCTGCAGGCCCGGCCCCGACAACAGCGACGCTGCGAACCTCAGACGTTGGCTGCAGAACTTTACCCGGCGCCTTTAACTCCGGGTTGTGCATACAGCCAATTGTTTTGCCTGCATAACGATTGGCAATACAGGTGTTAGCACCGACGCAGGGCCGTATTTGCGAGTATTGACTATTTATAATTTTACTGACGATTGCAGGGTCACAGATATGCGCCCGTGTCATTCCAACCATATCAGCCTGCCCACGAGCAATAATTCGATCAGCGTGCAGCGGATCAACGACTCGGCCAACGGTAAATACCGGAACGGACACACAAGCTTTAATCGCCGCCGCAAGATCAACAAAAATACCGTGCTTTGAAGGTGTCGGTGGCCAGTGTTTTGCGCGTCCGGTATGCGTAAAGTTTGTGTGTGCAATGATATTAAAATAGTCAACCAGGCCCAACTCACCCAGCCTGGTACAAACCACTTTCATATCCTCAAGAGTCAGTCCGCCAGGTTCGAATTCGTCGCCAGGTAAACGCACGCCCAGCAACTGCGAAGGACCTAACTCGGCACGCACAGCTGTCAGCACTTCTGTCAAAAATCGAAGCCTGTTCGACAACGACCCACCATAGCCATCAGTGCGAAAGTTTGTCAGTGGAGATAAAAAAGCCTGCGGCAGAAACCCGAACGCTGCAAGAATTTCAACACCGTCAAGTTCAGCCTGCCTGACTCTGGCTGCCCCATCTGCAAAAGCGCCAACCACCTCTTGAATTTCATCGACAGACATCTCGTGGGAGACATGACCGGTGTTCGACGAACGAATGCTTGAGGCGGACCACGTTGTGATGCCCGCTTTATCAATCTGCACCGTGCCTCCGCTGTGTGCCAGTTGTGCGAGCATCCTTCCGCCCTCCGCGTGAACTGCCTCGGCGAGCCTGCGGTAGCCTGGAATTACACTGTCGTCCAGATTCCACAGTGCATCTGACCGCAGACTCAACAGACCAGACCGGTGCACAGGGGTACCACCGGTAATTTGCAACCCGACTCCCTCAGCAGCATAGCGACGGTGATAATCAATATACGTGGCACCCGGCTTGTTATCCTCTGCAAATCCGGGGACATGCGCTGACACCAGAACGCGATTACGCAATTCAAGCGCACCACCGGGATGCCGTATCTTCAACGGCGACAGCAGACTAGAAAAATCTTCCCGGCTTGCCGGATGGATTGTGGACTCACTCATTTTCACTGACCTTCCACTAATAGCTCTGTCGTTTTACATCACGGTATAGATTGCACGTACGCCGTGTTAGCTGTTGTCACAGCTAACACGTACTGGTTGATTCGAGTATCCTTGACGGTAACAACTTATTATTGCAGATGATACATCCAATGCCTGATCGCAATCCCAGATACGACATTCTGTTTGACCCGATACAAATCGGACCCAAAACAACGAAAAATCGCTTTTATCAGGTTCCGCATTGCAACGGCATGGGCCATCGCTACCCCAGGGCCATGGCCGAGATGCGAGGTGTCAAGGCCGAAGGCGGATGGGCTGTTGTGTGTACCGAGGAGTGCTCGATTCATCCGTCCAGTGACTTGTCACCGGCAACGTTGATGCGGTTGTGGAGTGACGCTGACCTTCCAGTGCACGAACTGATGGTTGAAAAAGTCCACGCGCACAACTCACTGGCAGGCATACAACTGGTACACAACGGCTTTGAGGTAGCGAACTATGTTACCCGCCTGCCCTCGCTTGCTCCCGGGAATATACCCACCGAAAACTTCCCACACGTGCATGCGCGCGCTATGACCAAAGCTGATATCAAAGACTTTCGCCAATGGCATATAGACGCTGCAAAGCGCGCCAGGAGGGCCGGATACGACATTATCTATACGTACGCGGCGCACGGCACCATGACACTGTTGTACCAGTTTTTACTTAGCCGCTACAACACGCGCACTGATGAGTATGGAGGCAGCCTGGAAAATCGGGTACGCCTGTTACGTGAGGTGCTTCAGGACCTCAAAGATGCCGTTGGCGATACCTGCGCGATAGCCCTGCGATTTGCAGTCGACGAGTTGCTGGGTGACGATGGAATGAATCAATCCGAAGCGCAGGATATCGTTGGAATGCTCGCGGAACTACCGGATCTGTGGGACGTGAACGTTGCCGCGTGGCATAACGATTCAATGCCATCCCGATTCGGCAGCGAAGCAGGACAACAGGATTACATCAGCTTCGTTAAAACTCTGACGACCAAACCGGTTGTTGGCGTCGGGCGCTTTACCTCACCTGACACCATGGTTAGCCAAATCAAAAACGACGTCATTGATCTTATCGGTGCGGCCAGACCTTCAATCGCCGATCCGTTTTTGCCAAATAAAATAGACGAAGGTCGCGAGGATGAAATACGCGAGTGCATTGGTTGCAATATGTGCACATCAGGCGACTATCTGGCCTACCCGATGCGCTGCACACAAAACCCGACTATGGGTGAGGAGTGGCGTCGGGGCTGGCACCCTGTGACCATCGAAAAAGCAGGCTCCAGCGCCAGCGTGCTAATTGTAGGAGCAGGCCCCGCCGGGCTGGAGGCGGCAGTCGCTCTATCAGACAGGGGTTACCAGGTTACGTTATCAGAGGCTCGCAAGCACCTGGGTGGCAGAGTAATCACTGAAACATCTCTGCAATCACTGGGTGAATGGCGCCGCGTTGCAGACCACCGAACCTGGTTACTGAGCCAGCGTGCCAACGTACAGACCTTTACTGAATCAACGCTTACAGCAGATGAAATTATCAATGCAGACTATGCGCATATTGCTATCGCCACCGGATCACACTGGCGAACCGATTTTATTGGCCTGCAACATCGCCAGCCTGTGCCGATTGCGGATAACTCGACTATATTGGCAGTGGACGCAGTTCTGAACGGGCAGCGCCCGAGCGACCACTCCGCCAGCGTACTTATCTATGACGATGACCACTACTACCTGGCAAGTGCACTGGCAGAACAACTGGCCTCCGAAGGACGGGATGTGACGCTGGTAACTCCGGCTGCAGACATAGCCGAGTGGACGCACAATACACTGGAACATGAGCATATCCAGATTCGCCTCAGGCAACTCGGGGTTAAAATAATTTGCAATAAACACATCAGTCACGTCGACGCCGGGCATGTCACACTTGCCTGCGTCTATATTGACACGCCGATGCAGGTTGAGGCTGATGTGGTGATACCGGTTACTTCTCGCCGTGCTGACGACTCGCTCTTCAACGAGCTGCAGAATCAGAAACCCGCCTGGGCTGACACGAAGATTAAGTCAGTCACCAACATTGGAGACAGCATGGCTCCGGCCACGATCGCAATGGCCGTATATGCCGGGCATGAATACGCGAGAAATCTTGATCTGCCTGCGGAAAAAGCCAGGTTTTTCCGGCGCGAGCTGGAACTGGGAGGCGAGTAGCGTCACACTACTCAACATACAATTGCCAGAGACACCACAATGAAACCAATCGCCAACAATGAACGACTTGTCGCCAACATCAACCACAGTGAGTTTAAGGTATTGCCTGATTCAAAGGGCGCAGATATTGGGCAATCGATTCTGCAATTAAATAACACGGTTGATGACGGTGTTGGCTTTCATGTATATAAAATGGCACCGGGAATGACCACTGAAACTCATATACATACATCAGACGAGGAGTTTTTTGTATTGGAGGGCGACATCACCGACAATGACGGCACCGAGTACGTAGCTGGCGACCTGGTATTACTGAAGGCCGGCACCGAACACAACTCAACTACAAAAAACGGTTGTACCTTACTGGTGTATATTCCCACGGCGGAAACGCCGTCCGTATAGACGAGTCAGTCATAAGAGCAACACAACGATAGCCGCCTCTGTGCATTGCCATTGCAACCGCCGAGACTTCGCGCCCGGTACCAGGTTGCCAGGAACAGGCACTTACAAACAGCCGGATTTGAAACAAGCGTATCCACAAAAGCGCCCTAATCAGGCACCTTCACAAATACGCGGATGAGGCGCCGCCTGCGAAGGAGGCAAGTGACTGTAAGCCTGCCTGCCTCGCAGCAACGAATGCCTATATTTTTCGACTGGCAAGTTCGATTAACTCAATTTTATAACCATCCGGATCTTCTACAAAAGCAATGATTGTGTCACCCCCTTTGACCGGCCCGGCCTCACGAGTTACATTGCCACCCGCTGCTTTTATCCGATCACAGGTTTCCGCAACATTGTCCACGCCAAGAGCCACATGGCCATAAGCAGTACCCATATCGTAAGACGACTCGCCGTGGTTATAAGTTAACTCGATCTCTGACTCTCCATTTTTATTACCACCATTGTAGGCAACAAAAGCGAGGCTATATTTCTGTTCCGGGCGCTCCGTCGTTCTGAGGAGTTCCATACCCAGAATATTGGTGTAGAAATCTATGGCGCGTTGCAAATCGCCGACCCGTAACATTGTGTGGAGCATTTTCATGGAATATTCCTTTAGCGTAGGTTAAGGATTAGGTAAGTAAGGATATCTGGGAGTACGCTTCGCATCAAAGCATACCAAACCTCGCCGAAGCGCGAGCCTCTCGTTTTCAAGGTTGCGGGCATGCGGTAACTGATAGTTTAATTACATGGTAAGCTGGCAACAACCATTTATCGCACTGATGACCGGCGGGCGCAACGAGCATTGTACTGTAAGCACTGACAAAACAGCGCGCCGTTTAGCACCCGAACCTTTACACCAGAGAACTATTTGATGACAACGTCGGCAACAGTTAATGACGGCAGCGCTACTCCGAGGGGCCGTTTCCCACACATCAAACGGGCGGGTGATTTTCTGTTTGTTTCCGGCGTTTCATCTCGACGACCTGACAACACATTTGCCGGTGCAAGCGCAGACAGTTTAGGAAACACAGATCTGGATATACGTGAACAAACTCAAGCGGTGATCAGCAACATCGCAGATATACTCGCGACTCAGGGTGCAACCCTCGCAGATCTGGTTGAGATCACCACTTTTTTGGTGAACATGAACGACTTTAAAGGATACAACGAAGCGTACGGCACCTTCTTTACGCACGATGGACCAGCACGCACGACAGTCGCAGTCGATCAACTGCCACACCCGCATATACTGATTGAAATAAAAGCTATCGCCTATTTCCCACTGCAATAAAACCCGGAGCACGTCTAATCCTGACAACCAATACGCCGGCTATATGTCGCATGTATTGGTATACCCGGTGATTCGACTGGCGCAATCTCTGAAGGGCGATGCCTTGAACAGCGACATCGAAACCTGGCTCGCAAGATCTACAACCGGCCCGCAGATCGAATTGAACTTTGCTTCCACCAACTTACCCGTGTGAAAGGAGCCACTAACCAATCGACACCACGCCACCTCCCCTAAACAACTGATATTTAGTTCTTTTTTCCGAACCAGCCTTCCTCGCTAAAATCAATACGTGCTCTTTGCCCTTCCTCGACGTGTTAGCTATCCACGGCTCGTTTTACACCGCAAAAAAATTTTTTTACTAATTTCCGGACATTCTCCGCTGTTTGGCGCTTTACCAGATAAGGACGTCATTGTGGCGCTCCCCCAAACGAAACAAGGCAACAGCCAGGAGAAAACAATGGATAAGTTTTTCAGAATGAATCGAATCAGCAAGGCAGTCACCTGTGGGTTGATGATGGCTTGCGGGACAACTTTTTCGAACTATGCAATCGCGTCGCCAGTGAATTGCGAAGGCGGCGAGGACAGTGCCATCTGCAGGATCGATATGAACCACGGACTGACACTCGAGACTACCGTCGGTACGATGGATAACATTGGTGATCAGCGCTATGAGATCTGGGGTAACGTACAGGTGGTCGCCGGCTCAACCCGGTTCCCGCTCAACAACGCTAACATCATTGTACAACTCGGTGACAAGCCGGAGTTTTACGGTGAGTCGGAAGTACCACTCTCGCAAATGCCACTATTGCAGGATGTGGATTTTGAAACCGTGCCGCGCGCCGTGCTCGGATTCGCTAACGGTGCAAGCCTGCCGGAACTTACCGGCAACAGCAATCTGCCACTCAACGACACACTGAGCGAAAGCGGAACCATACGTGACGATCGCAAGCCCTATTTTCTATTCCACCTCGATGCCGGTGTATCGTTCAAGCTCAACTTCGGGCAGGATCTAAAACTGCTCAACGATGTTGCTTTTACGATCCCCGGGAGCTTCACTGCGACTGCTATTCTCGATGTGTTTGATCCATACTTTTACCTGAGCTATAGCCGTACCGAAGGCATTGACCTGAACAGCCTTAAGCGCAAACCAGCTGACGAATCAAACGGCCTGATCGTGTATGAAATCATGGATGAGAACGACGAACACGTCGCCATGACCTTTACGCTCGACCCTGAAACCGGTGTGATGGAAGAGCGTAACTATGTAGCAGATACTCGCATCTACTACGAACGCAATTCAGACGGTGACTACGTACAGCAGAACGTGCAAAGTGATCCGATCGTGCTCGCAGGCAGTCAATTTAAAAAGGTCGATCACCGGGACAACAAAGATAAAAACAAAGACGACTCCAGCGGTGGTGATTTTATCGATGCAATTGGCTTCTCGGCCAACGGCTGGATTCCCTACCAGGCCGAGACTTACGGATCGCTACCCGAAGACGTAGCAGACTTTGCCGGTCAGATCTATCTGCACGGTGATATACCGCTCACGCCCGCTGTTTCTATCGCAGGAGAGATGATCACTTACGTCGGGGAACACGGTGCTGCTCAGGGTGGAAACGGTGAGGTCTCTATCGGTATACCCGGATTACCGAGCTTCATCGACTTTGACATTAGTCTGGGCAACGCCAGCGCAGCACTCAAGGTGACAGACTACGAGCAAAAAGTATTTGTCGCAGGGGAGTTAAAACCTGACACACAGTTCCTTGAAGACATATTGCCAGTGATGCCAATGGCTGGCGCCACAGCACAGGGCTACATCGGTGATGATCTGGAAAACACACAGCTGGTTATTGAAGGGGAAATGGGGCTGGGGGCTGATCTGCTCGGAGACTTGATCGGCGTTAATATGAACGAGCTGCAAATGACACGAGCGAGGGTATCTGTAGGCGCTGACGGCATCGAAATCAGCGGCTCTACCAACATGCAGATCTCGCCAGACATACAGGTCAATAGTGAAATTGAAGTCTACGCTGCCATTGACTGGAACAACCCTGAGGATGTTTTACTCCGCCTGAGTGGCAATATGGATGTATTCGGTGTAGCACTTGAGGATGTTACCCTGGAGATCAGCTCGCAAGGCATGTTTGTTAACGGTGCGTTCGTCACACCTGTCTCGCGTATTCAACTCAGCGGATCAATAACCGACCAGGGACCTCAAATATCCGGTCTTGGCCAGGTAACACTTGATCTGGGTGATATTGCAGACTCAATGGAGAATGCAACGGCAGCACTTAACATTGCGCAAGCCGAGGTCAACAAGATCAATGCCGATATCACGGCCATGCGCGCCACTGTAACCGCTGAGCGAGCCCAGAGTCAGAAGAACCTTGAGAACGCACAGGCTGCTGTCACTGCAGCACAAAACAAGGTCAACAGCATCAACAGCAGCATCAATGCGCAGTACCGATCGATTAACAGCCACAAGTCACGCATTGCTTCAAAGTACCGTTGGTACAAGGCGGCAAAATGGCACCAGAGAGCCAGTCGATACGCAAGCTATGCTGCCGAGAAGTCATGGAGAAGCGCTGACATCGCTCGTCGACATGCGACTATCGTTACACTGAAAGCATCCCGAACGGTTGCAACCGGCGCCCTGAGTGCGGCAAAACTGGCACTGGAAGGAATCAAACAGGGAATGGTACTGACGCCAATAGATCTTGATCCACGACTGGTTGCACTGTTCGCGGCGCGAGACACTGCCACAGTTGCACTGGATATCGCGAAGAAGCCGTTTGAACTGGTGCCACCGATCGACGCTTCAATTGAAGGTCAGATCGAAATGGAGATCGGTATCAATGGAATTGGCGGCACTGTAAACGCCACGGTTAACGGTTATCCGGCGTTGGCAGGAGAGCTGGCATTCATCCCTGATCTTAGTGCCTGTATAACTGTACCGACATTCGGAGAAGCATGTACTACGCTGTAACACATACCCAGTAAGTTGTAATTCTGAATCCCCGCCGGCTCCGCTGACGGGGATTTTTTTGTACATCGATAACAACATGGCGTCACACTGATAGAACCATGGAATGCGCGTGAGCATTAGCTGAGTTGTTTGGGGGCTTTGACTCTGATCACTGAATACTGACAAATGCTACTGACTAGAACCCGGGCATGTTGAATGTTTCTTCCAGTTTCTCCGCCGACTCAGCCACGCGTTTTGCGTTGAGCGTTTCCAGATGCCGTGCAACGGCTCTTTTTAACACGACGAGTGTTGCGTTCTGCGGAGAGCGCAGCTGCAATTGATCGATACGATTCTCAAGTACACTATGTTCGGAGAGCGCTATTGTAGTGGGTGCAATCAACCAGCTATCTATATCGGCATTTAACTCAGAGATGCGCCGATCAATTTCTCGTGCCTCTTCAGCGCGTCTGTTCGCCTCGGCAACTTTTTGTTCAAACTGTTGCTTGCGCTCTTTGAAACCGGCTACGGCGCTGGCAACTTCCGGATCAGCAGGATAGCGTTTTTCCAGCAACGATAGCTGCGTTTCTGCTTCATCGAACTGACCGTCGTCGCCAGACTCACTTACACGTTGCAGCATCTTTTGCTTAAGCGCTTTGATCGCATTGATAGCCCGGCTGTTATTAGCATTTTCTGACAGCACTTGCTGGTAGTAAAAGTATGCACTATCGCGCTCGGGCGCAAACAGTTTGCCGTCGCGTTCGGAAGCCTGAGCTCTGTCAATGAGTGCGTTCAATCGTTTAGCTTTCTGTCGTTCCGCACTTCGCTTTCTTTCGAGGTCTTGCTCGCGTTGCACCGCTGCCTGTATTTTGAGCTCAAGTGAATTGGTTCGATCATCATTCGGCCAGTGTTGTTGCAGATGCCGCAGACTGCCAAGCGCATCTCTCATTCGACCATCACTAACGGCCTTGTCAGCATCAGCAAAGGTTTTTGTAAAAATGTCCTGCAACGCATCGATTGCATCCTGACGGCCCGGGTCCAGTGCAAGTAACGCCCGATACTCGGCGACTGCACTTTGCTCACCCCCAAACCAGTTGCCCTCCTTCCACAGTGAATCGGCTCTTGCCAGCTGAGCTGTCATGGCATCCGGACCTTCGGATGCACCTTTATTCGAGGTGGCAATATCTTCCGTGTCAGCAACGCCCTGTTCAGTGGTTGCCTGCACAGCTAAGTTGTTACTGGCTGAAGATATCGAAGCATCCTCTGCCGGATCACCATTTTCATTTGATATTTTTACAGCATCAATCGGTTGAGTCTCGCGCTGTTGCTCAAGCCCACCCCCGGACTGAACCGACAACACCTCATTACCCCCTTCGGTATTTTCTATGTTCACCGCTGGCACTGATTGGCTGGAAGCGCTGTCTGCGTCGGCAGGTAAACTCCGTATTGCTACCGAAGGCGTGGACGAGCGTTCAGTATCCGTCGATTTACTGCGCAACATCCAGATAGCAACCACTGACAACACAGCCAGCACGACAAACGCACGAGCTGCCGCTGGAAAAGCAAAACGACGTTGTGTTACCGAGGCCTGCGGGCTTGGGTCCGATGCAATAAGGCTGCGCAATTCAGACAGTGGCTCATCAATCGGCAAGCGCATCTTGCTGGTAGCCTCTTCCAGTTCAGAAATAAACTCGCGGGCATTAACGTGTCTGTCGTCCTTATTTTTGGCCAGTGCTTTGTCCATCAGTTCCTGGTACGACATAAATGCTGATGGTAACGGTGCGACCTCTGCAGTTAAGTGCTGAATGCCAGTGGCAATAGCAGAGTCCGTATTAAACGGTGGCCGGCCGGTTAATAGCTCATAAAACACGATACCGAGGCTGTAGATGTCGCTGCGGGCATCAACCGGATCTCCGTTTACCTGCTCAGGGCTCATGTAGTCAGGTGTGCCCAGCATGGTGCCATGCTGTGTCATTCGGGTTTGAGACTCGGCAGCGCGCGCGATACCAAAATCCGCAAGCAATGCCTGATCATTCTGGAACAATATGTTATCGGGCTTGACATCTCGATGGATAAACCCAGACTCGTGGGCATAGCCAAGCGCGTCGGCAATTTGCCTGACAACTGTCAGCGCCTGCCGCAGGGAAAACGCCGAGGCCCGCTGACTCAGTGTGCCCCCTTCTACATGGGCCATTGCCAACAGGTAGCCCTGCTGATCAGGCAGCGGAGATAACTCGTACACTGGCACAATGTGCGGATGATCGAGCTGCGCAAGAATGCGAGCTTCACGCAGGAATCGCCGGTCCGCACCGTGACGAGCGAAAGGATCGTTAAAAACCTTTACAGCAACGCGCCGGTTTAACTGATTTTGAACTGCCAGGTAAACCACACCACTGGCCCCGTGACCGAGCTCCCTGATGATGGTGTAGTCAGGATGAGTGAATCCCATATTGTGTCCGTTTTTCCTCACCTTAGTGTAGCAAGACGGCGCCGTAAAAATCGAATACACTATTAGCCTGCCCAGTTCAGCAGGCGACAGTGAGGTTTTTCCCGCTATTTCCACTGTCTATCGAATTACGGTGAATAGTGCAGGTTTAACAGGGACAAAGAGGGATTTTTGAATGCACAACAGGATGTTTTTTTTATTGCTTCTGGTCAGCGGTCTCTGCTGGTCAGCCCGCAGTGTTGCCGCAGAATCGCAACCGCTAAGATTCGTCGGAGGGCTGGCCTGGGGCTTCACCGAGCTCACCTTCAACGAAAAACTGGACGCTGACACCGCATTTAACACGCTGACAGCAACTGGCGGGATCAGTCGCGCCAAACTCTATTCTTCGCTGGCGCTGTCAAGCTCAATCTTCACAGAGAACATCTCTGAAGAAGACGAGATAGGCAGCGCAAAACGCACAGACATTGACCTTAACTTTGGCTATCGCGCCAATGCGAACTGGGCCATTTTTGCCGGCTATCGCGCAGGCTCAACCGATATAGACTTCACGATTAGAGACACCGATATCAGGCAGGAAGAATACTATCGTGAGGACGGGTTCTTTACCGGGGTCAGTTATTCACTGGCAATGGGGCGTCCAGGTACACTGAGTTTTACCCTGGCTTATACGCGCTACAACACGGACCTGAAATTTACCGCAGGTTTTGAGGACAATGAAGACGAGGAAGATGCAGAGGAAGCGGAGGAAGAAACCGAATTCGATGATCTGGAGGGCACATACAGTGGCAACTCCGACGGCTACAGCGCCGGTGTTAGCTGGGTAGTACCGCTGGGTAAGTCATTGGCTATGCGCGCCCAATATAAAGTTAATTACTACGACCTTGATGTCAACGTCGACGGCGTGCGGTTTCAGCCCGCGCAGAGATTAGTCTATTTCAATCTAGGCCTTCTGTATGCATTTTAACCATGCGAACTGACGGTTGTTTGTGGTGCTGTCGTGCCGCACGTTCCAGCGCATTTTAAAAAGCGCACTGGGTATGACGTTCAGCTTTCGAACTTTACTACGTGTTGTTTTTTTAGAGTTCAGGAAAGTTCAGGCACATACAAAAGTGAGGGCCAGGGCTGGCAGGGATATCCTGTTTGCGAAGCCTCGTCGCCCCCAACGCGCCCCCCAATCCCAATGCCGATGCACATCCCCAACGCCCCCCAACGCCGCGGCAGCCACATGGTTGGTGCGGTTCGCGTCCACCAACACGCTACTCCTTAGGATCTATTTCCGAGATGGGACACCCCCTAAAGAAGGGCGCAAACTGCTCTTGCTTTTGATCTGCCTGCACGACAGCGCATCGCTCGCCTGAGCGTGCCCTCCTAACCTGCCATCTGTGAGGCGAGCCAGGCCTTTGCCGCCTTGATGTCGTCAAAAGCTGAACTTTTTGATATGCCCAGCTCCTGACCAATTTCTTCATAAGTTAAGCCACCAAAAAACAGCAGCTCTATAGCCTGAGCAGACCGCGCGTCAAACTCACTCAGCCTGGACAGTGCGTCGTCAAGTTCAAGCAAGGCATCTTCTGACGCATTGGCATCTGGCTGCCAGTCGACCAGAGTAACCCGAATCAGATCGCCGCCGCGTTTATCTCGATTTTTTGAACGCGCATGATCAACCAATATACGCCGCATCGCCTGCGACGACAGCGCCAGAAAGTGCGCGCGATCATTGGGTTCATTGGCCCCCTGCAGCCTGATATAAGCCTCGTTGATTAAGGCGGTGGCCTGTAAAGTGTGGCCTGCGTTCTCGCGACGCATTTGATGACGAGCAAGCGTACGCAGTTCTTCATACACCTGTGGCAATAGCTGATTGCGTGCCGTCGCATCACCACCTTTTGCGGCGTGCAGCAACTGGGTAAATTGCCCTTCTACCATTGAAAAAACCCTCATCCCGTTGAGAAGATCGTGTCATTGAGCCCTGACAAAGTATAGATCTACAATCAGTTACCACAACAGTCCAGTCTAGTCTGGTCTGTTACAACCGCGTTTCTGGATTCACCTGTCTGTGACTGCTAGCCGCATTGTAGCGCTAACAGACGCATTGTCTCGTGAACCGTGTCCATTGACGCGAGTCGGGTTCGGCTGTTTTTATCCAGCATTATTGGCAGAAACTCCATCAGGTCTCTTTGCACCGGGTCAGTGGTATTCAGTGGCGGAGCGCTCACCGGTGTTTCACCAAGAATCTGCTGCGCCGTATCACGAACCGAGCCGGTCGTGAACGGTGTATCACCACATAGCATTTCATACAACACAACAGCCAGCGACCACACGTCAGTCTGTGGACCAATTGGTTCAGCCCGCCACTGCTCCGGTGACATATAGGCCGGGCTGCCCATAATCTCACCAGTTGCCGTGAGTTTGGCATCTGCATATTTGGCAATACCAAAATCAATAAGCTTTACGCGATTGTACTCGTCGAGAATAATATTCGAAGGCTTGAGATCACGATGTATCACACCATGACTGTGTGCTTCAGCCAGCACCGCTGCGATCGTTTCAGCAATTTGCAGCGCCAGCTTAAGATTTGGCGGATCGCTCTGCAAACGCTTCTCAAGTGTTATGCCCTCTGCGCGCTGCATTGCAATCAACGCGTGATCGCCTTCCATGTGGATTTCAAATACCTGACAAAGCGCCACATGACTGATTTTTCGCAGCAGCATCGCTTCCTGTTTAAACCGCTCCCTGGCTACCGGGCGAGACACCAGATTGGCAGGCAATACCTTTAGCGCAACCTCACCAAAGATCTGATGTTGCGCAGCGTACACGGTACTCATTCCACCACGACCCAGTACCCCGGTAATACGATAATCCGCTATTTTCTCCGGGTAAGGTTCTAACGAGACATCTGCTGCAAATGTCGGATGACTGCCCATTTCATCATTGGCCTGCAACATCTTCTCGACGTCATCTCGCAGGTCGCGCTGATCTTCACAAACCATATCGAGATACTGCTCGCGAAAACTCGGGCTTTGGTCACTCAGGTGGGTGAAGATTTCGCGAACTTTTGTCCAGCGGTCCTTATCCATCGGTCTTGCCTGTCATTCCACTTGATTCCACTTACAAAATGTCAGCGCCAGCCGAGATTCGAACGGCATGCACTGACGTGCAATTATCAACACGAAATCTGTCAATTGCAAAGCCATGAGCGACACGCAACCGGTACACAGCCAATAACGGTAAAATTACCAGCTCGGCGCTTGCTGGTAATATTACCAACAACCCGCCCCTTTAATTGTCGATAGTACTACTGCACCCTCGAACACAAAGCAAGGAGCAGCAACATGTCGACTTCATCTATCAGAAATCCCATTGCAGCAATCCCGCAATCAAAGCACCACAATGGCTCAACTGCAAAACTATTGGCACGTACCGGTCGGGCTCTGATGAAACGACTCAGACTAATTTACGATATCCACGGCGAGCGCCGCCAGATGCAAAATCTGAGTGACGAGACTTTGAGGGACGTTGGCATTACCCGCGCGCAGCTGAACGCCGAATGCAGTCGCAGCCTGACCGACCTGCCTGCCGACCGCAAATGAGTTAGCGACAGGATTTTTCCGCTGCTAATGCAAGGTTGTTGCAGAACAGTGGTTACCCAAGAAGAACGAATAAGTGGAGTGAATCAGTCGAGCATATAAGCTGAGCACAGAGGCCATGCCGTGGCCTCTGGTTCTCCAGTACAGAGCTGCGCTCGCTACACTGGCTCTCGATAGTCACTGCGCTCAATCAACCACGACACGCCAAACCCGCACACCAGCCCCCAGAACGGTGCCCCGATATTAAGGATCGAAATTCCGGAGACGGTGATTAGAAAAGTCACCAGCGCGCTGAGCTGAAACTTTCCTGCAAATGCCGTTGTAAAGGCAGCCTGCAACACCTTCAGCATGGCAAGGCCTGCCAGAGTGGCAATAAAGGCCGGCGGACAAGCCAGCATCCACTGCGTAAACACCGGTGCGAACAACCCGAATACCAGCGCCAGCATGCCAACTACTATCCCCGCTGCAAAGTGCGATGAACGCTCACCAGAACTGGATATCAACGCATTGGTCGGGCCGGTGAGGCAGGTCGAAACAGTACCAACGACTGCAGCGAACACTGACCATAGCCCGCATGCAGCAGTAATAAAGTTAACTGGTGCACTGTGTCCGGCACTATGCAGCACAGCCACGCCCTGTCCGTTTTGCACAACCAGTACCGTTATGACCAGTGGCAGCACCAGCTCGAACATGGCTTGCCACGAGAACACCGGTGTTATCACCTGCGGCAGTGTGAACCACTGATCTACCGCAGCAGCTTCCACAGCAATCCGCTCATCAAAAACAATGACCAGCAGGCCCGCTACCAGCGCAGAAATCAACGGGGGCAGGTATTTGCCGATTGATGGTAATGCCGACAGCAGCAGAAACACTAACGTCATCGTACCGGCCAGCCACGCATCCACTACCACCGATTGCACCCAGGCAGTGCCAAACTGCAAAAACACACCCGCTACCATTCCCATGACGATGGGCATTGGAATAGCGGACATAGCACGCCTGACCCATCCGGAGAACCCAAGTAACAACATCAACAGGCCGGTGGCATAAAAGGCACCGACTATTTCTTCGAAGGGTAAGTGGGTGAGCGCCGGCCCGACCAGAACTGTTCCGGGAATGGTCCAGAAAAACACCATTGGCGTGCGGTATATCCAGCACGCCGCGATGGTAAGCAGGCCATTGATAAAAAATGATCCAAAGATCCACGAAGCCAGTGCCTCACGCTCGAGACCGCCCTGGGTACCGACCGCAAGAATTACCGCTACCGGACCGCTGGCCGCGAATATAAAACCGATCAACGCGTTTGCGAGCGTTGTTGCGCCAAGTGCCGATGTGAAATCGTGCACAGTGGTGCCGGGCTGTGCCGGTGTTTCTATCGGTGACGGGAATCTAACCATGTTGAGCACTGGAACCAGAGGTGCCTGAATTCTACCTTGAATCCATGTGTTTCAAATAAAATTGAGCGCACTTTGCCTGAATACATTGATAGCAGCGGGCGGCTTGGCCACAACCTTAGAGAACCACATGGTTCCCACCGTGCAGTCGGCCCGAACCCGGCTCCTTCATCAAACAGAATTATAAATATCTGTTATTGGCGCTTGAGAATTTTCCGGCAGATACAACAGTGAGTGGCACGGTAAGAACAATAAACAGATGAGAAACGCCGGGCGTATGCTGCTTGCTCTTGATCTACACGCGTTTAATCAGTTTTGCTTCTTCGGATCTCTTAGCCAGATGGGACCACGCGCTCCTGCAATGGTCGCGAATTGCCTGTCTCTGCCAACTGAAGGGCCGAGCACTCGATGCGCTACTGAGGCACAGCTGAGAGGGACTGCACTTCTTACGACCGATTGGGCGTAGTCGTTCCGACAAATATTACAAGCGCAATTCACACCTGCTGTATTGCCGAACATCAATGAAAAAACAGAATATCTCAACTAAAAATAACAGACTGGAAGTCACGCTGCTATCCGCAGGTCTGTACCGGTTTTATTCTCAGGGCGCGAGAACGTGGCACGTCTAATTTGTTGAGGTGAAGATGAAGTATTTACTAGTATCCGCTACCGCCCTTTTACTACTTGGCTGCAACGGCAGCGACAAGCGTGCGACAGCCCTGCTCGGGGACTCAGCGGTAAAACCCGTCTGCTCTGCAGATGCCGCTGTTCATGATGAAACCTGGGGGTGGGAAAACGACACATCGTGTCGATTCGCTCTTGATGACTCAACCGACCAGACAAGCGTACCGGCATGCACTGCCGAGGCTTTTGATCATGGTGAAGGCTGGGGTTGGGAAAATGACAGCTCGTGCCGCTGGACTGACGCTACATTACCGGGTGCTCGTGTTGTTGTCGCCTGCAGCGAAGACGCGGTAGACCACGGTGATGGCTGGGGATGGGAAAACAGTGAGTCGTGTCGCTGGAGCGATGCGATCAGCTCGCAATCTACAGGCTCTGGTGTGGCGCTTAGCAGTGCCCAGACCGACAACAATGATCAGCAAGCCCCGGTTACCTGTACCGCCAATGCTCTGGATGCTGGTGATGGCTGGGGCTGGGAATACGGCGCACCCTGTAAATGGGGCACTATTCGCCCTGCATCGATTCAGAATACCGCGTATGTACCTGACCCGGTTCAACTACAGGCAGGGGGCTACGTCGATGGCAAACCAATTTGTTTAACTGACGCAAGTGACGGTAACCACGACGGATTCGGCTACGAAAACAATCGCACGTGTACCGTCGTAGACGGGCACACAGCAACATCAGCTAATCCACTGTTGGGCAGCCGCTGGTGCGAGCCATGGGCTGAAATCAACTACGGCGACTATGTACTGCAAAACAACACCTGGAATGACAGTGAGGTTTACTCTAACCGGTGGCATCAGTGTATAGAACTGCGCGGTACAAAGGGAAGCTACGTTGCCAAGTGGGACTACAACTGGCTAGGGCGAACCGAAGGCAATGAGTACTCTGTCAAAAGTTATCCGCAAGTCTATTACGGTCGTAAAACACGCAACACGATGTCAGGCACACCTGAAAAACTGGGGCTGCCGGCACCGCTAAACAGTATTCCGGATTATAAGGTCCGCTTTAAATATTCTGAAACAGGCAACCCGGAACGCAACGTTGCACTGGAATCATTCTTCCACACCAGTTGCGAAGCGGAAGAATGGAACAAACAGTTCGAGCTTATGGTTTGGGTAGGCGTTCCGGCAATCAGATCGCCGGGGCCCAAGGTAGCCGAGGTCACTTTTGGCGGTGTTGGCTGGGACGTTCATACCAACCCGAAACTTGACTGGGGTTATGTCGCGTTTGTGGCTCAGGAACCGATGAATGAAGGATGGCTCGACTGGAACGACTTCGTAGAATGGACAAGGTACAACGGTCCGTCTTTTGGTGTACCACGCATTCAAAACAATACCTGTATGGGCGCGATTGAAATTGGTACAGAAACCTTTTGGGGTAAAGGCACCTTCACCCTGCACGAATTCAGAGTAAATCGACAGTAGAGTTGACATAGCATGCCCGGCGACTGTAACTGCACACAGTCGCCGCGCTGAGCCCTGGACCCGCAGCATCGCTACATTCGCGAGGTAGTGGCCACTCCTACAACTCCTGCCGGCAGGCTTGCCATCCTTGCACGCTATCTGGATTGTATTTTGCAACCAGTCAATGCTTGTTTGCAACGGATCTGCAATGCTGTGCCTCTACTCTCCCTCCTGCCCTGCTCTTTTAGCGAACTAATACGACCACTCTGCGTTGTAGTGGTTACATAGTCCGGTGAACAGACTATTAAGGTACCTTAATACTGCACCGATGCATCATCCGCTGATGCTGGTTATATCCCTGTTTCTGATACCTGCTCGATTGCACGGGGACGATATTGACGTTTATAACACCGTCAAAGCGTTACCGTATCCCCCGTACGAAACTACAGGTGACGTTGCTCCCCCGAACCCCAATTACCCGAACATACTGTTTATACTTGATGCCTCGCTGTCAATGAATCGTAAAGACAGCGGGCAAACCGGACGCCGAATAGAACGTCTGCGACAGGCAATGGAAAAAGTCCTGACCAGTGCCACGAAGGTAAACATCGCCGTCATGCGTTTTAGTCATCGCAATAGCGGAGGGCGGGTCATTTACCCAATGTCTCCAATTGAGTACGCACGCGATGAAGCAATAGCAGTCATCAACAACATGTCCCTGGACTACTGGACACCGACTATTGGCGCCATGCTCGAAGGTACGTATTACTACAGAGGTAGTTCTGTCTATTACGGTACCACCAGATCAACAGACATTGGCAATTCCAAGCACCGCGCTGAAGAACTCACTCGTTTATCTCATCCCGATAGCTATACCGGTGGTCAGATAGTTCGCGAGAAACAATGTACTGAAGACAACCTTGACCATCCAGACTGTATAAGCGAGAGAATTGACGGAAATCCGGTTTATCGATCCCCGATTCATAGCGAGTGCCAGAAAAACTATATGGTATTGCTCACAGATGGCGCTGCAACCGGTAGGGTGGACATACCAGCAGCACAATCATTGATTGGAAAAAACTGTGACCAAAGCAACAACGCAAATACCTGCGGTGTTGAAATAGCAGAATTTCTGGCGACCAAAGATCAATCCGGTATTCACAGTGGAACGAACACGGTAATTACACACACGGTCGGATTTAACACCACTCAGGCAGCGCTGGTGAAAATCGCTGCTGCCGGCAATGGACAGTATTACCAAAGCAGTTCAGCCGATGAATTGGCTACTGCGATGACCAACATTATTGAGAGCGTTAACATACCGGCTACGACACTTGCCAGCCCGGCAATTGAAATAGACACATCCAGCAGGCTGGCGCACCGAAAGGATCTATATGTGTCACTCTTCAAGCCCGTGTTACGACCAATATGGCCAGGCAACCTTAAGGGCTATTGGCTGGACGGAGTGCTTCAGGATTTCTCAGAACCACGAATCACCGCCATTGACCCCGACACTGGCACCTTCGTCGAAGATGCCAAAAGTATGTGGTCAGAATCTCCGGACGGACCTGTTGTTAGCCGTGGCGGAGCCGCCTCCAGAATAAGACCGGCAAACACTCGCAGCGTGGTAACAAACCATCCACAAGGTACAGGGTTGTTACTGGATCCGAAAAATGAGGTTAACGCCAACAATATCACCCCGCAACAACTTGCCCTACCCGATCAGAACCTGTTTCTATCCGAGCTCGACTCCGAAAAAATACTAAGTTGGGTCAGAGGTACTGATGTTCAGGATGCAAACGGCAACGGCGATACAAGCGAAGATCGAAAACAATACGCTGACCCGCTTCACACGAATCCGCAAGTCGCCACTTATGGCAAACAAGCAAACGGCACCTACGATTCTGTTGTTTTTTTCGGCACAAACGACGGTTTTCTCAATGCGGTGGAAACGTTAACCGGTGAAGATCTGTTTTCCTTTATACCGTGGAGCCTGCTCGACAATGTGAAACACAGCTATGTCAATCTGCCATATGGCGAAAAACTCTACGGTATGGACGGCTACCTCTCAAGCTGGTTTCATGACGAGAATCATGACGGATATATCGATACTGCTGGTGATCACTACTACCTGTACGCTGGCATGCGACGTGGCGGCAGAAACTACTACGCACTCGATATAAGTAATAAGTCCGCACCGGAATTGCTCTGGACAATCAAGGGAGGAACCGGAAGCTTTACGGAACTGGGTCAATCATGGTCAAAAATGGTGCCTGGAAAAATGAAACATCCGATCAGCCGAGAGGTAACAAACGTACTGGTCTTCAGCGGTGGCTACGACGAAAACCAGGACAACTCACCCGGTCAAACAGAAGCCAGCATGGGGCGTGCAATCTTTATCGTTGACGCCAGATCAGGGGCACTGATATGGAAAGCCGGGGCCGCTGACTCATCCCTTAACCTGCCAGAGATGAAGTACAGTATTCCGGCTACACCAACGCTGATTGACGTAAATGCAGACGGGATTTTCGATCAGATATACGTCAGTGATTTGGGTGGCCAAATCTGGCGCTTTGATTTCGCAGCCAATGGCACTATTGACGGTGACGTCATTGCCTCGCTCTCGGATGCAGATAAAGGGAATAAACTATTTTTCACTTCACCAGACGTCTCACTGATTAAGGCCGAGAACGAGAGTGCGCAAATTGCGGTGTCTATAGGTTCCGGTGCCAGGCACCTGCCATTGGATCAGTCACAGAAAAACGCATTTTACGTTGTACTTCAATCAGCGGTGTATGAGCCACCAAAGGAGTATGGCGTTGAAAACAATGAGGGAGAATTCAAACCGATTACATATGATGATCTGGTTGATATAACCGACAACAGCATCATTGAGGGTTCAGCCCTGGAAATAGACAACACAAAACGTGCTCTGGCAGAAAAACACGGATGGTATCTCGATATGGAGGCGATCGGAGAAAAGATTCTCAATGCATCTGTCACCATTGATCATCGTGTCATATTTACAAGCTATGTTCCGGCCGCGGTCTCCGCATGCACCGGAGGACTGGGAACCAGTTACCTGTATACGCTGAGCATATTTGACGGCACACCAGTGATCGACCGGGACGACAATTCGATCATTACAAAATCAGATCGAAAACAACTACTCAACACGCCCGGCATCAGCGCCCCGCCGTCAATTGTGTTTCCCTCATCTGAAAACAAGGTTGATGTCAGGGTTGGACTTGAGGCGCTCGGTCCCCTCGACATCAACATAACACGGCGCACCTACTGGACAGAGTTGCCGGGCTTCTAGGATGCAGCTGAACGTTACTGTGAATCAAGGAGTCAGCGCAGACTCCCGGGCGGATTGGCCGTAAACAGGCATTTGCGTGCTTTTCACCTATTGAAAAGCAGATCCGCCTGAAGGGCATGTCCTTTATACTTCGTTCCTGGTCTTTTCAACAATGAAGGCCCAGTACACCGCTCGCCGAAGTGTAACCTCCTATGCTTCAACTTTAACAATACACGGCGTTTCAGTTTTCGCCTCTACATCAAACACCGATCTGCCTGAGTGATTCAGGTGCCGACCGTATGTGTGCAGAGATACGGCTATTTGCTCTCCATTGTTC
>CALGNZ010000086.1 GCA_937957915.1 uncultured Granulosicoccaceae bacterium | reverse complement strand
ATCACCATCAATGAGGTAACTCACCGTTGCGATGGCGCCATCAGCGCTGAACACGGCATCGGTCGGCTAAAAAACAAAGAGCTGCAGCAGTATGCAGACCCGACCAAACTGGCTGTTATGACAGCGATAAAAAAAGCTGTAGACCCCAATGGCATAATGAATCCTGGTGCGCTGTTTTAGCGGTCAAGCCAATGGAGTTCACGATGGAGCCAGATCAGAGTTAACGCGGTTGATCACCGCATACGGTAACGCGGTGTCCCGAACGTACATGTGGGTGATAATCCCAAATAGCATGATGCATTGTGCACCGGTTATCCCACATCGCAATCGCATCGACGCTCCATTGAAAGCGGCATTGATACATCGCCTTGGTTGTATGCTGATACAAAAATTCGAGTATGGAGCGGCTTTCATCTGCTGGTATGCCGTCTATCCATTGCGTAAAAGCCCTGTTGACATAAAGCGCTTTTCGACCCGACACCGGATGGGTCCGAACAACCGGATGAGAGTGACAGGGATACTCTTTATCTGGCAATGGCAAGCCAGCCTTTCGTGCTCGATCACGATAATTTGGACCACCGTCATGGGTGGCCGTTACACCGTCGAGCATTTTCTTCATGGGCTCAGACAAATCATTATACGCAGCATACATATTGGCAAACAACGTATCTCCTCCTTCCGGAGGTAGTACCGACAGCTTCAAAACACTGGCAGCCGGTGGCTCAAAGTCACACGAGACATCTGAATGCCAGGTATCACCGGCAATGCGCTGCGTGTTGGCATCAGCATGGATCCGCAGGATCTCCGGCGGCAGATTCTGTGTGTCGGTAAAATCACCATTCGCAGGGTGATGATGCAAGGGCCCGAAGCGAGCGCCAAACGCTATGTGCTGCTCTACAGTCAGAGGCTGGTCTCGAAAAAACAATACCAGTGAATCAGCAAACGCAGATTCGATTTGCTCGAACTCAGTGGTGCTAAGATTGCCCAGGTCGACGCCCGAGACTTCGGCACCAATCAATGGAGTTACTGGTTTAATAGTGAGGCCCATGAATTACCTGTCCGTTTTAATCCGCTCGTTTGATTACTATACCTGACATTAGTATTAGCTGGCGCGCTTCGCACCAATCGACAGCACACCAATCGCCAGGGCCGGATTCTCCTACCCCGTCTGCTCCCCTTTGCGCCAAAACAGCACCAGCGGTACAACAGCAAAGCAGGTCCACGAGTACATTAAAAATGCATTGTTGAATGCGATCAGTTGCGCCTGCCGCGATAACTCACCACTGATAGCCTTCAGCCCTGTGGCACTGTCAATACTCCATTGACCAGTCACCCAGGGCAACCCCAGTCGCTCGTTATAGACTGACAGATGCGGCATGAGCTCGGCGTAGTTTGCCTGACTGGCGCGCACAACCACAATGAAAGACAGCGCAATATAGATACTCTGCCCGACGTTGCGCAACAAGTGGAAAATTGCGGCACCATCTGGCAACAGTCTTGGTGCCAGCGTCGAGAAGGCAGCAGTGGTGACCGGCACCCATAGAATGCCGCTGCCCAGCCCTTGCAGCAGTCCGGCCCAGGCGATCCAGTCTGCCACTGCATTGGTTTCAACAACCGCGAGGGCCAGACCACTTACGCCAATAAGTACAAAGCCGATTGCCATACTGATTCTCGGATCGACATGGCCCATGCGACCGGCAATGAAAAAACCGGCAATCATACCGAGGCCACGCATGGCCAGCAGCCAGCCTACCAGCGAGTCCGGATAGCCCTGCAGTGATTGCAGCATTGGTGGCAGCAGCGTAATCGGGGTAAAGTTAAGCATGCCGTAGAAGCACACCAGCACCAGGCCAACGCAATAGTTGCGGTCGCGCAGTAACTCGCGATTAAAAAACGGCTGATCGTACGTCAGCGTATGTACAACAAACACCCACACAGACAACGTTAAACCACCGACGTACAGAAGAATCTCTGCTGACTCGAACCAGCCCAGGCTGTTACCACGATCAAGCAATAACTGCAGGCAGGTAATTGCCACGGATAAGGACAGAAAACCAGTCCAGTCGAGCTTTACTCTGGAGTCGCGACCGCCTTGCCGAATAAATACCATTGTCATTAACATGGCCGCCACACACACCGGCACAAGCAACAAAAATATAGCTCGCCAGTTATATTGTTCGGCAACATAACCACCAATCACTGGTGCCAGCCCCATGCCGGCCACAACGGCCATGCCGAAGAAACTCTGCGCCATCGCGCGTCGGTGATCGCTGAAGGTTGCAAGCACCAGCGCCTGCGACACTGGCACGATCGGCCCACCGAACACACCCTGCGCTATACGATAGCCAAGCATCGGGGTGAGAGAATCAGCGGTAGCACAAAGAAACGAGGCAATTGCAAAGCCACCCACACAACCGAGCAGCAAGTTACGCTGCCCCAGTTTGCCAGTGAGCCAGCCGGTCATCGGCGTGACAATAGCCGTACCCACCACATTCAGCGTAATGATCCACGCTATCTGATCAGGGCTTGCAGACAATGACCCCTGCAGTTGCGGCAGCGTGACATTGACCACCGTTACCGTCATTGAATAAAGCATGGTGCACAGAGATACGGTGAGCAGTATCAGGTACGGGTTTGGCGCTGTGTTCGGCACTGCTGCCTGCTCTACGGCCTGCGCTTTACCCTCTGGCACCTGCTCAGCGGTACTCACGGCGTTGAACCGGCAGCGGCTTTATCGAATATTTGGATAGGATGACTGTTCAATGCGAAGAACTAGTAATTCAGGCAACTATATTATTGCATATTATTGCCTGGCTAACTAATATCGAGGGCATGTTAAAAGAAAGCCTGGACCGCAATTTCGGTCTGATCCTGCACGACGTTGCACACTTGCTCCGCACCACTTTTGACCGTCGTGTGCGCCATATGGATTTGACTCGCGCACAATGGTGGCTACTCACACATCTGTATCGCGAAGACGGTCTGACACAAACCGAACTTGCCGATCTAATGGAAATTGAAAAGCCCAGCCTCGGTCGCCTGCTTGACAGACTGGAGGCAAAAAACTGGATTCGCCGTGACCCGGATCCCGAGGATCGCCGGGTCAATCGCGTTTATCTGACCAGGGACGTCGAGCCGATGATCGCCGACATGCGGCAGCAGGCGGCCACTCTGCGCGCCGATGCACTGGCCGGCCTGAGCGAAAAGGAACGCCAGCGCTTCGTCGATACTCTGCTACTGATAAAGGGCAACCTGCAGCAACTCGATAGCGTAACAGGGTTGTCTGAAGCGGACACAAATCGCGATGCGGAGCATAAGGCGTGACCGAGGCGACCATTCCGGTACGCAGTTTTGCACAGCGAATAAGGCGTATTTTTATGCGCCTGATACTGCTGGTTCTGATTCCACTGATCGCGCTGCTTGTGGCAACGTATTTCTATATGAAGGGCGGGCGTTATGTCTCTACCGAAAACGCGTATGTAAAGTCGCACATCATCGCCATCAGCACTGACATCGATGGCCGCACTGTCGAGGTAAACGTCAGCGACAATCAACGCGTCGAGGCCGGCACTTTACTGTTTCGTATCGACCCTGAACCCTATGCATTGCGGGTCGCAGAAGCAGAGGCGGAAATAGCACTGGCGCGCAGCGAGATCGAAACACTGCGTGCAGACTATCGCGAAGCACAAGTCGCTATCGCTGAAGAAGCCGAAAATGTACGGTTTTTAACCACCCAACTTAATCGTCAGCAGACCTTGAGGAACACCGGTGTCGGCACGGAGCAAACGCTCGATGAGGCACAGCATAATCTACGTATTGCTGAACAGCGGGTTGCGGTTTTGCAGCAGCGTGCAAAGCGCGTACTGGCCAGCCTGGGTGGCAACAGCAATGCTGCGTTGACGAGCCACGCCTCCTACATACGTGCAAAGAGCCGGCGCGATCAGGCAGCAGTAGAACTGGCAAGTACATCTGTGCATGCGCCTTCAGGCGGTATCGTTAGCAATATGCACCTGCAGGTTGGCGAATATATAAATGCGGGCACCCCGGTCTTTAGCTTGCTCGAGAACGACAAGACCTGGGTACAGGCCAATCTAAAGGAAACCCAGCTCACCAATCTGCGTGCAGGGCAATCGGCAACGCTTAAGGTTGATGCTTACCCGCAACAGGAGTGGCATGCGCAAGTCGCTTCCATTGCACCGGCAACTGGTGCGGAGTTCGCCTTGCTACCGCCACAAAACGCTACCGGCAACTGGGTAAAGGTGGTGCAGCGTATCCCGGTTGAACTACAGGTAGAGCATCAGCCAGAGGCACCACCACTGCGCGCTGGTATGACAGTCAGTGCTAAAATAGATACTAACCATCGGCGCGAACCTCCGGTGTCAGTCCGTAAACTGGTTGAAAGCGATGTTATTCCTCGTCAACTGGCAAGCCTGTTACGATTAACGCTGGCTATGGACAACCGTGTCACCGGAGAAGTAACACCAACAAAAGAACAGGCGGATTTGAATACCGATGGTCCAGACAAACCCGCTGTCAGTCCGTTAGAAGTGGTAATGGCGGCGAACTCAGCACCCACGGTGAGCCAGCCCCTCGACGCTAAGCCATCAATGGATTCGAAGCAGCCGATCGATGCAGGCAGGCCAGTCGATGTACTCCCGCCGCCAACCCCAACCACAGTTACACCAACTGACGACGACGGCGTCATCAAACGTGAAGTGTGGCTTGCACAGCAGTCTGAAGAGCAATTCACCATTCAGGTTGGCTCGTCCGGTGATCTAAAATTTTTGCAGCGCTTTGCCAGGCAGTTGCCAAACGACACACCCAGCGTTATCTATCACTACAAATACACCGGTAAACAGCAACCCGAATACGGTCTGGCCAGCGGACTGTACGACAGCAGGAAAAGTGCTTACAAAGCCATCGAGAACCTGCCGGAAACGCACAGACGCTACAACCCCTGGGTGCGTCGGGTTGGCGACATTCAGCGCTCGATAATTGTTAATTAAAAGCAGACCGGATAGCGACAACACATCTCTGACTCCATCGCAGACGTCTACGAAAAAGGCATCAGCACTGCTGAGTATATCCAAGGCATTTTCCCTGGCTGGCCTGCGTCTCGGTTGGATAGCGGCACCCGCTGAAGTCATACAACAGGTATCTATCCACCGAGATTACGACACCATTTCAGTCGGCATCATTGATGATTACTTCGCCAGTCAGGCGCTGGAGAACAAGGATCAGATTTTGGCGCGTAGCAAAGCACTTACCAAAGGAAACCTTCGTGTGCTTGCAGACTGGGTAGAGCGAGAGCCCCTGATCACCTGGACCAAACCCTGCTCAGGCACAACGGCCCTTTTGAGGTTTGATGTACCGATGTCCTCGTATGACCTTTGCGTGTCTTTACTGAAAAGTTACCGGCGTCATGTTTACCCCGGGCTCGGCACCGGGCATGGAAGGATATGTACGCATAGGCTATGCGAATACACCTTCGATATTAACGCAAGGGTTAACCAGGATGACTGAGTACTTAACGAAGTTTGAACAATAGTAGAAAATCACTGAGACACCCATCTTGTAACCCCGGGGAAGCTATGGATGGCTTTCTAATTCTGCTCAAAACACGAATACGTGGTAGCTTAGTGTCATTGAACACTTTTGCGCCTACGCTCGGAAACCAGCCAGAAACCAGAGCTTTCCAAAACCCTCGGGGCATTCATGAAAATAGCGCTAACTTCCTTAACCATTGGAGTGGTTGTTGTAGCAGGCTGCGCATCGCCAATAAGCGGACAGTGGCATAACAAATACTATGAAAGTGACCATGAAACGAGCATGAGAGACTACTACGGCAGAGATTTTAGTATTTGCCTCGATCGAGCGCTTCAGACAAAAACTTCAAGGCCAGGTGCTCCCGGAACAGTGGAACAGCAGACTGACAAATGCCTGTTAGATGGCGGCTGGGTTCGGCCTCTGAATTAGTGGCCTGAAATCTCATCCATAGTGCAAAGACACATAACGATGCTGAAACGCCATTTGTACTTGTGGATAGGATTGCCGGATAGTGCACGGAGGATAGTTGATTTACCCGGACCACTTTCACCTGCCACTCCAAACGAGACACCTCACGGCAACAGATTGTCTGAATGCGTTTTCTGATCTTTTGTTTTCGCGCTTTGATGCGCAAGCAAAATCAGATTGGTACCGAAGTCCAGGTCTTTTCCAGCACCCTCATCCAGTTACCATGACAAAGCTTTTGCATCAGATCATCGTCATAACCGTGCGCTTTCATCGCACCACGTAACGCCGCCAAACCGGCAGCATCGCCGATTGACTCTGGCACCACCGTGCCATCAAAATCAGAACCAAAGCCAACACAGTTTTCGCCGAGAATTGACAAAAGATGATCGAAGTGGCGCAGAACCACTGATAACTCAACATCTGGCATTTTACGACCATCCGCACGCAGGAAAGCTGTGCCGAAATTCACCCCCACCATGCCATCACTCTCGGCAATCGCCGCGAGTTGGCGGTCGGTTAAATTACGTGAATGTTCACACAAAACGTGCGCATTAGAGTGAGTGGCGACCAGAGGATTGGTGGAATGCTTTGCAACATCCCAAAAACCTGCTTCGTTAATATGAGAAAGATCCACCAGGATGCCACGCTTGTTGCAGCGCTTAATCAACTCGACGCCCAGTTGCGTAAGCCCGCTACCAGTATCAGGAGTTGACGGAAATCGAAAGGGAACCCCTTCAGCAAAAAGTGTGGGCCGGCTCCACACCGGGCCGAGCGACCGCAGTCCCGCACGATACAGTATCTCGAGTGAATGAAAGTCAGCGTCGATTGCCTCGCAACCCTCAATATGCATTATCGCTGCGATCACGCCTTCATCCATACACGCTTTAATATCTGAGGTTGTTGTGCATATCTTTACTGCGCCGAGCGCTTCCAGCCGAGCCAGAATGGCAGCCTGCTGTAGCACCACAGGCAATGCATCGTAAACATCAATAGGCGCCGGCAGGGGTATATCGTAGTGCACAGCGTGCATGCCATCATCACGCTCGGCCCGCCCCTCAGGTGATGGAACATAAATGGCGAAAAAACCACCGGCAAACCCACCCGCTCTGCATTTCTCAAGATCCAAATGCGTCGACCGTCCGCTAACAAACGATTCGGCCGCACTCACGCCCCCATCAACAAAGAGCCGTGTAAGTAGATCATTATGGCCATCCAGCGCTAATGGTTCGCTCAGGAAATTGTCATACGTAGGGTTCATCAAAGCGCTCAGGTGGGGCATGAATATGATGCAGATCACCAAGTGTACTGCTGATCACGCCCCGAACAAACTTTACGAAACAGAAACCACGAGCGAATGCAAATGACACCTGAACCGATTGCAGTTAAAGACAACGCTAATAATGTTCTGGCGAAATTGACTGTTGCTTCAGGCTTGCCGTCAGCCAACTATTGCAAATGCCATTCATAACGACGATGTCACGCGCAATTGAATCCACAGGCAGGATAATAGATCCGAACCCTGGAGATTAAATGGAAATACCAGAACTGATAGTTGCCTGTGTTTGTTTAGCAGCAGTCATAGCCCACGTTGTTGGTGGAACCCGAGAAACCGCGGCCCTTAAACCTGCAAAAGGTGACGCCAGGTTAACCGCGCACTGGGTACAGGCAATGTGTGCGTTTCAAATGCTGGCGGTAGATTTATTGGTGGTGTGTTTAATACTGTTTGCAATTGCTTTTTACGATCTGGGCGTATATGAAAGTACTTACGTCCAGTTACTCAGCATTCTTTTCTTCCTGCGGGGATTGGTCTGGGCAATCCAGATAGTATGGTTAAAAAAAGGAGCCCGATACCTTTTTCGTCTGCCACACTGGCTGGTCTGGTTTATCTGTTCCGGAATTTTGTACTGGGGTATCTGAAGAAAAAGAACAAGCTCAATGATGGGTGTCTGTGTAGGAAAACTCACAGCACTACCTGTAATTACCGGGCCCCATAAAACAAACACAAAGCTGCAGAGTGATTTCGTTTAGGCTGGTCTACAGTCCGGATACTTCGTTTAATACGTCATCCAGCGCGGTTACTTTGAAATCTGGTAACAGGCATCGCAGCTTTTCATCCACCAGGCTGTTGCTGGTGCTCCATAGATACCGAATATCCAACAACTCACGCGCCAACGCCCAAATCGGGGACGCTAATCGCATGAGTGCCCAGGGAAACCCAACGATACGGATGGCCTTGCCAGTCAGCGCTTGCAGACGCAACCTCAGTCCGTTTGCACTGAACGACAGACAAACAAAAGAGTTGACTTCAAATTGAGCAAGCTATCCCTAAGACAATTAGAAGGCACTATATAGAAGGCACTATAGCGACGGCTCTCGCATTCGCGACCAGGTTCGCCCTGCCAGCACCACCATAATAACCACCACCAATAAACCAACGGTGGCAATGGCCAACGCCGGCCAGCCAAACCCCGCGTAGAGCGCTCCTGCAGAAAGAGACGCAATCGATGAAGCGATGGCCAGGATAGTGTCGTTTATCCCCTGAATTAAAGGCCGCTCCTGCTCCGACACCGCAGACTGCAATAGATAGGTTCCGCCAATAAACCCGAAATTCCAGCCCACACCCAACAACATAAGCGACACATAAAATTGCATCAGCCCGACGCCCAGGCTCGCTACCACACTGGCAGCAATCAACAATGCAAAACCCGCCGAGATAACTGAAATACTGCCGTAGCGCTGAATAAGACTACCGGTAATAAAGCTAGGGGCAAACATTGCAATCACATGCCAGCGGATAACGTCAGCGCCATAGTGACCTTCATGCCCCACTGCCTCCATTGCCAGCGGTGTTGGTATCATCAGCAACACCATCGACGCCATTGAAACCGCCGCGGCTACGATGGCCAGTAACACCAGAGGCCGACTGAGAATCTGCCGTTTCGTTTGAGGCTGGATATCTTCAACCTGGCCACCAACTGCGGTGAGCGGCATCATTTTGCCCATCATCGCCAACGGTAAACAACCCAGGCCCCCCAGACATGACAATGCTAAATAGGCACCCGCAAAGGGAATTGGCAGTAGGGCATCGCGAAACAACGTGTAGATTAACGGGCCAATTAAGGCCGCAACAAGGCCCGATGCCAGCGTATACGAAATGGCTTTTGCCTTATATTGTTCGGCTACCGATTCTGCAGCCGCAAACCTGAAGAAATTTATCGCAATAAATGCAATGCCCAAAACCAGGTGAGCTACGCACAGCAACAAAAAACTGCCGATCACTAACGCCAACACCGCCAGCAACCCACCTGCAATCATAAAAACAGCGCCAAGTAAAAATCCGCTTCTGCGCCCTGCCTTCCCCATGTACATCGAGATCGGAATCGCTACAAGAATGCCTGCAAGCATTTGCACCGAGGCGGGTACAGTCGCGAGCGCCTCGATCGGGGCTAAGGATTGCCCCGCCAGCGCACCGAGCAGTATCAGCATTGGCATGGGCGCGCCCAGCACAATGCTGGAGAGCACAATTAAAACGAAATTTCGATTCAGCACTTTTTTCAAACCCGGGTTGACCGCGAAGCAGCAAACTTATACGGTTGCTGAGTGTCGTAAATGACATTTTTCAGTCAAAAAAGGACAATCGATGCGCGAGATCGATATTCTGCTGTTTGATCAGGTCAACCTGCTTGACGTTGCAGGGCCCGCTCAGGCTTTTAATAGTGCACAGAACAACTCCACACCGTTATACAAAACCCGATTTGTCACGCTTGATGGAAAAGCGAAGGCTGCCTGCTGTGGATTGAAACTGGCGGGCGATGGCATAGCCTCGGATAACTCGAATGCAAGGGACCTGATAATTCCGGGTGGTATCGGTGTTGACGCTCTATTGCCAAACACAAAGCTTCAGTCACTGCTGACGTCATGGAGTACCAATACAAACAAAAGACTGATATCAGTGTGCTCGGGCGCGCTGTTACTGGCAAACGCTGGTGTACTCAACGAACGCAAAGCAACAACACATTGGAGCCGAAGCATTCAGGCACTGCAGGACTATCCAAACGTACAGTGGCAGATTGATCAGCTATACGTCAGTGATCAAAATATCCACACATCAGCAGGCGTTACTACCGGGATTGATCTTAGCCTGGCGTTAATACAACAAGACCATGACAGTGAAACAGCACTTGCGGTAGCCCGCGAACTGGTGGTGTATATTCAACGGCCAGGGGGGCAAAGCCAATTCTCGGGAACTATTGATTTGCAGCTTAAATCAACAGATTCTTTATCCGGACTGGTCAATGCGATTGTGCAGCACCCGTCTCGCAACTGGACGGTAGAGTCAATGGCAGAGTTCTGCCATCTGACTGATCGAACGCTGACACGTCATTTCCACAAACACCTGAATACCTCACCCAAACGGTTCGTGGAAAAAGTACGTGTCGACAAAGCCTGCGAATTGTTGTGCGCGGGCGTGCCGTTACCATTACTTCTTCCGCGCTGCGGGGTAAGTGATTATCAACAATTGCAACGTGCATTTAAGCGCCAACTGGGAACCACTATCAATCAGTACACTGAACGTTTCAGCACAGACATTTAACTCTCGGCGCAGGCTGAAAGCGAGCAAACAGTTTAAAGTCACCCTACAGCCAAATTACGACAGATACAGTACCCTGTCTACAGATACGACACTTTGTGGTCCTCTCCGACGTTTCCAGCCACGTTTTATATGCCTTCATTCGCACTAATACGTCAGTCGCTGGAATCACCATCTCACATATGACAGTATCAGTATTCTGTTCGAGGACCTTATCCAAATGACTGATCTTTCACTGGCGAGTGGATCGACCGACATCGCTTTAATAGAAGAGACTATTGACGCAAACTTCCAGCGCACCGTTAAGCTGTGGGGAGACCGGGACGCTATTGTTGTGCGCCATCAGAATATTCGCTGGACATACAAAGAACTTGATGCGCGTATAGAAGAAGTGGCTCGTGGCCTTATAGCGGCTGGTATCGAGCACGGTGATCGCGTAGCGCTGTGGTCACCAAACAGAATCGAATGGGTTCTGGTTCAATACGCAACCGCCCGAATTGGCGCAATCATGGTGTGCGTAAACCCCGCCTATAGAACGGTAGAACTAAAATACGTATTGCAACAGTCCGGTGCGAAGATGATAACGGCTGCACCGGGCTTCAAGACAGGAAACTACGAACAACAAATCGCCGACGTTGCAGATGAATTACCGCAACTGGAAACGAGCGTGTTCTTTGGCAGGCAATCGTGGAACGACTTACTTGCCGGTGGATCAGAAATTGATGACGGGGCAGTGCGAGAGCGCGCCACTTCGCTATCCAATACTGACCCGATCAACATTCAGTACACATCAGGCACCACTGGATTGCCAAAAGGTGCAACTCTTACCCATCGCAATATTCTGAACAACGGATATTTTGTCGCAAAAGGGTGTGGTTACACCGAAACTGATCGGGTGTGCATACCGGTACCGCTGTATCACTGCTTTGGAATGGTGATGGGCAACCTGGGAAGCACAACGCATGGCGCGTGCATGGTGTTTCCGGACGAAGCATTTGAGCCGCAGTCGGTTTTGCAAACCGTTGCGGAAGAACGTTGCACCAGCTTGTACGGTGTGCCCACCATGTTCATTGCACAGCTTGCACAGCCTGAATTCGATACCTACGATTTGAGCAGCCTGCGAACCGGCATCATGGCTGGCTCAACCTGTCCGGTAGAAGTCATGAAGCAAGTCATCGAACGTATGCACATGGACGCTGTAACTATTTGCTATGGCATGACAGAGACCTCACCCGTGTCCACCCAAACGGGTGCAGATGATTCACTCGAGCACCGCACAGGCACGGTGGGCAGAGTACACCCCCATGTCGACATCAGAATTGCCGATCCTCAAACAAACGCCACAGTACCTCGTGGTGTACAAGGTGAGTTTCAAACGCGCGGCTACTCGGTAATGAAGGGGTATTGGAACGAGCCGCAAAAAACGGCGGAAGCTATCGACAGTGAGGGCTGGATGCACACGGGCGATGTGGCTGTGATGGACAACGATGGCTATGTGGATATCACCGGGCGCATTAAAGATCTGATCATACGTGGCGGCGAGAATATTTCACCGCGTGAGATTGAAGAGTTCCTGTATAAATGCGCCGACGTTGAAGATGTTCAGGTGGTAGGAGTTTCTGACCCTAAGTATGGCGAGGAAGTATGTGCATTTGTACGCGCTGCAGCCAATAAACAACCTGATGAGCAAACAATTCGTGCCTTTTGCGAAGGGAAAATTGCGCATTTTAAAATTCCGCGCTATGTATTTCTGGTCGATGAGTTTCCGATGACGGTAACGGGCAAAATTCAAAAGTATCGACTGCGCGAAATTGCAATGGAGCAGCTGTCTGCGGGCGAGGCTTCCTGATACAGTATTCTCGGTAGTTGCCGTGCATTGTGCCAGCTCTTTGATACAGACCCTTGATACAGACCCTGGATTCACAGCCCTTTAGGAGTTCGCCCACAATGAGGTTCGCCGGGTGCAGAGGCGTTTTACAAAGTGTTACACAACTCTCTGGCGCAGCAACCGATACACCGACTCGTTATCATTACCGAGTTCTCTGAATGCAGCGAAATTCACGACCTTTCCTGAACTGGTTACCCGTTCTCTCATTGCTCATCACTGGAAGCCTGTTAGTGGCTCATATAATTTTTTCCTGAAAATTCACGCTTTTCACCATTGCGCAGAAAACTACTTTTTATCCCCCTGATAATTGTTCACCTCTCCCCACTCCGAGGTCCCGATCAGCAGGAACCGCGGAACGGTTTAACGGTAAACGTGCCGCCTGGCTTAGCCCGTTTACGGCACTACCCCCTTCAGCAACTCAGCCGCTGGCTCAATGCCCGCTGGTAAGTTTTTTGACGGCAGCGGCTTACCGTATACAGACTCTATTGGTATCACTCCGGCCCAATGCGATAACTGCAAATCTTCTTCGTCGTCTACCGGGTCACCCGTTCGTATTTTGACTGAGAACTCATCAAGAGAGAGTCGAACCAGTGTTGTGCCCTTGAGTTCTTTCGCAAGAAAAGGACGATAGTCTTCGATACTCCCGGGTATCAGGCGCTCGGTAAACCGGTTCAATAGTTCAGGCTTTTCATCATCGTTGACCAATGTCGCACACCCGAAAATAACAGCGCTTTGATAGTTCATAGAACAATGAAAGGCGGAGCGCGCCTTCACCAGCCCGTCCACACGACAAACTGAGACACAAACACGCTCGGAGGCTGCAAGCGCTTTGTACAATCTGCTTTTGGGGTGGCCATGCAGGTACAAATGATCATCTATTCTGGCGATGGCAGTTGGCACTGATTGAGGCCAGCCGTCCGCCACAAAACTCACATGACCGATGTTACATGCATCGAGTGCCATGTAGAGGGATTGCACGTCATAGGCAGCACGGTTTGCAGACTGGCGAACACGACGCTTGTCGCCACGTGGCGGGATACCTGTCTCAGTCATAGTAAAAGCTCCTGTCAGTGCTATTGGGTATGATGTAGAGTGGCAGTTAATGGTTCTTATGAGAAGGTATGAAAACGCAAAATCAATAGAGCCATAACTACGCATCGCCCTATCCGTAACAACAGCGCTCGGTAACATGCACAAACCAGCCACTCCGCTTTCAGCCGAGATACTTTTTAACCTGCGGCCAGACTACGACAGCCCCTTGCCAAAAGTGAGGCAACTGTATTTGAATTTCTATCAGGCTATCGAAAGCGGCCAACTGGGGTTTGACATGCGCTTGCCCTCCACTCGAGTTTTGTCAAAGCAGTTAGGGCTTGGACGAAATACGGTAATCAGCGTTTACGAACAGCTGGTTTCCGAGGGAATGCTCACTGCAGATGGCAGACGTGGCACCCGGGTTGCGCGAAAGGTTGTGATCAAATCGCCCTCGCAATCATCGACCGTTAAGTGCTCGCAGCGATCGCGCATTTTGACGAGCCGCGCTACCAGGTTTGCCGACCTCGCACCTGGCGAGCCCGACACTCATCTCTTTCCACAGAGCGTCTGGCGTAAGGCACAGACCGCTGCCGCGCATAAAACCACTGGCAAACTGGGGTATCAGTCACAGGCGCTCATTGAGACTCGCGAGGCAATTGCACGGTACCTGGCAAACTACCGATCACTACAGGTTGATCCGGCTCAAATTGTCGTCACCTCAAGTACTCGACAAAGCCTTAATCTGGCAGCGGCATTGTTTACGGACCCGGGTGATAACGCATGGATCGAGTGCCCGGGATACGCCGGAGGTGTGGATGCGTTCCGACAATGGGGATTAAAGCTAACCCCCGCGCAGGTAGACAAGAATGGTCTGGTGTTACCCGCAGAGAAGCCACCAAAAATTGTTTATACGACACCATGTTTTCAATACCCATTCGGCATGCCACTATCGTCAGAGCGAAGGCAGGCACTGCTGGAGCTTTCACGCACACATGGCACCGTGCTGTTCGAAGACGACTACGACAGTGAGTTTAGAGATGACACACAACCACGTCCGTCTCTCGCCAGTGACGCCATGGGTGCGACCGTGTTAAACGCAGGCACCTTTTCAAAACTATTGTTTCCTGCAATCCGGGTCGGCTGGCTGGTCGTGCCTCCGTCGGTGGTTGACGACGCCTATCTCTGTTTAAAGGCAATTGGTGGTGGCAACAACACCATCGCACAGCTGGTGGTGTCGGAGCTATTGAACAACGGCTCGATTGCTCGGCATTTGCGACACGCCAGACAAATCTACGGTCAGCGACGGCTGGCGTTGATTGACTCGCTTTCTGACAGCCCCTATTTTTCACCTATTGATAGCGTCTCGGGTGGCCTGAGCCTGGTGCTTGAATTAAAACAAGGTGTCTCCATCGACTCACTGGAACATGCACTGCAGCACCAACGGCTAGGCGCGTTACCACTGGAACGTTTGAACTGGCAGATTGCCAAACCACGCAAGTGCAAGGCGATAGTCGTGGGCTTAGGCAATGTTGATACACTGTCTATTCCGGCGGCCGTAAAGCGACTGGGTGCGGCCTTAAAGACCGCTTATGGCAAATGATGATCGCTGAATGGATGTCGCACAAACACCAGCCTGACGCGAGAGATCAGCTTCGTACCATTGATTACTCAGAGCAACTAACATCTAAATCAACGAGGCAATTAAAGCAACGTAGCACTCACAGAACCGTAGTCACCGAGATCAGCGCGGATGGTATCTCCCACCTTAATCGGGCTTGGCATGCCAGTGACGCCGGTCGTTACAAACTGCCCGGCCGTAAGCCCGATACCCAAATCACTGAGTGTATTCGCAATCCAGACCATTGCGTTTAACGGGCCGCCGAGTGCATCACTGCCCTGCCCGCTGGTAACCTGTTCTTCGTTGATATAGAGCGATGTGGTATGACTGGCCAGTGAAGCTGCATCGAACTCGACGGTTGTCGCATCACCAAGCACAAAATTGCAGGCACAGGCATTGTCTGCAATTAATCCGGCTGTACCCGGTAACGTGAAGTCTCTGAAGCGTGAATCAGGGAGTTCCAGCCCCGGATGCAGCGATTGAATGCTGGCTGCTACTTCGTCTTCAGTATAGGGTGAGTTTGTTGGCGGCAAATCGTTGCCCAGCGTAAACACAAACTCCGCCTCGGCAACGGCCATACGATTACGTCCGAATGGCAGCACGGCACCGTCCGCATGGCAAATCGACGAAAACAGTCTGCCCGCCAGTGGACGATCAACGTTGATATGATCGCGTCCGGCGATAGCCGTGGCGGCAATCTTCCAACCGGCTACCGGTTCACCACGCAGCTCCGCCAGCAGCGCTTGAATCGCATAACCTTCCTCAGCTGTGTCAGGCCACAAGTCACCTTTAATATAATCGATAGCGTCACCACTGCTCCAGTACGAGCGAATGAGTTCGGCGGCACGGTCTAAATCAGGCATGTCGTTTCCGTCGGTTAGCTAATACTATCTATCAACGATCGGGCGTCCGTCATCACCCTGGTTTTTTCCAGCCACCCCTCGGGTATACCGGCTTTACCACCGATGCCATAACAGGCACCGGCAATCGCACCGAGAATAATTGCGCGTCCGCAGTTATCGCCACCGGCATAGATATTACGGCGAATTGCCTCCTCAAAGCTGCCGGCCGCCGCGATAGTGTGCGCGACTGAAGGCACTCCGTAATTCAGATCACACGCCAGCCCGAAGTGACTGGTTGCTGCTTCAGATGACTGATCGAGTCTGCCAAGTGCATCATCAAGCAGTTTACACACTTCACTATTAGCGGTTTTCTTCCCTGCGAGCACGGACTGCTCTGCATCACCCGTCTGGATCGCGGATTCCATCATATCGGCTGCGGCAAGACCAAAGGCCACAGCAAAATCATTATTACTGGTAATTCTGATAGCGGACTCGGCAGCCTCATGCATGCCGGGGTCACCTGAATAACAGGCGATCAGTGCTGGCAGCTTTGCAGTGGCAGGCAGTTGCCGGTCGTCAGCACCGGGGTATCCGCTCACGGCTTCCCAGATATCCAGCATTTTGAAGGACTGTTCGACGTTGGCGTCAGAATTATCCGTGATACGAACTGCCTGCTCTACCTGTTCGCGCAAATCCGTGCCGGTTGAGTGTTTGGCACAAGACAGTACTTTATTCAACAGCCGTCGCTTGACATCATCTGCCCCGCTAAATGGCAGCGCCATGGCTTGCTGCATCGCTTTAGCTTCTGCACTCGCCACATTGTTCAAAGTGCCACGGGTAGCTTTGTCTATATAGCCAATGTAGTCACCGCCATAACCAAAGTGGTCGCAAAATGCCGCCTGATACTGCGCCTGTTGGTAGACACCATTATTACTGGCCAGACAGCGCAGCATAACCATCAGTTGCTCGCCGTACTGAGACAGGTCACCCGCGCTCTTTTTTGGATGCGCAAAGTAACCAGGCACACCCTCATAATCACGGGCGTCGGGCGTTCGAAACTCAGGTGCATCTGGCGCCAGCTCGCGTATTCTTGCTTGATCGTACAGCCAGTGCAGGCCTATAGTTGCAGCGTCAGCAACCAATGCACCGATGACAGCATGCTGGCCGGTGGTTGTCAGTGTCATGTTTACGTGTCCAGGTTCGCAGAAAATAGTTTACCTGCATTTTCATCAGGCATGGTGCCTCTATTGGCTATTATTAAACATTCGTCCGCAAGAGTCGAAGCTCACGCGACACCATTGATATTGACTTGAAGAATAACGCCCATTCATGCATCGCTATAAGCCTACGCTACAGATTGCCAATTATTGCGGACAAACCTCAAATTGAACGCTGATTCAGATTCCCCTGTCAAACCTGCAGGCTGGAGTGAACTCTTTACAAAAAGCAACCTGCCAACGCTTGCACTGATGGTTCTGGCGCTGTGGCTACATGCCACCAATACCATGCTTGCCGCCACCACGTTGCCAGTGGCCGCAATGGAAATTGGCGGCGTGCATTTAATCAGCTGGGCGTTCTCACTGTACCTGCTTGGCAGTGTTTTAGTCGGAACCACCATGAGTGTTTTCGTAACCCGCTGGGGACTGAGGAACACGATGATGGCATCGGCTGCTATCTATCTGTTTGGATGCCTGATCTGCGGTTCATCACAACAGATGGCTCAGCTTCTTGTTGGCCGAACCCTGCAAGGAGTTGGCGGCGGTGGCATGGTAGCACTGGTATATATCATTCAAAGCCGCGCCTTCCATGAAAGCCTGATTCCCAGAGTTGTAGCATGCATGTCACTGGTGTGGATGGTCTCCTCGTTCTTTGGCCCAATGATTGGCGGAGTTTTCGCAACCCTTGGCCTGTGGCGCTACGCATTTATAGTGTTCGCAGCGCAGGCGATTTTGCTGATCTTTATCGTTCGAAAATTGGTACCCGCCGATGCCGAAAAAGAAAAAGAAAAAGAAAAAGAAAAAGAAAAACCCGGTCTACCGGTATTTAGCCTGACGTTACTGGCGGCCTGCATTATTTTAGTATGCATTGCCGGTACCACCAGCCGCGGAACCAGTTCAGCGTTACTGGTTATCAGTGGCATCGGGTTGCTTGCAATGTATGTCTGGCTTGACGCGAAACAGGGCAGCCGCAGAATGCTGCCAATCGGTGCATCACGGTTAACTCAGCCTGTCGGCGCAGGATTAGCATTAACGTTGTGTATGACAGCCTGCCTGATGTCATTTGTCATCTATGGGCCAATCATACTGATTCGGCTGTACGGATTAACACCGTTAAGCGCAGGATTTGTGTTGATTATTGAAGCGCTGTCCTGGGGTACATTTGCAGTATTGTTCTCTGGCTTACCTGTCCGTTACGAGCGGCCAATTGTAATAGCCGGCAGTTGTGTTGTGGTACTGGGCATCGCTGCGCAGACGCTCACTGTACCTGCAACCAGCGTCACACTCATAGCACTTGCGCTGATCGTGAGTTGCGCAGGTTTTGGTGCGATGTGGGGCTATATCATCAAGCGCGTGACAAGTCAGGCTAATACCAATGACAAAACTCGTGCATCTTCAATCATGCCGGTGACACAACAGATCGGTTTTGCACTGGGCGCAGCACTCGCAGGCGTCATCGCGAATAACCTTGGGTTTTCAGACACATCAACCAATGATGAACTCAGAGCGATATCGCCCTGGCTATTTGCCGCCTTCTTGCCCGTGGCGTTTGCCGGATGCCTGTTTGCATGGTGGTTTACCGCCGATCGGCAGCAAACCGCACCCTGTAGCTGAAGCAGGAAACAGTGTGTAACACACACAAACAAACTCCCCTGACTCAGTTAAACAAAAGTTCTATTTCACGGAGCAATGTTGAGACATTCACCGGTTTGCCCAGAACCCGGAAGCCGGCACTCTCTGCACTGGCGGCCAATTCTGATGACGGATCACCACTGATGAGTATGACCGGCAGATCGGATTTTATTTCTCGTATCAGCCGCGCAATCTCTAAACCGCTTTCTCTCGGCAACCGCAAATCAGAAACCAGTAAATCGGGCATGGCTACATCCACGGCCTGTACGACGCCACGCCAGTCCAGAGCGAGTACCACTTCAGCACCTTTGGATTCGAGCAATGCCGTAGTGGCTTTTTGCACCAGTTCATGGTCTTCAATCAGCAACACACGTTTGCCTTTCAGGATTTGAGACACATCTGCAGGCACACTACTGGCTGCCACGGGAATTCGCTTGCGTGGCACCACCACAGGTTGGTCTGACGCGGGGATTTTCAGAATAAATCGACTTCCGACATTTAACGTTGACTCAACTGACAGCTGCCCCCCGATGAGCGGCAGAATTCTACTCACAACAGACAGCCCCAACCCCAATCCCTTGCTGCGGTCTCGTTCCGGATTTCCCGATTGGAAAAATTCATCAAAAATAAAGCTTTGATCTTCTGTCGAGATTCCCTGCCCGCTATCGGCAAAATCAATCAAGACATTTTCATCGACACGATTGATGGTTATAGTTACAGAACCCTGATAGGTATACTTTAAAGCGTTATCAATCAAATTTCGAATTAAACGCGTTAGTAATACGCGATCAACACATACCACAGGCGATTGAATACACTCTATATTCATGACAACATCTTTAGCGATGGCAACAGGCGCGTATAGCGCTGCCAGACTTTCAATCATGCCACAAACATCGACAGCCTCGGGGTTATTAGACGACAGATCTGACTCGAGATCGGATATATCCAGTAGCATGTCGAGCTCCTCAGACAATAAATCAACGCACACCCCAATGGTGGCCGCAACACTATTTCTTTCGTTGTCCGAAATAGCTGGATCCGACAGCTTATGACTCAGCAAAGTGATGGATTGCAACGGCTGCCTTAAATCGTGACTGGCTGAAGCAAATACCTTTGATTTTGTATTGTTGATACGCTGCGCTTTCTCAAGTTCAATCTGCAGCCTCGCGTTAGTGTTTCTGCTATTTGCAAACGAATGATAGGTTTCACGGGAAAACACCAACAGGTAGCCGAGCAATACCAACATCATAATGGCCAGCACAATGTGCACCCAGTAGGGAATATGATCAGGCGCTGAGATTAACCAGCCAATAGATATAGCCAGACTGTTGGGTACCGCAAAGCTGAAAAATATAGGCGGGTAGCCTTGCAGGGTAGCCAGTGAACCGACTATCAGCCCTAACACGGCCATTGTCAGAATACAGCGAACAGGCTCCATCGCAAAAGGGAAGAAACAGGCGGCCAATGCAAATGCGGCAGATGTCAGAAAAAACAGTCTGACGCATTCACGCAGGCGCTCCGTGCTGGATCGGGAATTGTCCCTGGCTAACCGCGATATGCGCTGTCCCCGATATAACTGCGACGCTACAACTATGACAAACCATACGATGGGCCATACTACCGGCAAGGATTGCGCGGCAACAACCGCAATCACTGCTGCCACCACAGTAACAAAAACAGGCACTCGTTTCATGTGCCTGTGCAAATGATCAAGCATCGCCTGATCAATATCGGTAGCTGTTTTCTCGTCAATGAGGTTTGGTTGCCACCAACGGTTAAATGCCTGCGCTAGCATCCAAACCCCAATGCGACAAAGGCTTCATCTGCAACAGCGATTCGGCTCAATACCAACGGGTGAGAACTATCCAATGTCAATTACAGTCTCCGAAAATGTCGTATCTCGATGCTATTGTCGAACAATTCCATGACCGAGGCAATTATCCTGAATCAACTTATGGTCAGTTTCAAAACCCCTTACCCTGCGACGGCATTTAGCTTGCTGTATTCACCAGATTCCTCATAAATGTAAACTACAGACCGCCGTAATGATGGAAAAGTGTGTCAGAGACCCTGAGAGTGTTCGAGTACGACAAATTTATTGTGTAACGGAATTATTGAGCCCTTTCACTACCGAAAGCAGGTTCGGCGCGGATACGTGAGCCGCGCGTATAACCGCTTGAGTATCCGCTCGAACAACTATTACGACCAATACTCCCCGAGGCCAGCAACAGATTCCAACAGTTTTTAGTGGACCACAGTTAAGCAGGTTTTCTTTGAATCAATTTAACACCTCGCGCAGCTCGCCACCAAAGAGGTCTGCCACCCTGGTCATGACAGCAGGCAACTCAGGGTTTAACCAGCAACTTGCCGGTATTTTTACTTTCATACAGCATGCTTATTGAACCGGGAGCGGCTTCGATCCCTTCGAGTATCTGCTCTTCGGTATTCAGTAACCCAGCCCGCACCCAGTTGGCCAGTTCTTCTACAGCGCTGGCAAAGCGATGTTTATGATCCAGCACCAGAAAACCCTGCATGCGTGCTCGCGCCACCAATAGTTGCCGGTTGACCCTCGGCCCGACAGGAATGGGATTCCAGTCAGCGAATGCCGCCGTTCCGCAAACTGTGATTCGTGCGCCGACTGCCAGGTGCATCAACACCGCATCACTGATCGGCCCACAGGTATTGTCGAAGTAACAATCGACACCATCGGGACAGGTCTCTCTGATTGCGGCGTCGACATTGTCTTCAAGGTAGCTTATGGCATGATCGAATCCAAACTGTTGCAGGCAGATATTGACCTTTGCTCTGGAGCTGGTGATCGCGACGGTTCGCGCGCCCTTTATACTGGCGATCTGCCCTACTGCAGATCCGACCGCGCCGGCTGCGGTTGACACGACTACCGTTTCTCCTGGCCGGGGATCACAGATATCCAGCAATCCGTAATACGCGGTAATGCCGTTAAGACCCAATACACCGAGTGCCAGTGATGGCGACAAATCGGTTTCCGTGACTTTACGATCCACATCCGATCCGTCAGACAAGGCCAGTGTTTGCCAGCCAAACTTGCCTGAAACCAGCTCTCCCTGTTTATACCCCGAGTGTCGGCTATCGACAATTTCACCTACTGCAAACGCACGCATAGCAGAACCCAGTGCGACGGGTGGGAGGTAATTAGGGGCATCATTGGCCCAACCACGCATGGCAGGATCAACCGACCAGTAGAGCATTTTTATCAGAAACTGACCCTCGGCCAGTGACGCCACGGGTACTTCATCAATGGAGAAGTGTTCGGCCTGTGGTATCCCTTTGGGACGCGATGACAGTATGACACGACGGTTGAGCGACGCTTCAGACATTGATAATTCCTGTGTTGATCACTGACGATTACCATGCCAGTATCGCAATCCGACATCAATAGCCGCACGGCGCTGTCAGCCAGACAAAGAAAAAGCCACCTTAGCAACACAAACAGGTAGTGTAGGATTGGCAGCTAACCTGTGTTGCAAACAACCATGCGCCGATCACGCCGAGCTGATGATTATAAAAAGCGACGCAACGAATCTCATTCGAGTTATCAATTGAACAACACAAGAGCCAGAGCGCTTGTTTCTTTTTGCACGCTATCGGGAATCACAGTGCTCAGGCCAGCACCAGGAAACAGCCAGTGAGTAATTTGCATTTTGAATGGATTGATATTGCACTGCCGCTGGTGGCGATACTGCTTATTGGATATATTTCGCTGAAAACCCTGCCGCAAAAACAGCAAATTGCTTTGCAATATCAACGCGAAGGATTAAAGGTACCGTGGCATATGCGTCGAATGTTGCACCTGTCTGCAACCGAGCTTCGAGTCGATATGATCGGCCGCTGTGTCGCTTTTTTTGTACTTGTCATGGCTATGCAAATCATCAAAGCGTTTGAATTTAGCTTGATGGTCCGATTGACACTGTCACTGCTGCTAGCCGCCCTGCTGCTGACAATTGTTCCGCGGATGTTCGTCGTCATTTATCAACGGATATACAATAAACAATAGATAGCCATACCGGCTACGCGCTCCCGTCAGAACCGTTGCTGCCAGCAAGCGTTGATGAATACTGCAACGCCGCTTTCCCCCAATACGCAAGCTCTTCAGCAAGCAGCTCCGGTTGCAGGGCGAGTATCCGTTCTGTTCCCTCAACAGAGTACTGCGTGGCAAGCCACTGCAAACTCTCCGGACTATCGTACCGCGCGGGGCACTGCCACAGTTGCTGCTTAATTTTTAGTGCGGTAGTACTAATCAGGCCATGACGACTGCGGCAGTTATCAATCAGGTGGCCCGCACGCTCGGTGTTTTTTACGGCCATATGCAAGGCCGCAAAGTGGATCAGGAAATCACCATCCTGCCAGCGCCTGAGACCACTGTCCCGGCGGGCGGCGCTTAACAATATTGATGACGCATTACCGATGTCCCCCATTTCTATCAACCACAGCGACTGTGCCAGATCATTGAAGTGCAACCAGGCATCCGCCGGATCATCAGCCGCTTTGTCAATCACCTGTTTTGCTGCATCAATATCGCCCAGCTCCAGGTATGCCCGTGTGCGACCGTAGCTCACCATCCCTCCGCTGTAGCCTTGAAGGCGGTCGAGTAACTGTTGCGGTCGGCCGTTAAACAGATCAAACAACGCCGAATGAATATCGAGGAATGCTTTATTAAAATGGGGTTGTGGTGCATGCGCTGCGATTTGATACGCCTCTTCAACCCGCTGTAGCGCCGCCGCAGGACGGGTAACAATGTCGGCTAGTGAAGCAAGACAGATTGCAACCGGCAGCAACAGGAACTTGCTATCACCGGCCAGCGCTATCGCCTCTTGCGCGATGGCACTCTCGTGATGAATATTTCCCTCCTGCCCACGCAGGAAAGACTCCGTTACCAGCGCGTTGAATGCATGCTCGTTGGTGTTGCCATACACACCACGTACCCATTTTATTCCTCTTTCAAACTCGCCCTGGCGGTCGAGTTCAATCACACAGCCAACGGCTATTCGAGCAGCGATTTCGGGCTGGGTATTGTTCGCAGCCCAACTGGCTGCGGCTCGTAAATTTAAAAACTCGGCACGATGCAGCACAGCGGTTTTCGGGTCAGGCAAAAACGGATGACGCGCACGTTCCGCAAGTTTCACGAAGTATTCGCCATGCCGTTTTGCGATTAACTCAAACTCATTGTGCGTTTGCAGCTGCTCGACACCATAGGCACGAATGGTATTGAGCAGGCTGAAGCGCAGTGAACCGTCTGTGTCCGAGCGGGTATCGACCAGTGACTTGGCCACCAGCGAGTCTACTATTTCCCAGGCATCGGTCTCATCACAATCGATAATAAACGGTGCACTGTGCAGGGTGAACCCGCCACTAAAAACAGCGAGACGCCTGAAAGCGGTTCGCTCTTCATCATCAAGCAGATCGTGGCTCCACTGCACCACATCACCCAGTGTTTCGCTGCGTCGCTTGCGCTGACGCCCTTTTAGTTTGAGACCTTGCAGCTGATCGCGCAGCATGCTGCCAATTTGCTCGATAGACAGTGTTCGTGTGCGGGCGGCTGCCAATTCTATTGCCAGTGGCAAGCCATCGAGCAGCTCACAGATTTCTGTCACCGCTTTGCGATTAAGCGGCGTATCGAAGGCAACACCAGCCCGGTTGCTGGCTGTACGCAGGAACAATTCTGTAGCATCTGTCGAGACTGGCAGTGACGGCACGCGCCAGACGGTTTCGCCGCTGATATCCAGCATCTCACGACTGGTTGCAATTACCTTGAGCGTCGCACAACGAGATAACAGCGCATCGATGAGATCAGCGGCGCCACGCAGCACATGTTCGCAGTTGTCAAACAACAACAGACTGCTGCGATTATTAAGATAATCGAGCAGCTGCGTCACCTCGTCAGTATCTTTTAACAGCGTCAGATCAAGGCCTCGGGCGACGGCATTGGTGACATCTTGCGGATCAGTGATATTGTCCAGTTCGATCAAATGCACCGCATCGAATGTTGAATCGAACAATCGCAAAGCCAGATCACAGGCCAGCGTGGTCTTGCCGACTCCGCCCGGCCCAATCATCGTCAACAGTCGCGAGCTTTCCATTAGATCAAACAGGCTGGCGGCCTGCTCCTGGCGACCGATCAGCTCATTGCGAATGGCCGGCACCGTGCACACTTTGCTTGTGACGTTGCGCAGCCTGGCAAACGCTTCAGTCCCCAGTTGATAGACGTGCTGTGGCTCACTGATTTTACGCAGGCGGTAGCGACCCAGGTAGGTCACCTCGCGGTCAGGTAGTTTCCCGGTCATCTCGCGTGTGCAGAGTATTTGACCGGCATGGCCAATTTCACACAGGATTGCAGCGCGCACAATCTCCGGCCCGTAGGCACCGTTGTCTCGTTGAATCACCGGCCCGCTATGCAAGGACATGCGAACCCTGATTTCAACACCACCGCTCCAGTCTTCTGCCTGAATTTCCCGCTGGATGCGCATGGCTGCCTTCAGAGCATCTTCAGGCGTGGAAAAAATTGCCCCGAAACTGTCACCGGCCAGGGAAAATACCAGGCCACCAACGGAGCCAATAACGTTTCTGATGATCTGGTCATGACGTGCCAGGCTGGCTGCCATTTTTTCTTTTTCGTTCTCCCAACGACGAGTCGAGCCTTCAACATCAGTAAAAAGAATCGATAGTTGATCGTCCTTGTCCGTCGCCAGCACAGTATTGCCTCAATTCTAATCGAGGACTCAGTGTACCCAACACTGTATTAACGAGTCAGGTATTTATACCGAAATTGACGGCATTCAGCAGACAATGTTGTCGCAGCGCACATCAATCTTGCAGCACAACGGCCATTGCGCTGCCCAACTGCCTGATTGACTATTGGCCGTGGTTGCAGCGCCGGCAACAAACGGTGCGTAAAAATCGTGCGTGTTTGTTCAGGTTAACGGCCAAGGGTAAAGCCAAAACCACGCTCTGCAGCAGCCACCTGGCCAATCGATGGCAGCGGGAAGTGGGCTGTCAGAACCAGCCGATTGTCAGCCAGGCAGCTCTCGAGCAAATGAATTCTGGTCTTTGCTGCAAGCGCCGGGTCGGCATCGGGCTGCGCCGACCACTCAGGGTGTACACACTGCAGCGGCGAGTGGATTGCATCACCCACCATAACGGCCTCGACACCCGCCGATTTGATATTGACAGCAACATGGCCAGGCGTATGACCAGGCGTCGGCGTTAGCCAGACTTCATCGTCGAGAGCAAAGTCGGTGTCGACCAGCTGAGCCTGGTTCGCCTCAAGAACAGGCAACACACTTTGCTCGTAGGCCTTCGCTCTTGGCTCCGCGGCCACCTGCTCCGCATATTCAATTTCCTTTTTTGCAAATATGTATTTGGCGTTGGTAAATACGGGTACGTAGCGGCCATCGACCAGCTGAGTATTCCAGCCAATATGATCACCATGCAAATGCGTACAGAACACATAGTCGACAGATTCCGGGGTCACCCCGACGGAGGCCAGACGCTCCAGCCAGCTTGCATCGGTGCGCATGTGCCAAACCGGTATTGATGATGTTTTGTCACAGCCAACACAGGTATCCACAAGAATGGTGTGCCGACTGGTGCGTATTACATAGGTTTGCAGCGCCAGCACCAGCTTACCGGTTTCGCTGCAAAGCGCCCAGGGCGAAAAATCCGCAGCAAGCGTTGCGATCTCTTCCGGTGTTGAAGTCGGTAAAAACACGGCAGCATCAAACAGCGGTGACTGCATTTCTACCACCTGCTGTACTTCAATAGTGCCGATCTTGAACGGTGGCGGAATCAAATTGATCGTGCCGGTCATTTAGTCATCCTTATCAGTGTTTTCTCAGTACCCTAAGACACATGGCTACGTACCTGATGACTGCTCTGGTGCTATTTCCTCCGGCGATACCAGCTCCTCATAAAGCCCAACGACCGCTTCAATGTCAGCTTGCAGCTTGCTGCCAATATCGTGGGGCTGTCTGGGAGATTTATGGACCAACAATGGTCCAATAGTTTCGACCGAAATCGGATCGATGTTTTTCAGATACTCACGAATTTTCGGCGTCAGCACCTGACGACACAGGTCATGGTCTTCCGCCATCACATGCACGCGTTTGGTAAACCCTTCGTCGTCGATAAAATCGACGTTACCACCCTTGAGCACATATTCCATCGCGTCTGTCACTGTAGTAGGGCGTGCGCAAAAAGGCGGTAACGGTTTTTCACCGTAGAGCAGCGTCACAGTCCACATAGCCTGGTTGCGCTTGCGCTGAACTCGACTCATGGTGAACTTATGGCGTGTTTCCGGAAAAGCGAAAAACTGCTCAACCCGATACCCCTTGAACGAACCCGCATAAATATGTGCTGCATTCAAACCATTTAACAGCATTGAAGACTGGTACGGCGAGTCATCCAATGATGATTTGCCCTTGTCTTCAAAGCCGAGTTTACGGTAAAACTTCTTTACTAAAAACGGCGCGCTGATGGTCAGGAACAAACCATAAAAAACCAGGGCCGCAAACAGCGCGACCCAAAAATAACCTGCATATTGCTCGAACATTAAACGAAGGGTCCACAAAGTTTATCAGATGACGGGAGCACTACCGAAACTCAGATGCTCCCGGCAAGGCCCTTAATGATACCAAAACAGCCCGACCTCCAATCGCCAATTAACTCATGGCGGCAAAAACAATCATCGATTGCACACCATTCAATACTTTACCGTTGCAATCCGCCAAATTTTCCATTGTTGTGTTGCCATTCTGACTCCGGCAACAGCGGCTCGATGACATCCCAGTGCTCGACAATTTTGCCACTGTCAACGCGGAACAAATCG
>CALGNZ010000085.1 GCA_937957915.1 uncultured Granulosicoccaceae bacterium | reverse complement strand
CGGTGCGGCAATGGCTTTTCAACATGGTTTGAAGGTGATCGCATACCTGGTAGCTGGTGTGCAGCTCTACCAGTACCTGTGGCACGTTGTTGTGCTGTTCTTTGGCGCCTGGCTTGGCACCTTTGCCGGTACACACCTGCTAAAAAGAATTGCCGATGCAAGATTCAAAGTTATGTTGAAATGGGTATTGACGTTACTTGGGTTGCGTTTGATTGTGGCCAATGGGTATACGTTGTTTCAATAGCCAGGTGACGCTTGTGGTGTTTACTCGTTTAGATATAGCTTGCTGCATTTAGCGTGGATGATTTTGTATTATGTGCTTTTTAGCTGGTATGGTGTGTTGTTTGAGATCTCGGAGGTAACCGGCAGTGTTGGCGGATGCGCAGGCTAATCCACCCTACTGTGATTGCAATTACTTCTGTATATAACGTAGATGACTTACTATTGCGTATTTTTCAAATGGTAGGGTGTGGTGTTTGAGATCTCGGAGGTATCGGGCGCTGTTGGTGGATGCGCAAGCTTATCCACCCTACTGTGATTGCAATTATTTTTGCATATAGCATAGATGATTTACTATTGCGTATTTTTCAAATGGTATGGTGTGGTGTTTGAGATCTCGGAGGTGTCTGGCTCTGTTGGTGGATGCGCGGGCTTATCCACCCTTCGGTGATTGCTATCATCGCGTGATAGGTGGTATTACCGCTTGCTGTGTTTTTGATGCTATAAGTTGCGGTATTTGTGCAACTCGAAGTTCAATCTCTTTTAATACCGGTTAACTGACAGCCCCCTTTCCGGGTAACCGGTTTACCGACGACCACGAGCAAGTTGATGACCGATTTTCTGCTGTTGGCTTTTATCTTTCTGTGTGCCGGTGTTATCGCCGTGCCTATCGCAACACGATTCGGACTGGGCTCGGTGCTCGGCTACCTGATTGCCGGCATCGCTATCAGTCCGTTATTGGCGGCTTTGGGTGTCGACGTCGAATCAATCCAGCACTTTGCCGAGTTTGGCGTTGTGATGATGTTGTTTCTGGTAGGGCTTGAACTTGAACCAAAACTGCTCTGGGAGATGCGCAGCCGATTACTTGGGCTCGGTGGCGGACAGGTGATAATCACCACCGCTGCAATCACGGGCATCGCTATGTTACTCGGTCAGCCATGGACTGTTGCACTGGCAATTGGGCTGGTGCTGGCACTTTCGTCAACCGCTATCGTGTTGCAAACACTGAATGAAAAAGGCCTGATGAAAAGCGATGGCGGACAGAGTAGCTTTTCAGTGCTGTTGTTTCAGGACATTGCGGTTATTCCAATGCTGGCACTTATTCCATTGTTAGCTCTGCCGGAGCTTGCAGGCCTGGAGCCTGCAAACGCGGCTGATGATGCAGCGCATGCAGCGGGCATGAGTCTGGTAGACGGCATGTCTGGCTGGCAGCGCACCGCAACCACTGTTGGCGCTATTTTTCTCGTTATTTTCGGTGGCGGCTACCTGACCGGCCCTATGTTTCGATTCATCGCGGTAGCGCAACTCAGGGAACTCTTCACCGCGGCCGCCTTGTTGTTCGTTATTGGTGTTGCACTGCTGATGACAGTAGTGGGCCTGTCACCGGCACTTGGCACTTTTCTCGCCGGCGTGGTACTGGCCAACAGCGAGTATCGGCATGAACTGGAGTCCGATATTGATCCGTTCAAAGGTTTGTTACTTGGTCTGTTTTTTATAACGGTGGGCGCCGGTATTAATTTCGCGCTGCTGTTTGAAAATTTCCTGTTGATTGCAGCGCTGACCACCGGCCTGATCGCTATAAAGGCGCTGGTGTTGTTTGCACTGGCCACGGTGATGCGCGTTCGTGGAACTGATCGCTGGCTCCTGGCTCTCGGGCTGGCACAGGCCGGCGAGTTTGGCTTTGTGCTGCTATCGTTTACCGTCGCCAACCATGTTATTCCCACGGCCATTGCAGAGCAACTGCTGCTGGTAGTCGCACTATCGATGGTACTTACACCTCTGTTGTTTATTGTCTACGACCGGGTTATCGCTCCGCGCTTTGCCAGTAGCCAGCAGGGCGAGTCCGACGATATGCCCGAGCAATCACCAGACAGTCATATTATTGTGGCAGGCCGCGGGCGCGTTGGCGGTATCGTTGATAGGATGTTGCAGTCAGCCGGCTATACCGCAACGGTTATTGACTACAGTGCAAAGCAACTCGAATTCCTGAAGCGCTTTGGCGTACGCGCCTACTACGGCGATGCAACACGACCCGACCTTCTACACGCAGCAGGCATCGCTGATGCCCGCTTACTTGTTGTCGCACTCGACGAGCAAGCGCAAATCACCGCGCTGGTTCGCCACGTCGTTAAGCACCATCCTCACGTGCATATTGTTGCACGGGCAGTTAATCGCGAACATGTCTACGAGCTGTGGTCTATCGGCTGTCGCGATATCGTCAGAGAAACCTATGACAGCTCTTTACGGATCGGGCGCTCCGCTTTCCAGGCGCTCGGGGTTTCCACAGATACTGCGCACTCAATGGTCGATGTCTTTAACACCTACGATCGCAAGGCAATGGTGGCCGTCGCCGATGCATACGATGTGAACGTTCCAATGGTCGAAAACGAAGAGTTCATCCGACGGGTGCGTGAGTATGGCGCGGAAAAAGAACCAGAATTGCAGCGGGATGTTTGCGCCGTAATGCGTACAGGTCAGTAAATCAAAACAGCGCATACCCTGTGGCTCGAGCCGGCTTTATCGCGAGCTCGAGGACTGCACCTATCTGTTATTCAGGTTGTTGTTTACCGTCAGAAAAGTGATCTTCATTGCTCGCCTGATCGCCCACGCCGTTGCGGAGCTCTTCGCTAACCAGACCTGTCTGGCCATCAGCATCCACACGTGGCTTAGAACGACGATCAAACTTACCAGTCCATTCGCTGCCATCAGTGGCGGCGGGTTTTTTTGGCGATTTTTTTTCCAGAGAGCCAGGCGCACCAGGCTGATCTTCAGCAAACTGACTCCACAGATCTTCTTTTGGCTCGCTCAACTTCGTAACTCCTGTGGTTTCTGCCGAAAATAACGACCACACCGGCGAATTCTTGAGCCGCTGGAACGACTAACGCTGAAGCGCTTCAGTGCGATAGCGCTCACGAATATCCACAACGGTATCGTCGCCGGCTTTGGCATCGGGAACCGGCACCATTGTGCCCTGCCCGAGTGACCATCGCTCAGCCACCTGTGCGTGATCAGATTGCTCAAAAACAACAGCAGCCTGCACACAGGCGCCAGTGGCCACTGTTTCAGCGGCATCTGGCACTACCAGTGATCGTTGTGCGAGTGTTGCCATCACCGCACGCGTGGCCTGCGCTTGTGCACCGCCACCAATCAGATACAACTGACCGTCCATCGTAACCCCCGCCCGCTCCAGTGCATCGACGCCATCAAGCAAACCACAACACACCCCTTCCACCGCCGACCGTGCAAGTTGCTCGCGTGACACGTCGGAGCGTAAACCCGCGATGGCACCGGTTGCGTCAGGCTTGTTGGGTGTGCGCTCACCATCAAAGTACGGCACAGTAACAACACCGCCGGCACCTGAGGGCGCGGCCATTACCAGCTCCCCGAATGCATTAAAGTCGGCACCGAGCAATCGTGCTACCGCATCGGTAACCTTGGTGGCGTTCAGCGTGCAAACCAGCGGTAAATAGTGTCCGGTCGCATCTGCAAAGCCGGCCACACTGCCACTTTCGTCTGCGGTTGGCGTGGTACTCACGGCGTAGGCGGTGCCCGAGGTACCAAGCGAGATAACAACATCACCCGGCTTTAAACCAAGACCCATAGCGGCGCCCATGTTATCGCCGGAACCCGAACCGACAATCGTTTTTGCAGAAAAAGAAAAACCGTCGACTTTAACGTGGCCTGCCACATCTTTTGGCCCCAGCACCTTCGGTACGCAATCCATCAGGTTGCTGTTGACTGCAGCCAGCAGGTCGGGCTGGTATTCGTTCGTCGAGGGCGACCACCACCCGGAACCGGACGCATCACCTCGGTCGCTGGTCCACTGACCGGTCAGCCGCCAGGTCAGGTAGTCGTGTGGCAGGCCAATGTAGGCGACCCGATCCATAAGCTCTGGTTCGTTTTCGGCTACCCAGGCCAGCTTGCATACGGTAAATGCGGCACCAGGCAGCGACCCACACCCTTCTACCCAGCGCGATGCACCCAGTTTTTTAATCAATGATTCAGATTGCGGCGCCGAGGTTGTGTCGTTCCAAAGCTTGGCCGGTCGCAACGGCTGGCCCTTCTCATCAAGCATAACCAGACCATGTTGTTGTCCGGCGATCGACACCCCTACCACGTTGGCAAGGTGATCCTTAACGTCAGTAAAGCAGCTGGACAGTGCCTGCCACCAGGCATCGGGATCCTGCTCGCTGACCGGAGGCGTGGTCGGCGGATGTTTTGCGGCGCTCCGGGCAACCACAGTGCCACTTTGTAATTCACGAATTTCGACTTTGGTTGATTGCGTCGATGAATCAACTCCCAGTACCAGTTGCGCTTTATTGCCGCTCACTATCACTACTCCCGCGTTTTTTTGTTGTCTATAGTATGAACAAAAAGTGGCGCCTTCACAAAGCGAGACTGAAGACTAACGTGGCTGAATCTGCGGCTGTGAGCTAAGAATACAAAATTCACAGGTTAACCAACCCGGCCATCGCCCCGCTTACGCCTTACGCAGGGTGGATAAGCTTGCGCATCCACCAATTTAATCTCCAATAGCAAAGACGTATTTTGTGCCCTATGTTTTTTATGCAATTTAAGTACAGGGCGTTTATTTTCGTTTATTGCTGTGGTGGATGCGGAGGCTTATCCACCCTACTGTTATTCGGTACGCGCCGCTTATGCCGCACGCAGGGTGGATAAGCTTGCGCATCCACCAATTTAATCTCCAATAGCAAAGACGTATTTTATGCCTTTTGTTTTTTAATGCAATTGAAGTACAGAGCGTCCATTTTCGTTTATTACTGTGGTGGATGCGCAGGCTTATCCACCCTACTGTTATTCGGTACGCCTCGCTTACGCCGCTCGTAGGGTGGATAAGCTTGCGCATCCACCAATTATATTCAAAGCACTCACCACCAAAGCCAACAGCGCTCACCACGCTATGGATCAACCTCTATCACGAATTTATCGAGCTCGCAGACCTTTCATACTCGGCCGTGCCAGACATATACCGATATCATGCGGCCCGGCGCGATACATCTTGATACAAAGTCTGTTCACCTACCTGCCTATAACTGTATCCATGAACCGCACAACAAGCGACGCCCAGCAAGTAGCGGGGCACAGCTGTTGTTAACGCAAAAAAGGCAGGAGTACATTCAATGGACAAAACCCGGTTGGGTGACGCTCTTAAAGCGAAGCCAACACAAGGTACTGTGCTGCTGGCAGCATTGCTTACATTGTCAGTTGCACAGGCAGACGACTCAACACAACTAAAACCAATAACCGTCGAGCAACAGTCAGAACCTGTAACTGAGTCGCCGATGGGCATTGGCATCAGCGGTGATACACTCTCAACAGCACCTGGCTCTGGTGGTGACCCACTGCGTGGCCTGCAAGCGGTGCCTGGCATGGTCTTCAATGATGACGAAAGCGCCGAGCCTGCCGTGCGAGGCACAAGGCCCGGCGACAATTACTTTCAAACCGATTTTTCACCGGCCAGCTATCTGTTTCACTTTGGCGGTGCGATCAGTGTTTACCATGCCGACTTAATCGAATCATTCAGTATTTACCCGTCAGCATATGGTCCGGAGTTCTCCGGTGTTACCGGTGGTGTGTTCGATGTCGCTTTGCGCGATCCAAAGATCGATCGTTTTCACACGACACTGGATATCAGCTTTTTGCAGGCCGGGTTTCTGGTGGAAGGCCCGGTAAACGACAGTCAATCTTTCTACCTGGCTGGCAGACGAAGCTACCTCGACCTGTTCATTGAGGATCAGATCGATGAACCGGATATCAGCTTTACCGACTTTCCAAACTACACCGACTATCAGGCAAAATATGTCTGGGCTTTTAACCCAGACTCTACACTCAGGCTCAGTGCTACAGGTGCGACCGATGATGCCGATTTAACCCTGTCGGACGATGCCGAAGAGGTGGCTACAGACCCGGTCTTTGGCGGTCGCATCTATGATGCTACCCGCTTTAATGGTCAGTCTGTGGTTTGGGACACCAATCTGTCAGAGCGTCTGTCGGTTAAATCGACAATACACCATAACCGCTTTAGCAACGACGCGATAATAGGCACCGCGGGTGCCATTGATGTTGATGAAAATACCTGGCTGGTAAAGAGTCACGCAACGCTGCAGGTAAACGATAAACACGAGCTGAAACTCGGTGCGGAATACTCAAACACCGATACGTCATTTGATATTGACTTCAATGCACCGACCTGTACCGACTTTGAACCGGATTGCCTCTACACCGGTGCCGAGCGACTGCGGGTTACCGAAAAAGCCAACATCAATACCCTGAAAGTTTTTGCCAAAGACACCTGGTACGTCAATGACCAGTTAACGGTTATCCCCGGAGTTGCTGTGCAGCGCGAAGACTATCTTGACAACAGCTTCGTCGAACCCCGGCTGGCGCTCGAATATGCAATCGCTGACGACCTGCTGCTGACCGCAGGAATGGGTGTTTATCATCAGATGCCCGATATCGATCAGGTCAACGACGTATTCGGCAACCCGAAGCTGAAGTTTCTGAGTGCGCGCCATACAAGCATCGGATTGCAAAAACAATGGCCTGGCGGCTGGAGCATCGCCACCGAGCTGTACCACAATCGGCTTACTAACCTGGTTACCAGTGACGACGAACTGCGCTACAGCAACAATGGCGAAGGCACCGCGACAGGTATAGACACACTGATACGTAAACAACTCACAGACAAGCTATCCGGGTGGTTATCGGTTTCGGTGTCGGATGCAACACGCACTGACAACCGCACAGGTCGAGAATTCGATTTCGAGTATGACCAGCCAGTCAATGCATCACTGGTTGCCAGCTACAAGTTCTCTCCACGATGGTCTGTTGGTGCAAAGCTCTGGGCGCACAGCGGTGCCCCCTACACGCCCGTTACAGGTGCAACACCAGACACAGAAGTCGAAGGCCTGTACCGCCCGCAATACGCGGAACTCAACAGCGCCAGACTGCCTTCGTTTTCGCGACTGGACATTCGCATCGATCGCACCTTCAGGCACAAAAAGAAACATCGAAAAACACAGGCCTACGTGGAGTTACTCAACGTGCTCGACAACGACAACATATCCGGCTACTCGTACAACGCTGACTACAGCGTACGCACGCCGGAGGAACAAATACCTCGTTTTGTGAGCCTCGGCATCAAGACCAGTTTCTAGCCGAATATTGGATATACCACAGGAAATAGCAACGGATACATTCAATGGAATATATAAAACTCCACCTCGATCTGGCGGTATTTTTAACGCTCGGGATAATGAGCATTCTGGCGCTGGCTCGTTGCATTGAAAGACTGATCTTCTTTAGCCGGGTGCAGGTCAGGAGATACAGAGATCGCGAAAGCCTGAAACTCGATCTGGGTCATGGACTGGTCACTATCGCCACAGTCGCATCGAACGCCCCCTACGTCGGCCTTTTAGGAACTGTATTCGGCATAATGATTACATTCCATGACATCGGACAGTCCGGACAAATCGAAGCCGCATCCGTGATGTCCGGACTGGCACTGGCGCTAAAGGCCACAGCCCTCGGTTTGTTTGTCGCGATTCCATGCATGATTCTCTACAACGCGCTGACTTCAAAAGCGGAGCAATTACTGTCCGTGTGGACAATTGAAGACAATCGCCGGCGACAGCGATTCGAGGTGCGGGGCTATGAAACAGTTTGATACCATCAATGTCATTCCTTTTGTAGACATTCTTCTGGTGCTGCTGGCAATGGTGTTAACCACTGCGACGTTCGTCAACAACGGACAACTCGACATTACTTTGCCTGCGGCAACTGCAAACCCTGATCAACGCCCTCAAGACCCTGTTGAAATTGCCCTGGATCAGCACGGACAACGCTATATAGATGGTGAACCGGTTGATGAAACACAGTTAAAAGACCAGCTTCGAAGCGTCGAACTGTCAACGCACTTTCTGCTAAAAATTGACGAGTCGCTTGAGTTCTCACAATTTGTAAAGTTGATCGATCTGCTAAAAGCCCTGAAGCTCGAACACGTTTCAATTGAAACCCGGAAAGTGTCTTGAACGCCAGAGTCGCAGGCGCATTTGGCTCGCTGGCAGTGCATGCTGCCATTGTGCTTATTGTGGTGGCGATGGTGCAAACCGATAAGGCTGAGCCAGATAAACCGGAGTCCATCAGCGTTAACCTGAATATTTTCAAGTCAGTTGCATCAGCGCCAAACAGGCAGACGCCAGAGCCCGTAACGCTGCCGAAACCACAACAGCCCACCACCGTTAAACACGAAACCCGGCCTGCACCTCAAAGCCAGGTGAAAGCGCCAGAGCCTGATTCAAAGCCAGCAGATGTCATAGAGCAATCTCCAATAACAAGTGAACGCTCTTCAGTGAGCGCGACGCCTGTCACCAAAACAATAACCGCAACTACCCCGCTGAAAAACAAAGCAAGCCTGCCTGACACAAAGGAGCAGCCTGCCACCGATATCGCCCCGCCAGCGATCGAAGTAGAGCCAGTACTGGAATTTGAACAAATAACGACAGTTAACACATCGTCTAACGCATCTGCTCCCACTATTCAGAGCGTAGATACAAGTACCGCCGATATAGAGATTGCTGAATATACAGAACAAGTCAGATCAGCAGTACTGGCCCAAAGAAACTACCCGCAGAGGGCACGGCGAAAAAAGATGACCGGCACAGTAATAGTGACATTTCGAGTATTTGCCAGTGGTGAACTGGATTTTACCAGGGTTACAGAATCATCAGGGCACGATCTGCTGGATCGCGCAGCGATGGGTGCCGTTAAACGCGCAGGCAGATTCAGCCGCTTTCCGGATGACATCAAAAAGCAATACTGGGACTTCCGAGTTCCGATTGTTTTTCAGTAAGCAGACTATCGACTGGCCTGTCGTCTTCGTAGCTCTATGCACCTGGTCTCAGCAACCCCACAGAATCAGTCACGCCCGCTATTCTGTCCATTTTCATCGGTCTCTGAGCTATAGGCCTGCGGTCCGGACACTGCACGAAAGTTACGTGTGTTAAGAATGGGCTTATTAGACGACACGGCGAGCTCACGCCAGACAATCAAAATGCCTGATGACACGATAATAAAAGTGCCCAGCAGAACGTTTCGGTCGGGCACTTCATTAAAGAACAGCCCGCCGATCAGCACCGCCCACACCATCTGGCTATACTGAAACGGAGCGATATACTGGGCGGGCGCATTGCGATAGGCATAGATCAGAAACGCCTGCCCCAGCACTGCCAGTAGTCCAATACCTCCCATCGTCAACAGCGCAATACCGGGCATCGGCTGGTAGACCCAAACCATTGCAACACCACACAGCGTCAGATTAACCAGCAGCGGATAAACAATTAGCGTCAGGCTACTTTCCCGGTTGCCGATCAACCGCGTAATCACCGCGGTGACAGCGGTGCAACAGGCAGCCAGAATACCTGCGATATGACCCATCGTGATCTGCTGATGATGTGGCCCGAGCACCACCAACACCCCAAAAAAGCCAAGCATCACCGCTAGCCAGCGATACATTTTGACGGACTCGCCAAGGATCGGAATCGCCAGCACGGTTATGATTATCGGTGCTGCAAAAATCAGCGCGTACACCTCGGATAAAGGCAAACTTCTAAACGCATAAAACGCAAACACCATAGAGCCAAATATCGAGCAGCACCTGATGGCAACCAGACCAGGGAGTTTAGGGCGCAATACCACTTCCTTACTGCTGAGCGCTATGAACAACGAAAACGGCACGAAGCTGAACAGCACTGCAAAAAAGCCAATCTGAAACAGAGAGTAGCCGCCCAGCGTTTTTATTAGTGCATCGTGTATAGAAAACGTTGCAAAGCCCAACAGGGCGATAAGAGTACAGCGGGCAACGCTGACAGCTGGTGTATTGATGATCGATGTCTTCAGGTTGTTTGCGAGGGGTTGTTTGCGAGCGACTGCTGGTGTTTCTAAAACAATTAGCGGCAAACTTATCGTGTCAATGCACGTTTCGCTGCATCGTATTCGCCACGCCACTTGTCTATCAGTGCCGCTGTCGACTGCACCTGATCGATGGCAGAAATACCCTGACCACAGCCCCAAATCTCTTTCCATGCTTTGGGTTTTTCACGATCAGATCCAAAGTTCATTTTTGTCGGGTCGCTCTCTGGCAGGTTATCCGGGTCCATACCGGCCGCTTCAATCGAAGGGCGTAAATAGTTGCCGTGCACTCCGGTAAACAGATTGGTGTAGACGATATCGGAAGATCGACAGTCGGCTATCGCCTGCTTGTACCCATCTACCGCTCGCGCCTCATTGGTAGCAATAAATGCTGACCCGGCATAGCCCATGTCCGCACCCATCGCTTGTGCTGCCAATATAGAGTTACCGCTTGAAATAGCTCCGGACAGCAGTAACGGCCCGTCAAACCACTCTCTTATTTCCTGTATCAGTGCGAATGGCGACAACGTACCTGCGTGTCCGCCAGCACCTGCGGCTACCGCAATCAGACCGTCCGCCCCCTTTTCGATTGCCTTGCGCGCAAACCGATCATTGATAATGTCGTGCAGCACAATACCACCGTAACTGTGCACCGCTTCGTAGACTTCTTCGCGAGCACCAAGCGAGGTTATTACCACAGGCACTTTGAATTTTACGCAGGCCTCCATATCGTGATCCAGACGATCGTTGGATCGGTGCACAATCTGGTTTATCGCATAAGGTGCCGATGGCGAGTCAGGATGCTGTTCATCATGCGCTGCCAGACGCGCTTCAATTTCTTCAAGCCAGTCAGCCAGTTGCTCCTTCGGCCTGGCATTAAGTGCAGGGAAAGAACCAATCACACCCGACGTGCATTGTGCGACCACCAGGTCCGGATTGGATATGATAAACAGTGGCGCGCCAATCAGCGGAAGCCGCAAACGATCTTTCAGAATAGCCGGTAGTGCCATTGTTCAATTTGCCTGTAATGCATGGATGATATGAGGGGGCTGCAGAGTAACCCGTTATGTTATTACGACTGCTGCAGACTCATCGTTTTTCCGGATCAGTAAGATAACCACGAATATCGTTTCGTTCGGTTGCATAGCGCCGCAGCACAGATTCTGCCACGTAAATGCCTAACTCAATGTAAAACCTTCGTAGCCGTTTGTTGCAACGTCGTTGCAGGCCTTTCGGTACTGGTCAAGTCCGCCCGCATAGGGCATGAAGACCTGTGGTTTGCCCGGCACATTTGCCCCCAGGTACCACGAGTGTTTTACGGTTGGCAGTAGCGTTGCGTTGGCCACATCGTTTACGTGTTGCACCCACCCGGCCATGGCGTCTTCGGTACACTCGATACACGTTTTACCGGCTGCCAGCACATCGTCAATGCACCGCGTTATCCACTCGACATGCTGTTCAATTGACACCGGCATATTGGAAAGCACAGACGGACTGCCAGGGCCGGTAATGGTAAACAGATTGGGAAAACCTGCAACCTGCAAACCCAGGTAGTTTGAAGGCCCGGCAACCCAGGCATCCGCCAGTGATTTCTCTCGCCCCCTGATGTCCATGCGCAGGAGTGATCCGGTCATCGCGTCAAACCCGGTCGCAAACACAATGACGTCGACGGCATGGTGACCGCCACTGGTTTGTATGCCGTCGCGGTCTATTTTGACGATAGGGGTTTTCTTCAGATCAACCAGGTCTACGTTGTCGCGATTGAAAGTCTCAAAATAGTGTGTGTCGATTGGCGGACGCTTGGCACCATACGGGTGGTCAATGTTGCTCAGACTGGCTGCAGTCTCGGGGTCTTTTACGACTTGCCGAATTTTGTTGCGGATAAATGTTGCCGCCGTGTCATTTGCAGTGTTGTCTGTCAGCAAATCTGCAAAAGCTGCTCTGAATTTTAGCCCACCGGTCTCCCACGACTGCTCGTAGATGGCCTGCCGATCATGCTCCGCTGTGTCGAGTGCGTTTTGCGGATTGATCTTCCATGGATGACCGTTGGTATTGCTGTGCATCACCTGTTGAATCGACTCGGCATTGCGTTTTTGCTGCTGTCGCACCTCATCTGTCAGCGCACAGTTACGTGCCGGCACGCTGTAGTTAGCCGTGCGCTGAAACACCGTCAGGTGGGCAGCGGCTTCGGCAATAACTGGCGCCGCCTGTATGCCTGTCGAACCGGTACCGACCTGCGCCACACGGCAACCACTGAGATCAACGCCGTCACGCGGCCACTGCCCCGTGTGATACCACTGGCCTGAAAAATCATCGAGCCCTTCGATGTCAGGAATATTCGCGGTAGATAAACAGCCAACTGCCGTAATCAAAAATTGTGCGCTGTAGCGATTGCCGTCTTTACATTCAACCTGCCAGCGGTTGCTGTCCTGATCAAAGCGTGCAGACTGCACGGTTCGATTCAAATCAAGCCACGGCCGCAGCTCGAAGCGATCTGCCACATGATTGAGGTATCGCAGAATTTCATCGGGGCCCGGATAGCGCTCAGACCAATCCCACTCTTCGGTCAGCTCTTTTGAAAAGGTGTAGCAGTAGGCGTGGCTCTCGGAATCACAGCGAGCGCCCGGATAACGATTCCAGTACCAGGTGCCTCCCACTGAGTCACCTGCCTCGACCACTCGCACCGACAGACCGCGCAGATTTCGCAGCATGTGCAGTTGATAGAGGCCGGAAAAGCCTGCACCAACAATAAGCGCGTCTAGTTCAACTGTGGCTGTGGATTGTGACAAGCTGGGCTTTCCTCATTAAAAGTGTAGGGTTGCACGGATGGACCGCCAAAGACCGCTGCCCGCTCGACAAATCTGCTGTTGTTACAACAACCTGACAGCCAGTAACGGATCAATATTCCCGGGTCTATAAAAATTGTATAACAATCGAACGATTCATGGCACTAATCGCTTTGATTCTGCTCCAAACCACATACAATCAGAACCGATGACAACGGACCGATTGTTGTCCCATTGACACTGATTATTGATCCAGTCAGACACGGAGAGCCCCATGAACAGATTTTTACGCCATCTATCGCTGATACTCGTTAGCATTTCCCTGCTCACACTGGCATCGACCGCACAGGCTGCGCCAAAGATAAACACACTTGAAAAGTCCGGGCTATTTGGCAAATACAAAGAGTCCGGAATAGCTATCCGCGGTTTTGACACGGTTGCTTATTTCACGCAGGGAAAACCGGTATTGGGTAGTGCTGAATTCACAGTCGAATGGAGCGGTGCGACATGGCAGTTTTCGTCTCAGGAGCATGCAGAGCTGTTCAAATCCGACCCGCAAGCGTACGCCCCTCAGTACGGTGGATACTGCGCCTACGGAGTTTCTCAGGACTATCTGGTAAAGATTGAAGGAGATCAGTGGAAAATAGAGGACGGTAAGCTATACCTAAACTACGACAAGAAAGTCCAAAAAACATGGATCAAAGACATTCCGGGTTATATCTCCTCTGCCGACGGCAAGTTCGAAACCTTGCTGAAAAAGTAAACACGAGCAAAACACCCCTTACTCAAGAATTAACACCCGTTGCCGCCGACCTTCTAATGGAGGTCGGCAGTTGTGTGCACAATTGGCGCCTGGCATCAGACGAGGTGAGTCCCCTCGCCGATGCGCAATATCAAATCCGTCGCAACGATTGCAGACGTAGTAATAGTCAATCAATGGAACTTTGACAGCGCCGACATGACTCATCTCGACAGCCCGGAATCAAGCCCGCAATTGCTGCGAGCATTAGCAGAAGCCTATCTGCTGTTTGACGCAGACGACAAACTGCAGCAATGGTCCGCCACACTGTCTGATTTTTTCCCTAACACTGCCAGACAAATATCCACCGGCCTGAGCTATGAATCGTTCCTGCAACTGCTGGCCGCCAGTGGCGACCTGGCCACGCCAATAACTGCAGACAACAGTCAGGTCAACTGCAACCTGACCAACCAAAAAACTGTCGATGTCAAAATCGTACATCTGACAGATAAACAACGGGTGTTCGCGTGCAAGGATATCTCCCACATTCAACGCGAACAGGAAGCACAGCTCGCATCAGATCTGAAATTCCGGCAATTCGCGACGCTGGCATCCAACTGGTTTTGGGAGCTCGATGAAAACCTTTGCTACAAATACCACTCGAACCACTGTCAGCCGCTGGCCGGCAACGACGTTGAGAGCCTGGCTGGGCAACCGCGGATTCTGAAACTCGATGGCAAGGTCGTCGATAATGACCAACTCCACGAGCACAATCGATGTCTTTCGCAGCATAAAGACGTCGACGTGGTATTGACGTGGATAATGGAAGACGGGAAAAAACTCTTCAGCCGAATACTTGCCAGACCGCAGTACCATCTCGGAAATTTCAGCGGCTATCTGGGTTGTGGCAGAGACGTTACCACGGCGTACGAGCTGCGAGAGATGCTACAGCATCAGGCCGAGCACGACGATCTGACAGGCTTACTCAATCGCCGTGCCTTTGCAGAAACACTCGATGAAGCATTTTCCACCAGCCGTGCCAATAGCCTGCCCCACGCACTGGTGAAGTTCGACCTCGACCATTTTAAACTGGTGAACGATGACGCAGGCCATCAGGCCGGTGATGCGCTGCTCCGGGAAGTTACCGCCATACTCCAACAGGAAACCCATCACCGCTCGGTCATTGCACGGTTGGGTGGTGATGAATTCGGCGTCTACCTGCGGGGAACACCTCAAACTGCACAGAACTACGCGGATAGAATAATTCAGCGCATTGACCGTCACCGATTTGAATGGCAAGACCGGAAATTTACCATTGGTGCGAGTGCGGGTATCGCATTCTTTGATGAGCGATCAGGAAGCAGCTCAGTGGTGTTAAAAAATGCCGACGCTGCCTGTTACTCTGCCAAGCGGCTTGGCCGCAACAGAGCGCTGTTATTTTCTCCTGAAAACTACTTTCAGCAACAGCAAAACGAAGACAGAAAGAAGGTTGGTATTCTGCAATCGGCACTGGACAATGACAGACTCAAACTCTACCTACAGCCGATTGTGCCATCAGCAGAATTTGAAGGTACTTCCAAATACGAGGTGTTGTTACGTATTGTCGATGAGAACGATCAAATCATCTCACCGGGAGAGCTGATACCGGTAGCAGAAAAATTTGATCTCATTCAACTGGTCGATATGCAGGTTGTGGAGAAATCCATAGACTTGCTGCAAACCTTTTTGTCACAACAAATCGACGTGGCGTTTTCGGTCAATCTTTCGGGTAATACCTTAAGCAACTGCTCGTGTCTCAAGCGTATTGTCAGCCTTGTCAGATCCAGCAAGCTTCCGGCCGGCGCACTGGGTTTCGAGATCACTGAAACGTCGGCCATCGAAAGTATTGATCTGGTATCAAAATTTATAGAACAGCTACAGGCCATGGGTTGCCGGTTTTCAATTGATGACTTTGGCAGCGGTTTGTCTTCATATAGTTATTTGAATTCTCTGCCAGTTGACTACCTGAAGATCGACGGATCATTTGTCAGCGGCATTCTGGAAGACCAGACCAGCATGGCTATCGTAAAGTCTATTAATACACTGAGCCATGAAATGGGCATGAAGACAGTTGCCGAGTTCGTCGAGCACGACAACGTTGCCAACGCGCTACGTGATATCAATATTGACTATCTTCAGGGCTATCTATTTGGTCAACCCAGAAGAGCGGAAGAAATTCTGGCTCAATTTCAAAGCCTGCAACTGCGCTCAGGCACATAGAGCGTCCTGGCTGCACCGCGAATCAAGCAAGCATTTCATTGCCGCGAGTGACAACCAGGCCCTGCAACGCGGTTACAAGTCCACCGCCATCCCGGTCACAATCAGCACCGCGTAATCCTGTTTGGAACAAACTGCATCAACCGGCAACACTCGGCAACACCGACCTGGGTGGCACCTTAAGGTTCGATCGATCAGCACATGCCGGAGCGCAGTTGCCCTCGCCATGAAGCGGTGTATACCGAGCGGTACGACAGGGCAGTTGCGTACCATCGTCCTGATGTGAAATGACCTGATACTCCGATCAAACTAATTGGCAATCAAACACTCAAGTTCAACGTGCGCGGGGTGATGTATGATGTTCCGTTATGTACCTGGGCCAGAATTCGTCACCAGCATTCCTCAAGCGCCACCATACAAAATCACGACAAATAACCACGACACAGATTGATGACAACAACACATCAAAAAATTCTGATACCCGGCGGCACTGCACTGGTCGGTACCAAACGGGCCTTCATCAAGGTCGACAGTGAAAGCCCGCCTCGCAAGCAGAAAGTAAACGAATTTCTGATGGATAATGTCGCGGTTGCCAATAGCCGCTTTGCAGAGTTTATTGATGCAACGGGCTACCAAACCGATGCCGAGCGAATCGGCTGGTCTTACGTATTTGTTAATCATCTGCCAAACGCCGACAGAGACACAACCCAGATGGCCTCGGGGGCCACCTGGTGGCGACAGGTGTTCGGTGCCACCTGGAAACTGATTAACGGACCGGGCACTGAAGATGCCTTTCACGCCGATCACCCGGTAGTTCATGTTTCACACAACGATGCTCTGGCATTTGCCAAATGGGCCAACGGCAGGTTGCCCATTGAGGCTGAGTGGGAACATGCCGCCAGAGGGGGCAAAGGCGACGTCATGTTTCCCTGGGGAGATCAGGAACCCGACGACGAGCATTTTCAGCCGTGCAACATCTGGCAGGGTAATTTCCCACACTACAACACCGGCGCTGACGGATACGATGCCACCGCCCCTGTCGATGCGTTTGAACCCAACGACTATGGCCTCTACAACATGGTCGGCAACACCTGGGAGTGGACAGCAGGCGCCTATACCGCAAGAGCGCAAAACGCCAAAGCCCGCAAACACGCAGCAGCGATGAAAGGGTCTATGGTACTAAAAGGAGGTTCGTTTATGTGCCACAAGAGCTACTGTTTCCGCTATCGTATTGCGGCTCGAAGTGCAAACACTCCAGACAGCACCACTTCACATATGGGGTTTCGTATCGTCTACGACACATAATCGCAGCGCACAGATTATCAATCAATTTCAATGTGCTACTCTGTAGCCAGATTCAACGTGGTATGTAAACCGTGACTGATTTAGTAATAAAACTAACCGGCGAAATTACAGACACCAACTTCGACGGCTGGAAAGAAAACCTGATTGCGCAGATCAAGGCAACGCGCAAAGATCTGATAACCGACGATGACTTTGCCGAAGCCGGCGACCTCGTCAAGAGCATAAAAAGCGCAGAGCGTGCACTGAAGGCAGCCAAAAAATCGGCCATCGAACAAGCTGCTGACATTCAAAAACTGTTCGCCACCATTGATGAAGTATCACAGGAGGCACGCGAGGCCAGGTTGTCTCTTGAGCGGCAAATAAAGGTACGCAAAGCGCAAATCGTTGAAAGCATCATTGACGACGGACTCACTGAGGTTGCGGAACTGCTGGAACAACAAAACGATAACTTCGCCCTGCTCGATCACTCCAACTGGACAAATCGACAGCGCTTTGAGGATGCGGTTAAAGGCAAACGCAGTAGCAGCAGCATGGAAAAGGCAATCGCTGCATTAATACGGGATATCAAAACTGAAGTTGAAAGCCAGTCTGTCCAAGCCGGCACCAAATCTGAACGCCTCGGTTCAATAGATGACGAATACAGCCCGCTATTTCAGGACAGGCAGTCCCTGATCCGGATGAGCCTGGATGACCTGAACTCAACCATTAGCGAACGCATCGACTTTTACCTGAAAGAGAAAGCCGAGGCTGAAGCCGCAAAAAAAGCCGCAGAGGAAAAGGCACAGGCAGAGGCCGGTGATGAACATTCTGATGCTGCGAGCTCTGTTGCGGACGGTTCCGGCGAGCCGGATCGGGTCGAACTACCACTCGGACAGAGCGACCGTGAGCCAGACCCGGGCGACTTGCCTGACGGCCTTGATATTCCAGCTCGTTACATCGTTACTATTGAAGTGGAGGCGACTGAGGATGTTGCAGCAGATATCGCCGATGAAATCGATATCCGCTACCGTGACAACAAACACGTGCTCAATGTGAAATTTGCCGAGTTAGTCTGAGTCGCGCACCGTACAAAGGCGGCCTACCCGTGCACCAGTCCGTTCGCCTTTATTTGAACTAAGGCATCAAGCGTCGTTAATGGCATGCGGCGCCTGGTAACACCACGAACCGACTCGTATTGATCAGACTGACCCGGGTTCGGGTAATCGAGCCCCCAGTCATCTTCGAAAGCATTGTCCAGCAACCGATCACTATTGCGCGCCCGATTCTCCGGATATGAGCCACGACCCTTGACATAGCCCGCCCCGGAAGGCTGGCGCGACCGGTAAGCATCCTCAGTATCGGTGCTAAATAATTTAAGAATCTGCATGTCTGCTCTCTCTTTGGTGTCTTTTTCAGCCAAACCTGATCGCAGCCTCCTGCCATCAGTCCATCAGGTGAATCCCTTTGTGCACCCCTATTATGTGGACGATGGCGGATGATCGTAGTAAATAACTGTTAAACAAAGCTAACAGCTCGCTTCGCAATGCAGACGCAACTAATAAGAGTGAGGTATGGACTGATGAAGACACAATTTTATACAAATGACTGCAGGGGCCTTCATTTTTGAAAAGACCAAAAACGAAGCACAAGTCTTTCTGCGGCCAGGGCAGGGTTGCGGTGAACGACGCGAACCGCGCCAATCCCAAGGGTGCTCGCGGCATTTTGAGATTGATCGCAACAAGACTAAATGCAAGAACCAGAGTAAGGCCCTCGCGACGGTACGCCCTCGCCGCCCAGTCTTCCAGTGCAGATTTATAGTGCGGTCTTCTAGTGCAAACTTCTTATACGATTAATTTTGGATGCGCCAATTAAACGATAAAACCGGGCAAGTTCAGCTCGTAACTCTGCATTGGTCGTGCAGATTTTAAACTCCTCAGACAACCACTGGCAGTACTGTGCCGCAAAGTGATTAGCGGATTCGTATCTGGACTTTAGTTCATCTGACAGCCCCTCACGATAAGACACCTGCTCGAACAGTCGTGTTAGCAGCTGCGGTATT
>CALGNZ010000084.1 GCA_937957915.1 uncultured Granulosicoccaceae bacterium | reverse complement strand
AGTTGCGGTTGTTGCAACACCTGCGTACACAGATTTTCCCACTCGCGTTCGTTTTGAATCGAGATCAGTAAAAATTTGCCATCTTTACAAGGGTAGGCGCCATACGGGGCGATACTTGGGTGGTTCAAGCCATGCCTGCCTGGGTGTCGGTTGCCATAACGGTATTGCAGGTATGGCACGTTCATCCATTCTGCCAGCGCATGGTAGAGCGATATTTCGATTATCCGTCCCGGGTATGGCTGCTGGTTTTCGGTGTTATTGAGGTAACGCTCGCGAGCGAATAGCGCTTGCAGAATTGACTGGTGTGCTGCCTGGCCGGCCGCGATATCACACACAGACAGACCCACTCTGGCGGGGTAGTCGTGGCTGCCGTTGATCTCGCAAAGACCTGTTTCCGCCTGTACCAGCAAGTCATAGGCTTTTTGTTTGCTGTAGGGGCCAGTCTGTCCATAACCGGAGATGGCACAGACAATCAAAGACGGGCAGCGCTGATGTACGCTTTCGGCGTCGAGTTTCAGTTTGCGGGCGGCCGTTGGCGACATATTTTGAATAAACACGTCTGCTTGCTCGAGCAACTTCCACATTAGCTCACTGTCTGCAGCCTCACGCACGTCCAGACAGATCGACTGTTTGCCGTGATTCAGCCATACAAAATAGGCGCTTTCACCATTGACCAGTGTGTCGTAACGGCGGGCGAAGTCGCCCTCTGGCCGTTCAATCTTGATTACTCTCGCTCCGGCCTGGGCCATTTTGCCCGAGGCGTACGGGGCTGCGACGGCCTGTTCCATCGCAACTACGGTAATTCCTTCGAGGTCGAGCATAAATCAGTCTCTGGGTTGATTACGCTAATAATAACGCCGATTGCTCTGTGTGGTGCCGCTGCCTTTTCAAAGCCGCTTCAGTTAGAATCAAAGTATCCCGATTCCTCGTGATGCAAAAGAATTGTCGAAGAGAGCCACAATGAAAAGTGTCGAGTTAACCATTAATGGAAAGGCTGTGTCGCGGAAGGTCGAACCTCGCCAGTTGCTGGTCGATTTTCTGCGCGAGGACATGCGGCTGACCGGTACCCACGTTGGTTGCGATACCAGTCAGTGTGGTGCCTGTGTGGTACATGTCGATGGCAAGCCGGTTAAGAGCTGCACCGCGCTGGTCGTACAACTCGACGGTGCCGATGTCAAAACCATTGAAAGCCTGGCTGCTGATGGTGAAGAGCTACACCCGATGCAGGAAGCATTTCGGCAAAATCACGGTCTTCAATGCGGGTTTTGCACGCCTGGTATGGTGATGAGTGCGCTGGGTCTGCTTGACCAAAACCCGGATCCGTCAGAGACAGAGATTCGAGAATGGCTCGAAGGCAACATCTGTCGCTGCACCGGTTATCACAATATCGTCAAATCCATTCAGGCAGCTGCCACCACTATGGCTGCGACAAACAAGTAAGGCTGAGGGGAGTTTGCCGCAACGATGCGAGCAAATGCATTTTTTTTAAACCCTTTGAGAGACCGCGGTAAACCGCAACGATCGAGATAAACACCATGTACGAATTTGATTATCACAAGGCTGTATCAGTCGATGACGCGCTTAAATCTCTGACCAGTGCCAGTGACGGCAAGTTGCTCGCAGGCGGAATGACTTTACTACCTACCATGAAACAGCGCCTGGCCTCGCCGGATGTGCTCGTTGACCTGGCCGGTATCGACGACATGAAAGGAATCCGCAAAGAAGGTGATCAAATTGTTATCGGTGCGATGACCACGCACGCCGAAGTCAACTTGTCAGCGCTGGTGCAAAAAGAAATTCCGGCTTTGGCAGAACTGGCAGGGCTGATTGGTGATCCGCAGGTTCGCAATCGCGGCACAATAGGCGGCTCGGTGGCAAATGCGGATCCCTCTGCGGACTATCCAGCGGCGCTTGTTGGCCTTAATGCAACGGTTACTACAAACAGCCGCAGTATTGCTGCAGACGAGTTTTTTGTTGATCTGTTCGAAACTGCACTCGACGAAGAAGAGATCATCACCAGTGTCAGTTTTCCGCTGGCCAGGCGCGCTGCCTACATGAAATTTCCAAACCCTGCGTCGCGTTATGCAGTAGTTGGTACCTTTGTCGCCGAGCTCGCAGACAACAGCATTCGCGTAGCAGTAACCGGTGCCGGTGGCAGTGTGTTTCGGCAGGCAGAAATGGAAGCGGCACTGGGCAAAAGCTTCACAGCTGATGCCATTGAAGGCATCGCAGTGGACGGTGATGAGTTTAACGAAGACATCCATGCGAGTGCCGAGTATCGCGCTCACCTGGTTGGTGTAATGGCACGCAGGGCAGTGGCGAAAATCGCCTAGTGCGGCCTTTGTCGGCCCCGTAGTCTGCCTGGCCAACAGTGACTGACGGACTGAGGTTGCGGGTTGCGCAGGATGCGCCTATACCGCTGCAGGCTACATTCGATTGCGCCAGTGGAAATATGCTCGCACTGGTGGGGCCGTCAGGTGCTGGAAAAACAACTCTGCTGCGTATGATTGCCGGGCTCTCCACGCCGGTAGACGGGCAAATTGAGTGCGCCGGGCAAACCTGGCTTGATACAACACAACAGCGCAATGTGGCGGTCAGAGACCGTCGCATCGGCTTTGTGTTTCAGCAATATGCATTATTTCCCCACTTGACTGCACAACAAAATGTCGAGCAATCCTGCCGGCATTTACGCGGCGCTGACCGCCGGCAAAGGGCGCAGCACTGGCTGGGTAAAGTCAATCTTGCAGGGCTCGAGGCACGCCGCCCTGACCAGCTCTCTGGCGGGCAGCAGCAGCGTGTGGGATTGGCCCGAGCGCTTGCGCGTGAACCCAATATTTTGCTGCTGGATGAACCTTTTTCTGCTGTCGATCGGGCTACGCGTGATCGCTTGTATCAGGAGCTCGCACAACTCAGGCGCGAGTTAAGTATCCCGGTGGTGCTGGTCACTCACGATCTCGATGAAGCAATCGTACTGTCTGATCAGCTGTGTATGCTGTCTCAGGGTGTAACTCTGCAGAGTGGGCCGGTAACCGAAGTCACCAACCGACCGTCGTCGGTGCTGGTGGCCAGGCTTGTGGGGATCAAGAACGTGTTCAGAGCAACTGTGCTCGAGAATACCGCCGATGGCGGCGCACTGATCGAGTGGCGCGGCAACCGATTAGAGGTGCAGCTGCATAACAATTTTAAACCGGGCCAGCTGGTGCATTGGTGTATCCCGCAATCGCATCTGATTTTGCATCGTCGAGGTCGACCATCACGCGGGGAAAGGGAAAACCCGGTCACTGGTCGGGTGGCTGACATGCTGCCGCTTGGTGATAGCGTGCTGCTATCGATACAGGTAGGCAGACCGGATCGACCCCCGGTGTTCTTGTCGGTGCCGCTGCATGCCGCGCAACGCAACGAAATTGCCGTGGGTGTTACCGTCAGCTTTTCATTGTTGGCGCAGAGTATTCATCTGATGAAGCCTGATCGATTGGGTAGAAGTCGGCGATAGCGGAGTGGCTGCCAGTGAGTCGGCTGTGCTGATATGCAGGGTGGTACAACAGAATTGAATTGCTACAGGTCTTTGTGTACCGCACTACAGGATGACCAGCATGGTGTCGCGGAAACTTGCGGTAGAGGTTACTAACAGTCGAACGGCACTGAAGGCCGGATAGCGGGCAACAGGATGTGGAAATGCCGGCGCAGTCGCTTTACTGCACCGGCAGCCTGGCGCTAGCTCTGGCTTAGTCGCGATGCGACATTTTCCCAGTTCACCAGCTTATCGAGGAAGTTAGTCAGGTAAACCGGACGCTTGTTGCGGAAATCGATGTAGTAGGAGTGTTCCCAAACATCACAACCCAGCAACGCGGTTTGGTTAAAGCACAATGGGTTAACCCCGTTTTCAGTCTTTGTGACCTTCAGTGAGCCGTCTGTGTCAGCAACCAGCCAGCACCAGCCTGAGCCGAATTGTCCAGCGCCGGCGGCTGCGAATTCTTCTTTGAACTTATCTACCGAGCCGAAAGACTCTTTGATGAGCTTTTCCAGCTCTGATGGCATGGCGCCACTGTTTGGCCCCATCATTTCCCAGAATTGTGTGTGGTTCCAGTGCTGGGATGCATTGTTGAAAATCCCGTTTTGGGCAACAGCGCCCTCGGCATAGGTACCCTTGACGATTTCTTCCAGAGATTTGTTTTCCCACTCTGTGCCTGCGATCAGCTTGTTGCCGTTGTCAACGTACGCCTTGTGGTGCAGGTCGTGATGGAATTCCAAAGTCTCTTTTGACATACCGCCGGCGGCAAGTGCATCGTGAGCATAAGGTAAATCAGGTAGTTCGAAAGCCATTTTCGAGCCTCGCTAGTTGGTTATCATTGTGGGTTTGGTGGCCGCTCAGTCTAACTGAATTCGGCCGCATGGGGAACGAACACGAGTTGTCCCCGCGTTCCGGCATACGATCAGAGGGTAGTGACAAATTAATGAGCGATACGACTGTCGAATCGGGCGAGCCGATGCAGATTCCGGAGGTCAGCGAACCCGCTGCTACTGACCCTGTCTGGCTCTTTGGTTATGGTTCCCTGATCTGGCGGCCAGACTTTCCCTATCAGAAAAAAGAGCTGGCGCTGGTCGACGGGTGGGAGCGGAAATTCTGGCAGGGCTCACACGATCATCGAGGTGTGCCAGAGGCGCCGGGCAGGGTGGTCACGTTACTACCGGCGACGGGTCAGCAGTGTGCGGGAATGGCGTTTCAAATTAGCAGCAAAGATGCAGTGGAGATTTTCCAGGCGCTCGATTATCGGGAAAAAAACGGCTACGAACGCCACACGGCCCCTTGCTGGCTGATTGAGCAAAAACGCACCGTTGAGTGCATTTTTTATATCGCGACAGAGTCAAATGTTGCTTTTTTGGGTCCGGCGCCCTTGTCCGAAATAGCCCAACAGATCAACGCCTCGGTTGGGCCCAGTGGCAGCAATCGAGAATATCTTCTGCAATTAGCAAGCGCCTTGCGCACCCTTAACCTGACCGATGAGCATGTATTTTCGTTGGAGCAGGAAGTCCTGAAGCTGACTCCAGAGCTATAGGGATTAGCAACAAGCAGATGCTTATCTGCAGGAAACAGGGCCGAGATCCGGTATCGGTGAGCCCGAGTACTTGCAAAGTCAAAGACAATGCGGAGGCCTTTTACCTGTAAATCTGTGTGTTAAGGAGTTGCTGCACACGGTGCCACGCTACTTTGATACAGTACATTGAGCTCGCACCCGATGAATAGGGGGCTGGCACTAATGCGAACAGGGAACAATTATGTCGATCGTATCTATGGTGCTGGTGGCACTGATTGCACTGCTGCATCTTTATATCCTCTGGTTTGAGATGTTTGCATGGACGAGTCGGGGACCGCGGGTGTTTACACAATTTCCGGAAGATCTATTTGAACCTACCAGGGCCATGGCAGCCAACCAGGGCCTCTATAATGGCTTCCTGGCCGCGGGCTTGCTGTGGTCTTTGTTTATCAGTGATGCGCACTGGCAAAAAAATATTGCTTTGTGTTTTTTGCTGTTTGTATTAGTTGCTGGCATCTATGGTGCTGCAACAGCCTCTAGAAAAATTCTATTGGTACAAGCAGTGCCTGCAGCCGTTGCAATAGCTAGTCTCCTCTTCCTGTAAACTGAAAAAGTATTGCGTAGTACACTTGGAATTGGAACCAAAAATACTCATCAACGGAGGAAGTGATGAATCAGGTACTAGATGCACAGGAAATAAAAGCAGTCGATGCTGCAGCGGAATGGGATGTACGCGTAAAGCTCGCTGCTGCCTATCGACTGGTTGACTACTTTGGCTGGTGCGAGTTGATCTATGGACATCTCACAGCTCGTGTGCCAGGGCCTGAGCATCACTTTCTGATCAACCCCTATGGCCTCAACTATGATGAAGTAACGGCGTCTAACCTGATTAAGATCGATCTTGATGGGAACAAGGTAGACCCCGATTGCGAACACCCTGTCAGTGTGGCGGGTTTCGTTATTCACTCGGCCATTCATATGTCTCATGCGGAGCAGAATCAGGTGGTCATGCATACCCACAGCAGGTCCGGTATGGCTATCGCGGCACTGGAGGAAGGATTGTTGCCTGTCTCCATGGGGTCAACTGCGTTGTATCAGAACATCAGTTACCATGACTATGAAGGCGTTAGTCTTTATCTTGAGGAACGTGATCGACTTATTGCCGCACTCGGAAATAACCAGTCGATGATTCTGCGGAATCACGGTTTGCTTACCACTGGTCGAACTGTGGCAGAAACTTTCCTCAGGCACTATCGCCTGGAGCGGGCCGCACAAGTCCAGCTCGATGCCAGCGCCGCCGGGCGTTTGCGAATTCTTGATGAGTCGATCGCGAAGAAATCGGCCGATGAGGTTAACCAGTTCGCGGCAATGGAAGATGACAGCGGGGCTTTGGAATACGCGGCTTTGTTGAGAAAGCTCGACAAGATTGATCCAGGTTATAAACAGTGATGGATTCTACTCAGGCGCACAATCTTCTGAACATCCTCTATAACGACACTATCTGTTGATGAAAATTACGATCTTTGGTTCCGGTGGGCTCGGTGCATATTATGGCGCCAGACTTATAGAGGCCGGGCACGAGGTGTGTTTTATTGCCCGTGGTGCACATCTTGAGGCACTGAAGAACGACGGACTTACTGTGCTCAGCCCGGTGGGTGATTTAAAACTCGATGTGGTCACTGCGACCGATGATCCCGCCGATCTCGACAAGCAGGATTTAATAATAGTTGCAGTCAAGACCTGGCAGCTGGACACAGCCGCCCACAGCATCATACCGTTGGTAGCTGAGCACACTGTAGTGCTGCCGTTTCTCAATGGCGTTGAGGCTCCAGGGGTATTGGCGGGTGTGCTGGGCAAGGAGCATGTAGTCGGTGGACTGTCTAGAATTTTTAGCAAGATTGAAGCACCTGGCACTATTCGACACTTTAACGATTCAGCCTATGTAGAGTTTGGTGAACTTAACGGAAAGCCTTCATCACCGAGGTGTCAGTCACTGGCGGAGGCCTTTCAGTCAGCCGGTGTCGAGGCGGTGATCAGTGAAGACATTCAGTTGAATTTGTGGCGTAAATTGATTTTGGTCAGCTCCTGGGGCGGGCTCGGAACTCTAAGCCAATGCACAATGGGAGAGCTGAGGAAGTACCCTGAAACGCGAGAGTTAATCACCCTGTGTGCACATGAGGCCCAAAGTGTAGCGCGGGCGGAAGGTCACATCCTTCCTGACGATCTTATCGATACAATGTGGCGCTTTTATGATGAGCTGCCAGATGCAGCCAGTACTTCGCTAAGTCGTGACTTGCTCACCAACAGACCGTCGGAGCTCGATGCCTGGCATGGTGTGATTGTACGATTGGCTGATCGTCATGGTATCGATGTGCCCAATCAGCAATTTGTGTATAACGCACTGCAGCCAATGCAAAGGGCTGCTGTCGCGTCATACCGACAAGACCCTGTTTCTAAATAAGTGAAGAGCCGCTTCGAGGCGGCGATACAAAAATTGCAATCAGTCTTTTGCCTGAAACCCAGCCAAGCGCTTCCGCTGAAGCGGCGGCAGTTACAGCAAAAGAGAGATTTAACACTGCGGAAATTGGTGTCTACCGAATATTGTGCCAGCAGACTGAGATTCAATTGTGAGCAATGATAGTTTTCGAGGGGGCTGAGTGTGGCCCGGGGTGTGACGCTGAATTAGCGCGCTACCCCAGGTCGGATTGCTGATGTACAGGGATTGAAGTTGTGGGCGCAGTGGATTGTTTGCCTGGCAGACATACTCGGTTTTTGCCGAGTTCCTTAGCATCGTACATAGCAATATCTGCCAGTCGACTGAGGTCTTGCAGTGTTGTTGCGTGCTCCGGGCAACTGGCAATACCGGCTGACACGGTCACCTTTGGAAGCAACTGATCTCGGTAGCGGAACTCCTGGGCTTCAATCGATTGTATGAATTCAATTGCCCTCTGCCTGGCGCCTGCGGCGTCACAATCCGGTATTAGTATTGAAAATTCCTCGCCACCTATCCTGCAGCAAACCTCGTCATCATTAAAATAGCGGCGGGTCAATTCTCCCAGCGCACACAGGAGGTAGTCGCCGGCGTCATGTCCATAGCTGTCGTTGTAACTTTTGAAATTGTCTGCATCAAAAGATATCAGCGCGATGGTGCCGCCTTCTCTGCCAGCCATTGAAATTGCCGAACGACTACGCTCGAGAAAGTATCGACGGTTGTACAGACCCGTCAACGGATCACGAGTCGACTGCTCGTGTAATTCGTCTCGCAACTTTACATTGGCGATTGCCATGCTAATTTGCTCGGAACAGCGTTGCGCAAACAAAACAAGGTTTTCATCGATTGCCGATGCCTCGAAAGCTGCTGTCTCAAACGCTATATGCAGAAGACCGACAGTGTCGCCCTGTGCAATGATAGGAAGGCACAGGTAGCGCTCGGGAATGGATTCACTCTGCACATGATTGCACGGAAACTGAACCACGCCAACGCCGTATTCAAAGCGCCTGCCACGTCGCAGCGACCAGCAGTCCTGCGGTTGTATGTTGCGAATGAGTTCGGTATCTCCCCACGTCACAGCGCCGTCGAGCATGTCGCGCGAATTGCTATAGATGAAAAGCTGTCCACTTGATCCGACAAACATAACAGCCATCGCCTGGCGCACTATCTCGTAGAGTTCGTCTATTGATTTACAACACTGCAGCCAGTCACTGAGTTCTGACAGCGAATGGGTTTCCTCTTTGCGTTCCTGTTCCAGAGCCAGTGCCTGGCGCGCGCTAAGCTCGGCATTTTCGGCACGCTCCATGGCTTTATGCAGAGCCTTCTGGCTTTTTTTGCTATCGGTGATATCTGTATAGGTGACAACGTGACCGCCCGACTGCATAGGTCGAATGTAGACTGCGATCATTGCGCCGGATCCGACTTCGCGCTCTATGCGGAAAGGCTCGCGTGACAGTAGCCTGGTCTCGAGCTGTTCAATCATTTCCGTAGTGGCATCGCCACGTTCTACCATACCCTGAAAGTACGCCGTGCGGCTCATACCGACGTGCAGGTAATCCTCGCCCTGGTTCATCAGTCGATAGTAGCGGGCATTGACAAGTTCGCAAACGCCACTGTCTGACCAGACAATAACGCCTTGCTCCATGGAGTCTAGAACTTCAGAGCGGATACGTTGTTCTGCCGAGCCATTAGTATCACGATTGGCCGGCGTCGTATTGGTATAGAGGTCGTATGCTCTGGTGCGGTTCGGCAAAGCCTGGTCTGACACGGTCCGTCTCGATTTGCGCTATCTGCGGGTGTTCGCCAAGTGCGAAACCCATTCCTTGCTGGGATAACTAGCGTCATATCCACTCCAGACTTAATGCGAGCAGTACCTGCACTGTGCAGCCATGTGTTGTCTGGCATCGTTGCATCGTCAATGTTGCGTGCCTGTTCGCATCTTTTGGGCATTAGTCGGTTTTGCGAACAGGTCATCCCAGTGAGGGCCTGCATTTTTGAAACGACCAAAAACTAAGCAAAAAGTCTCGCTGCGACCGGACGTCGGGTGTCGGTTCGGTGGGCGACGCCACCCGCGCCAATTCTGTGGGTGCTTACAGCGATTTGAGATTGATCGCTCGCAAAACTGACTAAACGCCGGTGACTCACGCTCAAAAGCAATCGCACCTGCAAAAGCGCAGGTGTGAATGCTGTACTTTTTGTTTTTCTATTCTGTTTTCAACTTTTCTATTGGCTGCTGACAGCCCGTGTGTAGCAGAGCTGCTTACGAACAACAATCTACTATGCGGAGCCCTGGACTGGCATCGATTGCTCAACTAACTGTACCCAGTAGGAGCAGCCGTGTGGTATCGCTTCATCGTTAAAGTCGTATTCCGGATGATGAAGTGTGGCGGTGTCGCCATTGCCTGTGAAAATAAACGCGCCTGGCCTTGCGTTCAGCATGAATGAAAAATCCTCAGCGCCCATAACCGGGGCTACCTCGGCATGGACGTTCACTTCACCGGCAACGCTTTTTGCCACCTTAACCGCGTTATTCGTGGGTTGCTGTGCATTGATTGTAACGGGGTAGTTACGTGTATACGTGAGTGCTGCTTTGCAGCCCATGGCACTGGCTGTGTGTGTCACCATTTCTTCCAGCCGCTTTTCTACCAGATCCTGCACATCTTCGGAAAGGGTTCTTACTGTTCCTTTCAACTGCACTTTTTGTGGAATTACGTTGTACGCGTCAGTATCTGTTTGAAATGACGTAACCGATATCACCACGCTTTCCAGTGGATCAACATTGCGTGAGGCTATGCTTTGAATCGCCAACATCAAATGTGCGGCGGCTACAGTCGGGTCTACGCAGGTGTGCGGCATGGCTGCGTGTCCGCCCAGGCCCTCTATGTCGACACTAATCAAATCTGCAGCTGCCATTATGGGCCCAGGCCTGAGTGCAAACTGACCGACCGGCAACCCGGGCATGTTGTGCATGCCATAGACTTCCTGAATATCGAATTGATCCATCATGCCGTCGTTAACCATTTCCCGACCACCACCGCCGCCTTCTTCAGCCGGCTGAAAAATAACTGCAACCGTGCCGTTGAAGTTCCGTGTTTCACAAAGGTACTTTGCAGCGCCAAGCAGCATGGCTGTGTGGCCATCGTGTCCACAGGCGTGCATTTTGCCCTCGGTGGTTGATGCGTGCGCCAACTGTGTGGCTTCGAGAATAGGCAATGCATCCATATCCGCACGCAGCCCGATCACTCTGCCAGAGTCGGAGTTGCGACCTTTTATTATGCCAACCACACCAGTCTGGCCAATACCTTCAACCACTTCATCGGCACCAAACTCTCGGAGTTTTGTAGCAGCAATTCCAGCGGTCCGCTGTACGTCGAACTGCAACTCGGGATGAGTGTGGATATCGCGGCGCCACTGTGTGATTTCGGGCAACAGATCGGCAAATCGATTGATTACAGGCATACTTATTCTCGGTTAGTGTGGCTGACTGGCAATGCAGTCTCTGTTTAAGTTCAGTGACCAGAGCATGACGGGAAGTGATGCTCTGTGCAAATTTGCGGTGTATGTGCTCTGTGCTCTGTGCTCTGTGCTCTGTGCTCTGTGCTGTATGTGCTCTGTGCTGTATGTGGTTGTAAACAATCATCAGGTTACCCGCCTTATTTTTGCAGCGCGGCCACCTGTGCAATGAGATGTGTGGTGCGCTCCGATAGTAATTTTGCCAGTATCAGATGGATTGTACTGGCTTCTTTGGGATACACATTCTCAATTTCTGCGAGCCTGTCTCGCGTCAGGCGGTAAACCACCAGATCATCGTTACACAACACCGCGGCACTTCTCTTATTGCCCAAATAAAATGCCAACTCGCCAACGACACCGTGGCGCATGGTTTCGAGCCTTACCCGGCTGCCGTCGTCGTGCTCTATTTGGGCGGTAATAGAGCCTGATTCAATAAAAAACATCTCGGTAGCCATGTCACCCTGACGGATAAGATAGGCACCGGCATTGAGCTCAAAACGCTCTAGAAGATCGAGCATCGTTTTAATATTGTTTGCTTCAGGTATCACCTGTTGCAGGTAAGACTCAAGCGATGCGTCATGGTTGCTGCGAGGCAGGCCCGCATTGCCCAGCTGTAGTTGTTCGAGTGATTCCAGTGCGGCATCAACGCTATCAAAGTGGACAGGTTTTTCGATTCCGGCGTTTATGAATTGTTGTTTTATCATATCGCTGCTGATCTTGTCCAAGCTGCAAAGTACGAGTTTGATCTTCTGATTGTCGGCGTCTTTTTGCAATTTCAAAAAGCTTGATATGGCGGTCGAATCCACACCTGATACGCGTTCAAAATCCACGACGATAAAACGAGTATCTGTTTCACTGACTGTAGCGCGAATCCGTTCCAGCAGTTGATTGGCGGTACCGAAGAAGAGATAACCCTGTAATTGAAATAGTTGAAGCTGATGTCCGTGTTCTTGTAAATAGGTTTGTTCCGCCGCATTGCGTTTTACACGACTTCGTCTTTGTGCACCGGTCAGTTGATGTCGTATTACGTCAACCCGACTAAATGTAATCAGAAAAAGTGCGACGGTCAAAAGCATGCCAACGACAACACCTTGTGCGAGACCAAACAGGGCAATAGTCGCAACTATGCACAGCACAACCAGGTACTCACCAATGGTCAGTCTATGGTAGCTTGCAAAAACCCAGTCTGCTAAAAATAGCATGCCGATATAGGCTACCCCTGATCCGATTACAAACAGCGGGGCCAGCGACAATAGCGGAATAGCCAACCAGATAGTCAGTGCTATCCCTACGGAAACCAGTATACCGGTAACAGGAAGTTGCTGACCCTGGCGCGCATTAATTAGTGATGAAGCGGGGCTTATGTAGCCTGGCCAGCTGCCGAACAGGCCGCCAGCAAGATTCGCTATCCCTGTGACTCTGAGGTCTTTATTGATGTCAAAGTCGCGTCCTACCTGTAGCTCGAATCCACTGTTGTTCAGTAACATCGATATTGCCGATGCAACCGCGAGCACGAGTATTGCGGCGCTGTGTTGCAAAATGGTGGGCCAGTCGATCTTTGATAAATCGGCCAGTTGCAATGTGGTTGCCTGTGCATCGGGTGTCAGCGCGCTAAACATCCAGCCATTATTGTTAGCGCTCTCTAACGACCAGCCAGGCAATAGCAGCGATAGATGAAACGCCAATGTGGCTAGCAGCAATAATCCGGGAAGTAATAGCGGATGAGCGTAGCGACGACCCAGCCACCAGGCACTAAAAGCCAATGCTATTGTCGGGCTCCAATAGATAAATGTTGCAGGTTGCCAGTAACCGCCAGTCGCGGCATTACCAATTGACACATCTGCCCCCGCCTTTAGCAACAACCATCCGGTACCGCCAAGGAACCCGGCAATTACCGGGAACGGAAGGTAACGCACCAGGTTACCCAGTCGAAACCTGCCTAACAAATAAAGAAAACCCCCGGTTACCCAGGAGGAAATTGCGATCAGGGCCAGTATTGTTACAAACAGACTGGTGGTGGACGCATCAGCACTGGCGCTGGTGATTATTTCAACTGCGGTGATTGCCAGAATTGCGGCGGGTACATCCTGTGGTATCCAGATGGCACCGCGCCATGAACTGAAGTACGAGGTGATGGTCATGGATACTATTGCACCAACGATCAGTAGCGCTGCACCATAGCCATAGAATTCGATTAGCGGCCCGAAAAAAACCAGTGCTGCTGTTGCCAGCCACCACGGTACTTCGACCAGACACAACGTAATACTGTTAAAGACAGCGTTACCGGTTCGGTTGTTATCGGGTAAGGCATGGGGTAACAGGCTGTGGGTGGAACTATCGCTCAAATGCTTTTCTCTGCCGTGGAATCGGAGCGAACAGACACAAGTGGATTCCCTGCAAGACGTGAAACAAACTTAGCCATGTTCTGATGTCGCTGAGGAATGCTATCACTGGTGCAAACCGGATGGAATCGATTAGGGTGATGCGTCTCCCGCCGCAGAGTATTTGTAGTCGTTTATGGCCTGGTCGGAACTCACTGTATTATCGAGGCGTTTGCAGGTGAGTAATCTTACAGCGGAGTTCTCCATGCGGGGGGCGAGTTGTTTACAGTGTTAGATCAAGCTGGCAGGTTACTGTGCGTTGCAGGGTGTCGCGTTTAGCACAGAGATAATTGCGGAACTATGCTGGAGCGTGAAGCAGGTTATAGATAGTCAACCGGTGCGATTATGGCGTTCTGCGCACTTCGATTTCGAGAGCTTCGTAGCGCTGCCTTTCAGTTTCGGTTAATGGCATTTTTGAAAGAGCGTACAGTGCCAGTTGCCGAGTGGTTTTTACTTCCTGCTTATTGGCGGCAACAAGCAGAAGATTCTGTCTGGACTCTGCCGACGGATTCTTTACGCCAATCAGTGACGCTGCAGATTTGGCTCTGACTGCGCTGTCAGGATCGTTCAATCCAATCGTTGCAGCGCCACCGGAATTACCCTTGCTCCATCTACTAATGGTATCAATGCCGAGTGCCCTTACATTGGCATCGCTGTGGGTAGTCAGTAATCGGGCATGGTCGAGGATTAACTGTCGTTGTTCACCTGAAACCGCTTGTGCGGGCGTTGCAAATACATTCAGTGTTGCTACAAGCAGAGTCGGATCAGTTTGCGTTGCCAGCATATCAATCGCATGGTTCCTGGCGTGTGTGTTAGTTGGCTGGAGCCGGGCGATGAGTTCAAGTCCGATTAATTGAGTGGTGGTATCGGGTGACTGTGTTAGTTGGGTTGCTGCATTGAGCACCAGCGGAGAATTTACTTCAGCAAGCAGTGCGGCGAGGTTTCTGGAACGAGTCGGATCTGTGTTTTCCAGATACTCGTTTACTGCAGCCTGCAGGAGCTGAGGGTTGTTTCGCAGTCGTCCAACCCAGTACCTGAAGCTGGCTTCGTCCAGTGACTGTTTGCCGAGTTCAGGTATGTCGATGCTGTCTTGACGGCTTGTGTTGCCATCTGTGTTGCCATCGCTGTTTTCGACTGTGCTGTCCGCATCATTGTGGCTGGCCTGGTTATCATCTCGGTCGTCTGACGTGGTGATTGTGAGTTCAGCAGGCAGCGCTGTTTTTGGGGAGTCAGTTGTGTGTGCTACAGCAGTTTCAGAGGAGGTGTCAGCAGGGTGTGCCTGCTGGTCTCGGGAAGGGGAGCGGTTTTTATTGGCAAACATAACGCTCGCGAGTATCGCGAGCGCTATGGCCAGTACGGCAATTGCTTTCAATGGATTTGGTCTATGCCAAACTAGAACGTTGTGGAAAAATCTACCAGTGTGGTGCTGCCGGGAAATTCTGCGAGTTTCCAGCCAAGTCTGTCAGTCACCAGATCGCCGGCGCTGTTCAGGATGGTTTCTGTTCGTTGATAAAATTGTACATCGAATTCGCAGCCGCGAACGGAGAACGCTTCATAGCCGTCTACGTCTGAAAGTTCTGCTACTAACTGGTTGCGTAGTGAGGTCCATGTTTCAGGGCCAACGACTCCATCTGAGCGAAGCGGCGGATTAGCCGTCTGATACGCTTTGATCGATGCATCAGTGGCCGGGCCTATTTCCCCGTCAGCGTAGGTGTTGATATCCATTACTTTTTCATTGTTATTGTTCTGGCACCACAGGATTCTCTGCACACCACGAACATAAGAGCTATCGGCGTAGTCGCCGAATCGTTTTAGCTCGCAGTTGTCAGCCCAGCTGTCATTTGAGGAGTTTGTGTCCGTACAGGTGTCAGGCTCTGTACCGCCTGTCGTGCCGCCTTCATCGGGATCATTGGGGTCTGTACCTGCGGTTACTTCGTCAAAGTCATTGGTCCCGTCACCATCTGTGTCGGGTTCAAGTGGATTGGTGTTGTAAATATCGTTTTCTGAACCGTCGTCAAGACCGTCATCGTCAGTGTCGGGTTCGTTTGGATCTGTGCCGAGCGTTTCTTCGAAGCTGTCAGTTAATCCATCGTTGTCAGTATCTACTGTCGATCCGAATATACCCTGTATATCGTCGTTGTCGTCGCCGGTTCCGCTGCTCGATCCACCGCAAGCAGAAATGGCTGCTGCAAGCACACAAATGGTGGAAACTGATAGTAGATCTTTGCTTATTCGTCGGGTCATTAAAGGTCTCCGTAAATATTGATGGCTTGCCTGACAGCTGTGTATTTCCAGCTGCTGCATACTAATTCTGGAACTGATTTATAGGGAATACTGCAATATGTATGGTTAATCACACGCAGCCTGTTAGATGTATAGCGCATTAAGGCCGGTGATCTTTGTTAATTATCGATAATACTCACTGAACCTTGCCAGAATATTAATGAAAGCCAACTAATTGACGTTTGCAGGTGTTGTTTACACAGATTTTGATCACGTCAGCATACTGTCTTGCTGAGGCCGTGGTGTTTTAAATACTAGTCTATTGTGTGGGATACACTCGCCGGTGCGGAGCTATAATTCATGTTGCCAGGCTGTCTAACACTCTGGCCCAGCTTCTGATCCCTTTTTGAAAGCTCTTCAGGCTGTACTTTTCGTTTGGTGAATGAATCTGATCGTCATCAAGGCCGAAGCCCACCAGCAAGCTGTCCATCCCCAGGTATTCCTGAAAATAACCAACGATAGGTATCGATCCGCCGCAACCGGCATACACCGCGTCGTTTTCCCATTCCTCACCAAGTGCCATTCGTGATTTTTCAAATGCCGGATCTTCGAGTGGCAATACGGTACCGGGTGAAGCGCCGTGATCCTCGTAATCGACGGTACAATCAGCGGGCAGGTGCTGTTGAACATAGTCTCGAAAATTCTTGCGTATCAGGTGCGGGTCCTGATCTCCGACCAGTCTGAAGCTGACTTTTGCACTGGCCTTTGATGGTAAAACGGTTTTAAACCCTTCTCCGGTATAGCCACCGACAATGCCGTTTATCTCGCAGGTCGGACGACTCCAGAGTTGTTCCAGCGCGCTGTAGTCTTTTTCGCCGGCGAGTACCGACAGGTCAACTCCCCCCAGAAATTCATCTGCCTTAAAACCAAGCCCTTTCCATTGCGTGGCAATCTGCTCTGGCAGCGGATGCACGCCGTCGTAAAAGCCGGGGATGGTTACCCGACTATTCGGATCATGCAGGCCGGCGAGTATTGTCGTTAGTACGCGAATGGGGTTTTGTGCAGGCCCGCCGTACATACCGGAATGCAGATCCTTATCGGCAGCTGTGATGGTCAGTTCTTCGCCCAGCAACCCACGCAGCATCGTACAAATAGCGGGTGTGTTTGCATCCCACATGCCGGTGTCGCAAACCAGCGCCAGGTCAGCTTGTAATTGATCGGCGTGTTGTTTGAGAAACGGCACCAGTGATGGTGAGCCGGATTCTTCCTCTCCTTCAAACAGAAAGGTGATATTTGCAGGCAATTGTCCGTGCACGGTATGCCATGCGCGACAGGCTTCGATAAAAGTCATTAACTGCCCCTTATCATCAGCGGCACCGCGCGCGCGAATAACATCACCACTTGCAGTAGTCTCGACGAGAGGCTCAAATGGCGGGTTATTCCAGAGTTCGAGCGGATCTACAGGTTGTACATCATAGTGACCGTAAAAAAGCAGGTTCGCACCTTCGGCGCCACTGTGGCCGGTTACCATCGGGTGCCCGGGGGTATCGTGGCGTTGTGCTTTAACACCAAAACTCTGCATGTCTTTTACCAGCCAGTCGGCGGCATCGACACATTGACTGGCATAGGCCGGATCGGTGGAAATACTTTCGATGCGCAAAAATTCAAACAGTCTGTCGAGCGCGGGTTGACTGTCTTTTTCTATCTGATCGAGAACAGCTTGCAGAGATGACATGGCGTCTTTTTATTGAGAGGTAGGCGCGAAGTATAGTTTCGGATTGCGGGGGTGGAAAGTGCTCAATTGCTTCAGCTAACCATACCGCAGCGAATAGAGG
>CALGNZ010000083.1 GCA_937957915.1 uncultured Granulosicoccaceae bacterium | reverse complement strand
GCCCGAAGGTAAAATTATCACGGCGGCGTTTGTAGATTCCTACAACAAAATGGTTGCCGCGTTGCGTAACTATCGGCAACAAACGGTTGAGGGTGGTCTGGGCAAAGGCGGTAAGCTGAAGGTAGCTGAGTAGGTCTCGCTGACGCGTCGGGTTTCCAGTGAGTTCGCTTTTGTAGGGGGGATAAGCGGAGCGCATCCACCATCATGTTACGTATAAGTGCTACGTGCATTGCTGTGGGAGAACAACTCCGTTGCGCGAATCTGTCGTACTTGCGAATTGTGCGTTTTATGTCGAGGGAATAGCCAAAGCAGGGAGTTCCCGGATCGGGGATCTGGTCCCACGGGGGCGTTGCTGGAGTTGAGGATGCTGCGTGGTCCAGTGGCGTGGATATCTGACGGGGTGGAAACCCGCAGCGTCAGCAAGTCTGCATATCAAGTCTGTTTATATGAGCAAGGTCTCGCTGACGCGTCGGGTTTCCAGTGAGTTCGCTTTTGTAGGGGGGATAAGCGGAGCGCATCCACCATGCTACGTATAAGTACTACCTGCATAGCTGTGGGAGAACAACTCCGTTGCGCGAACCTGTCGTGCTTGTGTGTCGTGTGTTTTATGTCAATGGAAAAGCCAAAGTGAGGAGTTCCCGGATCGGAGATCTGGTCCCACGTGGGGCGTTGCCAGAGTTGAGGATGCTGCGTGGTCCAGTGGCGTGGATATCTGACGGGGTGGAAACCCGCAGCGTCAGCAAGGCTGCGTACGGACCAGGTCTCGCTAACGCGTCGGATTTCCAGCGAGCTCGCTTTTGTAGGGGAGATAAGCGCAGCGCATCCACCCTGTGCCGGGGGTTTTGCCATTTGGCTGGGAGAATTCGCGGAGCTGGTGTTGCTGCAACTATTTGACTATCGATAATCCGATATACTTCAGCAGTGAATTGTCATTACTTTTGTTCCAGGGGTTTTATCGTGTCTCGATCGATTGCCGGGCTGATTTGTGTTGTTTTTTTACTGGCGCAAATGAGTCAGCCATTTGCGCAAACGCTGGTCGCTAACCAATCGTTTATGCTCGCTCAACTCGAGACTGACAGCTCCGTTTCGGGTATTGACCTTGATCCTCCGCAGGTGGATCACATCCCTGTGGCATCGGGTGTTGCCGGGGCTATTCAGTCGATCAGTGTCAGGGCGTCTGATGTGCAAGGCATAGCAAGCGTCACTCTGTTTTATCGATCAAATACCAGCGTCGAGTACAAACAGCAGTTAATGCGTCCTGTGTACGGTACTGAGAATTTCACCGCTGGTATCGACACGTCACCAGAACACAATGTTATTGAATACTATTTCCTGGTGATCGATACCGGCGGTAACAAGGTGTTAAACGGCTTCCCCTATGAGCCGTTTGCCAGAATGTTAACCGCGCCTGTGATTGATAACGCCGGTGGTAGTGAATCGCAGATAGCCGCTGATCAGGAAGCAAAAGCGTCAGGTACCGGTACAGCCGGTAGTGGTGCTGCAGGCGCCACTGGCGAAGGCCGACGCTCGAATGCGTCAAGGTTGTTATGGATCGCGCTTGGGGTGTTGGCGGTTGGAGCACTTGCTTCGGCTGGCGGGGGTGGAGGTAGCTCACAGCCAGCATCGGAAGATACCGTGCCGGTTATTCTAAACGTTCCTGTTCCTCAATAACTGCTTGACGATCAGGGGCCAGGTAGAGCGGTATCATATCGATCCGAGTGTCCGCCGTGGCCACCTGTGGTGCTGCACACGTGCGGTTCTCAATCACCAATTGCTATTCTGAAGCCAACGTAAAAATAGCTGCGGTCGGGTGTGTCTCTTTGGCGTGATGCTGACCGAATGGTATTCGGAGGGCTGCTCCATGAGCCACCTCTAATCGAATAGGTCGGGTTGCCTTCAACGGGATTGCAGGTCAACTCGCCACCGTCGTACAGCACTGCAAAAGTACTGCATGTCCACTCTGCCTGATTTCCGTGCATGTCATGAATACCCCAGGCATTGGCCGGATATGAACCTACTGCGACGGACTGCATTGATTGTAAGCCGGCTGCACCGCCGTTGTAGCTGACACGCGCATTGTAGTTTGCCTGTGCTTCGGTGATGGTATTACCTGTGCTGAATGGTGTTGTTGTTCCGGCCCGGGCGGCGTATTCCCACTCCGCCTCGGTTAATAGCCGATATTTTTTACCAGTTTGTGTTGCAAGCCAGGCGGCATAATCGGTAGCGTCATACCAGTTCACGTCAGTGACCGGCAGTGCTCCTCGTCCCCAGCTAAAATCGTCTGGCCTTAGCCGGTTAGTGGCAGTTGCGAATTGATCGTATTGTTCGAATGTCACCTCGTATTTGCCGATTTGGTAGTTACCCACACAGACCTCGTGCTGAATTTCCTGGGCTGTCCTTCCGGCCTCGGTCGCCGGGCTTCCCATGGTGTAACAGCCCGCCACAACGTTCACTGTTTCTGGTTCATTGATGATGAACTGGCCTGAATCCGCTATAAGGGGATTGGTTGTGCCCAGTCTTTCTGCAAGGTTGGATATGCCGTCGCTGTCGTAGTCGAAACCGCTGCCAGTGGTCAGGTAGCTGCCGTTTACATCGAAAATCTCTGCCGTCTGGCTGGTGGTTAAGGTGCTTGACTGTTCTGCCAGCACAAGTCGTTGCTGTTCGAAACGCTCGATCCAGGTGACTTTGATTGTGTTGGTTCTGGAGGCCGGTACATCAATGCTTACGCGCCATGAATCGGTTGAGCCTTGACTGGAAAAAACACGTGGCGCATTGCCATTGACTGAAACTTCCAGCGACAGCGCTGTGCTGTCAAGGTTCGCTATTTGACGAACAGGATCTGGCAACGGTAGTTGCAACGCCGGTGACGGCTGCTTGTTTTCACTTCCACACGCTGTCAGTGCCGTGATCAGTGTTGTGATCAATACGGGCGTAATTGCTCTGCAACGGAGTAATTTTAGAAAGGTGCCGGACTTGATCATCTAAATTTCCAGGTGTCTGCGCCGTGTATCGCGGTTTTGCTTGCTACCATTCTATTCTGCTCCACCCTTTGCTGGTTTTGCGTATTTTCAGGTTGATTTTACTGTAACGACTCGATGGGACCGCAATATTTCCGTCTGGCAGTCTCATATCCTCGAGCCTGAGCATTGCATACACGGTTTTCTTGTCTTGTTCGATGGAGAGTTCTGTAATTGATGTGTTGATACTTACATAGCGCTCGAAAAGCTGTTGCAACAGTGTGTGTCTGCTCTGATTGCTTTGGGTTAGTGATGTCAGGGCATTCAGGTTTTTAAGTTTAATTGCCTGCTGCAGTTGTCTGAATTGACCTCTTGCAAAATCGATATCACTCGATGTCAGTGGAACAGATTTAAAAGCCAGTTGGTCATTGATATTTTTTCTGACCTGCTCAAGCGTTGCATCATAGATTCTAAACGCGTGTGCTTTGTCTGCCTCTATTTTTGCCAGTTGTAAATTGCCGATGCTGAGCTCATGCTCTGCTTTGGCTGTATGTAGTTTCACGCTGTTTATGGCCAGTGCTTCATTTGCCTGCTGAATAGACAATCGCGCTTGCAGGTTTTCGAGGCTTGCCTGTAGTGATTCAACTCTTGGATTGAAGAACCCCAGTGCGGATGCGCTTTCGAGATTGGTCTTTAGTTTTACAGGGTCGTTTTTTGTCAGTGCTGAATCTGCTTTGTCAAGATAATCAAGATAGGTCGTCAGCGCCTTTGATCGTGCGATGAGCGCCTCGAGCCTGATATCCGCGAAGCGGTTTCTCTTGGCAGCATCTATATGCTGCAGCGCGCTATCGATTGACTGATCTTCTATTGCTTTTTCAATAGATCTGAGAATAGCCAGATAGTCTGATTTTTCGTCAGCAGTATCTTGAGTTGAAATAGTCGATGCTGTTACTGCAGTGTTGTTTACCGAGGTATCCGTAACCGTTTGCGTTTTAGTTTGATTCAAATAATAGAACCCCGCCACGCTCGCCAGCCCGATAACACCGCAGGCATGGACCATTGTGATCCAGCCTGATTTTTCGGGTACAGGCTGGGAAAACCGGCGATATCTATCAGTGTTTTGGGTGCGGGAAATAGTTTCCGGCTGTGCGGCTGCCCGTGCAAGCGGCCTGTAAGTCGAAGGTTGTTCGATATAGGTTTCCGCTGACTGGCTTTCCGACATTCGTGCTGTGCGCTTTTGCCAGTGGTTGTATTCAATCAGGTTGCCGGATCTTTGGTAGTGAACAATAGAGGTGATGGAAACCACAACTAATACTGCAGCGCACGATAGAGTCCAGGCTTCCAGTCCAAAGTGCAATGATATAATGCCACCGATAGCGGCGGCTAACATCATAACCGGGTAAGCCGGATCAGACAGTGCCTGCGGCGGTTGCCCGGTAAGCGCATCTCTGATAAGTCCGCCACCAATGCCGCTGAGAACACCCATTGCAAATGCAATGTGAATTGGCTGACCCTGACTCAGCGTCGAGCTTATGCCAAGAGCTACAAAAATGGCTAGCGACTGGCTGTCCAGTATGTAGAACCACAGTCTGTTTGTGTTGATTCTGACCAGATAGGATCCCAGCACTACAATGGTGATAACCGCCAGGTACGCGCTGGATTTCATCCAGAAAAGGTCAGGTGTTTTTAGCAACACGCTACGTATTGTGCCGCCGCCGACGGCCGTCAATACCGCGATGTAATAAACGCCAAGTATGTGAAACCGTTGCTTTTTTGCGACTACTGATCCGGTATAGGCGAACACTGCTGTGCCCAGCAGATCAAGTAAAAAGAATACTTCCATATGAACTTAGCAGGTCTCGGGGTCAGTCATGTCGTGAAAATTTTGTTGCTGGCATTTGGGTTTCAAATTTTTGGGTAGTAGATTATAACGGAACAGTAGAAACGCGGGGGTTCTGAATGAGGGAAGTTGGAGGTGAGTCATGGGTTTGGGTGCCGGGGGTTCGAGTATTTTCTTAATGCGGCTTGTCATCCATGGCTTTTTGCGATGCCCGTTTCTTGCCGTACGAGTCACTTCTGCTTCATGGCAAACCATGGGGTCAAGGTGAACAAAAGTGCTTTGCCGGGAAATTCAGCTCTGCGGGTGCTGGCGACACTTTGCCATCGCTCATTCTCGTCGGTCTGGTCTGACAGCGCATTCCTGTGCGAACAGACCTTTGGCGGCATTCTGTCGTTCCAGCCCGTAAGTAATGATTCTGTAGATCAATACGGAACACATAACAAAAACATAAAAGTCCAAGCGTTTCAGGAGTGGTGCGGTTCGTGACCCTCATCACACCCTGCAAAGCAACTGAAATGATCACTGTCTGGCTCTGTGTGGTGGATTTTATATTGGTTCTCGCAGTCGGTAGCGATAAACAGCACCGAGGCGGAGCGACGCTCTATGTGGCTATATTTAAAGTGGCGGCGCAGCTCGGCTTCCAGGTCATCGACAGTATCTTTGGTGTTGTTAAAAACGCCAAGTGTGTTTAGCAGGGCCATAAAACTCTTTGCTATAAAGTTCGATTGATCGGTTTTGATGACACTTGCGCCGAATAGAACTCCGTCGTCAAGCAGTAGTGTCTTCAGGTGTTTAAACGCAACGCCTTTGCTGGTGTAGTTGCCTGGCACACAGTGCATCACGTAGTTTATGCTGAGCGACTGGTATTTTTGATCGATGCCCTCGATGGGTGTCAGTATGTTGCGGCGCCACACGTCTGGTTTGAGGTGACTTAGTCTGCGCGCGGTCTTGTCAAGACACGCTTGACTCAGGTCCATCAGACCCAGTTTTTCAATAGGGGCGTTACATTTCTTAAGCAGATAGCCGGTTCCAACACCTGTTTCCAGATGCTTGTTTCTGCAAAGTACGTTGTAGCGCTCTACGAGAAGTTGGCTGCTACAGCCCCACAGGTAGGGGCTGATGAATCGATACAGCATAAAATCGTAGAACAGCAACAAGAACGGATTAAAGTATGACTGAGAGGTGCGCGTTTTGTTGGCGCTGCTGTCTTTATTGCTGTCAGAGCTGCCAGTAACTGATTCGTTCATAGAGTTACACTCGCTTTACCCGGTTACAACTCACCAGCGCCTGAGCAGTCGATTAACCTTGTACAGCAGCCAGGCGAATGCGTTGTATGCTGTCGCAGCAAGCCCGTGAATAACGGGTGCAGAAAACAGTTTCGCCTTCCATCTCTGTGACGGGGAAACGTTCCAGATAGCTATAAACGCATCAATACCAATGTGAGGATTGCCGTCGCCGTCAACGACATGCAGTCGTTGTCGCACAAACTCTTTATCAAGGTTAGTGTTGTCCAGCGCATCGGGTTCTGTGTGAATGTCGTGCCAGCGAACGTTGTCGTCCGGTGTTCGCTCTTTCTCTCCGCGAATGCCGGCGTCACAGATCGGGCAGGCGCTGTTGTAAAGTACGCTGATTTGTTTTTTCGAGTTCTCCACCGCTGCTCCTGTGCTTGTCGCACGACTGACTGGATCGGAAAAAAAGATTTCCGAAATTTCAGTAATTACTGAAATAACTGTATTTACTGTCTGGGCCTTTGTCAATAGCGGGGTATTGAAGGGGTGACAGATTCCGGGAAATTGCCCTTCTGGACAGACTATCGTGTAAATTTAATGCCGGGGATAAGCTGTTGAGGAACTACTCGTGAACGCAGACGACAACTTAGACAATACCGTAGACGGCTATGTTGAAACGCTTGATTTGCCAATCAGGGAAATAGTAATCAGGCTGAGAGAAATTGTGACCGGATCGAGCGCGGATATGAAGGAAAGTATCAAATGGAATGTTCCCACGTATTCCATCAACTCGACCCTGTGTTCGATTATGGCTCACAAAAAACACGTGAATCTGCAGATCTTTCGCGGCGCGCACATTGATGATGCCAATCTGTTAAGTGGCTCGGGTAAGGATATGCGCCACATTAAGTTCTCGAATGAGGTTGATATCGACGTTGCGCAGCTTAAGCGGATACTGGCGCAGGCAATTGAGCAGGATGGTTGATGAACTCGCGTGAAACATCATGATAGATACAGCTAACACGTCTGTACTTTTTGTTTGCACTGGCAACATTTTCAGAAGCATGACTGCCGAATACGCGCTAAAGAATTTGCTGGGCGAGAGGTCCGATGTCTACGTGCATTCTGCTGGCCTCGTCGATGCTCCGCACGACGTTGTGGATTTTGTAAGCGACTATCTGCAACGGAAAGGGATTGATGTGTGTCGCCACGTTCCCAGAAAAATAACCGCTGACATACTTCATAGTTCAACTGTTGCCGTAGCGATGGATGTCTCCCATCAGCAGGAAATAGCAAGGGGATACGGTGTACAGCTACCACTGTTCAATGAAATGGCCTACAACGAAGGCACGTCAATGCTCGATGTGTGGGAGGTTGTTCCGGACTGGCGCAACAATGAAGCGGCTGCCCGGGAATACGGGCACTCGCTAATGGACAAAATATTTAGCGGTATGCCTCGATTGTTAGAGCGGCTGTCAGAGTTTTCATTGCCCCGAGTATAGCTAAACCGAATATAGACCAATGCAGGTTATAGAATTTTACTCGGCGGCAAGCGAAGATCTGGTGAGCACTCGGGCGGTTCTTATGGCAGCTTTTGACGAATACGTCAGAGCGTAAGGCAGGGAGTTGAATGACAGCTGGTTTGCCGACCTTGAAGATGCGGTCGAGGATGTCTGGCTGGCGCAAGCCTGCCGCCAATGATCGTATCCGTGGTTCCAGGGGCAGGGCTCTTGTCAGGGGGCCTGGGTCAAAGGGCATTTGTCATAGAACCTGTGTCAAAGTGTCATAGGGCGTGTTCGCGGCGCAGACGCTTAGCGCTCGCGGCTGCGACCTCTGTCGGAATCTCTGCTTTTGTGTGGCGCGCCATTACCTTGTGTCGCTGTCTCGGCGTCGGGCAGATAGGTGCGGGTTTCCTCTACAGGCGAGCTGCGCGGGTAAACCAATCGATTTGCGAACCACCACAGGCAAGCGGTGATCACCAATGCCCATATGGTCACTACGACCATGGCTGCCGTGCGGCTGGCCGGTAGTCCGGTGCGAACGAACGCCTCTGCCTGTCGACGCGATGCAGCCATCACCACTGGTGGAATCATTTTTCGCAGCAGTGCAATACCCAGGGGCAGCAGAATTAAGTCGTCCAGCAGGCCCAGTACCGGGATAAAGTCTGGTATCAGATCAATCGGGCTAAGTGCGTAGCCCACAACTAACAGAGCAAACAGTTTCGCATGTGCCGGGGTTCGTGGATCACGCATCGCCACATACAGTGTGTAGATTTCGGCTTTGAGTCGTTTCGCCCACGACTTGAGTGTGTCTATTGTTTGTTTGATCACGACCCGATATTACCCGTGTGTCCAGTTTTTACCGTGCACCGCTAGTTTCCCGCGTGAAAAAGGGTGAAGGCTGTTGTGCTATCAGTCTTCTGTGGTGCCAGACAGTGCTGTGCATTGCGTTGAGTCTCTGTGTGAAAAAATCCGGTGCCAGCTCTCAAGTCTGGGGTAAATATCCAGTGCTGGCAATCCTCACGAATCTCCAGCCACTAGCGGCTGCCAGCGCTATCTGCACGATAGTAAGCCGATTAAGGTCTGAGTCACCGAGCAAATCGACAACGTGCTCCAATAACTACAGTTCCTGTCGTTTCTTTATTGGGAGTCTGACCCACAGAAAAGATATCAAGTTAATTCCTAAAAGGCACCTGGTTTTCATCGACGACCAGCACAGAGACCTTTTCCTGTGGATTGAGCGCGTAGATATCTTTATTCTTTTTGGTCGGGCTGATCTCGCACTGCACCACTTGCGGTGTGTCGGTAATACCTGCGTCGTGTGCGAATATCATTGTTTTTCGTGCGTACGGGGAATGTGTTTGATGCAGGAGTTTCATAGGATCTGAGTACAGATTGACGCTGTCAGCGGTGTCCAGGCTGCATGTTTTAGAATTAAGACGACAGGCGAGTAGCCGCGTGGCTGGTAACAATACGCTCACCGTGTATTTCAAATGCGGCTCTCAGATCGGCATGCAAATCGAACTGCAGTGCGAGCGCAAAGCATGGCAACTTTCGTAAAATAAGTGGAAAATAGCGTCAACGGATAAACCAAGCTTACACTCAATGAGAACACTAAAAGTCGCCACTACGCAAATGCCCTGCAGCTGGGACATTGAAGGCAATATCAAGCGTGCCGAGCAGTTAGTTCGCGAAGCGGCATCGCAGGGTGCACAGGTCGTGCTGCTGCAGGAGCTTTTTGAAACTCCTTATTTCTGCATCGAACAAAACCATGCTCATCTTGAGCTTGCGAGGTCACTTGAAAACAGTGTGGTAGTGCAGCGTATGCAGGCGCTGGCAAAGGAGTTGGGCGTTGTGCTGCCAGTCAGTTTTTTCGAGCGAAGTGGTCCGGCTTTTTTTAACACAGTTGCCATGCTTGATGCTGATGGTTCGATCATGGGAGTCTATCGAAAAACTCATATCCCGAATGACACGGGTTACCAGGAGAAGAGTTACTTCAGTCCTGGTGACACCGGGTTTAAAGTGTGGGACACGCGCTATGGAAAAATCGGTGTCGGCATCTGTTGGGATCAATGGTTTCCGGAAGCGGCGCGCTGTATGGCGCTGGCGGGTGCCGAGATGCTGTTATACCCGACAGCTATAGGTTCAGAGCCAGAGCAGTATGACGGTGAGTTTGATTCCTCTAAACACTGGCAGAACGCCATGTGTGGCCATGCAGCGGCGAACATAATGCCAGTGATTGCCTCTAACAGAATCGGCCGTGAGGTAGCCACTAAGAACGCAGACTACGGGATCGACTTTTATGGTTCATCGTTTATTGCTGATCACACCGGCGAGTTGGTAGCAGTGGCTAATCGCACAGATGAGTGCGTACTCGTGCATGAATTTGATCTGGCAGAGATTGCCCGCCACCGTGAGGGCTGGGGTGTCTATCGTGACCGTCGGCCTCATCATTATCGTGCTTTAATGACACTTGATGGCAAGGGCTGAACCGGCAGTGCTGGTTGTTGCGGTTTTCACGGGCGTGATGCTCGCATGAGAGAGCGCGACTTCAGCTTTGCTAAATAAGCCGCGTGCAGTTACAGGCGTTACTGTTGAAAACAGAGCGATCAAAATCAGAGCGATCAAAAACAGGGCGATCAAAAACGGGATGGTCGAACACGGAACGGCTACATACAAGTCTGCCATAGCAAGCGCTGTCAGAAATAATGCAGCCTGGTGTTCCGCTGTTGCTGCATCGCATGGCCTGGAGTCCGAGCTATGCAGTGATGTATGGCTGTGTCGATACCCGATGCCCCCGTTTTACCCGAACCTGATAACACTGCAGCCAGTCGTCGATGCAGATTGTTGGCTCGATCAGCTCTCAAGTGATTTGCCTGGCGGCTGGGGAATCAAGGATAGTTTCTCCACACTTAGTCTGTGTGGAGACTCCTATGTGCAATTATTTGATGCGCACTGGTACTACCGATCTGCGATAACTGCCGCTCTAATAACAGATCAGGCGCCACAACAGGGTTTACCGTTTGTAGCGGAGGTAAAGAGTGATTCCGAGCTGGAGTTATGGGAGTTCGCATGGAGTGGCGAGCCACGTTCAGACCATAGAATATTTTTGCCAGCGTTGTCAGGCAATTCTGCTATTCGGTTTATCTACGCGGCAGATTCGACGCACGATTCTCAATGGGAAGCGGGCTTGATTGTCAATACCAGTGGCAGTGTTGCAGGGATCTCGAATCTGTTTGGAACGACTGAAGGTATTAAGTTGTGTGTAGCGTACGCTGCAAACTTGTATCCACACAAAGACCTGGTCGGCTATGGCAGCGCTGAGGAATTGACAATGCTCAGTGGGATTGGATTCGTGCGCCTGGCTGATCTGCAAGTGTGGTTGCATCGATAGAGACAAAAGCGTTGTTCGCGAGGAGTAGTCTGAATTGAGCAGCCCGTGAAGAGCAGCCCGAGAATAGCAGATCAGCCGCGAACAGGCGGATTGCTGTGTGACTCTGTGTTGTAGACGCCAGGGAACTTTGACAGTGTTCAGGGATCGCAGTACCACTCATTAATGGAAGTCAGCCATGCCATCTCGTGAAAAAATAGAGTTCCCTGGTCATAGTGGTGATCTGCTGGCAGGGGCACTGGAATTACCTGATACAGCGCCACGGGCCACCGCGCTCATTGCGCATTGTTTCACCTGTGGTAAAGACAGTGTTGCCGCCAGTCGTATTGCAAGGTCGCTGGTGTCACTGGGCTACGCGGTACTGCGTTTTGATTTTACCGGGCTTGGCAATAGCGATGGTGACTTCGCGAATACTAACTTTTCGTCGAATGTGCAGGATCTGGTGGCGGCCGCGCAGGTATTGCGGTCTCGGTCTCTTGCCCCGTCAATATTGATTGGCCATAGTCTGGGTGGAACCGCCGTGCTGAATGCGGCGTCGGAGATTCCGGAGACTGTGGGCGTTGTCACCATTGGGTCACCGGCTGATGCTCAGCATGTCGCGCAGCAGTTTAACTGTGATATTGGTGCGATTAACGAGCAGGGCGAGGCTGAAGTAAGTTTGGCCGGACGCCCGTTCACGATCAAAAAGCAATTTCTGGAGGATATCAGCGCGACATCCACACAGGTCATACAGCAAATGAAAAAGCCGCTGCTGGTTTTGCATTCACCGGTAGATCTCACAGTACCGATCACGGAGGCGGAGCGAATCTATAAGGCTGCCAGTCACCCCAAGAGTTTTATCAGCCTGGACAAAGCCAATCATTTGTTAACTGACAAGCGCGATGCCGCATACGTGGCAGATTTGGTAGCGTCGTGGGCGGGTAGGTTCTTACCGGCTGAATCGACTGCGGAAAGCAGCAAGGCGTCGCCGCGGGTTAAAAAGGGTGAGGTAAGTGTGGAGGAGCGCGATCATAAATTCCTGCTGGATGTACGCACCGACTCTCACCACTGGCAAGCTGACGAGCCGGTTTCTGTGGGTGGTGGTAATGCTGGTCCGGATCCATACGAACACTTGCTGGCTTCTGTGGGTACCTGCACCGCGATGACCGTTAGAATGTATGCTGCTCGCAAAAAGTGGCCATTGCAGGATGTGAAAATCACCTTGCGCCATAGTCGCGAGTACCATAAAGACTGTACTGATTGCGATGATAAGCCAACTCAACTGGATGTGCTGGAAAGAGATATTGAGTTAATCGGTGAGCTTGACGCAGCCCAGCGTAGCAGGTTAATGGAGATAGCAGACAAATGCCCTGTGCATAAAACGTTAACGGGTAAGTTATCAATAACAACTAAATAATCAGGTATCCGCAACCTGCTTGTGAAGGGTTAAAGCATAGTGAAAAAACTAGTAAGAACTTTGGTGTTGTCTATATTGGTTTGTATGGCAGCTGTTAGTCTGACACAGGCGGATGAAAAAACGCTGACAGCGGATGAAATTAAACAGTTGTTGTCTGGCAATACTGCAATAGGCCGCTGGATAGATCACAACTATCGGCAGTATTTCACCGCAGATGGTTCAACTATATATGCTCAGGAAAACGCGCGCTCATCCACCGGCCGGTGGCGAACCAACAGCAAACGAAATCACTATGAGAGCTGGTGGGAGCAATCTGGCTGGGGGGCGGGGTTTACTATCGAGCTTGTAGATGGTGTGTATTACTGGGTTAGCAGCACAGGGACAACAGCACCACAGTCTTTTGAGGTTGTTTCAGGTCAGCAGCTGGTGTTTGCTAAATAAGTTCAATCACTTGCGTGGACTGTGACTGTTTGAGCAAATGCGAACAGAATTGCCTCTCCAGGTCCGAATTTGAAGAAATATACCCGGCCGCGGATGCGAGCTAATGTGATGCAGATCAAACATTATTGCGATTTCCGTGGCTAATATTTACGTCCGTTCAGTATCAGCGAATAGACATGAATCAAACTATGCAACCGCAAAGTGGTGACCGTCTGATTGGCACAGTCAACTGGCTTGATTCCTTTTCAGGTATCGGCTTTATCAATAGTCCAAAGGTTGACGGGGATATTTTTATTCCAAAGTGTCAGGGCTTGTCGGAAGGGCAGCAAGTGGAGTTTACTCTAGTGGCTACCGAGGCTGGTTTTGGGTCGGAGAAGGTTCGGCCGGTGCTGGGGGCGTAGGTTTTCCCGGCTCTTTTTGTGTTTGCTCTTTTTGTGTCTGCTCTTTGTGTTTGATTTCTTTGTGGTTGGTTCTTGAGTGTTGGCGTGCCCCCTGGCATTGTTCGAAGCCAGTCTCTGGCTGTACGAGTTACTATTGCGCCAACCTGTCGCGCTTGCGCCTCGTGTGTTTTATATCGTGGGAAGAGCCAAAGCGAGGAGTTCCCGGATCGGGGATCTGGTCCCACGGGGGCGTTGCCAGAGTTGAGGATGCTGGCGGGATAGGTCTCGCTGACGCGTCGGGTTTCCAGCGAGCTTGCTTTTGTAGGGAGGATAAGCGGAGCGCATCC